>NZ_BAAAZG010000001.1:0-682342 GCF_039536785.1 Actinomadura miaoliensis
TCTGGCTCCGCAGCCTGCCAGCCCTCCCATGATCTGAACTAAGAACAGGCCCTAGTGCCTCGTCAGGCAACGTTGATCTTGTAATCCGTCCACGTCCGGATGACCGAGTCAGGGGCGAAGTGGCGTTTGGGCAGAGCTCGGGCGTTGCGCCAGCGCACGTAGTCACCGATCGCGGTGCCCCACTCGGCGTGGGTGTGGTGGTCGGTGCCGTTGAGCGCGAAGTAGCGCAACGCGGTGAACTCGCACTCGATCCAGTTCAGCCAGGAGGCATAGGTCGGCAGGAACACCAGCTCGACGTCGTTGCCGGCCGCCCACCGGCGGACCTGGGGATGCTTGTGCGGAGAGAAGTTGTCCAGGATCACATACAACTTCTGGGAGGGCCAGCGCTCCCGCAGCACCTTCAGAAACGACAGGAACTCGCGCCGGCGTTTACGGTGACGGATCCGGTAGACCATCTTCCCGGTGACAAGGTCCAGGGCGGCGAGCATGTGCCGCACCCCGCCGTAGCGGTGGAAGGTCGCCCGCTGCCGGGCCGGCTCGTCTTCGGGCCGCCACGTGCGGCCGGAGCGCGGCTGCAGGTTCAACGGGCCGAACTCATCGACGCAGACCACCCGCCCATCGGCCGGCGGGTTGTCGTAAAGGTCCAGCACAGCGGCCATCTTGGCCTGGAAGTCGGGATCATTGGAGGCCTTCCAGGTCTTGGTGGCCTGCCAGCTGATCCCGCCCTCGCGCAGGATCTGCCGGACACTCTCGCGGCTGATCGAGGCGACCACGCCCACGGCCACCAGGTGCTCGGCGAGCTTGGACAGCGACCAGGTCGCAAACGGCAGATCCAGGTCACGGGGGCAGCACCGGGCGATCAGGCAGATCCGGCGACGAACCGCATCACTGATCGTCCTGGGCCTGCCCCCGCTCCATTTTGGGTCCAGCGCCTTGAACCCGACCTCGTTGAAGTCGTGGATCACACCGCGCACGTATTCCGGCGAACAAGCCAGCAGATGCGCGATATCGGGCACCGGCTGCCCCTGCGCCGACATCAGCACCACGATCGCCCCCCGCAGCTTCACCGGCTCCCTGGCCGTCCGCCCGATCCGCTGCAACCGCTGCCCCTCGGCCATCGTCACCGGCCGGACGAACACCTCCGGGGAACGCCCCACCACAGCACCTCCGAGACTCGACTCGGAAGCAGCCTGGGCCACACCCCCCTAAAGATCAATTTCCCGAAGAACGTTCCTGGACGAGGCACTAGCCCCGACGCGACCCGGGCCTCATCGGCCGAGAGCCTAGCGTTCATCGAATCCCGGCCACTGGGCGGCATCTGGGTGCTGGACGCGCTATGACAGCGGCTTCAGATCGGCACGACGATGAAACGGCTGCTCACGGACCGACGACTCGACCCGTCGGCGGAGCGGGTGTTGTTCGCGCTGGTCACCGACCGGGCTCTGGCACCGTCCCCCAAGCTCGCGGCTGGGTGAACGAGGATGTGGTGACCGACGGACTGCCATCAACCCGCGACAATGCCTGTATCGGGCGATGGACTGGCCGCCGTAGATCTCCGCCAAGCTCGAAGAAGAGGCGTTCCACCAGGTCGCTCTCCTGCTGAACCTTCAGGTGGACCTGTTGTTCTTCGCCACGACGAGTACCTATTTCGAGACCGAGGACGCCGACCAAGCCGTCTCTCACGACGAGTTCAGCCAGGTCGTGCCCGCCGAGCAGGCCACCGATGACCACCAGCGGCGGGGTTTCGGTCGTTCGGCAAGTCCAATGATCATCATGACGATCTGCCGCAGATCGTAATCGGGATGGCCGTCACCCGCACCAGCATCTAGCGTATGACCCACGTCGATACGGCGTGAAGGTGAGCCCCGGGTTGCTCTGCTCTGGGTCGCACTCTCGACCGTCACGTCCATGAGCTGCTGCACCTCAAGTACCGTAACTATGGCACGCAGTTCAAGGCGATGATGACCGCCCTCATGCCGAACAGGCGTGAGTTGGAGCAAAGCAGCAGGCACTCGACGGGACGGCCAGCGGAGCGGGGAGGGTGAAGGTTCATGACCACGGTCGTCGAGCACATCCAGAGCACGGATGAGGCGATCTGTCGGAACATCGACTCGCTGACGGATCAGCGCGCCCTACTGTCCCAGAACGTCCTTGCTCAGCTTCGGAACCTGGTCGAAGGCGTCGCCGTCCGTCTGCACACGGGCACGGATGACGCTGAGTACAACTACGCGGCAATCGATCCAGGACTCGATTTCGTCAAGGCCAAGGCCAAGCTGAACTTTCTCGGGAAGTTCCACAAGCTCATCCAGATCAGTGCGTCGCACTACACGCTGGACGGGGACGCCTCCGAGCGCCTGATGCTCAAATACTACGAGTACCTCCTGCGCATCCGCACCCTGCTATGGGACAGCTGCGGGATCGCCGTGCTGGCAAACCTGGAGTCGTTCCCGGTCGATCTCGACCCGTCGCTGCGCGAGTACCACGAGAAGATCGCCGCCCGGATCGAGGCACTGCGTTCGACGGGGTCGGGCAGCGGAGCGCGGCATCGCTACTACATCCATAAGACGCGCCCGTTCCTCGTCGGCGGACGCATCTACTACGAGGTCACCTTCTACCGAGCCGTCAACCAGGTCAGCAAGTTCGACCGCATGATCGCGTTCACCGACATCGACATGACCGATAAGTACTCGGCCATCTTGACGCTCCAGCGTGACTCGATCGACGTCCTCCACCAGACGATGCCGATCACGATCATCGGTGAATGGGAGGTGTCGATCCGACCTTGCGAGTTCGACAACTTCGCGCGCCTCCTGGGCATCACCATTAAAGTCCGGAGCAGTTCCACCGAGTACAGCTACCTGATGCGGGGCCTGACTGTGGGCTCGGGCAGCCTGCTCGATCTCATCAACATGCCCGACGACAAGTACGCGGCGACCAAGGCCGAGGGCACGGTCGGTGTCACCAAGGCGCAAATCTTCCCAGTACTGGACGAGGCACGCCGCATCGTGCGGTCGGCCGCTCCGGGACACAACGTCATCCGCTACCTCATGCTTCGGATGCACAACCAGGTTCTCAGGACGCAGTACAACTGGGAGAGTTGCGGCCGTCTGTCCGGGCTGAACCTGCTCTACGGCTGCATCCCGTTCGACCAGATGCCCTTCTGCACCTCGCTGCCGGGACACAACCCGCGCTACTGGGACCTCGTTGAGAGCCTCGACACGACCGGCCGAAATCACGAGTTGCTCGCTCGGCGAGTGCGAAACAACGTCGACCGCCACGGAATGCTCTACACGCCCGTCTCCGATCTCGAGGAGTTCGGAGACGTCGCCAAGTTGATCGCCACCTACAACGGCTTGCTCTACTACAAGCACACCGAGCGCCAGCTGGTGCAGGACAAGGGCCACGTCTTCATCCGCGGGTACGAAGACGGCACTGTCGCCATCGTCGAGAAGCTCCAGGAGTATGCCTCGTCCGGGCTCGACGGCTACACGGTAGCCGTCGAGCGCTGGCTGGATGAGGCGCCTCGCGGCATCGACGACGAGGCCAAGAGAGACGCGCTCAAGCGCCTGTTCAGCCAGTCGAGGGTGGCCCTGGTCTACGGCGCGGCCGGCACGGGCAAGTCAACGATGGTCGATCACATCGCGAACTACTTCAACGACAAGACCAAGCTCTTCTTGGCTCACACCAACCCGGCGATCGACAACCTCAAGCGCAGGGTCACTGCTCAGTGCTCGACCTTCCGGACGATCAGCAGCCAGATCTACCAGACCGCCTCGGATCTGGAGTACGACCTTCTGGTCATCGACGAGTGCAGCATCGTCAGCAACGCTGACCTGCTCAAGGTGCTGGAGAAGACGTCCTTCAAGTTGCTTGTCCTAGTCGGCGACGTCTACCAGATCGAGTCGATCCGGTTCGGCAACTGGTTCAGCATCATCCGTTCGTTCATCCCAAGCACCTCGGTGTTCGAGCTGACGACGCCGTTCCGAACCACCAGCGAGTCGCTCCTGAGCTTCTGGGGCAAGGTGCGCAACCTCGAGGACGACATCGCCGAGGCCATCGCCCGCAACCACTACTCGACCGTGCTCGACAAGTCTCTGTTCGAGCCTGAGGCACAGGATGAGATCATCCTGTGCCTGAACTACGACGGGTTGTACGGCATCAACAACGTCAACCGCTTCCTCCAGAGCAGCAACCCGAACCCGGCGACGACCTGGCGTGTCTCCACCTACAAGGTCGGCGACCCTGTCCTGTTCCATGAGACCGAGCGGTTTCGGCCGGTGATCTACAACAACCTGAAGGGCCGGATCGTCCACATCGACGACGCCCCAGGTCAGATCCAGTTCGACATCGAACTGGATCGACTGCTCACCGAGATCGACGTCGGCGGCGGAGAGCTCGAGTGGGTGGAGGGCTCGACCGTGCGCTTCTCCGTATACGACCACGACATCAGCGATGAGGACGACGATTCGCTCAACACCTCCGTGCCGTTCCAGGTCGCCTACGCTGTCTCAATCCACAAGGCGCAAGGCCTCGAGTACGACTCAGTGAAGATCGTCATCACCGATGCCAACGAGGACGACATCACACACAGCATCTTCTACACGGCCGTCACTCGGGCGCGCGAGAGCCTCAAGATTTTCTGGACACCAGAGACCCAGCAGTCTGTACTGAAAAATCTTCAGCGGGATAGGAGCACGAAGGACGTATCGCTTCTCTCGAGCCGCCGTGCACTTACACCCGTTGCCAGGTCCCGGCGTTCTTCATGAGCCGACGAGCGCCCAGGCAGGGCACACATGGACACTGGATGGACGAGGAAGCGAGCCTAGGACGGGACGGCCGCGCGTTGTGCACCAAAAGAAACTTCCGCTACTGCCGCGGACGTTGTACAGCTGGGTTCAGGACCCTTGTCCTGGCGTGCCGACGCCGTGCCGCACCACTACCGCGCCACTTAAAGGGTCTTCGCACCAGACCCAAACGCCCATTTGTTGTTCGCGTCCGTGTGACCCCACCACCGAGTTGGAGCAACCTGCCTTCAGTGGTGATGTGCAGGACGTCAGGATGACCGAGGGTGCACATCAGGTCACCAACCAGGTACGCGGCCGCAGAGACGAGCTGCGGGCCATCGCTAGCGAGGCCGTCCAAGGGGGCAGCGCGTTCCGTGATGGGAATCGGGACGGCGCGCGTCAAAGTGACGAGCCGAGAGGGGCCCATCGCTCCGTCCGTGCTGAGCTCAACGCGGCGTCCCTGGGAAGAGTTGCAGGTAGCGGCGCGGATCAGCGCATCGTCGCCGGCGTAGGCGTAGTCCCGGGCGTAGTGAGCGAGGAAGCGCAGGCCGGATAGAACAGTCACCCATCAGCCAGAGTTCGACGAAGCGGCAGGGCAAATCTCTGCCGGGTCTCCTCGCGGAGCTCCCGGTTGAGATCCGGCACCCACAAAGTAAAAACTCCGGCACCGTCTGTGTGGAGCTCCACGGCGACGCCTTCGGCCATCTCGCCGAGCTCGGAATGGACGGCAGCAGGCACCGCGGGCCAGGCATGATGCCCTTCCAGGCGTTGCTGCCGTTGGAGAGCAGCACAGGATCGGTGCGTTCGTGTGCGAGGGAGAAGACGGTGAAGGTGTCCCAAGTGACCACCATGTCGGAGGTCGGGGACAAACGAGACCATGCTCCAGGCACCGTCCTGGTCGCCGAGGAGACGCTGCTGGGCGGTGTACTCAATCGTGTCTGCCCGACCGGCCTGATCTTTCTCGCGGGCGAAGCGGACCCGATAAGCGGAGGCGGTCGTTAGGTTCACGATTCATTACGGCCCGGCCGGAATTAGGGTTTCGATTGGGCTTTGTAGTGTGATCGACTGCGTCGTGGGCAGTAATACCTGCAACCTCAGCAGGCATGCGAGAGTCTGAAGTACTCTTACTGTCGATGGCAGCACACAGCCCCCATGACTACTCTTCTGGCCAGATCGGCATCGATTTCTCCACTGGCCACGACAGCACCACACTTCAGGAGCGCTTCAATCCATTCGTCGCACCGATCGCCGTCGACGCTGGTGCGGTCACGAAAAATTCTCGGGCGCTTGAGATCGCTCGAGCGGTGTACGCAGCTTTCGGAGACCTCGATAGTGGCACTGGACTGACGCGTGGAGAGTTGATCTCGGCATGTGTGCCGCAGTTTTCTGCTGACGAGGTCGGTAGCCGGATCAATGTGTTCATCTCAACGGGCATGCTTCTCTCCAACGACGGCCCCGATCGTCAGCATCAGGTTCGCTACCGTATTAACGACATGAGCGCGGTCGCTCTGCTCGTCTTCGGCCGCCTCGACCGCGAGGGCGGAATTCAGGAGATCGCTCTGCTGCTCAGCCGCACTACCCGCGAGATCGAGGATGGGCTCCTGGACGAGGCCGAGGTCAGCGAGCGAATCACTCAGGCGCGGCATGCTCTAACGATCACCACCGCCAATCTGCTGCGCCTGGTACGCAGTAGAACCATTGAGGAACTCCTCGATAAACGCAGGAGTCAACGAGCCGCCGCCGATCTGCTGAACGAGGCCAAGGCGCTTGTCACGGTCGTCGCGGACCGATTTCACCAGTTGATGGGAGCGGGACAGCGGCTAATCAGGGCCGCCTCCCACTACTGCGAGGCGATCAGCGAGCTTTGGGACCGATTGGTCAGTCTTGCCAGCACCCGCAGAGACTTCTCGATGCTCTCGCCAGAGCAATACCGAACGGCGGCTCAGAGATCGAGCGCGGGCCAGTTGTCCGAGGTTTTCTCCCGGACGGTGTTCGACCCACCAACCCTGACCACTAGCGTCGGGAACTTGATCGACGCCGTCGACCAGTACCGCCCCAGGCCTGCACGGCGTCGGCCTCCACCCTCTACGGCCACCACATCCGACCGCGACCCGATCGAGGAAGCCCAGCAGCGCTCGGAGCGAGCTCGCGCGCGGCGGATCGCCACCATGGAGATCGCGCTCCAGGGGGGTGACGAAGCTGATCTGACCAGCATCATCAGGGCGGCGGGCTGGCCCGCTGCCGTAAAGATCGTCGTCGATGTTCTTCTGGCGTCCGCGGCGCCGGGCAGCCCCCTGACCGCGACGCTCTCCACCGCGATCTTGACCGATCCCGTCGCTGAGGTCACCTATGTCACGCCGATCGAGATAAGCCGTGTTCTTCCCCAGTCTTCCCCGATGGAGCTGACAACCACCGATGACTCTAGAAGATGACCCTGCCTACCTGCTCGCGAAGATGCGCGTGACGAGGACCAGTCCGTTTCCCCGAAGCACGCGAGAGCTGGCCGATATCAAGTTCGCGGCCCTGCGCGTTGGCCAAACGCTGGCGGAAGTCCGCGACGAGTACGGGGCCCGCGCACTGACGGTCTCCTGGCCGGCCACGTCGGATCTACTTGGACAGGAAGCTCACGAACCCCATTTTCGATTGCCGACGTCCAGCCAGTTGTTCGTCCTCGCCGCGTGTATCCGATGGTGCTGGCCCGACCCCAACCAGTCTCTCTACCCGGGCGTTCCCGCCGCGGAGGCGGAAATCCTCGACTCGCTGCAGGCATTCTCGTCCGCTGCCGAGGGCTCCAGCCAACGGACAAGAGGCGCTCACCGCGCTGCGCTACGCCGTCTGACCGCTTGCGGTCTTCTCTCGCGATCTAAGGACAGCGGCGTGATCAGACTAGGTCCAGTCATCGCCCTGTGGCCTGAAGACGACGTTGCTGCCCTGCGCGCTGAGCATCATCGGCTGCCGGGCGGCCCGGAGGCCTGCTGATGCTACCGTCACTAGCCGCGCTCTCAGAGCAACGCCAAGCCCAAGTCCATGCGGCCGTGGCGGCACTCGACCACGCCCGGAGCCCAGTGCCGCCCCACCTCTTGCCCGCACTGGCGGAACCTGCGCTGCGTCGCGTCGTCGAAGATGTCTTGGCCGCCTCAGGCCGCGTCCTGATCACCTGGCCGAACGGCCTGATCTCCGGCTACGACGACGCCATCGCCTTGCGACTCGCCGACGACGGCCTCGGCATCCTTCCCGACACCGACCGTGCTGTTCTTGCATTGATCCTCATTTTCAGCGTGGCCATACCTCGGGCCGAGGGCGAACTTCCCTCCGAAGCACCGTGGACGAACGGTCGGCCGGTCCCCGACGAGCAGTTCCGAGGGTGCGCCGTAAAGGCCATTCAGGTGGAACAATCGGTTCAGCGCCTCACTGACGCTGGTCTCGTACGCCGAGTGCCAGGTAAGGGCCTAGTTCCGGGTGCTCAGTTTTATCGGCTCACCAAGCAAGCGACCACTTTCCTATTCGAGCAACTCATCTTGCTCGCCGAGCCCCACGGCTCGCTGGCCGACTCGATCAGACGTCGGCGCGCCCACCCGTATCGTGCAACGACCTCGGAGGCCTCGCGATGGGCGTAGTCACGAACTCGCAAGAGACCGCAGGCCGCGGCGTAGTCGGCGTCCGCCACCTTGTCGGCCTCCAGACCTTCGACATCGCCCGGCTCACCAATCACGCTGTCCCCATAGTCCCCGGTACCTTCGTAGCGGTCTCAGGAACAGGCCCCCAGGGCGACTCGAACGGATCAGGAAAGACCAGTTTCCTGGCCGCCGTTTCCGTCCTGCTCGCCGATCCGCAGTGGCGGCTGTCGGTGAATGGAGGACGGTACGCCGCAAACCTGCTGTTCAAGCCCGATGCCGCTGGCCTCGATCCTGCTCAGAGATTTCCCCCCGCGCCCTATGGCTACATCGTCGGAGTGTTCGCTCGGTCTGCGGAGCCCGGCCCGGACTCAGTAACGGTCTGGGTCCGCGTCTCCGCAAGTGCCCCCTTTGTCGAGGCTCGCTGGGCGCCGGGACTGCACGTCGCAGATGCCGATAACGAAGCGGAGCGCATCCTTCAGGCCGACGCCCTCTGGCAGCAGAGTGAACCAAAGAAGCCGATCTCCGCCCGAAGGATGGCCGAAGTTCTCTACGGCGACGCGCCACGCTGCCTGACCTACCTGGACACCCAGATGCGACCGCGTGTCCCGTCGCTCCTCAGCCAGCAGATGACCGAGATGGAACCCGAGACCATCGGCGACTCCCTAATCGCGCTCGCGGGCTTGGACGCCGACCTCGCGAGCGAGACCGCTCAACGTGGGAAGTTCCTCCAGCATGAAAGCGAACTCGCCACCGCGGTTAAGAACGACACCGCTGCCCGGGCCGAGGAGGAGGCCGATCTCGCTGGAGTCGCCGCGCGCCAGACCGCAAGAGAGACCATCAAGCAGGCACGGGGATTCTGGCGACGATACCTCGCGTGCAGACTCCACCGGGCCCATGACGAAGATCAACGGCTTGAGGAGAGCACCAAAGCGATCAAGGAACTCCGCGGTGAGGCGGAGAACCAGCGCGACCAACTGAGCGACAGGCTCGCTGAGCTGCGCGTCCCGAAACGTCTCATCGAAGACGAAGAGCAGAAGCGGCGGGAACGGGACCACCTGAAGGCATCACTCGAAGGCGTCCGCGCCGAGCGTGCGACGGTCACAAGTCGCCAGACCCAACTGGCGGAGGAACGGCCACCGCTCCGCTCGATTGCCGCGGGCTGGTCCGGCACCGATGCCGACACCGCCCGGCAGACTGTCACAGGCCGGCAGCATGACCTTGCCCGGGCCAGTGTGAACGCTGAGCGGGCGATGAGCGAGGTCGAGGAAGCCGAGCGTGGCCTGCACTTGGCCGGGGCCGGACTGTCCGGCAATCCTGGAAAGGCGATCCAGATCCTCACTGAGATCGGCATCGAGGGCATCGCTGTCCTTGACGTCGTCGAACCCGCCCCCGAGTCCCGTGACGCATGGGAGGCCCGGCTGTGGCCGTGGCGCGACGCCGTCGCCGTACCTGGGGAACGTCTCGCCGATGCCGCCGGCTATCTCACATCCCGGCTGCCAGGAACCCAGCTCGTCGGCGTGCCATCAGATCCGCAGGGCCGGGCCCTTTCAGCCCGCGGCCAGGAGGCCGTCGAGGACTTCCTCACCAACCTCGATCAGCAGACGGACCCGTCCCCGAGCGGCATCGGCTTTCCCAGCCTGAACGCCGTTGTCGTCAGTGGCTTCGACCCACCCATCGCGGGGCGGGACACCCGCGTCAAAGCGGCAGAAGGCCGGCTGTCTGCCGCTCGAGAATCTCTGACGGAGGCCCAACGGGCCGTCGCCGTTGAAGAAAACCGCCTCAAGCTCGCTGAAACCGATCTCGAGGCGGCACTAGCGGCGGCACGTCTGGCGAAAATCTCCGCTGAGGAAAGGGAGCTGGACACGAAGTTGGTCGAGATCGACGACCGGTTGGGCGCCCTCTCCGAACGTGAGGAACCAGCGGAAGCGGCCTGGGAAGAAGCGCGCTTAGCCGTTAAGTCGATCGAGGCCGACTTCAAGACCACTCAGGTACTCCTCGACTCCGCGAAGGAGGAAGTCACTCGTCAGCGCAGAGCCCTAGAAGGAGTTGAGAGACAACGTGAGGTTCTGGCGGTCAACGTCTGGCTTCGGCTCTGGGGCCAAGGCATCGAAGCCGCAACGGAAGTCGCGGCAGCCGAGCCGACCACGACCGTGGACCGTCCCGAGAGCCTGAAGCGCCGCGCCTCAGAACTCCTCAAAGAGGCGCTGAGAATCTTCGGTGTCGAGTCCGATCGTGACGACCTGGCCCCTGACCTGGGCGAGGCCGCAGCACTCAGAGAACGGTTCTCCGACGAGACTGACGCCCGAGGACCATCCGTGATCTTCGATGACGTGAGCGCGCCGCTCCTTGCCAGAATCGCCGGAGCAGCCGACAACGACCAAGTGATCACCACGCGCGTCAGTGAGCAGCGCAGAATCCGCCAGGAACTCATCGACGAACTGGAAGTCGAAGCCGAGACGAGCGCGGAAGTACTCAAACGCCTCCAGGAGATGCTGGAGCGCCACATCGAAAGGGTCCTCACGCTGATCAGCAAGGCCTACAACCGCCTCGACCACCAGCGCGGCGGTTCTGGCGCGCTTTTGGACTTCACTAGTGTCCGCCCAGAAGGTGCTGGTGAATGGCGATGGCAGGTGACCCCGCGCTGGCGTCGCTCCCGTACCGGCCCGCCGATCTCCTACCGTGAGACAGCCAATAGCGCGCAGGTGAAGGTGCAGGCAATCCAGCTCGTCCTCGCCGCGATGCTCGCCGACAGCGACCCCCACGGCCGCGTGCTGGTCCTCGATGAACTCGGCAACAGCCTAGGCGAGGTCAATCGACGCGATACCTTGGCGGCTCTCAGTAAGGTTGCCGAAGAGCAGCAGGTAACGATACTCGGCACCTGCCAGGACAGTGTCCTGACCGACGCCGCCGACTATTGCGGCGAACTTCTCTGGTTCGAGCACACCACCACTTCGGAGACCTATAACCAACCAACTCGCGCTTGGGGGTCCGACCACAACGGCGCCCGCGCCGCACTCACCGCAGATTGGATCAGGCATGGACGACCGCCGTTCTGAGTCCTCAGCGCCACTTCGTCGAGGCGTGCCACTGCTGGTTAGCACGGACCAGGGTCGCGCCGAGATCTACCTCCGCGATATCCCCGAAGGCACGAAAGCAGTGACCGTCCCGCGAAGCGGAGTCGACGGTCCGCGTGTACCTCTGGACAGGAAACGGCGTATCAACCCGGCCGAGGTGGACCTAGTCGCCAAGGCGCCAGTCCCGGCTTTCGCCCCACCACCCGAGCTGACACGAACCGAGCTGATCAAGGTTCTCCGAACAAAAGCGTTCCGTCAGTGGAGTTCGACTCAGAAGGACTTCGGTGAACGTGCATGGGACATCATGACAGCGCTCGTCCGGGCTGGCGGCATCGCCCTCCGCTGCGACGTTGTCAATGGACTCGACTACGTGCCGAAGTCTTGGCGGCTGACCCAGCCCTGGGCCGATCTCGCCGAAGACCAGCTGGACGAACTCCTCGGCAGAGCCGACCCGGACATTGTCCGCGCAGAGTTGGCTCGACTCATGGAAGCGGTACCGGAGCTCGCGCACGAATGCGGATTGTTGCTCGCCTTCCCCGAAGGATCGAGACTCGCCGTGCCAGCCGCTTCCTGCACTGGAACCGATCGATGGACCGTCTACGATGCCGCAGTGCGCGCGGCATCCGTTTGGTGGCCGCGTACCGCCTCGGGTGAACGTATGACAGCCAAGGAACTCGCGGCCGTGGCATTGCGGGGCTCCAAGAACTGGAGCACAGCCCGCATGCAAGCCTTCGCTAACCTCATCGGCACCCCCTTCGACCTAGCCGTCGATCAGAGCGACACCGAAGTACGCCTGCGAGGGCCACTGGTGTGGAGCGTCGGCGGCGTTGCAGCAGACGCAACACGCGGACGCCCCTGGATCAGTCTGCCCGCCAATGGCGTCCAGTTGCTCGGAGTGGTCGAGTGCGACGCCATAGGCATCTTTCTTATTGAAAACGAAGACACCTTCGAACGGATCTGCACGAAGACCGACTTGAGCAGGGATTGGCTATTAATCTGGGGCCAGGGCTACGCGAGCACGGCACTGGCCTCCCTACTGCGCTCCTTCCAGGATCTACCCCTCGCCGCCTGGTGCGATCTTGACGCCCATGGCATCCAGATCCTGACCGACTTAACAGACCGGGTAGGTCGCCCCATCCGCCCCGTGGCCATGGAACCAAGCCTCTTCGAAAGAGGTGTCAAATACATACAGAAGCCCGAGAAGCAAAATGCCAATCTACAACTAGCCGAACGTCTGACTAGCACCGCCCCCGTCCCTCTACGTCCCTTGGCAGCGGCGATCGTCCAGGCCAAGGGCGCGGGCTGCGAACAAGAATCCCTCTACCCGCACGTCATCCCCCATCTCCGCACACTTCTTCTCGAAACTCATAGCTAGAAATTTTCTAAACCACCATGGGGCTCTTGATGAGGTGCCAAGAGACGGCAGTAGATGCATCACACGGGCAGTTAGGGGTTGCCTTCCTTATTGAGAGAACGTTCGTAATCGGCGATTTCCTATGCGTCATCGTGATCGTCGCGAACGTACTCTCATGCCGCGCACAGTGCGAGGTGTCCCGCGCCTCCCGCGCCCTGGAGCAAGCGGCGAGACGATGATCAAGTCGGGGGATGAGCGTTGAGCCAGGCTGCAGCCCGGCGGGCCGAGGCGCGTGACAACCACGCGCCCGGAACGATCTCTGCCAGGTCGTTCCGGGTGAGCTCACCGATACGGCTGGCCCGCAGCAGCACAGACAGGTGGCCGTCGAAATGCACGGTGGTGAAGTACGCCGCCGCGATCGATCAGCTCAGGCAGCTGGTGGCGAAGGGGGAGGCGCTCGCCGGCACCGGCGATCCGGCCGCCCTCTTCACGCTGCTGTCCCGAATGATGGCTTCGGCGCGGAGAACACAGCGGTGAAGAGCGCGCTCACAGCCGCCGATTTCGACTTGCGCACCGCCGCCCCGAACGTCGCGGCAGACCTCACGCGCCAGGTCGCGAGCCTGCTCGATCGCGTCCATTCCGGCGGAATCATACGCCATGACCTCACTGTCGATGAGGTGATGGCACTCGTTGCCAGCCTTCGCCGCAATCCGCCACGCCGACGCGGAGACCAGCCGCGAGCGCTCGGCCCACATCGCCCAGATTATCCTCGACGGGCTACGCCCCCAGCCCCGATAGCAAGGTCCGCGGGTGGTCGGCAGGCTCCGCTGGCTTCCGCCAACAACGCTGCTCCGGGGGATCACGAATTCAAAGACAGTCACTACTGAGCTTTTCGTTAGTTGTGTGGAGTTGGAGGATGGATTTTCAGGCCGGTGTGGGCCAGGAAGGACCATGCGAGTTGTTCGTCCTGGCAGATGCGATGGATCCCGGCCTCGGCAGCGTCGGCGACGTCGGCGAGGTGGTCGCCGGCCAGGTTGGCCAGTTCGCATGCCTTGATGCTCGACCACAGCATCTCGACCGGGTTGAGTTCGGGGGCGTAGGCGGGCAGCCGCTCCAGGGTGAGCCAGTCCTGCCCGGCTGCCCATGCCCGCATTTCCCGGCTCCAGTGCGCCGACAACCCGTCCCAGATCAGCACCACGCGTTCACCCTGGTAAAACGCCTTGAGCTGGGTGAGCACCTCGATCAGCGCAGCGGTGTCATAGGTGCCGGGCCGCAACTGAAAGCACAACCGCGCACCTCGACCGGTGTCGGCGGCGTGGTAGCCCAGCGCGGCGGCCATGGAAGCGCGTTTCCAGTTCAGGCGGTGGCGCAAGGCGGGAGTGCGGCCGCAGGGAGCATAGGTGCGCCGCACCTGCGGCAGCAGCGAAACACCCGATTCGTCAACGAACACGATCCATGCCCGTTTTTCTACGGCCCCCTTTTGATGCGCGGCCACTCGTGCGTCACCCACCGGGCGATCTCGGCGTCGTCACGCTCGACGGCTCTGCGCTGCGGGCGCTGCAGGCTCCAGCCCAGACGGGCGGCCGGCAGCCGCCACACCGAGGCCCGCGACAGCCGCACCCCGCACACGCGCTCGACCACCTGCCCGACCCGCTCCAGCGTCCACAGGTCGGCTTCGAAGCCGTGGGCCTGGGCGCCCTGCTCCAACGCGGCACGCACCTGCTCGACCTGCGCGTCATCGAGCTTGGCGGAACGGCCGGTGGCCGGGCGGCGCCGCAGCGCCGCCACCCCGCCCGCCTCCATGCGCCGCTTCCAGCGCCGCACACTCTCAGCCGACACGCCCAGCATCCGGGCCACCTCAGCCTGGGAGCGGCCCTGCTCGAGCAGTTCGGCCGCACGCATCCGCCGCGCCTCGGCCAGCTGAGGGCGGGGCAACGGCGGGACGCCCTCTTCCTGGTTGTCAGACTCGGCCTTGGGGGGCATCGCGATACTGACAAACTCCACCTCTCCACACCCACAGAACTCACGAAAAGCTCAGTAGGAAGTGTCGTCAAAGTGTCATAGCCACATGAGTAGGGCGGCCAGGGTGACGGCGGCCTGGTAGGAGCGGGCGGTCTTGCAGTAGCGGGTGGCGATGCCGCGCCACTGCTTGAGCCGGTTGGAGCAGCGTTCGACGACGTTGCGCAGCCGGTAGACGCCCTTGTCGAAGGCGGGTGCGCGGCCGCAGCGGGCCCGGTTGCGGATCCGGGTCGGCGTGTTGGGGAATGGTGGCGTCGATCCCGCGTTCGCGCAGCCGGGCACGGATGGCCTTGGCGCTGTATCCCTTGTCCGCGATGAGGTGATCGGGCCGCACGCGAGGGCGGCCCGGCCCAAGCCGCGGGACCCGGATCGCCGCCATCACGGCCGTGAACTGCGTGCAGTCGTTGACGTTGCCGCCGGTCACCACGAACCCAGTGGGCGCCCTTCGCCGTCGCAGGCCAGATGGATCTTGGTGGTTAGCCCGCCCCGGGACCGGCCGAGCGCCTGGCGCCTCCTTTTCGGGCGCCGGCGGCGTGCTGGTGGGTGCGCACGATGGTGGAGTCCACCGACACCAGCCAGTCGATGTCCCCGGCGGCGTCGGCGTGGGCCTGGGCGGCCTGCAGCATCCGCGTGAACGTCCCGTCGGCGGCCCACCGGCGGAAGCGGGTGTGCAGCGACCGCCACGACCCGTACCGCTCGGGCACATCCCGCCAGGCCACCCCGGAGCGGAACTTGAACACGATCCCGTTCACAACCCGCCGGTCATCAGCCCGCGGACGCCCCATCCGCTGCCTGGGCAGCAACGGCTCCAGCACCGCCCACTCGGCATCGGACAGCTCATGACGACGCACCACGTGCTACATGATCCACACACAACCACCAGCACGCCGCCACTTTGACGACACTGCCTACTGGCCGACCGAAATGCCGATTAGTGAAGGGGTAGATTTACTCGGAGAGTGTTCGACTGCCACTGTTGCCGCCATCTGAGATCGTCGAGGGCAGTGTTCTCGGCGAAACCGCTCGCGCTGGCGGAAGGCTGGCGTAACGTTGAGTGACGCGTGGACCGAGTAGCGAGGTGCATCTGTCCGTTCGCGTGCCATGGCATGACTCTGGGTGGGACGGTTCCGTGTGCCGAGACCCCCTGAGCAACGCCTCCTGCATCCTCCTTCAAACCGTGAGCGAGCGCCGTGAGGACGACTACGAAGTTTCTCATGCCGGCAAGTCCCTAACGGATGTCGAGGCTCATCGCATCGGCTGCATCGCCGAGCGGGGCACGTTCCTCAGCCCAGATCCGTATGTTGTGCAGCGAAAACACCCTTATGAGTTCAATGCCGCGCTACGTGGGCGACTCAAGGCGGTAGACCAAGTCGTCCCTGCCTACGGGGTCCATGCAACACCCTACTTTTGGCTCAACCGCGACAACCTCACCGCGGTACTGAGGGACTTCGATGTCGCCTATGAGGCCGAGCGCGAAGAAGCGGTCGACGAAGCACTGGGCTTCTCTCCGGAGTGGGTCATCCATGGTGACAACCAGCAGGCGCTGATCGAGCGGTTCTTCGCCGACGTGAGCGCCACCGGCGGTTCCCTGATCTTCTTCTATGCCAAGCATTCGCCCTTGGACGGCTCCCGCACCGACGGACCACTGCTCGTGGGGGCCGCGAGCATCACCGACCTCGAACTACCGGGCTATTGGCCCACGGACGGAGCAACCGCCTTTCCCAACTACATGTGGGAAACGACGGTACGGCACTCGCTCCGCCCGGAAGGCCATGGCGGCATCCTCTTGCCCGTGGCGGAGCTCGCCCGCCGTGACGCCGAGGGGGAGGACGTCGCCGACGCCCTCGCATGGGCACCGGCGACCGGTGGGCGGGAGTTCGCCTACGTGACCGAGCATGTGTCCCACGACCGCGCTATCTCCGCGCTGGAACGTCTGTTCACTGCTGCCATGCGATGCCGGGAACTCGGCATCGAGGTTCCGCAACGATCTCTCGACTGGGTGAGCGAGCGCATCGGTGAGATGTGGACGATGCGGGGCCCAGCGCCCGGCCTCGGTGCCGTCCTCAGCGCGCTAACCGTCCCCTACGGACAGGTCGTCGCCCGCGTAATCGCCCGGCATACACCCGAGGACACCGATCCGTGGGACGTGTTCCAGGCGGCCGTTGAGAACCCCAGCGCCATTCCCGAGGTCAGAGAGTGGATTCCGCAGACCCTCACGCTGGTATGGCGACAGCTGGACGACGAGCGGATAAGCGCACTCAAGTTGCTCTCGAGATTCCAGTTGACCAGCGAGCAGGCAGCCGCCCTGTTCACACGAGACACCGAGCTGGAGTTCGAGTTCAGGGATCTGCTGGAAGACCCGTACCTTGCACACATCTGCACCGCGAATGGGCGGACACCGGTGCCGTTCGACGTCGTGGACCGCGGCTGCTTTCCCAGCGCTGCCATCCGCGCCCGGTTCCCTGTCAGTGAGTCCTCGGCCATGACGGATAGATCTGACGAACGGCGGATTCAGGCGTTGCTCGTTGACCTGTTGGAACGCCGTGCCGCCAAAGGTGACACGCTGCTTCCGCTGCCCGACGCGCTGGACTCTGTGAAGGAGATGCCGCTCACCGAGGAATGCCCGGTCACAGAGCCGATCCTCAGTGCTCACGGGCTGCACCCGGACCAGCTGCCCTATGACCCCGACAACCCCTTCTGGCCGCCGATCGTCGGAACCAAGCTTCAGGATGGTACCCCGGCGTTCAAGCTCTCCCGTCTCGAGAGCGTTGCGCGACTGATCAGGGACACAGTGAAGAGCCGATTGGCTCAGCCCCGCATGGTGGTACCAGACGGTCTTGAGAACGTATTGGACGACGTCCTACCCGACCACAGCCCCGACAGTGCCGACGACGAAGACGCCGAGGCACGTGCCCGCCGAGAGAAGAAGGCGGCTCTCGCGGAGATGTACGCCGCGCCGCTGAGCGTTCTCAACGGCCGGGCCGGAACCGGGAAGACGACCCTGATCAAGGCGCTAGTGGCGCAGAAGGAGGTCAGGGACCGAGGCGTGCTGCTCCTTGCGCCTACGGGGAAGGCCAGGGTGCAACTCCAGACGAAGGTAGAGCACCCCGCTCAGACTATCGCCCAGTTCCTCAGCAAGCACGGGAGATATGACGCGAAGACGGGAACATACCTCGTCAAAGACAGGCCCATAGCGCCGCGTTACGGCACGGTCGTCGTCGACGAATCCTCCATGCTCACCGAAGAGCAGTTCGCCTCCCTGCTCAGCGCGCTCGGATCGCCGGACCGGCTCATCCTCGTAGGCGACCCCCGGCAGCTACCGCCGATCGGCGCCGGACGCCCGTTCGTGGACTTGATCACAAAGCTCACCGAAGACGCGGACGTCCCACGGTTCCCCAAGGTGGGCGAAGGCTACGCAGAACTCACGGAACTGCGTCGACAGAAGGGCGGAGAGGTCCGGGACGACCTAAAACTCGCCGCCTGGTTCTCCGGCGACGAACTGCCCCAGGGATATGAGGAGGTGTGGCACCGCCTGCGCGCCGGCACGGAGATGGAGACCCTGGCTGCCGTACCGTGGGATTCCCTACGACCGACAGAGGTCGTCGACAGGACCCTCGCCTCCGAACTTGGCGTGTCGCCGGGCGCCCCATCGGCATTCGAGAGATCCTATGGGGGCCGCCTGAACGGCAAGTGGGTCACCTTCCCGAAGGGGAAGGGCGGCGCCGCCGAGTCGTCGGAGAATTGGCAGATCCTCTCGCCCGTCCGGGGTCATGCCTGGGGCACGACCGAAGTGAATCGCCACCTGAAGCGGAAGCACCGGTCGCGTGCCCTCCAAGAGGCCCTGCTGCCGAACTGGAAGCGCACCACGCCGAAGCCCATCGGGCCAGAGCAGATCGTCCTCGGCGACAAGGTGCTCAACAACGTCAACGGCCGGTGCAAGCCATACCCGCCGGAGTCGGGCCTCGGCTACGTTGCCAACGGCGAGATCGGCGTGGTCGTGGGCCAGGTCGGAAAGCAGGGCACACAGCCGCGCTGGACAAACGTCGAGTTCTCGTCGCAGCTCGGCGCGACGTACGGATATCGAGGGGAGGGCGATGACAATCCGACCCTTGAACTCGCCTGGGCCATCACGATCCACAAATCGCAGGGGTCGGAGTTCGGGAAGGTGTTCGTGCTGCTTCCCCGGGCGACGCGCAGCCTCTCCCGCGAGATGCTCTACACCGCCCTGACTCGGCAGAAGGACCGCGTCGTCCTGATGCACGAGGGACCACTGGACGACTTGCTCGACTTGAGCATCTCCACAGGTTCAGAGACCGCACGCCGGCTGACGGACCTGTTCTTCCCTCCGGACCCGTTGCCGGTCCAGTTCCCAGACGGCACGCCCACGGGACGTCTGGACCGGCGACTGATACACGCTGCGGCCAACGGTGTCCTCGTTCGCAGCAAGAATGAGGTCATCGTCGCGAACATCCTCGAAAAGCTGGTGCCGGGAAGGTGGCAGTACGAGCACCCGCTGACGCTGAACGGTAAGACTCTTCGCCCAGACTTCACCATCGTCGCCCCGGACGGCAGGACCCTGTATTGGGAGCATCTCGGCATGCTCCAGAAGGAGAGCTACCGGGAGTCCTGGCAGCGCAAGGAAGACTGGTACCGCTCTGGGGGAGTCCTGCCGCACGAGGAAGGCGGCGGGCCTCAAGGCACCCTTATCTGCACCAACGATCTGAACGGTGTGGATGTCGATGGCTGGACGGAGCAGGCCCGCGCGGCGATCGGCCCGATCGCACCTCCGGTGCCCATCCCCACGAAGAAGAAGGTCGTGAGGCGAAAGAAGCCGGACTGACCAGGTGAGCTCATGAGGGGGTAGGGATGACCTGGCCGTTCCCTCGTAGCGTGGGGACATGAATCAGAGATGATCGCGGTGAGTTCATCGAGTCCTGCAGAATCGGGCGGCCCGAATGCGATCGCCCTGCGGGCCTGGGTTCTCGCAGTCCTGGTTCTACAACCAAATCAATCACGGGCCGACTGCGCGCGAGCGGCGGAGTGGCCGCCTGGAGGCGGAGATCTAAGGTAGTTCGACGAGCGCAAGTACCGCAAACCTCGCGAAGAAGTCGAGCAAGTCGCGGCCCGCCGCCTTTCGGGTTCAGTCACGCAGCTGCGCCTTTTAAAATAGCCACAAAAGATGAAGACTCACGTACGAGCGATAAGCGAAACAGGTACGCCACTTCTTACCGCTCAGCGTCTACACGAAGTCCTTTTCGGATAAGAAAATCGAAAAAATCAGCAAAGGATGGGGTAACACTTTCGTTCTCGTGATCCAGAAAGTGGACTTCAGCTGAGCAGATATGGCCAGCAACCGAGAACCCCCACCAGTCACCAGTGCCGACTGGAGCGATGGCCACGAAGCCTACTGCACGAATCTTCCCCTTGTTCACCGTGATCAGATCATCCACGCGACCGTCTGGCGAGACAACAGGAAGCAGATCCACGAACATGAAGACACCACCCCCATGCCGCCGCATGAACTCCTTGTACTTCGCGGGGAGTTGGACTCCAAGCTCGGACTCGACCCGCTGGAGCTCCGAATCGGTCGCACGCCAGGAGTCGAAGATCTGAATCTCCTCGGGATAGTTCCTCCCAAGTCGTTGAGTACTTGCGGCCTGCAATATCTCCTCGAACTCTCCGAACTCCATGACGCGCCTCCATGTTCAGTGGTTATCAGGCCAGTTGTCATACCACGCCTCAGGTCCCCACAACCCCCAGCCTTGCTCCTGCGAACGATACCACCAATGCAGTTGAGTATCTTCCGAGCGCATCTCGTTCGTCACACCCTGGTTCCATATGTTCCGATGCAGGTCAGTTCCAGCACCCCGGTGCACGACTTGGTCGAGCTCGTGAATCGCAGAACCAGGCATCTGGTCAGCGTGATGAATCTCGAGCCTGTCTCCAAGCCGCTGCGGACGCAATCCGCGAGTCGCTCTGCCGATATCTGCGCGAGTCCAAGGACCAATAGCTCGAATAGGAGCATCAGCTGGCCCTGCTCCGGTTCCAGGGGAACAGTTACACGTTACGCCGGGCGGCGTATTACCGCAGTTGTGGACCAGAACCGAAGCGTCGCCGGCTTCTACATAGTACGTGTGATCTGTATCGACCGTCAGGTTGTGGACGCGCTGGTCTGGCTTGCTCCAGGACTCGATCGCGGTGATCTGGACGTAGGTGCCGGCGCTGGTACGCAGCCACATCCCGGGCTTGAGATCGACGGCCTTGGTCCAGCGGTTGATGTCACCGGCCACCCAGAAGGGATGTTCGTCGGTGGCGATCAATGTGCCCGGGGAGGTTTTGGCTTGCGGAGACTTCGCGGGCGAGGCCATTTCTTCGGCTGTGCTGGTGCGGGTTGCCCAGAATTTTTGGCCGTGCTGGTCGACGCTGATTGTTACGAGGTTCTTCTTCCCGCGGCTCGTGATGGTGTCCGTGACGGTTCGGGGTTCCGTTTTTCCTGTCTTGGGGTCGCTGGCGAGGACTTTGTCGCCCACCTTGACCTTGTTGATGGGCTTCTTGGTGCCGTCGGCCATCACCACGGCGGTTCCGGGTACGAAGCTGCTGCGTCGGCATGCCTTCAGCAGTTTGGAGAGCCATCTGGCGCCCCGGGGAAGTTTCGCCGCCGCTGCGCCTGGGATGGGCGGGCCGACGATGGCGCCGATGGTGTGACCGGCCTTGTAGTAGGGACTGTCACGGTCGACGTTGACGCCGGGTATCTCGACCTTGGGCGGCTTGAGCGGCTTGGGTGGCTGTCCCACGTTGGGCCTCGCCGTGCCGGAGGGGTTCAGCCCTTGGCCGACGAAGGCGCCCGCGCTCTGCTTCAGCTCGTAAACCTCGTTCTGAATCGCGTTGGCGGCCGCATACGCGGCGTTGACGGCCGCCTGCAGCATTCCTTCGGCGAGGCCGACGATCTGTTCGGGGAGGTTAGTGATCAGATCTTTGGTCGTCGGTGCCTTGGCACCACAGGTGATAGGGCTGCGGATGCACGGCGGAAGCGGGATGAGACCGTCCGGGTCGCTGAGGGTGGCGGGGTTGTTGTTGCCGTAGGCGTAGCCGTTCATCTGCTGCGGGTCGGCCGTGTCGATGAGCGGGTCGACGGAGATGAAGCGGCCGTTGTTCGGGTCGTATTCACGGGCGCCCAGGTGGGTGAGCCCGGTGGGGTCCTTCGTGCCGCCCAGGAAGCCCTTCTGGTCCGGCCAGGTGTCCTCTTCGATGGCGCCGCGTTGCTGGCCGAAAGGGGTGAAGCGGCGGGTGATGGCCTTCTGGTCGGCGGTGTTGACCGCGACGTGGGCGGTGCCCTGGTCGTCGTCGGCGAGGTGACGTACGCCGGTGGCGTCGCGCATGGCGACGGTTTTGCCGTTGTGGACGTAGTAGCGGGTGGCCGCCGCGTTGGGGGAACCGGTGGTCGCGCGGACCTCGGTGCCGGGCAGGTAGAGGGTGGCGCCAGTGAGGTCCTTGCGGATCAGGCGGTTGCCGTCGGCGTCGTAGACGAAGCGGACGGTGGTGTCGCCTTCGGTGACCTGGTCAAGGTTGCCTTCGCTGTTCCACACCAGGGTCTGGGTGGTGTCGCCTACGGTGCGGGTGGTGGGGTTGCCGACGGCGTCGTAGACGTAGTTCTCGTCGTTGGTGTCGGGCCCGGTGATGGGGTTGGCGCCGGTCTGGTCGACCTTGCCGAGCATGTGGCCCTTGACGCTGGCATCCACGCCCGGGTCGCCCTGGTAGCGGTACTCGCGCGTGGAGGTCAGGGCGCCTGTGGGGTTGTAGAACTCCTCCTTGGCGCGGCTGCCGTCCGGCTTGTAGGTGTAGTGCATCCGGTAGGGCGCCGGGCCGGAGGACGTGGTGGGAGTCTGCGGGCAGTCGGTGGCCGCGACGCTCCACGCGTCGGTCAGCCGTCCCAGGTAGTCGTACTTGAAGCACTGGTTGTCGGTGCCGGCGTTGGAGACGTCGGAGATGCCCAGTACGTTGCCGGCGTCGTCGTACCTGTAGGTGGCGTTGCGATCGCTGCCCGCGACGTTCTCCCTGTAGGTGCGGGACGTGGCCAGGCGCTGAGTGCCGTACTCGTAAGTGAGGGTGTTCCAGGTCCGTTTGTTCGCAGCGCCGAGTTCGACCAGTTTGGGTTTGCCGGTGGGGGTGTAGTCGGTGAGGCCGACGTAGGTGGCCAGGCCGCTGGTCAGCCGAGTGGGGCGCAGGTAGTCGTCGTAGCTGTGGGTCAGGGTCTCCTGGGCCAGCCCGCCCACCGCTGGGAGCACGTCCTCCTTGAGAGTGCCGTCCAGGTTGTAGGTCTGGGCGTAGGTGTAGGTACCGGCCAGGGCGCCTTCGGAAGCGGGGATGGTGACTGCGGTGGATTCTGGCCGGCCCAGGACGTCATAGCCGCCGACGCTGTTGACGTAGTTGCCGTTGTCTGTGTGCCGGGTGGCGGCTGCGAGCTTGCCCTTGCCGCGGGGAGCGGTGTCGTAGGTCCACGACGTCAGTAGCTTCCCGTTCGCCGCTCCCTCCCGGGTCTCGGTGCGGCGGCCGAGCCCGTCGTAGAGCTGGAAGATCGTCTTGTCGCGGGCGTCGGTCCTGGATCTGACTCGGTCGAGGTCGTCGTAGGTGAACGTGGTGGTGTCGGTATCGGGATCGGTGGTCTCGGTGTTGCGGCCTCTCAGGTCATAGGTGTTGGTCCACGTCTTGCCGGACGGGGCCTGCACCCGGGTCAGGCGGCCGGCCGGGTCGTAGCCGTAGGTGGTGGCGTCGTAGGTGCCGGACGGACCGTCGCCGTGGTACTGGCGGCGTTCGGTGACTTGGCCGCGGGCGTCAATGATCTGGGCGGTGGGGGTGCCGCCCTGAGGCGGGTCTACGGCGGTCCAGTTCCCGCCGTAGCTGATGGTGGTGCGCCATTTTTCTTGGATGGTGCCGTTGCCGATGAGGAGACGTTCGACGGTCGGGCGGCCCAGCCCGTCGTAGGAGTAGTGGTTCTGGGTTTCGACGTTGCCTGGGGCGGTGACGCCGAACAGCGTGGCTTCGGGGGCGCCGCTGGCGGAGTAGGTGGCGTAGGTTTTGGCGACCTTGCCTCGGGGGTCGTAGAAGGTGTCGGCGATCAGACGGCCTTCGGAGCCGGGCGCCTGGGTCTGGCGGGGGCGCAGCAGTCCGTCGTAGAGCGCGATGGTCGCGCGCTGGCCGTTGCTGTTGGTGAGGGTCTTTTTGGTGACCGCGACGATCTGGCCGTCGGTGATGCGGTAGGTGTACTCCAGGTTCGGTTTGTCGTTGGCGGTCTTGGACCGGTTGGGCAGCCAGACCTTCTGGAGTCGGCCGAGCGCGTCGTATAGGAGGTCGGCGCGCAGCGGCCTGTTGTTGGCGTCGACGTTGTTGTTGTCGACCTTGGCGATGGGCAGGCCCCAGGCCGGGTCGAGGTCTTCGGTCGTGGTGAGCCCGGCGGCCCCGGGATTCGGAGGTGGCGAGGTGACGGCGACGCGCGTGGCGAGTCCGTTTGTGTTGGTGTAGCGGGTGGTGGTGGTCTCGTTGGCGGCGTTGGTGACCGTCAGACGGCGTCCGAAGGTGTCGTAGGTGGTCTTGTCGGCAATGACGTAGGTGGCCTTGGTGCCGTCGTGCTCGGCGATGCGTTCGGACTGGGTGACGTTGCCCTTGGTCGGGGCGTCGCCGAAGCCGCCGTTGTCATAGAACGCTCGCGCGTCGGCGATGACGTGCTTGGAACGGTCAGGTTCGGTGGCGCAGGCGACCGAGACCGTCTCGACCCGCGACTGGTAGGCGACCATCCATTTGTCGACGTTGTCGGCGTAGCTGGTGCGGGTGCATCTGTCGTCGGCGCTGGTGGCGACGTCGCCGAGGTCCTCGACCTGCTTCACACGGCCGACACGGGAGAAGTCGGTTTCGTACTCGCTGGTGGTCTTGGTCTGCCG
Source organism: Actinomadura miaoliensis (assembly GCF_039536785.1). Lineage (NCBI taxonomy): Bacteria > Bacillati > Actinomycetota > Actinomycetes > Streptosporangiales > Thermomonosporaceae > Actinomadura > Actinomadura miaoliensis. Next base: position 24,784 of record NZ_BAAAZG010000001.1, read on the forward strand.
CCAGGTGCCGCCGTCCATCGCGGTCCAGGTGCGGGAACTGCCGACGCGGACGGCGTTGGCGGTGACGGTGCCCCAGGAGCGAGTCCGGGACGCGGTCTGGTGCCGCCAGGGGACGTCGACGGACTTGGCATGCACCGCTCCGCCGGGCTCGGTGTAGTTGACGGTCTTCAGGACGAAGCCTTCGAGCGCCTCGGCGTCGGTGTGGGTGCCGCCCTCACCGTCGGGGACGGTGACGGTCTTGCTGCCGCCGTCGGGACCGGCACGGTCGCCGTGCATACCGCGCAGGTAGAAGGTGTCGGTCTGGCTGGAGGGGGCATCGAGGCTGCCGGTCTTCACCCGGACCTGGCCGTAGCCCCGCCACTGCGACCAGGTCTTGAACTTCTCCCTGGTCAGGCCGTCGTCGTCGTCGAAGTGCCAGGCCGCACCGCCGATGTACTCGTACTGGGTGGCCATGTCCGGGGCACCGCCGGTGCGGTCCTTCTGCACCACGGAGGTGACGACGTACTTGTTGAACCAGTCGGTGTACGGCGTCGTCTGGCCCGGCAGGTGCCAGATGGAGGGGAAGCAGCGCTTGGTGTTGGTGTGCGGTGTGGGCGGCGCCGCACGGGAGCACTCCTGGGTGGAGTAGTTGATGTCGAGCTGGCCACCTGACTCGTCGTAGATCCTGCTGACCCGGTAGCGGGTGTAGGGGACGATGCCGTCGTTGGCCTGGTCGACCCGGTTGGCGCGGGGCACGTGGTTGAAGGTGACCTTCGGCAGGACGATTTTCTCCTCTTCGCCGGTGGGTCCGGCGTGCCCGGCGTGCTCGATCTCCTTGAGGAGCAGGTCCCGTTCGTCGTTGACGGCGCCCCACTGGTGGTCCAGGGTCCAGGAGTCGACGTCGCGGTAGCCCCAGCCGGCGCCACGGTTGTACTGGGTGGTGACCTTCTTGAGCCGGTAGCGGGACCAGAATGTCGGGGAGGTGGAGCCGTGGCCGTCCTTACATTCGGTGCCGGCCTCGCAGTTCATGTCCCAGGGGACGTCCCACCACCGATCGGGATTGGCGTCGATCTTCTCGGGCGCGCAGTCGAAGGTGGCATCAGGGATGCAACGTTCGGCCTTGTCGAACACCACTCGGGCGGGTGGGGTGGTGGCGAAGACGTTGTTGGCGCGCAGTCCGTACTCGATGCTTTTGAGGTAGCCGCCGCGGGTGTAGGGGGTGGCGTCGGCAGGGTTGAGATTGCGGCCGTAGTGGTTGGTCTCTTTGCCGTAGTAGTAGGCGATGGCGTTGTCGTTGGGGTCGACGACCAGGTCGAGGTTCCACCGCCATGCCTGCTGGCACCAGGAGTCGGCGAAGCCTGACGCGTTGTGGCAAGGCTCGTCAGCGTCGTCGCCGAAGACCGGGACGGTCCAGGTGGAGTTGGTCTCCTCGCCGCCCGACCCCCAGCCGGGCAGGCGGTTGAGGCCGAAGTAGTAGCGGGTGCCGTCGGTGGTGGTGACCTTCCAGTACTCGCCCTCGGCCGATCCGTCGCCGCCGTGGTCGCCGTTGCCGGTGTCGGTGGAGAGCAGGCGTTCGAAGCGGGTACCGTCGTCCTTCTTCAACCGCCAGGTGTTGTCGGCGGCCTTGACCAGTTCGCCGCCCTTGCCGTTCCAGGTGACGGTGGCGTTGTCATAGCCCCAGCACAGATCGCCCGGTGGCTTGCCTTCGGCGTTCTTGGGCGCGCCGTCGTCCTCGCAGGACTTGTAGCGGCGTTCGATGAACCCCGGCCACAGGTCGAAGCCCTCGCCGACCCAGGAGGGTTGACTGTTGGTGTTGCCGGTCCGGCCGTCCACGCTTTGCGCCGAGTAGCCCAGCCCGATCGACGGAGACAGGTCCCCCGGCACCGGGACGGCGCGCATCGGGTAGTTCCAGGTGAAGTCTCCGGTGTTGCCCGAGGCGTCCCAGGTCGCCGAGGGTTCCAGCTGGGTGGCGGTGTAGTCCCCTTGCGAACCGGCCGGGCCCGGTGCCGCCGCCAACACCACCGGTGCCGCCGCGCCGGTGTCGACGTCGGCGGTCAGCGTCTTGGCCTCACCATCGTTGGTGGTGGTCAGCGGTGCGGAACGGCGGCATTCGGTCTTCTGCGGTGTGGTCACCGCGCACGCGGGCAGCTGAACAAGCCGCAGTCGAGTGCCGTACGCTCCGCCGAATGCCTGGGCGAACCCGGAGTAGTCCAGCCGTACCCCGACCCGGCCAGCGGCAGCCTCCCCAGCGGGAGCGACCGTAAAGACGAGTCCCTCCACACCGGCGCGGCGCGCGGCCTGACGGTCAAGGACCTCGACCCTGGCCTTTCCGGTCATCGCCGGTCGCGACCGCGTACCCTTCGGCGCGGGGCCTGGCGCTCCGATCCACACCGGCAGATCACCGGCCCGAGCCAGCCCGTCCGCCGCGGTCACGCGCTGTGTGGAGCGGGTACCGCCGTCGAGGATCACCTCGGCCGCGCCGGCCTTCGGCCAGGCAGCCTTGGCTGCGGGCCCAGGTTTGGCAGCCGGATCGCTCGTGCGCGGGCGAACCTTGAGCCCCTTGCCCTCAACGACGCGTTCGCTGTCGCCCACCTTCGGGCGCTCGGAGTTCGGCGGATCGGCCTGCGCGGGCGGCACCGAAGCCAGCCCCACGGCGAGCGTGACCGACAGCCCAAGCGCAATCGCCCGCAGCGTCCTGCCGATGCGCAGCATCGGACGTCCGCCCCGGCTCATCGAGCCACCACCTGCACCGGCATCCGGCCCCTGCGCCACGTCTCGTGTGGCGGCCATGAGCCCAGCAACAAGCGGCTGCGCGCCGACGGCAGCGGCGGCCAGTACGGCGTCGCCGGGATCGCGGATGACAGGCACAGCGCTGGGGAGGGGGGCACGCGCATCTCCTCAGTACGGAGGAGCGTGCGGCACACAGGGCTGCGCATGACACACGCCACTCACCGATTGATCACGTGCAGAATCCGATCTCCCGGCACAGTTGATCAAGCCCCTGTTCTGATCACACAGCGTCACGAGATCAGTAGTCGCAGGTCACCTTCGAACAGGTGTCCAAGCTTGACACCGTGCCAACCAAACGCGGTTCTTACGCGTCCGCGCGCATACGCTGACCACTTTTGTCACTGTTTGCACGGATTGAAACAGGTTCCTTACCTGCTTGTTCTTTCGCCGGAAAAGTGTGAGGATCACGCGGCGAGAGGATCAAGATCAGGGAGAATCCGCGTGGCAGCATCACTCTCGTCCCGCCCGTCGCCTCGACGCCGGCGCTTTCTGCGGCCACTAGCCCTGCTCGGCGGCGCCGCCTTGACCTTGGCGCCCCTTGCGCCCGCGTCCCCATCCTCGGCCGACACCGCGCCGGGCACGGGAGAGCCGCTCACGATCACAGCCGATGACCTTCCGACCTGGCAGACCGATGGGGTGGTGTGGTCGATCGCGATGGTCGGTGACACCGTCTACGTCGGCGGCAATTTCGACTACATCCGCCCGCCCGGCACCGCGCCCGGCGACCCGCAGCAGCAGCCCCGCAAGAACCTGGCCGCCTTCAACGCCACCACCGGGCAGCCGCTGCCTTGGAACCCGGTGGTGGAGGGCACGGTGTTCACCGCGACGACACCGCAGACCGACTGCGACTCCCTGGGCAACGACCAGTGGATCTGTGACGCTGTCTGGGAGATCAAGCCCTCCCCCGACGGCAGCAAGCTCTACGTCGGCGGCGACTTCGCCAAGATCAACGGCGAATGGCGCAGCAAAATCGCGTCCTTCGACCTGCCCAGCGGTTCACTCACCACGTTCAAACGGGCCGTCAACAGCCGCGTCAAAGCACTGACCGTAACTCCGAGCACCGTGTACGCGGGCGGCTACTTCACCGCCGTCGACGGCATCGCACGGCAACGCCTGGCAGCCTTCAGCACCACCGACGGTTCCCTGACCTCCTGGGCGCCCACCGCCGACCGCAGCGTCCACGCCATAATCACCACACCGGACCAGACCCGTGTCGTTCTGGGCGGAGACTTCAACCGCATCAACGGCAACCCCCCGCACGGCATGGGCGCCGTCTACACCGATACCGGGGCCAGCGCACCCTGGGCGACCGGAGTGGACTACGTCTCCGACACTCGGCGGTCTTGGGTCACCGACCTGGTCAAGGACGGCACCACCATCTACGCCAGCGCCAACGGCGAAGGCACCTTCGACGGACGCCTCGCCCTCGACCCCACCGACGGAACCCAGCGCTGGATCGACAACTGCCTCGGCGCCACCCAGGCCATCACCCTGCTCGACGGCATCCTCTACAGCGGCTCCCACGCCCACGACTGCAGCAGCCAGCCCGACGGCTTCCCCGACCTCGCCAGCCAGTTCCCCTACCAAAGGCTCCTTGCCGAACCCGCCAACCCCTCTGGGGACACTCCCCCGATCCTGCACTGGTTCCCCAACACCAACGGCGGCGCCACCACCTACAACCAGGGCCCCCGCGCCATGGACAACAACGGCACCCACCTGTGGGTCGGCGGTGACTTCACCAAGGTCAACGGCAAGGACCAGCAGGGCCTGACGCGCTTCGCGTCACTGGCCGCCGGCGCGGACGTCAACCCACCCGAGCTGATCGCCAAGCCCCAGGTCAGCAAGCCCAACGGCACCACCGGCACCCTCAAAGTCGACTGGAAGCAGACCTGGGACCGCGACAACAAGCACCTCAAGTACGAGGTCATCCGCGACGGCACCACCGTGGTCCACACCACCGAAGCCGACTCCCGCTTCTGGGACCTGCAGACGATGACCTTCACCGACACCGGGCTGGCCCCCGGCAGCACCCACACCTACTCCGTCCGGGCCATCGACCCGTTCAACAACCGGATCCGGTCATCGGAAAGCGCCCCCGTCCAAGCCGGCTGACCACCCGCACCCGTCCTCTTCCAATCCCAATTCGTTTGCCGAGGCCCTCATGTCGCTGTCCCTGGGCACCCGTTCGCGCGTCCAAGCGCGGATCGCGCTGTCACACGCCCTGACCGTCCTGCCCATCAGGCTCATCATCACCGTCCGGGACCGCCACGCGGCCGCCTCCGGCAGGACCCGCCCGGTCTGGGGCACGGCCGCCAAGATCCTGCGTCACCGCCCGCTCTCACCGCTCACCGACTTCCAACTGCCCGACAACCGCGACATCCGGCTCACCGCCGTACGGTCCCGGCTGGCCCAACTGCTGTTCTGGTACGGCGAGAACGGCTACGAGGGCGCCGAAACACGCTGGTGGCGGACGCTGTGCGGGCAAGCCGTCAACATCCTGGAAGTCGGCGCGAACATCGGCTACTACACCGTCCAAGGCGCGCACTCCGCACCGAACGCCGCCTACACCACGGTGGAGGCGAACCCCGAAGCCGCCGGGATCGTCTCCCGCAACGTCGAGCTCAACCAGCTCAACAACGTCAAAGTGATCCAGGCCGCGGTCGTCGGCGACGACGCACCCGCCACCATGGAACTCGCCCTGCCCGACCAGGAGCAGTACGCCGCCCCCACCGGCGCCTACCTGGCCACCGGCACCGAAGGCATCCACAACCGCCCGGCCGGAACCTCGGTCACCGTGCCCACCGTTCCCATGAGCCAACTCGTCGGCGGCGTGGACCTGCTCAAACTCGACATCGAGGGCTACGAGGCCAACGTCCTGGAATCCGTCCAGCCCTGGCTGCAGTCACAGCGCCCCACCATCGTCGTCGAAGTCCTCAAAGAAGCCCCGCGCCTGCGCGCCATCATCCGCGAACTCCGAGCCGACGGTTACGAAGTCCGCGCCATCGGCGAACGCGACCTGCACGTCATCACCGACGACGAACTCAACGCCGACGCGCCGCTCCCCCCTACGGCTCACGCGACGTCATCCTCATCCCCACCGAAAAACTCCACACCATCGAACCCGGCTCCGCGCCTACGGGCTCCGCCTGACGACCGCCGCCTCCACACCAGCACCCCGACGCCCCCAAGGACAGCCACAACGGCAATCACCACACCACCGAACGAAACCAGCGAACCGCCTCCGCGAGTGCTGTCCGCCGCCTCCCGAGACGCCTCCTGGGGCTGCGAACTCAACGAGGGCGATGGAGAAACCGATGAAGGCGGCGAAGCAGAGGCCCCATTTCCAGCCTTCCCACTTCTGCGCTCGGCAGGTTTGCTCACCGACTCCGAAGGAAGAGTGGTTCCGACAACTTGGAAGGGCACCTCTCCAGTCAACGTATCCCCATCTCGTGATGCGACGCTGTAGCTGACAAAATAACGGCCAGTCGAGATACCGGGAAACATTCGCTGCCGGACTGTTTTTCCACTGACCGTCGGCTTCCCCATCTCCAACTGTCCACCCACGTCATCCCGCACCTGAACGCGCACCCGAGCAGGCTCCAGCGCAGCATTGAAAACCAGCTTCACCTGCTCACCAGGATGCCATTTCTCATCCCGACCCGGATCGCTCGTCACCAACCTCAGAGGCTTGGCCGCGACCGATCCTGTCTGCGCGCTATACGCAGCCGCCGGTGCAGCTACCCCAGCCGCCAGCAGCAGGGTTCCGAGCCCCCCAATCCCCAAGCACCACTGAAGGCGAACAGGCCGACCGCCCATCATCGCCCCAATCTTCAGACAGAACAAAGTTGCCCTACCGATCCTACAACTCCAAGGCCAGAACATGAAGATCACCTCGAAGAGCATCACGACCGTCTGACACTGGTTCCCTCTAGGCATCTCTGCACTGCCCCATAGTCCGCAAACAATACCGATTACAAGTAAGGCACATTCTCCGCTTTCCATGTTCTACGCCCCAATATCTTTCCATGCTCTACGCCCCCCAATACTCGGTACAGCGGTTCACCAGTCGGGACGGCAAGGGAATGCGCGAATGGCTGCGTCGACACCTCAACGTGCCCCACATAGATGCGTTCATGACGCAGACGGTCGCTCGGCGGCCACGGTAGGGGGCGATACAAGATGGCACTGGGGGTGGTACGCAAATCAGGGTAGACGTGGACGCGGCGGCACTTTGTGGTGTCCGGCGGCACGGGATATTAACCGCCGGGTGTTGAGCTGTTGAGGCCGCTCCTCGGCATCCAGGTCCATGGAGGTCACAGGCGGTCCTGTCCGGTACTCCACCCCATCGACACGGACCAATGGCGACTGGCGCTCCAGCTGCCTGCGCTGGCAACTATGATCTTGTTCGCCGTAGAATACCTGCCAGACTGAGGGGAGCATGGGGAGCCAATCGGGGAGCCACCGTGGTTGGACTCACCCAGACCCTCCGCGACTCCCCCGAGGTGTTTTCAGAGGTGAGAAACTCCCCGATCGACTCCGACCGACCTTGATCGACCTGTCTTCTGTGCCTGGGGGTCAAGGGGTCGTGGGTTCAAATCCCGCCGTCCCGACAGATGCGGAAGACCCGCCGACTAGGGCATCAGCCCAGGTCAGCGGGTCTTTGTGCGTCCGGCTCCAGTAACGGGCGGGAAGATCAGACCGCCCGGAGGTGGGGACCAGATGGGGACCTTCGGTCACTCAGATGCAGGCTCAGCGCCTCCCCCGCCTCGGTGATCGATCGCATGTCCGGGTGCCGGGGGCGTTCTTGGGCCTCAGGCCCGCCATGGATCGACAGAACGACCGGATGCGGGCCCGGCTCGTTGGGCCGGTAAAGCAGGGCGTGGATGCGTCGGCCGCTGAACGCCGTGTAGGTGACGGGTTCCGGGTCAATGCCGTCAATGACGTGCAGCGCCGGGGGACGCGTGTCGGTCAGATACCGAACTCCAGTCCCTGGTTCCAGGACGGCGATCTCGCTCGGCCGCGTCGCGGAGTCGATGAGGACAACTACTGGGGCGGCGGCCGGGGCCAGCGCCAAGGCGGTGACCACTCCCAGCGGCAGGTCGGGCAGAGGAAGAGGTTCCCCCTGGTGGGTGGCGTGCAGGATGGAGCGGCCGTCCCGGTTGACCACCCACAAAACCGTCTCGTCGATTGCATCGATGTGCTCGACGTCCCACTCATGCTGGGCGATCGGCTCCAGCGTCCCATCGTCAATGCGATAGCGGGCGGCGACCTTGAACTCGCCCCATGCATCAGTGATCAGGTAGAAGCCTGAGGAGTCGGTCATCCAGGGGCCGGGCTCGTACAGCCCGTCACCGAAGGCTACGGTGACGCACACCGGCTCTGAGCTCTCTTGCAGGTCGATCAGATAGGCGGCGATGTCGCTGTTGGACCGAAAGCCGGCGGTCAGCAGCCATCGTCCGTCCGGTGAGATCCCCACCGGTTCGAAGACGACTTCGGGTGGTGGGATGAAGCGGCGCTCGCTGTCGTCTGCCGTGTCTCGGACGATGATGTCCTGGACGGTCGAGTCGCGGTCATTGGCGGCGTAGGTCAGGTAGCGGCCGTCCGACGAGAAAGGTGATGCAGCAAGCACTCGTTGGCATTCCGGTCCCGTACTGATGTCTTCCAGGATTTCGTCGTCCAGGCCGACGCGGTAGAGGCGGTATTGCTCGTCGCCTTCGCGGTCGGCGGTGAACAGCAGGCTCTTGCCGTCCGGCGCCCACGCGATGCGCCTGACCGCTTGGCCGTGCAACCGTGTCAGGCGACGTGCTGCTCCCCCGGCGACGGGACGAGCCCAGAGGTCAAAGTGCCCGTCCACGTTGCTGGAATAGGCCACAAGGGCGGCGTCCGGGGACAGCGCGAGCGTGGGCTGGAAGCTTCGCCGAGGGACGAAGTCGCGATAGGCGGGCATGACAGCCTTTCGAGGGGTGCGGGGGTCATTTGATCCAGCCGCGGCGTACGGCTGCGACGCCGGCGGCGAAGTGGTGCTCGAAGCCGAGCTTTTCGCGGATGGCCATCGAGTGCCGCCGAACCGTGGAGAGGCTAACGCCGGCTCGACGCGCAATCTTGGCGTCCGGCAGCCCCTCCACCAGCATGTTCAGAATCTGGCGCTGGATGGGGGTGAGGGGCTCTCTTCACTGACGGCGTCGAAGGGCACCGCGCGTTCCCAGAGGCTCGAAGTACTCGCGGAGCGCCCCGACGATGACGGACGAGCGGATCAGCAAGGCGCCTGTCATCCCGGTGGGGGTGAGCGGGAGCAGCGCGATCGCCTCGTCGGCGAGTTTCATCTTCATGCCGATCCTGGGCAGAAGCCGCGCCTCTTCTCCGCCCTCCACGGCAACCTCGATCGTCTTCACGCCGACAGGGTGCTCGGCACAGGCGGACTCGTAGATGGCTCGGCAACGCACGGCGCCTTCGAATGAGGGCGGGGGCGGTACTGCGGTGAGTTCGTCCATGGGCCGCTCCACCGACTGGTTGTCCAGCGTCATCCAGTCGGTGCGGGCGGCGCTGATCAGTGCACGGGACACCCGGCCGATCTCATCCCGGTCAGTGATGATCTGTACCAGCCGGTCGACCGATCCGTCCACCACGGGTCCTGGCGAGGGATGGGTCTCCGCCATCCGGCACTGCCCGGTCAGAAGGCGCTCCTGCTCCGTCACCAGCCGACGAGACAGGTCGGCCAGCGTGCCTTGGAGCGCCATGTCCGGCGGCACGGGCACGAGACGCGGTGGCAACCCCGGCCCGGAGGACTGGACGTGAGCCATTCCGGCGCTCTTCAGCGCCTCGACCTGCTCGGAGCCACCGAGCAGGTCCGCTGCCTCCTCATGCAGGCACCCGTCATGTGCGAGCAGTCGCGTGTAGAGGTTCAGCAGTTCGTCCGGGACGATGTCCTTCAGAAGCCTGGTCGCCCTCTGCTCTGCCTCACTGCAACCACGAGCCACCTCGAGCACAGGGGGTAGCCATAGCCGTCCGGCGTGTTACAGAACCTGGCAGTGAGTGTTTGCGTCAATGAGCAGAAGTCGTCAGTCGCATCTGCCGAAGCCGCTGGCCGTGAGTCGTCGCGGTTGCAGCGCTTTCAACCTCGAAGTCGCACCTCGTTGAGTTGATCACTTGTCTTCATAGCGCGTTTTGATCATGCCGCTGACCTGCGTCGTCCGGGTTTCATCGTGGCTCGTCACCACGAAGCCACACTTGGAGGTGCCCATGAAGGCCCTTGCCCGCGCCTGTCACCGCAGCAGCCAGACGACCAACCGCAGACGCCCCGGACGTCCGGTCTGCGACTCCGCCACCAGCCTGGCGGATCTCCCTCCCGCTCCCTGCTCTCCAGCACCGCACCGCGAACGTACCCGGGGGCATCTCAGCCTCACGACAACCGCTCCTGAACTAGGGTGTGTTTCGAAGTCCGCTGTGTGACGGTGTGTCGTGACCGCTAAGTAGTGAGGTCTCCGGTAGAGGGTTTCTCGACCAAGAAGAACCTGAACACCGGAGACCTCGTGACCACCCTAGCGGTGACGAGGCGGTTCGACCTGACCGATGAGCAGTGGGCGTGGCTGGAGCCGCTGCTGCCAGTCGCCAGAAAGCCGGGTCGGCCGTCGAAGTGGACGAAACGGCAGCTCATCGATGGGATCCGGTGGCGGGTGCGGGCCGGTGCGCCGTGGCGGGACGTACCGGAGTGCTACGGCTCCTGGCAGGCGGTGTACGGATTGTTCCGCCGCCGGCAGCGGGCGGGAGTGTGGGCGCGGATCGTCACCGGCCTGCGCGATCGCGAACTCCGAGCGGCGCAGCGTCCACAGCCGGCGCAGCGCCCGCACGTCGATGAGCCGGGCGACGGCGACCACGACGATTGCGGCGAGCGCGGCGGCCAGCAGGTACTTCAGGACCCCGGACAGCGCCGCCAGCAGGATCGCGACCACGGCCGCGCACACGAGGCTGGGGATCTGGCTGCGCGACCCGGTGGCGTCCATCGCGGCGGTGCGGGACGCGCTCGCCCCGACCGTGATCGACTGGGGGAGCCCGGCCCCGATGTTGGCGAACCCGAACGCGCGCAGTTCCCGGTCGGCGTCCAGCGGGTAGCCGTGTCGCCGACGCCCTCCGCGACGCCCACCAGAGGGAGCCGACGCCCCAACACCCGACCAATCCCGCCCCGGCCCCCGGGCCCACTTGATTTTCAGTACACGGGTTTCCGGGAGCCCTGGTCGCTTCGGTGTCCTGTCGGTTCCTGTAGGGCGATCGCCGCGTCGTTGTCGGAGACGTCGCCCGCAGTAATCCCTTTTGTGCATCACCACAGCCCGCTGTCAGTATGAGGCTCATGCCTCACCCTCTTGACACGCTGGACTGGCCGATTTTCACCGAACGACTGCTGTTGCGCCGGGCTGCCTCCGACGACCTGGACGCGACCTGGGCCTACCGGCGACTGCCGGAGACTTACGAATGGGTCACGGCCGCCACAGAGACCTACGACGACTACCGTGAGCGTTTTCTCGATGAGGAGCGGCTCGCAGACCTGCTCATCATCGAACTGGACGGCACGGTGATCGGCGATCTGACGCTGCAGGTGCAGGACGCTTGGGCCCAGAAAGAGGTCGCTGACCAGGCGAAAAGCGTCCAAGGAGAGCTCGGGTGGACGCTCGATCCCGCCTACGGCGGCAAGGGCTACGCCACCGAAGCGGTACGCGCCCTCATCGACATCTCCTTCAAGAGTCTTGGCCTGCGCCGCCTGCACGCGGACTGCTTCTATGACAACGAATCCTCGTGGCGGCTGATGGAGCGGGTCGGGATGCGCCGCGAACAGCACACGGTGAGAGACTCACTCCACCGCACCAGGGGATGGCTCGACGGTCTCTCATACGCGCTCCTGGCCGAGGAATGGCCCGCTCACGAGTGATTGAACAGCTGGGCCCAGCGTGGGCTACCGCTCGCCCTGTGCCTCCGGCCGGGCCTCGGTCAGGGCCTTGTGGACGACGCCGACGCAGACCTTGACGCCGGCGGCGATGGTGCGGATGGATTCCCCGCGCTCGCGGCGGGCCAGGATCGCGGCGCGCTTGTCGTCATCGACCACCGGTCGGCGGCCGCCGACCGGCCGCGGCGGCGAGCCGCCTCCAGGCCGTCCTTGGTCTTGCGGACGATGACCACGGCGCCGATCCTCGGCAAGAGATCCGCACGCAGCAACTGGTGGGCCGCAACTGTTCTGGTGCCCCGCCTGCCAGCTGCCCGCCTGACCGGCAGCTCGCCCCTATCGGGTGATCAGCCAGTCGGCGATGTCGGAGATCACCGCCGGGTCGACGTGCTGGGCTTTGAGGTAGTCCGCGGGCGTGGACGGGCCATCTCCGGCGAAGAACAGATGGTCGGCGGCCTCGTACACCCGGATCGTCACATTTGCACGATGCCCGAGGCCCGCTTCCCAGCCCGCCAGGTCATCGGCGATCGTCACCTGGTAGTCGCGGCCGCCCTGCAGGATGAGCATCGGTACGTCCAGCGCTGACGCCTCCGCGACCGGGTCGTAGGCGCGCAGGTCGAGCCAGTACGAGGCGGGCAGTCCGAACAGCAGGTCCTCGGCGGGCGTCTCGGGGGTCAGGCCAGGGCCGTCGACGACCGCGGCCTGCCGCGTGATCTGCTCCACCGCCGCCTGCGCGGCCGGGCTGGGATCCAGCGAGGCGAGATGGCCGATGACGCGTATGGCCGCGTGCTGCATCGGCTGCGTGTCACCGGCCATGATCACTAGGCCGGCCACCGACGGCTCGGCGGCCGCGACCCGTGGCGCGACCTTGCCGCCCATGCTGTGGCCAAGGACGAACACCCGCGCGGGATCCACGCCCGGCTGATCCTGGAGGAGGGTGACAGCCGCGACGGCGTGCGGGACGTACTCCTCGGTCATGGTGGCGACGGGGTTCTGCGGATGGGCGAAGGTCACCTTGTCGAACCGCAGCACCGCCACGCCCCGGCGTGCCAGCCCCCACGCGATGTCCTTGAACGGTTTGTTCGGCCCGCTGGTCTCGTCGCGGTCGAACGGCCCTCCGCCGCTGAGCAGCACGACCCCGGGCCAGGGCCCTGCCCCGTCGGGCAGGGTCAGCGTCCCCGGTACGGCGAGGGGGCCGTCCCCGACCGTGACGTCGTGCTCGTGGAATGTCTCCACCCCATCCTCCACCTTTCTCATTTTCTGGAAAGGTAGCACATGTGAGAATATAGGCAGGGTGGACGTGTTGGAGCTGATGGCGCACCCGGTGCGGTTGCGGGTGGTGCACGCGATGAAGGGCGGGCGGACGCTCACCACAGCAGAGCTGTGCGCGCGGATCCCCGACGTCTCCAAGGCCACGGTCTACCGACACATCGACCTGCTCGTGGCCGGGGGCGTGCTGGAGGTGGCCGAGGCGCGGCGGGTGCGCGGCGCGGTGGAGCGCCACTACCGGCTCCGGCAGGACGGCGCGGTGATCAATCCCGACACGGCCGGGACACTGTCGGCCGACGACCACCGGCGGGCGTTCGCGGCCGCGATGGCGACCCTGCTCGCCGGGTTCGGCGCCTACCTCGACCGGGACGAGGCCGACCCGGCCGCCGATCTCGTCGGGTACCGCCAGCATGCGCTGTGGCTCAGCCAAGATGAGCTCCGCGAACTGATCGGCGAGCTCCGCGCCGCGATAGAGCCCAGACTGGCCAACGAGCCCGCCACCGGCCGCGCGCAGTACCTGCTCAGCCCGATCCTGTTCCCGACCGAGACGGGCTAGTCCAGAATGGCGCGCAGGACGGGCCCGTCGGGAGCGATCAGGACCTCCAGACGCGCTGCAGGGAAACGTCGGCACCTGCCAGCCACTCGACCATGACGGTGCCCATGCGTCCCGTCCCGATCACACAAGCCGGGTGAGTCGCCGCCGCATTCATCACCAGATGCATGGCGCTCTCCACGACGATCTTCATGACGTGAGCCATGCCCGTCGCAGGAGGCGCTCCGGCGGTCGACCGGTCCGGCCACGCCGCCCGGGGAGCGAGATGCTCCCGCGCCCACACCACATAGCGGGTGAGCTGCAGGGCCACTGCCAGAGCACTTCCTCGGCCAGCTCGCCGACCGCCTCGATCAGCTCCTTGATCGAGACCTCGTCATTAAAAGCGAGTGGGGCAAGCCCGTCGAGCGGACTCCCGATTGGCCACGACCAGATGCACAATCTCGCGGGGGCACCGAAGGCGGACAGCGAGAAACCCAGTTACGACGTCCAGGTCGGCCAGCACGCCTGGTGATACTCGACGATGTCATGCTGCCGCGCCTGCAGGTCAGCCAAGGCCCGGGCGACCGTGCCGGTGCACCATGACCGCGCGTACGCGGGGAGAATCCCCCGGAGAAGGACGATCACCTTCGCGTCCCGGGGACCATCCCCGCGCGCGAGGAGCACTACTAGGGTTAATTGGTCATGGCGGGTGGGGTGTCGTCAAGGCCAGGCCGGTGGCGGATGGGCAGCCGTCGATCACGTCGGGGTAGTGCTGGATCACCTTGAGACGGTGCTTGACCATGCCGGTGAGGTTCAGGTGGTGAGGGTCCGGCGGTGAGAATCATGGTGTTGTCGCCGCCTCGCCGCCTCGCCGCCTGGGGCTCCGGCCCCATCTGCGACGCTGAAAGCCCCCGTCGACGCGCGCCGCGTTAGTGGGCCTGGTGGAGTCGGCGTAGCGCGGATGGTCGTTCCGGGCGACAGCCGCCGCTGAACACCAGCCCGGCCGCCGTTGAGGCGCCAGGTCCCGGCGGGATGAATTCGGCCGGGAAGCGGTTCTTGTGGTGTCTACCTGCCAGCGCTGCCGGAACAGCCTCTCGCATTGCAGTCAGTGCCGCGGAGGTGACGTGTGCGATGCGGCGACGTCCGCGCTCGCCGAGCACGTCGCTGGAGAGTTCTCGTACTCGGCGGCGAGGCGGATCAGCTCTTCGAGTCGATCGTGCGCCCTGGTCAGGGCGTCGATCTTGCCCCGGATACGGGCACGCTCGTCCGTGAGTCGGCGTGTCATCTGCGGGGTCGCGACGAGGGTGTCCAGGAACGGGAGGATCTGCAGGATCGCCTTACTGGTCAGACCGGCCGCGTAGAGGAGCTGGATGAACTTCACCCGCTCAACGGCAGACTCGGGGTACTGGCGGTGGCCGCTGGGGCTGCGGTCGGCGATGACGAGCCCCTGCTCTTCGTAGTACCTCAGCGCACGGACGCTGACTCCAGCACGTTCGGCCACCTTTCCGATGCGCATGGCACCTCCCGTGCAGTCCGGCCTTGATCCTCACGTTGACGTGAGGATCTAGCGTACGTCTTATGAACATTCACGGAGCGACTGCGCTCGTCACCGGAGCCAACCGCGGCATCGGCCGCCACCTCGCCGCCCAGCTCGTCGAGCGAGGCGCGAAGGTCTACGCGACTGCCCGTCGTCCCGAGTCCATCGATCTCGACGGCGTCGAGGTCCTCGCCCTGGACATCTCCGACCCGGACTCCGTCGCGGCCGCAGCCCGCGTAGCGGGCGATGTGAACCTGCTGGTCAACAATGCCGGCATCGGAGGCGGCGCCCTGCTCGGTGACCTGCAGGCGGTCCGTGCTGCGCTGGACGTGAACTTCTGGGGCACGCTGTCGATGGCCCGTGCCTTCGCGCCGGTCCTCGCAGCGAACGGCGGGGGCGCGATCGTGAACATGGCCTCTTCGGCGTCCTGGTTCGTCTTCCCCGGCAGCAGCGCCTACGCGGTGTCGAAGGCGGCCGTCTGGAGCATGAGTAAAGCGCTGCGCCAGGAACTGGCCGGTCAGGGCACGCTCGTCACCTCAGTGCATCTTGCGATGGCCGACACCGACATGACGAAGGGCTACGACATGCCCAAGATGGACCCCGCCGATGTCGCCCGTATCACCCTCGACGGTGTCGAGGCCGAGGCGCTCGAGGTGGTCGTCGACGAGTTCACCGAAATGGTCAAGGCATCGCTGAGCAAGGACCCGCGGGAGTTCGACAAGCAGTTCCACCAGTTCCTGAACGCCTGACCGCACCCCATCCCCTCCCTACAAGGTGCGGAACGCACCCGGGCGCTGAGCGATGTGGCCGGAACCCTGCTGTCGCAGGCACCCGCCCCGCCGCGGGTGCGGGCGGCGGCGTTCCGGATGCTCGCCACCCTGCCCGGCGTCAAGGCCGAGGGACGGCGGCCGACCCGATGGGCCGTACCGGAAGGGTGATCTCCCTAGCGCTGGCGACGACCGTCCCGCTCGGCCTGTACACCGCGCCCAAGCAACTGGGCACCTACCAGCGTCAGTGGATCATCGATCCGGTCGGCGGGCGCCTTCTGGCCATCCGCGACCTGGTGGCCACGCCGCCGCACGGCAGCCGGGCCCGCCCGCCGGGAGACGACCGACGGCAAGCCCCGCCGCCTGGAGGCTGCGGACATGCCGGACCGCTTCCTGAAGACAGGCAAGGTTTCCTCGTATCAGGTGTTCGCCGTGGCGGAGTGGACCAACACTCCACCGAGGTAAGCCCCACTCCACGAGCCGCCGTGCCCACCTCGCCGGGCACGGCGACCTCCGGCTGTCCGGAGCGCCGGTGTTCCGAGCCTGATCCGCTTGGTCCGTTGAGACCGGGGCAGCAGCCTGTAGCGATCCCGTAGCGGCGTCGCGGCTTGTTCCGTAAGGGGATCCCCCACCGGAACACCGTTCGGCCGGCTGTTCCTGCAGACCCTGGTGATGGTGGCGGAGTTCGAGGCCAACCTGGGGCACCTGCGCACCCGCGAGGGCATGGCGCTGGCCAAGAGAGGAACGGCAAGCTCAAAGGCAAGCAGCCAAACTGCCCGAGTCCGCGCGGCGTTCCATCCGCCGCCGCTACGCCGAAGGCGAGGTGTCGCTGGCGGATCTGGCGACCGAGTACAGCGTTGGCCGCTCCACCATCCACCGCATCATCCACGGGCCGCCAACCCCGCCGCCCTGACGCGGGACGAGCCGTCGACCGGCGTGCGGCCGGCTCCCGCCCATCCCCCAGACCGAAGGAGAGCACCGTGTTCGATCAGCAGGAGGAAGGACCGGAGTTCGGGTACGCGGTGGACGCGCTGTGGTCGGCGCGGGACTGGGAGGTCGAGCAGGTCCGCGTCGTGCTGTGCGCCGCGGGCTGCGCGGAGTTCCCCGCCCGTGCCGGGTTCTCGGTGGAAAGCCACGACCCGCTGACCGTCGGGATCTGCGACGACTTCACCGACCCCGCCCGGCCGGTGGCCGCGCGCGCCCGCGCCGCCCAGGTGCTCACCGAGGCCGGCTACCGCATCGAGCCGCACCCCTACGACGAGGAGTTGCCGGCGGTCCGGCCCCCGGCCGGGCAGACCCCGGCCCCGCCGGCCCGCGGGGAGCGCGGGCGGCACTGCGTCGAGTGCGGCCAGCCCCTGACCCCGGTCGAGGCCGCCGCCTCCCGAGCCCACCGCTGGCACGGGCGGTGCGCCGACTGCCGGGCCGAGCAGCTGGCCCGCAGCGCCGAGGCCGCCGACCAGGACTGAATGGTCCGCCAAGTGAGAGGGGGCGAGATGGCTGTGGCTGCGATGTCACGGGCGGTCTCGCAGGTGAGCGGGGTGTTCAGCGCGGCGGGACCGTGGGGGCTGGCCGAGGTGAGCGGAGAACTGGACGTGGCGACCGCTCCGGCGTTGCTGGACCAGGTCGGCAGGGTGTGCGCGGTGCGGGGGTCCGGGCGGAACGGTGAACAGCTCTACCAGCGCGCCGACAGCGACGGGCAGATCGTCGAGCGGCTGGTCTAGGTCGACGGCATAGCGGTCCGGCGGCCGGTGCGAGTGCGGGCCAGGTAGCCGGCGCTCTCCAGCTCGGTCACGATGCGCTGCACCGCCCGCCTCGGTGACTCCGACCTGTCCGGCGATATCGCGGACGCGGCTATCAGGGTCGGATAAAGGGAACGGGCGGACATCACGCCCTCCAGACTCGGGGCGCGGTACCACCCAGCATGTCCGACCTGACCCTTTTCGGACGCCCTCTAGGGGCTCGGGACCTTTATGTGAGGTAGCGCCGCGGTCCCGCTGCCGGCCCGGAACTTCCGAAGCCATAGCGGAGGCAGGGTAGCGTCGGGTCTCCTTTGGCGGGTGCGGGGCGGCGTCTCAGTGTCCCGCTGCGGTGCGGTCCATCATGGAGCCGATGGTCATGGTCATCCGTCGGCGGCCGGCCAGCCGTCCCGCGTGCGCCATCAGCCGGTTCCGCCTGCCGGTGATCACGCTGGGGGGCGGATTGCGCCGGTCCAGAGCCCGCAGGGCGATCTCAACGACCTGCTCCGGGTGCATCCGCCCGGTGCCGCCGTCGGCCCCGTCCCCGGCGACGTCGAAGAACTCGGTTTCGGTCGCGCCGGGCGACAGCGCCATTACGCGCAGTCCGCTGCCGCGCGACTCGTACCACAGCGCCTCGGTGAGGCTCAGCACGAACGCCTTGGTCGCGCCGTAGACGGCCATGGTCGGGGTGGCCTGGTAGGCGGCCATGCTGGCGACGTTGACGAGCACGCCGCCGGGGCGGGCCCGCAGCCGTTCGATGAACACGCGGCTGAGCTCGGTCAGGCTGGTGACGTTGACGGCGATCTCGGCGGCCAGCCGCTGCGGGTCGGTCTGGTGGAACGCGGTGTTGGTGGCGAACCCGGCGTTGTTCACCAGGCTGGTCACCGTGAGGCCCTGTGCGGTCAGGCTGGCGTCGAGTTCGGCTGCGGCGCCGGGCACGGCCAGGTCCACGGCGATCGGGGTGGCGGTGACGCCGTACGCCGTCGCGAGTTCCCTGGCAAGGTTTTCCAGCCGGTCCAGGCGCCGGGCTGCGAGCACGACGTCAGAGCCACGGGCGGCGAGCCTCCGGGCGAACTCGGCTCCGATGCCCGAGCTGGCGCCAGTGATGAGGGTGGTCTGGCCGCGGTAATCGACCGGTGTCATGGCTCCTCCGAAAGGTGAGGTGCAGAAGTATTGGCACCGTAGGTCTCGTTGGCACTGAGTGTCAAACAGTCACTTGGGTTAGGATGTGGGGATGCCGGATCCCATCGAGCACGGGCTGTGGGCGCGCACCCGCCAGGCCGTCCGCGCCGAAGTCGCCCGCATCGCGATGGAGTTGTTCCTGGAGCGCGGCTTCGAGGCGACGACCATCGACGACATCGCCGCCGCGGCCGGCATCTCCCGCCGCTCCTTCTTCCGCTACTTCGGCACCAAGGAGGACATCGTGCTGGGCGACCTGGCCGCCCAGGGCGAACAGATCCGTGAACGGCTGCAGGCCCGGCCCGATGACGAGGACGCCTGGACCGCCCTGCTCAACGCGCTGCGCGACACCCCTCGCCTCGGCCAAGACGAGGCGACCATGCTGAAGATCTCCAAGATGCTTTATGGGACCCCGTCACTGCGCGCCCGCAGCATCGAGAAGCACTTGCACTGGCAGACACTGCTCACTTCCGAGATCCGCCGCCGTCTCGGCACCGCGCCCGGCGACGACCACGACCTGCGCGCCAACGCGATCGTCGCCTGCGCGCTCACCTGCCTGGACATCGCCGGCCAGGCATGGACCCAAAGCGAAGGCGCCAGGCCCCTGGAAGAACTGGTCATGGCGGCTATCACGGCAGTACGCCAGAGCACGCCAGGCACCTGAACGCCCCGCACTCTCGACTGTCGAGGATGAGGACCGCGCCTTGCGCCGGCGGCCGGCTGGTCTTCCACGTCTTCGCCGCCCTGGCGGAGTTCATCCGCGAGCTCATCGTCGAGGGCACCCACGAGGGCCTGGCCGCCGCCCGCGCCCGCGGCCGGCGTCTGGGTCGGCCCCCGGCGATGACGCCCGAGCAGATCCGACACGCCCGCGCCCTGCTCGCCCAGCCGGACGCGGCGATCGCCTCGATCGCCCGGCTGCTGGACGTGAGCCGGGCGACCAGCTACGAGTACGTCCCCGAGCTCAAGACCGGCCAGCGCCCCCCAACTCGAGCCTGGCGCCCCGACCGCTCGCGTCGAGCTGCCCACCGGCTGACCGCGACGATCCCTACCTTGCCCCTCGCCGGAGCTTCGGGAGTCCTGGGCCCAGACGCCGGGCGGCCCGGCGGCCGCCAAAGAGGCCTCCAGCCCTGGTAATGCCCGGTGATTGGGTGGTCTGTGTTCTCTGACGGTTGTCACTGTCTGTGGTGGTCGCCGGGTGCGTAGCGGCTCCAGGGGCTCCGGCGTCGGCGGCGGTGCGGCCGATCTGTTGGCCGGTATAGCCGAGCATGCGGGCGATGACCGGGGCTGGGGCCTGGAGAACGAGGTGATCAGCGGAACAGGCGGAAGAATCCGCGCACCTGCTTGACCAGCGACTCCGGCTGCTCCAGCGCGGCGAAGTGGCCGCCGTGCGGCAGCTCCTCGAACCAGCGCAGGTCGGTGAACCGCAGCTCGGTCTCCCGCCTCGACGGGCGGGTTATGTCGCGCGGGTAGACCGACAGCCCGGACGGCGCGGTCACCTTGTCCCGGAAGTTGGCGAAGCTCTCCCAGTACAGGCGCGCCGACGACGTGGCCGACGCGGTGAACCAATAGACCGAGACCTCGTCGAGGATCGTCTGCCGCGACAACGCGTACTCGGGATGGCCGTCATTGTCCGTCCACGCCCAGAACTTCTCGGCGATCCAGGCGGCCTGCCCGGCCGGGGAGTCGGTGAGGCCGTAGCCGAGCGTCTGCGGCCGGGTCGCCTGGATCGCCGAGTATCCCCGGCCGGTGCGCTGCATCTCCTTCTCGGCCTCGAGATTCGCCAGCTCCGCGGGCGTCGGGTCGTTGAACGTGCCCGCCGCCACGGATCCCAGGTTCAGGTGGACGCCGGCGACCCGCTCGGGCGCCACTTCGCCCAGCGCCCCGGACACCGCCGAACCCCAGTCACCGCCCTGCGCGCCGTACCGTTCGTAACTCAGCGAGACCATCAATGTGTCCCAGGCGCGCGCGGTGCGAGTGATGCCCCACCCGGTCGTCGACGGCTTGTCGCTCCAGCCGTACCCGGGCAACGACGGCGCGACCACGTGGAACGCGTCCGCCGGGTCACCGCCGTGCGCTCGGGGGTCGGTCAGCGGGCCGAGGACCTCCAGGAACTCGAGCACCGAACCCGGCCACCCGTGCGTGAGCACGAGCGGGAACGCGTCCGGCTCCGGCGAGCGGACGTGCAGGAAGTGGATGCCCAGCCCGTCGATGGTGTCGCGGTACTGCGGGAAGACGTTCAGCCGCTCGGCGAACCCGAAGTCGTAGTCCTCGGCCCAGCTGCGGCACAGCTCCTGCGCATACGCCAGCGGCAGCCCCTGTGACCAGTCGTCCACCGGCTCGCGCTCGGGCCACCGTGTCCGTCGCAATCGTTCACGCAGGTCCGCGATCTCGGCTTCGGTGATGCCGACCTCGAATGGCTCGGCGGACATGGCAAGGCTCCTTGCTGGTCCAGGCGTTGTCGGATCAGATGCGGGTGGACTGTCAGCGCGGGCTCTCACGCGTGGCACCGGGTTCGGGGCGGCGGTAGGGCGCCGGGTCAGGCTGAGGACGAGTCCGGCCAGGGGGAGTGCCGCGAGCACGGCGAGGGCCACCGGCGCCGGCACGATGCCGGACAGTCCCGCGACAGCGGCCGGACCGATCCCGCCGCCCAGGACGTTCATGAAGTTGAGCAGGGCCCTGTGCGGTGTGGCGGTCGGCCTGCAAGCGGTCCCCCTGCCACCCGGCGTCCATCAGGGCCGGCGAGCCGACGGCACCACAGTCGTCGTCTCCGAATCACTGCACAGCGACCTGCCTCGGGTGTCGGTGTACCGCCATGGGCAACCCATCGCGAACATCGCATCGCACGCCGAGCCACCAGTGCTCACCCCTCGCGTCGAATTGCTGCATGCAGGAAAGAGGGAGCTGCGCACTGCGGTCCTGCTGCCCACATGGCACGAGCCGGGGATGTGCCAGTTGCCGGTGTTGATGGACCCCTACGGAGGGCCGGGCAAGCAGCGCGTCCTGGCCGCGCGCGGACGCTATCTGGTGTCGCAGCGGTTCGCCGATCAGGGCTTTGCCGTCGTGGTGGCCGACGGACGCGGGACGCCCGGGCGCGGACCCGCGTGGGAGCGCACGATCTATGGGGACAAGGGCCACCTTCCCTTGGAGGATCAGATCTCGGCCCTGTACGAGGCCAAGGAGCACCATCCGGACCTGGACCTCGGTCGCGTGAAGGCGTTGGAGACCTACGAACGGCTGCGCCGGGAACGGGTCGAACGCATCGCCGCGTGGCCCGTTCTCGAATCGGCGACCAAGCGGGCAGCAAGTCGATGTGCGTGCCAGGTTGAACGGCTCCAGCCGGCAACGGCCGGCTCACCGTATTTGCCGTGTCCACTGGCTGATGCGGACGGGGCTGCGCGTACAGAGATTCGGGCCCGGGAGCGCCCACGTTCGGCATAGAGGGCCGAGCGTGGGCGCCCCGATGGGCCGTTGCCCGCGGACCGCCCCTGGAGACCTCGAGAAAGAAGTCGGGGGGCGGCTGGACAATGCGATTAAGCGATCAGATGTCGGTGGAGGACGGGAACCAACCCGCTTGGCTCCACTTGTCGGCCTCGCGCAGGATCCCCCATACGCAATCGCCCTTGGCGTCCGCGTAGTCGTCGACGAGATCCCAGTCGCGGGCGGCCAGTTCCCGTTTGACGTCCTCGTAGCGCTGCCGGGCCGCTTTGTTGACTCGCAAGTAGTCACGGAAAAGCAGGGCCTGTTGCTGGCTGACGCAGCCTTCTCGGCGGACGTGGCAGTTGACGGCGAGATCGTCGCGCCGGTTGAACAGCCATTTGCGGTAGTCGATGCACCAGTCGCCGAGCCACCGCAGGCCGGTGGACTCCACCGCGTCGATGAGTGCCTCGGATTCCCCGATATGCTCACGCGAGGGCCGCTCGGCGGGCTCGTCAGGAGCGACCAGGTCAGTCCGCGTCCAGGGGCGGAAGTCGCGTACCGACACCTGAACATCGATGATCGGCTTGGCCGCGATTCCGGGGACCGACGTGGAACCGATGTGATGAACACCGGTCAAGCGGTCGCCCAGCACGGGCTCCAATGCCGCGCGCAGAGCCGACCCGACCTCCAGGAAATCCGCCTCCCATTGCGAGTCGTACGGCGCAAGAGTGATTTTTGCCATTCAACCGACTATACACCAGTCGGCGCCAATTCGCGCGGCCCGAATAACCAGCAGAAAGCGCGCCTCCACCCGGAGCATACATCGGGCCATGGAATTCGCAGCGAGCACGGGTCGCCTCCCGCTATGGCGCCGTGAAGCGCTCGA
Source organism: Actinomadura miaoliensis (assembly GCF_039536785.1). NCBI lineage: Bacteria > Bacillati > Actinomycetota > Actinomycetes > Streptosporangiales > Thermomonosporaceae > Actinomadura > Actinomadura miaoliensis. Next base: position 47,808 of record NZ_BAAAZG010000001.1, read on the forward strand.
CGAGCTGATCCTGCTCGGCGCGAACGGTACAGGCGAGGTCTGCTCCGGCCCTGGCGCCGACCATCCGGAGATGAGATGGCCGCGGCCAGGGCCGGAGTCGCCGCCGATCAGATCCGCACCGGCCGCCGTCCGGTGCGCGTCGCGCGCCACGAGGAGCACACGCGCGCCTTCGTCCGCCAGATGCCGGGCGGCGCGGGCCCGATCCCCGAGCTTGCACCGGTCACTAGCGCGGTCCGGCCCTCGAAGCGCCCGCTCATAGGATCGCCACCGGACGCACCATGGAGCCGGTGGCCCCCCGGACCCGCAGTGACAGGCAGGAACAGGAACTCGCTCGCCTCCGCGGCGGCGAGCTGCTCGAGGTAGAGCAGTTCCGCGATGTGCATTCCGCCGCGGGACAGGAGCCGCACGTGGACGGGAAGGAACGGCCCCTCGTCCTGGGCGGGGAAGCACTCGACGTTCTCGGTGTCGGCGCCGACGAGCACCGCGCCCGCGTCCGCGAGCGCCTCCGCGGCACCGACGTCGATCCCGGCGCCGAAGGGCGCCCTGCGCCGCTCGTCGTCTGCGCCCACACCGACGTGTAGCCGGTGCGGATCAGGACCGCGTCGCCGGGGCGCAGCTCGACGCCCTGCCGCTCCGCCGCGGCCCGCACATCGCCGGCCGTGACGCGCTCGCCCGCGGGCAGCGCGCCGACGCCGTGGAGGGCGGCGATGTCGAGCAGCACGCCGCGGAACACGAACCGAGGGATCGAGGACGCCTCCGCGCGCACCGGGCCGTGGTCGCCGAGGTGCTCGGGCTCGACGCCGCCGCCGTACCACGCCTCGCCCTCGGTGGTGTGGCAGAGGGCGTCGATGTGCGTGCCGGTGTGGTGGAGGCGGCCATGAGCTCGGTCATCACGCGGATGGGCGCGCCCAGCGCGTCCGGCCGGCCCGCCGGGGCGTCGATCCGCCCGGTGCGGGGCATCGCCAGCGCGGCGAGCACCTTCTCCGAACGCCGGCGGCAGCCGCGTCCCAGCTCCTCAGGCACGTAAGTCCACCCCGGGGATGGCGCGCTGGTGGAGCACGCCGCCGGCGCCGATGGCGGTCGTTCCGCGTCCCCGCCGGCCTTGAGCGGGGCTCCCAGAGCGCGTCCACATTACGTGCAATTAGTCTGCATGGCGGGCAACGCAGGCCGAGGGCGGAGAGCATGTCAAGAGAGCAGGCGCAGAGCTCGGTGAAGGTGCTCACGAAGGCGGTCGCGGTGCTCGACGCCCTCGCCGAAGGAGGCGAGATGACGCCCGCACAGCTCAGCGAGCGTCTCGGCGAACCACGCGGCACCCTGTACCGGGTGCTCGCCGCACTGGAGGAGCACGACCTCGTCCAGGCCGGCGCGCGGCGCGGCGGCTACCAGCTCGGCCTGCACCTGTTCACGCTCGGCAACGCCGTCGCCCGCCGCTTCGGCGATGAGCGCGCCGCGGCGCTGCCGGTGATGGAGCGGCTGAACGGCGGGACCATCCCGCTGCACGGCGGCGCGAACGCCCGCGCCCTCCTCGCCTTCGAGCCCGAGGAGTTCTGGCGGCGGTACGCCGAGCACGCGCCGCTGACGGCGTTCACCCCCGAGACCGAGACGTCCCCAGACGGGCTCTACCGGCAGCTGCGTGAGACGCGGGACGGCGGCTACAGCCTCTCCGACCAGGACGTGATCCCGGGCATCGCGTCGATCGGCGCCCCCGTCTTCGACCACGAGAACCGGATCCGCGCCTCGATCTCCCTCAGCGGCCCCCGCCCCGCCGTCCTGGAGTCCTGCTTCGAGGAGGACGTCCGCCTCGTACGGGAGGCGGCCGCGGCGATCTCCCGGCAACTGGGGCAGGACGCAGCCGCCCGCACCAAGCCCGCGGAGCGACGATGAACAGCGGCCCGGCACCGTTCCCGACCACGTCGATCGGCGCCGCCGCCGAACTGGTGGACTCCCGGGCGCTGTCACCGGTCGAGCCGACCGAGGCCTGCCTGCGCGTCATCGAGACGCGCGAGCCGGACGTGTCGGCGTTCGCCGTGGTCGACGGCGAACGCGCGTGCGACGTCCGGGATGCCGGCCTGCTGTGGCACGCGCTCTCCCCCGCCGCACCGCCGCCCGCGTCCGGCACGCTGCGGGTCGGCGTCGTAGCCGCGAGGTCCTCGGTGCCGTCTCCCCGGACGTCACCGAGGCGACGGCGAAGGCGGTCGCCGTCCTCGGCGCCCGGACCGACATCGAACTGGCCTCGGCCTCCCCTCCCCGTTTCAACGACTGGGCCCCGGCCCGCCTCGTCCCCCTGTTCGCCGACATGCTCGACGTCCACCGTGGCCAGGGCTGGTACCCCCATCCGCCCGCCCCTTACGGAGCGGACATGCGCGCGGCTCTCGACAGGGCGGCGGCCATCACGCCCGCGGACCTCATCGCCACGCTGCGCACGACGGCCCCGCTGGTGGAGCGCTTCATGGACTGCCTGATCGGCAACGACCTCCTGCTCCTGCCCACGACCGAGCGCACCGCGCCGGAGCGCCGAGGGCTCGACCGGCAGGAGCGCCCGTACAACCCCGGCGCGCTGCTGCGCCTGTGCGCCCCGGCCAACTGGTGCCGCCTTGCCGCCGTGAGCGTTCCCTGCGAGGTCTCGCCGGACGGGCTGCCCATCGGCGTTCAGTTCGTCGGGCGCGACGATGCCACCCTCATCGCGTGCGCGGCCCGCTCCGAAGCCGAAGCGCACCCGGCGGCGCCATGAGCGACGCACCCGGTGACGTCCCGAGGGCGGGCACGGCGGCGACCTGGTGGCGGCTCAGGGGCCTCGGGGGCTTGGAGCTGATGCGGGCCCACTTCGTCCGGCACGAGTTCTCCCGGCACGGCCACGAGACGTTCGCGATCGGCACGGTGCAGGCAGGCACAGAGGAGATCTGGTTCCGGGACGGTGTCGAGCGGGTCGGCCCCGGTGGGCTGGTGTTCATCCACCCCGAGGAGGTCCACACCGGGACCGCGCCGGACCGCGCCGACTGGCGCTACCGGGTGCTGTACCCGGCGGGCGAGGTCATGGCCGGGCTCGGCGGGACCCGCGGCACTCCGCGGTTCCGCGAGCGCGTGGCCTACGCCGCCGACATGGCCGACATTTTCGTCCGTGCGCACGCGGCGACGGAGACCGAGGACGCGCTGACGGCCGAGACGTCGATGCGCCTCGCCCTCACCGCCCTGCTGCGCAGGCACGGCACCGGGCAGGCGGAGGAGCCGGTGCGTCCTCTCCGGGGACGGCACACCGCCATGGCACGCGAGATCCTCCAGACTCGGATGGTCGATCCGCCGAGCCTGGAGGAGCTCGCGGCGGAGGTCGGCGTCGGCCCGTTCACGCTGCTGCGGTCGTTCCGCGACGCCTACGGCCTGCCGCCGCACACGCTGCTGATCCAGCTTCGCGTCCGCGCGGCGCGGCGGCTGCTGGAGCGGCGGCTGCCTCCGAGCGAGGTCGCGGCCGCGGTCGGCTTCTTCGACCAGGCACATCTGACCCGCCATTTCCGCCGGGCCGTCGGCGTCCCGCCGGGCGCCTACCAGCGGGCCGCCTGCGGAGTGCAAGATCGTACAAGCCCGGCCGCCCGGTGACTCCCTAGGTTGGCCCCATGCGAGAGGACAGCGAGGCGATCACCTGGGATCTGCCGCTGGAGCCGGATCGCCCGGCCGTCGAGGCGATGGGGCAGGCCGTGCTGGGACGCGTCGCCGCCTACGCCGAGTCGGCCGCGCACGCGCCGGCGAGCCACCGCGCGGAGACGGGCCCCGCCTTGGAGGACCTGCTGCGCCCTCCGCCTGAGGCCCCCGCCGACCTGGACGCGCTGCTCGATGTGTTCGAGAGCGCCGCCCGGCAGGGAGTGGACACCGCGTCCCCCGGCTACCTGGCCTACTTCCCCGCCGGCGGGCTGGTGAGCTCCGCGCTGGCCGAGCTGCTCGCGCAGGTCTACAACCGGTTCACCGGGGTCGCCGAGCTGGCTCCGGCCCTGGTCGCCATGGAGCACGGTGTATTGCGCTGGCTGTGCGAGGAGTTCGCGCTACCGGCCGGCTCGGTCGGCGTCACCACCACGGGCGGCTCCATGGCGACCCTGTCCGCGCTGGTCGCGGCCCGCCACGCCCGGCTCGGCGATGCCATCGCCTCGGGCACGCTCTACGCCACCGAGCACACGCACTTCTGCGTGGAGCGCGCCGCACGCATCGCAGGGCTGCCCGAGAGCCACGTGCGCATCGTTCCCACCAAGGGGCTGCGCATGGACCCGGCCGCGGCTCGGGACATGATCAGGGCGGACCGGGCCCGCGGCCTACGGCCGTTCCTGCTGGTAGGTACCGCTGGGAGCACAAGTACGGGGACGATCGACCCGCTCCCCGAACTGGCGGCGCTGGCCCGCGCGGAGAACCTCTGGTTCCACGTCGACGCGGCGTACGGCGGCGGTTTCCGGCTCACCGAACGCGGCCGTGCGCGGCTGGCCGGGATCGAGCACGCCGACTCCATCGTCCTCGACCCGCACAAGAGCCTGTTCCTGCAGTACGGGACCGGCGTGCTGCTGGTGCGCGACGCCGAGGCACTGGCCCGCGCGCACCGCGGCGGCGGCCACTACGTCCAGGACCTGCGGACCGTCGGGGACCTGCCCGACTACGGCTACCTCGGCGCCGAGCTGACCCGCGACTTCCGCGGCCTGCGGCTGTGGCTCCCGCTGCACCTGCACGGCGTCGCGGCGTTCCGGGACGCGCTGGACGAGAAGCTCGACCTGGCCCGCCACGCCCACGCCGACCTCGCCGCCGACCCGCTGCTCGAGGTGCCGTGGGAACCCGACCTGACCGTCGTGACCTTCCGGATGCGCGGCGGCGAGGAACGCACCCTCCGCCTCCTCGAGCGGATCAACGCGACCGGCCGGATCTTCGTGTCCAGCACGCGCGTCCAGGACCGGCTCCTGCTGAGGATCAACCCCACGAGCCACCGCACCCGCGCGGAACACCTCCGGCGGGCACTGGCTCTCATCCACGACCAGGCTCGGAAGAGCGCTTGACGACCCTCGACGACCAGGTGATCTGAACAGATGACGAACTACGCCCGCATGTACCGCTTCGGCATCACCCCCTGGGAGCGCTACGGCAAGGCCGCAGGGACCGGCATCGCCGCGCTCCTGGACCGGGAGGAGGCGGACCGCTCGCGGCCGCTCGGCCGCGCCCTCGACCTCGGCTGCGGCCGCGGCCAGTTCACGCCCGAGCTGGGGCGCCGCGGCTGGCAGGCCGTCGGGATCGACTACGTCCCGGCCGCGATCGAAGCCGCCCGGCGCAAACCGGCGGAAGGGACCACCTACGTGGTCGGCGACGTGACGGACCTGGCGGCGGCCGACCTCGGGACGTTCGACTTCTTCCTCGACATCGGCTGCTTCCAGGGTTTCCAAGCCGAGCAGCGGCACGCCGTCGGCCGTGGTGTCACCGCACTCGCCAACCCCGCCGCGACGCTGCTGATGCTCGCCTTCGGCCCCACCCGGCTCCGCTCCCGCATCGGCGGAGTGTCCCAGGCAGAGGTGGAAGCCGCGTTCCCGGACTGGGAGATGCTCGACGTCCAGCCCGCCGAGACCGCGGGGCTGGGGTGGCCGATGAACAGAACCTCCCCGCAGTGGTACCGGCTGCGCCGGCGGAACTGACGGAAGGGACGAGCCGGTCGTGCGTCGGCGCGGCCGGCGGCTCACGCGGGCACTGCCCGCTCTGGCGACCGCGTCCGCGTCGGCGGTGTTCGCGTTCTGGTGGTTCAGCCCATGGAAGTCCTTCCGGGGAGCACAAGGCGTGGCGTCCGGCCCCTGAGCGGCGTGCCTGTCAAGGGCAACGACCGGTTCCGCGCCGCGGCGGACCCGGTCCTCGTCGCGGGCATGCTGGTGGAGCGGCACGGGGGCGGCGAACGGTCGAGGTGCGCACCGGCCGGACCTGGTGGACGCTGCGCAGACCGGGACGCGTACGGGCGAGCACGGTCGGCGCGGTCGACGGCGCACGGGCCGCCACCGTCTGGACCGACCGGCGCCTGACCATCATCGATGCCGCCACCGGCCGGCGACGGCACGCGAGCCTGCCCGACCGCGCGCAGGACCGCGCGCGGCACGGGGACGCGGCGGCGGACCAGGCGGTGGTCGGGCTCGCCGACCGGTCCGGGCGCCCGATCGCCGCCGTCATTCAAAGCCGCGGCGTCGACGCACACGATGCCTCCTCAGGCCACCGCCTGGGCGCGGACGCCGAGGTCTGCACCCGCCGCGATGCGCGCCTGCCTCGGCCCCGCCTACCAGCACTCTTCCTGCGGCTGACGTCCAGCACGTCACGCGCGGGCGCATCGACCGCCAGGCACCTGCCCTGACAGTGGGCGCGCCGGGTGCGCGGACCGCGTACCTGATCTACGGAGCCGTCGTGCTGGGCGTCCGGATCCTGGGCACCCGCTTGCTCGGCGCGGTGCCCGCGCGGGGCGCCGCCGCCGCGTCCCTGCTGTTCACGGCCGCAGGGCTGGCCGGTCTGGTGGCCGTACCGACCGGGACGGGCCTCGCCGCCGGAACGGCCCTGCCGGCGTTCGGGCAGGTGCTCGGCACGGTGACGGGCATCGACCGGGACGGGCGCCGCGTCGTGATCCTCCGCGACGACGAATGGCGCTCTGAACGCCCCGGCCAACGCCGGGTAACCGCGGCATCAACCAACGACACTTCCATAACCCGCATGCGGCAGCATCAGATGGATCGACAGCAGATACAGGATCGCAATGAACGGCGGCGCCAAAAACGCGAACACCAGCGACCTCTCCCCAAGCCATGCCACCATTATCAGCATAGGTGTCGGCAGTGCCAGGAAGACCAGCGAGAGCGCGGAAAGAGCGGCACCCGGATGGTCGAGGCAAGGCGAGGCGGCGGACGCGCCACAACCGTTGAGGAGGACCAGGTAAATGACGGCGAGAAATCCGCCTACTCCCCATGCGAACATGCTCGGCAGACAACCCAGTGCCACAGCGATCCGCGGCTCGGACTGTAGACCACCAGAACGCACAACATGGACGGCATCCGCCACGACCGCAGCCAGCATCACTGCGGCGACGACCACCATCACCAGCATCGCCACAGCCCAGGCATCTCCGCCCTCCGCAGGACCGGGATCGCCGAACACCTCAGTCTGAGCGAGCCGATCCGATCGCCCCGCGAAGGCGAGCCACACCATGCCCGGAAGCGCTCCCCCATGCCGCAACAACGATGCAGCAGCCGAACAATCCACCGTTAATCGATTCCTTGCCGACCACCATACCGAAACGGTAGCAGACCCCATTCACCAGCAAGCCTGACCAGTCAACCGAGGAAGGCGGTGCTATGGGATTCAGCCTCCTGGGTAAACGGCGAGCTTTTCGATCGCACGCAGTTCCCTGGCGATCTTCGCGAGGGCGTCGTGAGGCGATTCGCTCTCGCCGGGCTCCAGCGTCTGTGCGCGCCGGTGTTCGAGGTGAGCCAGCAGCGTCTTGCGGTCGCTCAGGCGGCGGGCGGCGAAGGCGACAACGATCGCGGAGGATTGCATCAAACACCAGCCCGGCCGGAGCCGGGCGTCCATCACGTCCTCACGGCCCGCGACGTCCTGCACCAGGACGCGCAGGAACTCGCCGTGCCGCTCGGTGACCCGCACCCGGGTGACACCTGGTTCATAGCGGGGAAGGGCGTGTTCCAGGTCCGCGATGACCTGCCACACGGCGTCGAAGGGCGCGGCGATGCGCCGCTGCCCGACGGCAGCACCGGGCAGGGCGCCCGCGAGAATGGAGAGCCGGTCGATCGGATCGATGTCGGGGACCGCCATGGGGTCGTTCACGATTCCCACTCCTCCCGGAACGCGGCCCTGGCCCGATGCAATCGGGATTTCACGGTTCCCATCGGGATCCCCAAGGCAGTAGCGATCTGCTGTTCGCTGAGCCCTTCCCGGGTGCGCAGGACCAGGACGACCCGCTGGTGGACCGGCAGCCGCGCCAGTACGTCGTCGATGTCGACCAGCCCTTCGAGAGAGGACACGCCGCGGTCAACGAGCACCTCGTCAGCGGCGAACTCCGCGTCATGCCGGCGGGCGAGCCGGACCGCGGTCCGGACGCTGACCGACCGGACCCACGGAATGATCGCCTCGGGGGCGTGCAGCGAAGGCAGGTCCCGGAAGACGGCCAGCAGGGCCTCCTGCATCGCGTCGTCGGCCGCCGCCGGGACGATCCGCGCGCACAACCGGCGGACGTAGGGGGCCAACTCGTCCAGAAGCCGGTCCAAGGCGAGCGCGTCCCCTTGCTGAGCGGCCGCGACGATCTCCGGGTCCACGCCAGGAAGGTTTACCGGAACCTTCCAAAGGTTCCCCGCCACTTTCAAACCGGAGAACGCCGCACAGAAAGGGACGCTCTCGTGGATCCGGACCTGACGATCGTCGGCGCGGGCCTGACCGGGCTCACCGCCGCCATCGAGGCGGCCGAACGCGGCTGGGGGGTGGTCGTCACCGAAGCACATTCCCGGCCCGGCGGGCGAGCACGCTCGCTGGCGGGCCCCTACCGAGCCAATGCCGGACCTCACGCGATCTACGTGGACGGGCCGTGGTGGACATGGTTGGAGAGCCGCGGACTCACCCCGCCCATCGTGGAGGCGCCGCCCCACTCCGGCATCGTCCGGGCCGGCGGCCGGCTCGGACCCTGGCCGGCCGAACTCGGCAAGGCCATCGCCGCGCTGCCCGCCAGAGCGCCGACAGAGGAAACGTTCCGGGCCTGGCTGCTCCGGCACACCGACGCCAAGACAGCCGAGGCGATCATCGGAGTGGCGTTCATCTTCACCTTCGACCACGACCCCGGACGGCTGTCGGCCGCGTTCACCCGCCAGGGGCTTCACCGGGCCCTGGCCGGCGGCGCCCGGTATGTGACCGGCGGATGGTCCACCCTGGTCGATCTTCTGGCCGAGCGCGCCGCGGTGCAGTGGCAGCAGAGCGCCCTGCGCGCGCACTGCACTGGAGCCATAGATCCGCCTGGCACGACATGGCACGACCGCCCGGCCGTCAACCGCAACGGCACCCTCAGCGTCGCGACCGACCAGTCCGCCGCGCCCGGACTACTCGCCGAGGTCGGAATCGCCGCCGCACAACTCGCCGTCCAACGCCTCGCCGAAACCGGCAAGGCCGGCAAGGCCACAAGCGAGCCTGCCGCTCGCCAACGTCCAGCCCTGCCCCGCTGAACCTCCCCACCGAAAGGCGCATCCGTCCACGGTGCTCTGCTCCCGCGCGGAGCACCGTGCGTCCGACATGCCGCAGAGGATTGCCACCATGGTCCCCGCAAGGAGCACGATCATGGGCGGCGCGAGGTTCGGACGGCGGCGCTGTCCAAGCGGGTCGTGTCGGCGTCCGGGCCCGTCCACGGTACTTTGCTCTTCTTCTACGGCATTATGCGGATCTTTCTGATGAGAGATCCGGTTGTGTTGAGCGGGATGGAGTTGGGCGGCCGGTACCGCCTGGAGACGATCATCGGCCGTGGCGGCATGGGCAAGGTCTAGCGGGGCACCGACCGGCGCTTGGGTCGTCCGGTGGCCGTGAAGATCCTCTCGCTGGACGCGGCGACAGGTGACACCGCGGTTGCACGGCCGCGGCGCGAGGCCGAGACCGCGGGAACGTTGCAGCATCCGGCCATCACGGTCGTGTTCGACGTCGGCGAGGAGCCGCTCCCGGAGGTACCTGGCGGTCGCCTGGTCTACCTGGTGATGGAACTACTGGAAGGCCGGGACCTGCGCACCGTCCTCGGCGTCGCGCCCGGCGGCCTGCCGGTCCCGCAGGTGGTATCGCTGGCCGCGCAGGTCGCCGAAGGTCTCGCCGCCGCGCACAAGCGCGGGGTGGTGCACCGCGACGTCAAGCCGGCCAACCTGTTCGTCCTGCCCGACGGCCGAGTGAAGATCTGCGACTTCGGCATCGCGTGGCTGGCCGACACCACCCGGCTGACCAGCGACGGCAGTGCGGTCGGAACGCCCCGCTACATGGCGCCCGAACAGTTCGGCGGCCAGGTCGGCCCGTACAGCGACCTGTACTCGCTGGGCTGCGTCCTGTATGAACTGCTGACCGGTACGCCGCCGTTCAACGCCCAGGGCGGCATGGGGCAGCTGATGTACCTGCATCTGAACACGACACCCGCATCTTTGCCGGACGCGTTTCCCGTTGGACTGCGCGCGTTGGTCGCCGAACTGCTCGCCAAGGACGTGGCCGCCCGTCCAGCCGATGCCGCGACCGTCGCGCGGCGATTGAGCACCGTCGGCAACCCCGCCGCCGCGTGGCCGTCCGCACCATTGGCAAGGGTGACGCAGCTTCCCGCGCCCGGTGAGCAGCGGCCGACACCGGCTTCTGGCACGACACCGTGTGGATCGCCGACTCCACCCCGGTGGAGTGCGGCCGGTCCCGCCCGACCGTCCAGCGTTCACAGATGGCCGGCTGGGCCGACTACGGGTACTGCCGCTCGCACTCGCGGTGGTTCTGGGGGCTGCGGCTGTATCTGATCTGCACCCCTTCGGGGATGCCGGTCACCTGGGCGCTGGCCAACCCCAAGCTGGACGAGCGGGAGGTGGTGGCCGCGATGCTCGAGACCGAGCCGGAGCCGGCCGCCGGCCGGGTCTACTGCTGATCGCCGACAAGGGGTTCCGGGCCCGCTGGTTCGACGACGAACTCACCCAGCATGGGATCCAGCTGCTGCGCCCGGCGATGCGCGGCGAGCAGCCCCGGCCCGGCGAACACCTGCCCAAACCCGTCCGCCCGCTCATCGAGTCGGTCAACGACACCCTCAAAGGCCAGCTCGACCTGAAGCGACACGGCGGCCGCACCTTCGAGGGCGTGGCCGTCCGCGTCGCCCAGCGGATCCTGGCCATGGCGGCGGCGATCTGGCACAACACCGCACCGGCCAACCGGTCACCCGATCACTGATCGCCTACGACCATTAGGAATCACTCGTCTAGCGGGAAGAGATGCTGCTCTGCTGCCCACGCCGTCAGCGTGACTCGATCCGGCGAACACGGCAGGACCAGGCCGTGCGACGGCTGGTGCCAGGTTCTAGGCTGCGGGCATGGCCGATAACCAGACCGCGACGCCCCGCGATGTCTTCGAACTGCTGCTGGCCGGTAACCAGCGCTTCGTCGCCGGGACGCCGGAGCACCCCAATCAGGACGCCACACGCCGCGCCGAGATCGCACCATCCCAGCAGCCCTTCGCCGTGCTGTTCGGGTGCTCCGATTCCCGGCTTGCCGCCGAGATCATCTTCGACCGCGGCCTGGGCGACCTGTTCGTGGTGCGCACCGCCGGCCACGTCATGGGGGCGGAGGTGCTGGGCAGCATTGAGTACGGGGTGGACGTGCTGGGCTGTCCGCTGGTCGTGGTCCTTGGTCACGACTCGTGCGGCGCGGTCGGCGCAGCTTGCGCCGCACTCGAGCACGGCATGGCACCGGCCGGATATGTCCGGGACGTCGTCGAGCGGGTAACCCCCAGCGTGCTGGCAGCGCGGGCAGCCGGACTGGTCGAGCCGGAGGAGATTCTCGCCGAACACATACGGCACACCGTCGACCTGCTGCTGGACCGCTCCCGGGTGCTGGCAGAAAAGGTCGCCGCCGGCCACGCCGCGGTGGTGGGCCTGTGCTATCGCTTGGCCGACGGCAGTGCCCAACTGGTCGCCTCCCGCGGCCTTGATGCGGCGGTTCCCGCCGCGTCCTGACTACCCTGGCCGTGGCTGCTCAGCATGATTTGCCGAATTCGGACGACACCCGTATAGAACCCTTCATCAGGGTTAGGCACGTGATCATCCATGGAAGGGCACTGCCCGATGACTTACTCATTCGGCTGATCGCCCGGCGCCCTACGCCGACCTAGCACGGGCCGCGAGGTGTGCCGGGAATGGGAAAAGTCGTCACCGGCGACTGGTGGCACGAGCTGCGCCTGGTCTGCCAGACCGCAGGGCGCTCGACCGAATCCCTCACGAATTCGCCCGGCTACCAGTCTCCTGGAGCAGTAAGGGCACGGCGTCGGTGCAAGTCATTCGATGGGCCGGGGGCCTGCGGCGCGGCGGAGCCGGTTGGCGATCGCCAGTCCCAGCCCTTCCTCCACGGGCAAGGACGCGACGATGAGGTCGCATCCCTGCTGGTCGAGCTCGCGCAAGAACCCGTACAGCCCGCGCGCGTAGGCGGCCATCGAATCGGGGACCGCCACCACGGCATGCGCCTTCACTGGAGCGTCAGCGAAGGAGGCAGGCAAAAAGACACCCACCTGATGCCCGAGCTCCTGCGCCAGCTCCGCTTCGTCGACGACCTTCTCCGGCTCGACGAGGACGACCCGCGCCCGCGGCGCGTAGTGCGACGGATGCTGGCCCGGCACCCGAACACTGCTGGTCGAGGGGACCGCAAGCGGGCGCCTCAGCACCGCTTCGAGCTCCTCGCGCGACACCCCGCCGGGTCGCAGGATGCTCGGGGCGTCGCCCGTGGCGTCGACAATGGTCGACTCGACGCCGACCTCGCAGGGACCGCCGTCCAGCACAAGGTCGACGGCATCGCCGAGTTCTGCACGGACATGGTCCGCCGTTGTGGGGCTGACCGAGCCGAAGCGGTTGGCGGACGGAGCCGTGACACCGCCGCCGAAGGCTGACAGCAGCGCCAGTGCGACGGGGTGGTCGGGCACGCGCACGGCCACCGTCTCCAGGCCACCGGTCGCTTCGAGGGGCACGCGGGAACCGCGTCGCAGGACCAGCGTGAGTGGTCCTGGCCAGAAGTGTTCGGCCAACAGACGCGCCGTCAACGGCACGTCCTCGACCCAGCCGTCCAGATGCTCCGCGCCGCCGATGTGGACGATCAGCGGGTGTGAGGACGGGCGTCCCTTGACCTGGAAGATGCGCGCGACGGCAGCGGGATCCTCGGCGTTGGCGCCCAGCCCGTAGACGGTTTCGGTCGGGAGGGCCACCAGGCCGCCGGCGCGCAACACACCGGCCGCCTTCTCGATATCACTGGTACTGGCCGTCACCGTCGCAATCCTAGGGGCACTTCAAAGGCCTCGACGCCAATCACGGTAGCCTTGAACGTTCCCCGCCCTGTCCGTACAGCGGCCCAGCAGAACCGGGTGGTCGTCCTGAACCGGATAGGGGCGCGGCACGTGAGGGCAGGAAGCACCGTTGGCGTGATGGACCAGGTGCTGCGGCTGCTGGGACTGGCCGATCAACCCATCGGCTGCAGCCCCAGATGAGGTGTCACGCCCAGCGCCCTCGGGTCGCCCAGGTCGTTGGCGTAGCGCTGGCGGCGGCCCGCGTCCCAGGTGTAGGCGCCGGAGTCCCCGGCTTCGCGGGACCATGTGGTCGATGTCGAGCCGGGCGGCCTCGTCGACGTCGACATCGTCGTAGTAGGAGGGCCAGCTTGTCCGCCCGACAGGCGGCAGCCCGGCCCGATCTGCGGCGTCCGCGTGGCCTCGTCCAGCAAGACCTCGTTTCGGGTGTTGCAGCCGTCGCCGTCTTCGCCGCCCCAGTGCCGGAGCTTGTCCCGGGTGTATCCGTCCCGGCGCTCAGCGGCCACGGGCAGCTGCGCGATCGCCTCCCACAGCCCCACCTGCTGGCGGGCACCGCGCGGCGTAGGACCGACAACCGTAGGACCGGCAGCCGCAGACGCGACAACGGGCGAGGCGGCCGGCGCAGCGGCAGCCGCGGCGTGCCGAGCCCCGGCCACGCCCACCAGACCACCCGCCAGGCCGGCGGTCAAGGCCGCCACCGCGGCCCCACGAACTGCGCGGCCCGTCCACACGCGTACACCAGGCACGGCCATCGTCGACCAGTTGCCGTATTCGGCGGGCACGTCCCGCCACGGGCTGCCGGTCCGGAACCTCCACATCACCGCGTTGGACTGGGCGCGCAGGTCAGGGATCGGCCCGGACGCCCCCAGCGGCAGGTGCGGCTCGATCAGTTCCCATTCGGTATCGGTCACGTCACCGCGCGTCATACAACGGTGATAGTGCCTGCTCCCGCCCGGCGCTCCAGTTCGGCACGCAGGTCGCCCAGGGCCTTCTCGACGCGGGCCGGTCGGAGCCGTAGCGGCCCAGCACCACCCGGCCGTCGGCCAGCGCGGCATCGATCGCCACGACCGTATGCCAGGCCGCCAGCCGCGCCGCCTCCCACTCGCTCATCGGCGCGCCCTCGGCCTTGCGGGCCCGGTAGGCCTTGGCCTGGCAGGCCCGTGAGCAGTACACCGACGGGCGGCCGCGCCGCTTGACCGGCACGGGGCCGCCGCACACCGCGCACGCTGCCACTATCCGCCACCTTTCATCACACTCACGGCGCTCGCAGCCGTGCCGAAAACGCCATCCGCAACGCGCGACGAAGACCAGGAGGATGGCGGACGCAAGGCTCCGGTCGACGCCGTGCCGCACCTCGCAAACGCTTCGGCGGGGTGACACGAGGTTGGTGTGTGAGGGCATGGAAAAGCTTGCGTGAGGCCTGGCCTGAGGCGCTCACGGCGGTAGTGTCGAATGCAACCTTCGTTGTTTCCTGGCAGGTGGGGCTGATGGTGCTGGGCGCCCTCGTCACCTGCGGCGCGTGGCGGCTGCTGGGCCAGCGGCAGCGGCAGGCGACGCTGCGGGAGGTGCTGTCTCGCGCCTCGGCCGGGACCGTGGTGGTGTACGAGGACGGCCCGGACGGTCACAGCGTGCGGATCTGGTCGAGTGATCAGCCAGACACGCCCTCCCCGCCGTCACCGCCATCGCGGGAATCATCGTGATCGACCCCGAATGGCAGCCCGAAATCGCTGCGCTGTTCCGTGCCGAGGCAGAGAACCTGTTCGGCTTCGCCTGGGCGGCGCTGACGCAAGGTGACACCGAAACCGCCAGGGACCTGGTGCAGCAGACGTTCCAAGCGGCGGTCCAGGCGTGGGCAGAGCTGAGGATCCGCAGCCCCGAAGGCCAACGCAGGTGGCTGTACCGGGTGCTCAAGAACAAGGCGATCGACGAGTGGCGCAAGCGTCGGCGGATTCACCTCGTGGACGAAGTCGCGGTCGAGGATCCCCACGGCGAGGAAAGCCTCGACGTCGGCCGCCAGGTGCTGAGCGCGGCGGCGTTACAGGAGTGCTGGAACGTGATCGCCAAAATGCCGCCGGACCGCGCCCGCGTGGCGTTCCTGCACTGGGCAGAGGACTGGAGCACCCGCGAGATCGCCGACCTGCTGGGCATCAGTTCGAGCACGGTGCGCGGTCACCTG
Organism: Actinomadura miaoliensis; assembly: GCF_039536785.1. Lineage (NCBI taxonomy): Bacteria > Bacillati > Actinomycetota > Actinomycetes > Streptosporangiales > Thermomonosporaceae > Actinomadura > Actinomadura miaoliensis. Next base: position 63,022 of record NZ_BAAAZG010000001.1, read on the forward strand.
TGGAAGGCGCGCACCGAACTGCTGCTGAGGGTGGGACCGCAGGTCCCGTTCATCGAGGATCCTGAACAAGAGGACTGGGGAAGGGGGACGGCATCATGAGCGACGACCGACGCCCCGAGATTCCGGCTTCGGTGAGCGCTGAGGAGGTCTACCAGCGGGCTGTCGAGCAGGTGCAGCAAGATCCCCCCGCCTACGACGTCGAAGCCGAACTCGGCCGGCTGACCGACTGGATCGACAGCACGCAGCGTCCTCGGCCGACCGCTCAGCCGGCCTCGCGACAGCAGCCTTCCCGCGGCTTCTGGCCGTCGCTGCCCCCGAACGAGCAGGCCGCGTTCGCGGCGGCCGCCCAGCCCGCCACCTTCGGCCCCGGGGAGGTCATCTGGACCGAGGGCCAGGTCTCCGACCACGTCCTGCTGATCCAGGAAGGCTGGGTCAAAGTCTCGGTCGAAAGGTCCGGCCAGCAGCGTCCCATCGCCATCCGCGGCCCCGGCGACCTCATCGGCGAACGCGCCGCCCTGCTGCTGCGCAAGCGCCCGTCCGACGTCGTCGCCCTCCACACCGTCCACGCGTTGCGGATGACCATCCAGCAGTTCGCCGCCTTCCTGTCCGACCATCCCCATGTCCTCGCCGTCCTGGAGAACCAGGCGTACGAACGCATGGCCGAGGAGGACCAGGTCCAGCAGCAGCCCTTCGTCCCCACGAGCCCGGCGCGGGAGACGCCGACGCCAAGCGCGCGCCGGCCGTCGGCGATCGCCGCCCGGCCCACTCCCGCGTGGGCGAGCCAGAACTGCACGATCCTTTTCGCCGACATCGCCGGTTTCGCCGACGCAGACCGCACCGACGACGACCGACTGGTCATACGTCGCGTCATGTGGGACCTGCTACGCGAGGCGCTGGAGCAGTCGAACGTCCCCTGGGACGCCTGCCACCGGGAAGACCGCGGCGACGGTGCGCTCATCGTTGTCCCGCCAGAGATCCCGACTGCCGCGGTCGTCGATCCCATGCTCGCCCGCCTGGCCGCCGGCCTGCGCCGCCACAACCGCTCCAGCGTCGCCGCCCGCACCCTCCGGTTGCGACTCGCGCTGCACATCGGACCCCTGACACTCGACCAGCACGGGGTCACGGGATCGGCCGTCGTCCACACCGCCCGGCTGCTGGACGTCCCCGCGTTTAAGCAGTGGCAGGACGAGACCCAGGCCGACCTGGCGTTCATCTCTTCCCCACCTGTGTACGAGTCCGTCATCGCGCACGGTCCGGGACTCATCAACCCGTCCGCCTACCAGCGCGTGCACAGCAAGGTGAAGGACCAGCAGCTCACCGGCTGGATGTACCTGTCGGGCGCTGCCACCTCCTCCACCACCAACTCATCCACCGGATCGTTCACCGCGGCCAAGCCCGCCGACGATCCCTTCTCATAAGGCTGCCCGGCCTTTTCACCGGTACATAGCCTGGCGTCGTTCACGCGGTCGCCTCCCGCGGCGGCGCGCGCCCTGCCGCGCGCAGCTCGCGCAGGTCGGGAATGTGGTTGTAGAGGGCCCCGGGGAGACGCCCAGCAGCTTGGCGATCGAGGTGACCGAATGCTCGGGGTTGGGGGAGCATGTCGCGGGCGGCCCGGATCAAGTCCTCGTTGACGACGGTGGGGCGGCCGCCGACGCGGCCGCGCGCTTTGGCGGCGGCCAGGCCTCGCGGGTGCCTTCGTCGATGAGTTCGCGGATGAACTCGGCCAGCGCGGCGAACACGTGGAACACCAGGCGCCCGCCGGGGGTGGTGGTGTCGAGCCGCTCGTGCAGGCTGGTGAAGCCGATCTCGCGCTTGCGTAGCTCGGCGCGAGTCCGCCTGCGGAAGAGCGCAGCTCGGTACGATGGTGTCGGTCAGGCCGTCCTCGATCTCCAGCCCGCCGGCCGTGGCGGGCCCGGTGATCGTCAGCCGCAGGTCGGGCTCGCTCATCGGGCCGAGGACGAACTGGTCGTCCTGCAGCGCGGCGGCCAGGACCTGATGGTCGGCGCAACGGTCGACGAAGTCACCCCGCACGGCGATCACCACCAGTGCCGCCGGAGCGTCGGCGGGCCCGCACGGGACGGTCGCGGCCGCGTGCAACGCGGTGATGAACGCGGCCGTCTCCGCCGCCCCCTCCCCTGCCGCGCCGCCGACACCAAGACCGCTTCCAGGCCGCGTCGCCAAGGCGCATCTGGCCACCATGACCGACGGCGGACTGCCCGATCAGCAGGCCGACCACGTCCGGTGGCGGGCCACCTCGCGTGCCCTGGAGATGGCTGGTGGAGGAACGGCGCCACTACGCCGAGGCCGAGCAACGCCTATCGGAGCTCGCCAAGACCGCCGCTGGCATTCAATGGTCCAGGCCGACGGCTACGCACTGTCCGGATGGCTGGTCGACCTGCTGCTCGACGCCCCGAAAGCATTGCCCCGCGGCGGCGAGTCAGGGATGCCGCCGCCGGACTGACCCGTACGCGCCGACCCCGCGCAGGGCGACCTGGCCCCCAGCTCGCGGTGGCGGACCGCGCTCGCCGCAGTCCCCCGGCATCTGTTCGCACCCGCGATGGGCAGGCCGACCCGGACCGGACCGGCGCCGAACGGTACCCGATCGACCGGGACACCGACCCCGGCACCTGGTGGGCCGCGGTGTACGACGACGTCTCGATCGTCACCCAGTACGACGACGGCGCCGGACGCGTCGCGGACGGCCGGGGGATCCCGACCTCGTCGCCGTCGGCGCCAGGCGTCGTGACCGCGTTCCTGGAGCTGCTCGATGTGCACGCCGGGCACCGCGTCCTGGACGTCGGCACCGGCACCGGCTGAACCGCCGGCCTGCTGTCGTGGCGGGTGGGCGCCGACCAGGTGACCACCGTCGAGATCGACCCCGACCTGTCGGCGCAGGCCGCGCGCAACCTCAAGGCCGCCGGATTCTCGCCCCGCCTGGTCATCGGAGACGGTCTGGCGGGCTACGCCGAAACCGCCCCCTACGATCGGGTGCACTGCACCTGCGCGATCGCCGCCGTCCCGTATGCGTGGGTGGAGCAGACCCGGCCCGGCGGCCGGATCGTCGCACCTATCAGCTCGGCTTCGGCTGGGGCCACAAGCTCGTCCTGGACGTGCTGGGCGACGGCACCGCAACCGGCCAGTTCCCCGGCAGCGCCGGATACATGATGGCCCGCACGCACCGCCACCCCCGCCTTCCGGCCGACGAGTGGGTGGAACGCGGCGGCCCGGTTGAGGTCTCCCGCACGCGGGTGGACCCGCGCGCGGTGGCGTAGGCCCCGCCCGCGGCCGACCTGGCGATCTCCGCGAACGTCCCCGGCGTGCAATGCCGCGCGTTCTCAGACCTGGCCGGGTCCGGCGAGGTCACCGTCTGGCTGCTGGACAACCGTGGCCCCGGTACCGGATCGTGGGCGTCGGTGGAGTACGAACCCGGCGCCGACGAATACACGGTGGAGCAAGCCGGGGACCGCCGTCTGTGGGATGAGACCGAAGCCGCCTACCTGTGGTGGCTGAGGGTCGGCCGGCCCGGACGCGAGCGGTTCGGTATGACGGTCACCCTCACAGGCCAGAACATCTGGCTGGACAGCCCCGAGAACGTGATCAGACGATGACGCTCACGGTGATCTCGTTCGGATACCTGCACCTCGACTCGGCCCCGCCGCCCGTCGACCGGCTGGAAGACGTACGCACCCGGCCCGCCAATGCGTCGTGATCCATAACGCACGGCTTACCGCCCGCCGTGCTTGGCGACGATCTCGTCGATGCGCGCAGCCAGGTCGAAGCCCCGCATGGTCAAGCCATTCGCATCGTGCGTGGTGAGCGCGAAGTTCAGCGTGCGCCAGCGGATGTCGATGTCAGGGTGGTGGTTGGCATCCTCGGCGGCCTGAGCGACTTCCGCAACGATCTGCACCGCGCTGGTGAGGAAGCTGGGCGCCTCGACCTCGCGGCGGATCTCGTCGCCTTCCCGCGTACACTCCGGCAGGCCAGCAAGTCGGATGCTGGTCGCCCCCCGCCAGGAGCGGTGCGGGGGCGTTGAGGAAGACCTCCGGGCCGAGCAGCCGACCGTCCCTGATCTGTACGTGCAGTTCCCGGACGGTGGTCGCCGCGCTGGTGCTGCGGGGGGCGCTGCGGGCGTCGCCGATGACGACGATGTGCTCGTCGCCTTCGATGAACTGGGACGGTTCGTAGGCGGCATCGGCGCGTTCGGCGGCCTTGCCTCACATCGGCTCGATGGCGTACTTCCGCAGGTGCCCGTAGACCACCGAGGTGCGTACGTCCGCAAGCTCCTGTCGCTCGGTCAGCTTGTCCAGGACCACCGAATTCAGATGGTCGGTGTCGCGAACCGCCACATGGAGGAGGAAGTCGTCGGTCCCCGTGAGCACGAAGACCTCGATCACCTCGGGCATTCGCGCCACGAAGGCCTGGAACTGCTCGATGACCGCACGCGTCGGCGGCCGTACCCGTACGGCGATGATCGCCTGCAGCCCCCGGCCGAGCGAGGGGAGGTCCACCTCGGCGTGGAATCCGAGCAGCACACCGCGCTGACGGAGGGAGCGCACCCGCTCCAGGCAGGTGGAGGGGGCGATGCCCAACTCCTGGGCCAGGTCCCGGTTGGTGCGCCGACCGTCTTGCTGCAGAAGCTGCAGCAACGCCGAATCTAGTTCGTCCATGTTTCGTCACGCTCCCAGGAGGCCGAATTATATTCGGCCAGTATGCCATACTGACGGACTGATTGCTAACATATGCGCATTATTCCGTTCATGATTCGCTTGTCTTCTATGCGGTCCGAGCGGAGTCGAGGAGTTCGGACGGGAAGGGGCATCAGGGGTGGACGAGCGGAAGGCCAGGGTCTTGGCGATCTGTTCCGTCGTGGCGGCCGCGCTGTTCTGGAGCAGCTCGTACGCGGTGACCAAGAAGGTGCTGGCGGACACCGGGCCGCTGACCATCGGGGCAATCCGCTTCACGATCGCCGCCGTGTTGCTCGGGATCATGGTGCGCATGCGCCGCACCCCGGCCGCCCGGCCGGATGCCCGCCAGCGGCGGATGATCTACCTGAGCGGCCTGCTCGGCATCACGGTCTACTTCGTGCTGGAGAACATCGGCGTCGAACTGTCGACCGCCTCCGACGCCTCTCTGATCGTCGCCTCCTATCCGCTGATGACCATGCTCCTGGAACTGGTGGTCTTCCGGACCAGGATGCCGCTGCTCCGGGTCGGCGGCGTGCTGCTCGCCACGGGGGGAGCCTTCCTGGTCGTGCGCAACGGGGCGGAAGTCGGAGGCAGCGCGCGCTGGTTCGGCGATGTCCTGCTGCTGCTCGGCGGGCTGGTGTGGGCCGGGTACAACGTGCTGGGCAAGTCCGCGGGCCGCGGGCAGGACGCTTTGAACCTCACCTACCGCCAGACCGTGGCGGGCGCCGGGGGCTTCCTTCTCGCCTCCCTCCTGGAGATCGGGGACTGGCGGGTGCCGGACACCCAGACCTCGGCGCTGCTCGCCTATCTGGCCGTGGCGTGTTCCGTCGGCGGCTTCCTCCTCTACAACTACGGCCTGCGCCGGATGACCTCGAGCGTCGCGGTCAACATCCTCAACCTGGTACCGGTGTTCGGTGTGCTCGGTGCCGTGGTGATCAACGGAGAGACAGTCCAGCTCGCGCAGGTCATCGGCGGCATGATCATCATCGCCGGTGTGGCACTCGGGTTGGTCGAGCGCCGAACGGCCGTCGAGAAATGCCCAGTTCCCGAGCCGACCCCGGTCGGCGAGCGCGCCTGAAGGCGTCCGTCCTGAGGGCGCCCCAGCCCGGAGACGTTGTCACACCTCCTCGACTTCGTTCTGCTCATATCCGGCACCGGTCAACCTCAACGCCGGCCCCTTACCATCACCCGCGGCACCACCCTCGCCCCCGGTGACCACGGGCCCATCACCGTCCCACTCGGACCCCACGTGCCCGACGGGCACTCATGGTTCAGGTCAAGGGGGCCTGCACCGCCCACGCGGCGGACGCGGTGCCGCACGCTCCCGCCTACACCGGGCGGGGACGGCACTCTGCCGCGTTACCGGACCAAGCCGGTCAGCCTGCACGAACTGGTGATGGACAAGGCCGTCAGACCAACGTCCGCCTGAACTGGCGGCAGGGCTCCAAAGGCACACTGGCCGGCGACTTTGTCGTCCTGCGGGTCCTGCCGACCGGACGCCGGCCGCACATTGGAGCTACCGGCGCCGGAACGGTCGCGAGTTCGGCCGTTGCGGTAAACGAAGACCGTCGGGCGAGTCCCTGGTCCGGCCGCCCAGTGGTCTCCCCAAACGGCACCCGAGGAGGATCGGATTTTGGCGCTACGCCGGAGGGGGCTTGCATTCGGCACCGAGGAAACCCGTGCCTGCTCGGCTGTCTCTGCCTGACAAAGATCCGGATGGGGCCCTCGATCTCGGGCGGCCATGCATCCACGGCTGAGTTCGCGCGTTCCGGCTCCCGCGTACACAGCCCAGCGCAGGCGATAGTGCGGCGTCGCCTGTCAGCCCCCGCGGTATGGACAGCGCACCGCAGCCTCGTCGAGGAGAGCCATCCGAGAGCTGCGGGTGTCTTCTGGCGACTATGACCTGTCCGCCCCCGACGAACCGATATGCCGGAAGCGAATTCATCATGGATGAGCGCCGCGATTCTCACCGTGCGTTACGGCGACGCGGCAGCCCTGACGCAACACCCTCCGTGTGCCTCGAAGGAGATGTCATGACCGCCACCGCACCTACAGCCCCGACTGCACCAGGGGTGCGGTCCTGGTGGGGGATCCCGTACGCCACCGCCGAGCGGTACCGCCGCCCCCAACTCGTGGACTTCGATCCGGACCGGCCCTACGACCGCAAGGGCGTCGCCCCGGTCCAGCCCGACAGCGGCGACTGGCTGGAGGCGGACAGCGGGACGGGCGAGGACTGCCTGAACCTGAACGTGTGGGCTCCCGAGGAGCCTGCCGGGGCAGCGCTCCCGGTGGCCGTGTACATCCACGGCGGTGGATTCGAGTACGGTGCCAACACGCAGATCACCTCGAACGCCTCCGGGCTCGCCGCGACGGGGCGCGTGGTGAGCGTGTCGATCAACTACCGGCTCGGCGCCCTGGGCGCGGTCTCGCTGTCGCAGTACGGCGGCGCTCTCGCCGAGGCCAGCAACCTCTGCCTGCAGGACGTCATCGCCGCGCTGACCTGGATCAAGCAGAACATCGCCTACTTCGGCGGCGACCCCGACAACGTCACCGTCTACGGCCACAGTGCCGGCGGCTTCTCCGCCTTCGGGCTGCTCGGCGCACCCTCCGCCAACGGCCTGTACCGGCGTCTGGCCGGGTTCTCCGGCGGTCCCGCGCGTGTCCATCCGGCCTGGTGGGCCGAAGAGCTCGCCCACCGGTTCGTCACCGAACTCGACGTCGCTGACAACCCGGAAAAGCTGCTCGACCTGGACACCGCCGCCCTGGTGGCCGCCCTGCACAAGGTCACTCCGACGGACCTCGGCGTCCGCGCCGGGGTGGATGCCAAGGCCATCGGTGTCGTCCTGGACAGTGGACAACCCGGTGCGGTGCTGCGCGCCCACCCCATGGACGTCCTGGCCTCGGGCGCGCACCGGGACATCGACATCCTGCTGAGCATGGCCAGTGACGACATGGGCTGGTGGGTGGCGAACGACCTCGACCGGTTCGACCCGCACACCATCGAGGGCGTCGTCGATGAAGTCGCCGGGTGGCGCATTCCCCGCTCCCGCGCCCGGCAGATCGTCGACGCCTACGCCGAGGGCGGTCGCACTCCGGCCGAGGTCCGCGCCGCGCTCCTGGCGGACTACGTCTACGGGCTCCCCGCCGCGCGCGGCGCCCTGGCCCACGCCGCCGCGGGCGGCAACGCCCATCTCCTGGTGATCGGGCCCGCCGAGGGCGCGCCTGCCGTGCACGGCACCGAGATGTACGCCCTGGTCGGCCAGGAGCAGCCGGGCCGCAGCGCCGAACAGGCCGAGCGCGACACGCGTATCCGCGACATCGTGCTCGACTTCGCCACCGGCGAGCGCAACCGCCTGTGGCCCGCCGTCGTTGATCGGCCCACCTCGGAAAGCGTCGGCGAACCGCCCTTCGAGGCCACCGCGCACTACCAGGCGGCCCTCGAGCTGTTCGAGGGTATCGACCGCCCCTGACAGTCAACGGGTAAGACCGATGTGATCGGCCGGGCACCCGCGCCCAGAGCCTCACGCGGCTCGACCTTCCCCCCCCGGAGAAACGAACACGACAAGGAGCCTGGCATGAGCCACCCCGCAGCAGCCGACGGCGCCTCACCCGCGACGATGCGGGCCGTCGTCGTCACCCGTCCGGGCGGCCTGGACGCACTTGAGATCAAGGACGTGCCGGTGCCCGCACGCAAGTCCGGCTGGCTGCGCATCAAGGTGAAGGCGTTCGGTGTCAACGAGTCCGAGATCACCACCCGCAAGGGAGAGTCGGACGCGGATGTCACCTACCCGCGTGTCCCCGGCATCGAGTGCGTCGGCGTGGTCGAGGAGGCCGACGAGGACAGCGGGCTGCGCCCGGGACAGCAGGTCGCGACCATGATGGGCGGCATGGGCCGGTCCTTCGACGGCTCGTACGCCCAGTACGTGACCGTCCCCGCCGGGCAGGTCATCCCGTTCGAGACCGATCTGCCATGGGACGTGGTCGGCGCCCTGCCGGAGATGTTCCAGACCGCCTACGGCTCCCTCGCCACGGGCCTCGACCTGCGGGCTGGGCAGACGCTACTGATCCGCGGCGGCACCTCCACGGTGGGTCTGAGCGCGGCGACGATGGCCAAGGAGATCGGCGCCACTGTCATCTCCACCACGCGGCAGGCCGACCGTGCCGACGAGCTGCGGGCGATGGGCGTTGATCAACCGGTCGCGGACGATGGGCGCCTCGCCGAGAAGATCCGGGCCCTCGTGCCGGAGGGCGTCGACGCGGCGCTGGAGCTGGTGGGCTGCACGGTCCTGCCGGACACCTTCCGTTGTGTACGGGTGCACGGCACCGTCTGCTTCACCGGCGCCTTGGCGGGCGGGTGGTCCATCCCCGACTTCACCCCGTTCATGATCCGCAATGGGGTGCGGCTGACCAGCTACGCGGGCACGGCCACCGACCTGCCGCCCCAGGTGTTCCACCAGCAGCTCCAAGCGATTGCCGACGGCCGGCTCAAGGCCTTGGTCGCAAGGACCTACCGAGGTCTGGAGCAGGTGCGCGACGCCCAGGCCGACGTCGAGTCCGGCGCGACGCTGGGCAAGCACGTGGTCCTGCTCGACTGAGCTCGACGGCTGAGACACCCCAGTCTGAAACGGGCCGGACTCGCCCTGCCCACCTCGGCGCGTGCGAGAGGACAGCCTCATGGGCAAGCCATCGAAGCGCCTCGAACTCGCCGCCGAACTCGACCGCGATCAGCACGACGTCCGCGTCCTGTTCGGCGTGCCGCAACGTCCAGTCGACAGCGGCGCCACCGTCGTGTTCGTCGAGCGAGGCCTCGACACGATCGCCGTCGCCGATCGCGTGGTCGACCTCGGCCCGGCGGCGTGGACGGCGGCGTGGACGGCGGCCCATCACCGCGACCCCGAACGGCCCCGCGGACCACTGCCACGCTCCGCATACGGAGCGACCGTGGCCTCGCTGGCCGCGAACGCCGATGGCGTGAGACCGGTGCGGTCACGGAAAAAGCGGCCGAAGTTGGCGGGATCAGTGAAACCGAGATGGGCGGCCACGGACCGGGCATCCCACCCGGCGCCGCCCAGCAGCCGCCGGGCTTCGAGCAGCCGCCGCTCGTCGATCAGCTCCCGCGCGCCCTTGCCGGTGGCAGCCCGGGCGGCGCGGCTGAGGGTGCGGACCGAACAACCCAGCAGCTCGGCGTAGTCCGCGGCCCTGTGCAGTTCGCGGAAGTGCAGCTCCAGGGCGTCCACGAACCGTCCGTAGGTGCCACCATGGCCCGCACCGGCCGTCGTGTCCGCGGAGGCGACGTCCGGGGAGTTGGCGAGGCGCAGCAGCAGCGATGCGAGCAGGCTGCGCCGCAGGGCGTGGTGGACATCGAGCCGACGGCGCCCCAGCGCCCGGTGTTCGTCCAAGAGCTGGAGCGCCGTCTGTTGGAGCCAGGCGCCGTCATCGGGATGCGGGGTCAGCACGGCGGGGGCCTCGTGCGCCGTGAGCGGGGCGAGCAGGCGAGCGATGTCAGAGGTCAGCACGTCCGGCTCGAACAGGATGAACGGGCCCCGGGCGTCGCCTGGCGGATGCCAGCACTGCGCGTGCCCGGGACGCACCCACAGCCACTGGCCGGGGAGGACGGTTCGAGTGACGTGGTCGACATCGTGCCGCAACTCACCCTCGGTGACCGCGATGAGGTAGTGGAAGGTCGCGCGGCCGGGCCGGGGTGGGTTCCAGGGCCAGTCGTCATGCTGGGCGAAGAAGTCCTCCACGGTGCTCACCTCAAGCCCGTAAGGAGTGCCAGCCGGGGGCTGGAAGCCGTACAGCGGAACCGTGGTCGGCCCGGATGGACTGGACTGCCCGGAGTGTCGCTTGTCGACTATCACGTGTCCGCAGCATACCGCCCGTTTTGCCGGTTTCGGGGACAGGATGGGACGTGCCACCGCGACCGCGCGGCCTTCGATGCCGTGGCCCGTCGTCACCCGAGGAGGGCAGCCCCTATGAACGGAACGACCCTGCACAAGACCGCGGCCGCCTGCGCGGAGGAACTTCCCGGATCGGAGCTCGAGCATCCCTTCGGCCCCGACTGGGAGGTCTTCAAGGTACGAGGCAAGGTGTTCATGCTGATGACCGAGGTCCCGGGGCGTCCCGTCGTGATCCTCAAGGCAGACCCCGGCGAGGCGCGCGCCCTGCAAGAGCAGTACAGCCACATCACCCCCGGCTACCACATGAACAAGAAGCACTGGATCACGTTGGAGGGCGGGGACGGCATCGACAAGGAACTCGTCAGGGAACTCGTCACCGAGTCCTACCGGCTCGTCGTCGCTCACCTGCCCAAGGCCCAGCAGCCCGTCGACCCGCACACCTACGCCTACGGCACGCGGGCGTCCCGGTGAGCGCGGCCGGCGACCGGCTCCAGGACACCGCCCGCAAGGCAGCCCTCGCCCTGCCCGGCGTCAGCCATGGATGCCCCTTCACCCCCCAGCTCGACGTGTACAAGGTCGCGGGCAAAGTGTTCCTCATCGTCACCGACGACCCCGGCGAGCAGATCATCACGGTCAAATGCGACCCCGAACTGGCCCGCGCGTACGTGTACGGCTACGCCTCGATCACACCGGGCCGCTACCTCGACAAACGTCACTGGATATCGATCGGGCCGGGCCCCGGCATCACCGAGCACCTCGTCACCGACGCGGTCGAGGATTCCTACGACCTGGTCGTCAAACGGCTGCCACGACGCGACCGCACCGGTGCCCGATGAGCGCCGCGAGCTTCCCCGCGAGCGTTGAGCCCTCGCTCGCCAGCGCCCCGTGCAGGGTTCGCCACGCCCGCACACATCCGCCACCGACCCGAGAGACCGATGGAAGCGCCCCTGCCGCTCTTCGACGAGAAGCCCGCCCGACCACTCGCCGACCGCCTGCGCCCCACCCATCTGGAAGAGGTCGTCGGACAGGACCATCTCCTGGCCCCGGACGCCCCGCTGGCCGCATGGTCGCCCAGCAGCGCCTCAGCTCCGCCATCCTGTGGGGGCCGCCCGGCGTCGGGAAGACGACCATCGCCCGGCTCCTCGCGCACGCCGGCAACCTGGCCTTTGAACCGGTGTCTGCCACCTTCTCCGGCTACTACTGGCCCACCCGCAACGGCTACGAAACCCAGATCGCCGACTGCCTGCGCCACTGGGCCGCTCTGCGTGCTCACAGACAAAGCGGCTGACCCGCCGACGCCGTGAAGAATCCGGCGTTCGGGTCCTCATTCGCCTCACCAAGAAGTGATGCCCCCGGCACCGCCTCCACCTGGGCCCCGCGCCCGAGCCGACGATCTCGGCCACCCGATGCAACTCCGCCACCATCACCCGGCCCCAGGCCCGCGTCGGCGCGGTACGCAGCCGTTCCAGCTCCGACACTCGCCGATCGGCAGGCACCTGCAGCAGACCGGCCAGCCGCGCCCGCAGCTCCGGGCTGGTGCGCTCGGCCAGCATGCGATACAACCGGCGTGCTCCGTTCGGCGAACCTCGCTGATCAGCCGGGTCAGCGTCGTGATCCTTATCCCCACGGCCGCCCCGGCTGGGCAGCCGCGCAACTCGTCCTCGCCCGCGGAGAGGCCGCACGCAACCAAGGCGACGACGCGGCCGCGCTCGCCGTCGAGGTCCCTCGACACCATTCCCGCGGCCAACCTGAGGTCCAACAGCCGGGAACGCCTCGGCGCGCTCGTCGACGACCTCGCCGGATTCGACTCCCCCGCCATACGTGACCTGCGCGAGCGAGTCGCAACACTTCCACCCCTTGTGCCTGCGGCGCGGGCCAGTGCCGAACCCAACGGCGCATAACTCCGTTGACCCCGACTGGCCCACAACCTGATTGCCTATCCGCACCCAATGCCCGTTGAGGGACCAGACAACGCCCGCTGACCGGGAGGGCGAGGAGCGTAATCAGATGTAGGTCGCGTGTTTGGGTGCGCACGCGGCAGTCGCCAGCGCCTCCAGACCACCAAGTTCTGAGATCCCACGCACGTCAACGAGGATGGCGTGTCACCGCGACGACCTTCCCGCGCGTGAGCGCGGCGAGGCGCTGCCCCGCGACATCTACGACCGTCAAGACGCCTACACACTCACTGACAACAACGCTGCGCACAACACTCGCGGCTCGCCCGCGGTCCTTAGCGTGACTCGTTCCGTTGCTACATCACCCCCGCATCGGCCCCCGGGGTTTTCGGAGTGACGAATGGCCTCGCCTGGCGGCGATCTGAGGCATCAGGACAGGACGGTGCCCACCCGCTTGACCGTGCGGATCACGGGCGCGGTCTCCAACTCGCGCACGCCGTCCAGCGGCGCCACCCGCTCGGTGAGGTAGCGGTAGAGGTCCTGGGTGTCACGGCAGGTCACGCCCGCCATGAGGTTGGTCGGGCCTGTGGTGGCCGCCACCACGTCGGCTTCGGGGTGAGCGGCCAGCGCGGCACCGACCGCGGCTAGGGCCGACGGCTCCGCCTTCATCCACAGCCAGGCCTCGGCGTGGTAACCCAGGGCCTGTGGAGGGATCTCGACGTCGAACCTGAGCGCGCCACCGGATCGCAACTGGTCGAGGCGGCGCCGCACGGTGGTTTGCGACCATCCGCTGGCCGCTGCCAGCTCGCCGTACCCGGCCCGCCCGTCCTGGGCCAGCACGCGCAGCAGGGCATGATCCTCCTTGCGCAGAGAGATCTCCATCTCCTGCGGCGGAGCCGGCCGGAGCCGCTCGGCCTGCTCCTCGGAGAGCACAGTGCCCCGGCTGCGCCATCCGGCGAACATGTGCAGGGTCGCATGTGCGGACATGGCGACAATGCGCGGGGTACGTGGCAGCTTCTTCAGCAACAGGGCGTCGCCTTCCCCGTCGCCACGGGTCTGGACGCCGCAGGCGATCTCGGTGCCGCCCGACAGCAGACGGACCCAGACGGTGTCGTCGCGGCGGGCGAGCGCCCCGGCCACCGAGCCGGCCGCATCCGGCGTGCACACCAGGCGTACCGACCACGAGGTATGTCCGAAGCGCGGGCCGTTGAGCAGGCCGACCACCCGCAGAATGCCGTGTGAGCGCAGCTTCCGGTAACGGCGGGCGATGGTGTGCTCGGAGGTGCCAAGCACCTCGGCGATCGTACGGAAAGAGGCTCGACCGTCGATCTGGAGCGCATGTACGAGAGCGTGATCCATCGCATCCAGAGTGCTAGTTTTCACCATAGATCATTATGACATGCGACTTATCGCCGTTCTTTGCCCCGTGACCTACGCGGTCCACTGAGTCGGCGTGATCGTTGGGGCATGAGCACATACCTTGTCTTCGGCGCCACCGGAACCGTCGGCAGAAGGGTGGCCGAGCGGCTGGCCCGGGGCGGCGCCGCCGTGCGAGCCACGAGCCGCACCCCTGAGACCGCGAAGCTGCCGCACGACGTCGAAGTGATCACGCCGGACCTGGAGGCGCCCGGCGCTCTCGATGATGTCGAGGCGGCGTTCCTGATGTGGCCGTTCCACTCGGCCGAACCGGCCCGCCCCATCGTGGACGCGCTCAAGCGCGGCGTCCGCCGTGTCGTCTTCATGACCGGTGGCGGCGTTCGTCCCGGGCTCACTCCCGAGAAGCAGCCCAACCCGGTCGCCCGCTGGCACGCAACCGTGGAGCGCCTGATCGAGCAGTCGGGCATGGAATGGACGGTGCTGAGCCCCAGCACGTTCATGGCCAACACACTGTGGTGGAGGGAGCAGATCAGGGCGGGTGACACCGTGCGCGGGGCTTTCGGCTCGCTGGCGATGGCACCGATTCACGAGGACGACATCGCGGCGGTGGCCGTACACGTGCTGACCCAAGGCGGGCACGACCGACGCCGTTACACCCTCACCGGCCCCGAGGTGCTGACCCAGGCCGAGCAGGTCCGGGTGATCGGCGAGGCGATCGGCCGCCCGCTGCGCTGGCAGGAGCTGTCGCCGGTGCAGGAGCGCGCCCGGCTGCTGGCCGATTCCGGCTTCCCCGACGGGTTCGTGGAGGAATTGCTCTCCGGCTACGCCAGGATGGCGGCGGGCCCGCCCCCAGCCGTCACCTCCACGGTGCGCGACATCACCGGGGCGAGCGCCCGGCCGCTGTCGGGGTGGGCCGCCGAGCACGCTGCGGACTTCGGCGGCGAGCCGCGGTGAGAGTGCTTGTCATCGGCGCCGACCCTCGACGGTCTGGCCCTGGCCAACGGGCTGTGCAGGGTCGGCGCGGGCAGCAGGCCCACCCAAACAGATCACCGAAACCCGCCACGGGCTCGACCGCACCGGCGCGCGCCGAGCCGGGCCGTGGTGCATACGGTCCTCGATCGGCTCGCGCGCTGATTAGGACTCTTCAGCCATGGGGGTCGATGCCCAGTTCGACGGCGGTGGGCGCGTTGTGGGGCCAAACGGGGTCCATGACGCGTTCGGGATAGACCAGCCGGGCGACCACGGTGCGAGTGACTCCTTGGTCGAGCATGGCCCGTACTCGGTGCTGTCCGTTGCCGTACCACCAGTCCATGCCTTCGCGGATGACCACGATCGCCATGCCGGGGCTGGTCAGCGTGTTCGCCTGGTGGGTCGGACCAAGGAGAACCTGGCCCCGGAAAGGTACGGCCTCGCCGTCACCGCACACGGCGAACACCTATGGCTCGACCACCCCGGCCACCACTATTTCGCCAGCACCCCGGTAGGGCCGAAACGTACGTCACGGCGACTCTTCCGCGACCTCTGTACTCCGGCTCGCCCGCACCCGGCTCGCAGGAGGCCCCAGGAAACGCTGAGACGAATCCAGCCCAGGGCATCCCCGTCGATGCTGCGGTGCGCCAGGCGCAGACCCCGAAGGTCGGCACCTCGCAGAGCCTTGATGTTCACCCGCCGTGCCCACGCTGTGGGGACAATGTCAGGGACTACAGGCTCAACCGGCGTGGGAACATCGCTGGGAACTCCACCTCCGGTGTGGCTAGCGCCAGCGATCACGTAGGGGTGCCAGGGACTCAACTCACTGACGGGCGGTCCGGACGATCACGCGCGTGTGCTGTTTGTCCGCGACCATCAGGCCTTCGATATCGGGGGCGGTTCCTGCCGGGTGGACCTCGATCCACAGGGCGTGTGATCGGCCCTCACGGTCCCACCTGCGGATCTGATCGGAGAGACGGTCGGCGAGTTCCCCGCCGTGCGGACCGTACGCGCAGACGCCCAGTTCGAAGACTCTCTGCCTGTCCTCGGCGCGGGGCGCCTGGCGCATGGTGAGGTATGCGAACGTGTCCTGGTCGAACACCGCCATGCTGCCCCAGCGGTACATGGGCTCGACGAGACCTTGGTCGACCGCGTCCCTTTGTGCGAGCAGGCGGCAAAATCCTTCCATCGTGGCCAGCCAGAACTCAACGTGACCGAGTTCCTCCTCACCGGCGGTCACACCCAGCCAGATTTGACAGGCGGGGTGGTCAAGGGCGCGGCCGAGGGCTTGGGCGTCTGCGGATTGCCGGTCGTCGAGCCGCAGGGAGACCTCCATGTCGTCGCGGAGTTTGAGGGTGGGTTCCGGGCAGTGCCCAGCCCCACGCATCGGGATGAACCCGCAGGTCCGCATGGAGCAGCTCCGCAGGATGCCGTTCTGGCGTTCGAGAGCGACCGAACGCGTCAGCCCCCGCACCCGCAGCGGCACCACGATCCTGCCGCCGGTAGTGAGCTGATCCGTCCACGCGGGCGGCACATCCCAGGCACCCGCAGTGACCATGATCCGGTCATAGGGAGCATGGTCGGGGTGGCCGTGCTCGCCGTCGCCGCAGACCACCTGCACGTTGTCGTAGCCGGCGGCTGCGAGCCCATTGCGAGCTGCCTCAACGACATCGTCGTCGATGTCGATGGTCGTCACCTGCCCATCCGGGCCCGCCAGGTGCGCCAGCAACGCGGCGTTGTATCCCGTCCCCGCGCCGACCTCCAGGACACGGTGGCCCGGCCGCACGTCGAGTTGCTCCAGCATCTGCGCGACGATGGCCGGCGCGGAGGCCATGCTGCGAGGTCGACCGTCCGGTCCCGGGTGGGTGATGACCCCCTCCTGAGCGTAGGCCTTCTCGATCGAGGCATCGGGCACGAAGAGATGCCGGGGCACAGCGCGCATCGCCGCCTCGACCCGCGATGTCCGGACCGACCGCCACATGACCAGCTGATCGACCATCGTGTTCCGCAGTTCTGCCGCGGACGTCTGGGTCGCGTCGATGCTCACCCCGGAAGCCTACGACCACGCCGCCCGCTCATACGGCATCTCAGTGAGTCTCGCCTCGAATTCGCACCAGGCACGGCTTGCGGCTGGGCGACGGCCCAGGAGAGCCGCGAACGCCACCGTGGCGGCCCTTGCGGTAGCGGGCCTCCAGCTCCCTTCAACGGTGACGGCCCAGGAGAGCCGTGGACGCGGCAATTGACCAGGGAAATAGTCGGCTTGGTAGCGGTCGCCCCTCGGAGGGCGAACCTTTGCTGTCGTGATGTCCGATTCTTGCTTCGGAACCTCCCGGGGATTCGGTGCGAGCT
This sequence comes from Actinomadura miaoliensis, assembly GCF_039536785.1. Taxonomy (NCBI): domain Bacteria; kingdom Bacillati; phylum Actinomycetota; class Actinomycetes; order Streptosporangiales; family Thermomonosporaceae; genus Actinomadura; species Actinomadura miaoliensis. The sequence continues at coordinate 80,197 of NZ_BAAAZG010000001.1, forward strand.
TGGGGTTCCGAAGTTTGGCAAGGGTGGAGAGGCTCGTCCGGCGGCGACGCCGCCCTCTTAAGGACGTTGCTGGTGCCGTGGAGATGAGCAGCAGGGCGCTGGTCAACTCGCTGGGGTGCGGCCGGGAGGGCCCCTGGCGACGGCGCAGGTCCGCATCGGTCAGGTCCAAGCCTCGCCAGCGCGTCCCCGGCAGCCACGTAGAAAGCGCTGAACAAGGGCGTGCACTCGGCCAAGGCCAGCGCGATACCCGCGATCTTCGACAGTTGGCTCCGGCCTCGACGATGTCACCGCGTGATCGGGCTTCACGCCGGGCACGCCGTCACAAGAGGCGTACGGTGGCTTATGGGCGTTGCCCCAGCGGTGGGGGCACGGTTACTTGTGGTGGACGACGATCCGAGACTCGTCAAGGTCGTCGCTGGACCTGCCGGACGCGACCGGACGCACCCTGGCCGCCGCGCGCGAGCTGGCGTCCCGCCTGGCTGCCGAGGTGCCGCAAGTCACGGTTGCCGTCGGCGTGTCGGCCGGGCCCGCCGTGGCCGGGCACATCGGCGCGGAGAAGCGGTTCGGCCCGGCTACCGCGCGTTCGCGCGACGGCGACCCGGCCCGGGCCCGTAGCCGTCAAGGTCACCTAAGGACGATGATGCGTCACCGGCACGGCTCGCGCCGCATCCTCAGGAGAAGGTGTCGATCGCCGCGATGCGCCAGCGGCCGTCCCGGCGGATCGCGTCCACGGCCAGCATCGCGCCCGCGTAGGAACTCGTGCCGTCCGTGCCGCGCGTGCTGCGCTGGTCGGCGAACAGCAGCAGCCGCGCCCGGTCGCCCTGCAGCATCCTCACCGCCCCGTCGGTGACGGTCGTGGTGAGCACCAGCTTCTGCATCGGCGCCTGCCTGCGCACCGTGGCGAACATGGCGTCGTACTGCCGGACGGCCCGGCCGACGAGCAGGTTATGGGCGGCGCGCTCGGTCTTGCCGACGTCGGCGTAGTTGTAGGAGAACACCGTGTTCACCACGTCGGTGACCTGGCCTTTGACTTCGCTGGTGCGGGCGTTGTCGGCGAGAGCGGCGTTGCGCGCGGAGGGGGTGTCGCGCAGGGCTGCCGCTTCCCGGTGCGACCAGACGGCGAACGCGACCAGCAGAACGGTCGCCGTGCCGAGCGCGACGGGCAGGTTGATGGCTCGCATGGCGGTGACCCTTCCTAGGGGTTCGCGATGGGTGCCTGGCCGAGCCCGCTGATCTTCCATCCGTCGGCGGTCCTGGTGAGCTCGCCGACGAGGCGGCTCTTCTTGACCGCGGGCTCCCCCTCAGGCGGGGTGACGGTGATCTGGACGGCGACGAGGACGCGAGCCTTCCCGGCGTGCTCGTCCAACTCGGTGACCGCGGCCTCCAGGACCTTGGCGGCGGTGACCGTCCGGGCCTCGCGCACGCGCTGCTCGAACTGCGCCCGGCCCTGAACGATATCCCGGTACAGGTCGCCGGTGGCGGACTCCTGCCAGGCCCTGAGGCTCCGGTCGAGGGACCGGTAGTCCAGGGTGCTGAGGTTCTGAACCCCCTGCTCTGCACTCCGCAGCACCTGATCGCGCGTCGCCGCGTAACGCAACGAGTCGTCATGCCTGGCTGCGTAGCGGGACCACCCGAACCACCCGGCGGCAACCGCCGCCACCACCGTCAGCACGATCGCGATTACCTGGACCGGATCCGCTCCCCACGGAATCCAGCGCCGCCTCCCACCCGGTACGACCTCGTCCTCAGAGTCCTCGGCGCGCTTCTGGCCGGACATGTCGGCGTCGTTCCGGGCAGGCTTCTGGGCGGGCTTATCGGCCCGCCCACCGCCAGGGTCGTCGCCAGGTTCGGCGGCGGGGTTTTCGCCGGACGTGTCCGTGGACTTCTCGCCGGGCTCGTCGCCACGCATGTCATGGGACGTGGCGCCGGGCTCGTCGGCGGGGCTGTCGGCGCGGGAGGTGGTCGTGGTGTCCGCCTCGGTGGTGTTCGGCATGGAAGTCGGTTCCTCCGGCAGGTCGTTCGGGTCAACGAGAGCTGATCTCCGTGATGCGCCACTGGCCGTTGTGCCGGTGGGCCGTCACCGAGAGTTGCGCGGCCGCCGGTGAGGCGGCGGGCCTTCCGGCGCGGGTGGCGACCTGGTCGAGGAAGACCAGCAGGCGGGCCGTGTCGCCGGTGAGGCTGACCAGGCCGGCGCGCACGACCCTGGTGCGCAGCGCGAGCCGCTGTGCCGGTGCCTGCCGTCTCACCTGGGGGAAGAGGCGCCGGTAGTCGTGGGCGGCCCGGCCGGACAGGGCGTCGGCGGCGGCGCGCTCGGTGGCGGGGGTGTCGTCCGGGTCGTAGGAGAAGATCCGGGTCAGGGCGTTCCCCACGTCGCCGATGACCTCCGTTGTGGCGGCGGTGTCGACGAGCGCCCGGTTCGCCGAGGCGGCCTCCTCCGCGCCGGCGGGTCCGCGCAGGGCCGACAGGCCGCATCCGGCGAGTGCGACGAACGCCGCGACGACGAACAGCCGGTGAGGCCGGCGTGGTCGGTGGCCGGCTGGGGCGTTCGTGGCCGTTCGGGGGCGGTCCTCCTGCGTTTCGGGCACCGATCGCGTTCCTTTCTCAGCGGGCACTGACCGGGAGCACGGTGAGCGACTTGAGCCGCCACCCGCTGGACGTGCGGGTAAGACCGGCCTCGTAGCGCTTGCGCTGGACGGTGGTCCGCCCACCCTGCGGTGTCAGCCTGATCCGCACCGCGGCGATGAGCTGGGCGGTGCCCGTCCGCACGTCCAGGGACGTCACCGCGGCGTCGTCCACGTTCGCCACGGCCGATGTGCGGGCCCGCAGGATCTTCTGGCGGCTGGTCGCCGACTCGCGCTGGAGGCGGTCGCGCAGCGGCCCGGTGGAGGCGTCCCGCCACCGCCGCAGCCCCTCGTCGGGGCGGGTCCAGTCGATGCTGTTGAGCATGGCCACCTCTCGGGTGCCGGTGCGAAGCACCAGGTCGCGTTCGCGGGCGAAGGCCGTCGCGTCGGAGTCGTGCCAGGTCTGCCACAGGGCCCGTCCGGACCAGGAGAGGAACGTCACGGCCAGCGCGAGCGCCACCCATGCGGCGATGCGGGTCATCAGCTTCCCCCTTTCGCCATTCCGAGCAGGGCGGACATGTCCGAGGGGGGTGATGAGGGGGGCAGGGCGGGCAGGCCGAGGGCGCCCGGCAGGGACGACGTGCTCGTGTCGCCGAGGACGGAGCCGGGCACGGCCGGGGTGGGCACCGCGCCGCGTGGGGCGTTGGCGGCGCCGCGCACGTTCACCCCGCTGGAGGCGGGCATGGCGCAGCGCGCCGCCGTGTTCAGCGGCGGTCCGGGAGAGGTGTCGAGGCCGTTGCGGTAGGTGGTGGCGCCGTATCCCCTGGTGCAGGGCAGCGGCTGGAAGAACGTGGTCACCATGCCGAAGTCGAGCGTGCCGCCCTCGATCATCGACGAGCCGGCGGCGACCGCGCGGGGCAGCTTGACCAGCAGTTCCTCCGTGCCATCCACCCGCGTGAGGAGCAGCTCGGAGGTGGTGAGCAGATTGGCGACCAGGACGCCGAGGTCGGGGTCCAGGTCGCGGACCAGCCCGGCGAACTGCTCCGACGCCCCGGGGGCGGCGGCGATCAGACGGCGAAGGTCGCCGTCGGACGTCCGCAGCTGCCGGGCCAGCAGCCGTGCGTCGCGGGCGAACGACTTGAGCGCCTCGGCCTCGTCGTTCTGGGTCCGCAGCACCGTCTCGGCGTCCTCGATGAGCCGCCTGGTCGGTTCGGCGTGCTCGTTGGCCGCCTGTGTGAACGCACCGGCGTTGTCCAGGAGCATCTGGAGGTTCTGGCTCTGCCCGTCGAACGCTTCGCCGAGCTCGTCGACCATCGTGCGCAGGTCGCCCAGCGGCACCGAGGCCGCCAGGCCGTCGACGCTCTTGAGCAGATCTGTGACCGGCGCGGGGGTCGTGGTCGCGGCGCGTTCGATCCGCGAGCCGGCCGCGAGGTAGGGGCCGCCCGCGGTCTGCGGGCTCAGGTCGATGTACTGCTCACCGACGGCGGAGCGGTTCGCCACGACCGCCGTCGTTCGCGCCGGGATTCTCGGCGCGGACTTCTTGATGTGCAGCTCGGCGACGACGCCGTCGTCGGTCAGCCGTACCGGGCCGACCCGTCCGACGGACACGCCCCGGTACGTCACGTCCGCGTACCGCAGCAGCCCGCCCGCCTGAGCGAGTTCGACGTTGACCACGTAGTAGTCGCGGTAGCCGACGTAGGCGCCGAGCGCCGCGTACCGGACGCCGACGAACGCCAGCGTGCAGACGGCGATCACCAGGAAGGCGAATACCTTGAGCCGGGTGGCGATCGTGAGCATCAGTCCTGCCCTCCTCCGGACGCGGGGGCGATCGGGGGCGCGACGGTCTCGGCGCCGGGGAGCGGCAGCGGCGGGCCCGTGCCTTTGCGGGACTGGGCGTCCTGTCCGCTCGGCTTGACCGGCGGAACGATCTGGGTGCCGGGGGCGGCGGACACCGACAGGTACACGTTCAGGTAGTCGCCCTTGATGGCGGGCAGGACGGCGTCGGTGAACGGGTAGGTGAGCAGGACCTGCAGCGACCGCGGCAGGTCGCGGCCCGCCTCGCCCAGCCTCCGCAGGGTCGGCTCCAGTGCCTTGAGGTCGGCGACCAGGTCCTCTTTGCTCCTGTTCACGGTGTCGACCGCGACGGCGGCCAGCCGGTCGAGCGCCCGGAGCATCTCGACCAGCGCGCCGTGCTGCTGTTCGAGCACCTTCAGCCCGGGGCCGAGGTCGCTCAGCACCGTGTTGATCTGTGCTTGGCGGCCGTTCAGCGTGGCCGACAGCCGGTTGACGCCGTCCAGCGCGTCGGTGATGCCCTTGCGGTTGCCGTCCAGCGTGCCGGTCAGCTCCGCGACCCGCCGGAACATCGACCGGACCTGGGGTTCGTTGCCGCCCAGGGCGTGGTTGAGCTCTTTGGTGATGGTCTGGATCTGGTTGAGACCGCCGCCGTTGAGCAGCAGCGACAGCGCGCCGAACACCTCCTCGACCTCGACGTTGCGGTTGGTCCGCGACACCGGGATCACGCTGCCGGCGGTCAGGCGTCCCGTCGCGCCGCCGGGTGGTGGGGCCAGCTCGATGTACTTCTCGCCGAGCAGGCTCGACTGCCGCACCTGCGCGTAGGCGTTGGCGGGCAGCCGCACCTCGCCGTTGACCAGCAGCGTGACCTCCGCCGTCCACCCGCCGGGCGGCAGCGACACATCGGCGACGCGGCCCACCGCCACGTCGTTGACCTTCACCGCCGACTGCGGCACCAGGTTCAGCACGTTCGCGAACCGGGCCTTCACCGTGTACGGGTGGTCGCCGAGGTCCGGGCCGCCGGGGAGCGGGATGTCCTGGACGCCCCGGACTCCCCCGAACCCGCAGCCGGAGAGCGCGGTGGCCACCAACCCCAGTGCTCCTGCCAGCCGGCGGACACGCATCATCGGCCACCTCCATCCACCGTCGGAAGGGGAAGCGGCGGACCGGCCCCGCCGCCTGCGCTCAGCTCGTTGAGGTTGGCGCGTCCCATGAGCGACCCGGTCTGCGGGTCGTAGGCGTTGAGGACGTTCTGCACGTTGAGCGGCTGCACGTCGAGAGCCTCGGCGAGGGACCGGCGCTGCTCGACGAGCACCTGCGTGATCGAGGCGAGCTTGCCGACATTCGATTTCAGCAGCGCGCGGTTGTCCTCGACGAAGGTCTTCACCTTGCCGAGCGCCTCGGCCAGCAGCCGCAGCGCGGCGGCGAGGTCTGCGCGGTCGGCGGCCAGGAACCCGGTGACGTCGGCGAGCTGCCGTTCTGCCTGCCGGACCTGGGCGTCGTTGTCGCGCAGCATGCCGGTGAACCTGCGCAGGTTGTCGACCGTGGCGAAGAGGTCCCGCTGTGAACCGTTCAGAGTCTTGGCGGCTCGGCCGAGCTGCTCGATCGTCCGGCCCGCCGCGCGGCCGTTGCCGTCGAGGTTGGCCGCGCCGGTGCGGATCGCGTCCGACAGCGCCCCGTCGCGGTTGAGCCCGTCCGGGCCGAGGTCGGTGGCGAGCTTGCTGACCGTCGCGTACAACTGGTCGATCTCCATGGGGGTGCCGGTGCGCTCTACCGGGATGACCGCCCCGTCGGCCAGCCGCGGGCCGCCGGTGTAGACGGGGGTCAGCTGGACGTACCGGTCGGCGACGACGCTGGGCGCGATCACCAGCGCGCCCGCGTTCGCCGGAACCAGGACCGTCCGGTCCAGGCGCATGTCCACCCGGACCCGGCTGGGCTCCGGCCGGACGGACCGGATGGCGCCGACCTTCAGGCCCAGCACCCGCACGTCCGAGCCTTCGTGAACACCCACGGCCTTCCTGAAGTAGGCGGTCACGGTGTAGCCGGGGTCGTCATCGAACGCGGCGAGCGCCGTGCCCGCGAGCACGACGGCCGCCACACCGGCGGTCACGACGAAGGCCGCACGACGTAGCCTCCGCAGCCCCGCGATGACCTTCTTCCGAGATGGCGACGGCATCAGCGGCCCCCTTGCTTGGGCGGCATGCACCCCTTCGCGGGGGGCGTGCCGGGAGGCAGGTAGTTCTTGGGGACGACGCCGCACAGGTAGCCGTCCATCCACCGGCCGTTGCCGAGCGAGTTGCCCAGCAGGCGGGTGTAGGTCCCGGCCAGTGACAGCGCCCGGTTCAGGTCGGCCCTGTTGCGTTCGAGCAGGGCGGTGACCTCCTGGAGGGAGCGCAGGGTCGCGCCGAGCTGCCGCCGGTTGTCGTCCACCAGCCCCGACAGCTCGGCGGACAGCCGCTGTGTCCCGACCAGCAGGCCGTGGACCGCGTCACGGCGGCGCCGCAGCTCGGCGAGCAGCAGGTTGCCGTCCTTGAGCAGCGTCTCGAGCTGGGCGTTCTGGCCGGCCACGGTGCCGGAGATCCGGTTCGCTCCGGCGAGCAGCCTGCGCAGTTCGGCGTCGCGGGAGGCGATCGTCTTCGACAGGGCGGTGACGCCGTCCAGGGCCTTGCGCATGGCGGGCGGCGTGCCCGCGAAGGTCTGCGAAAGCGTCCGCAGGCTCTGCGCGAGCTTGGGTGAGTCGAGCTCGGCCAGGGAGCCGCTGAGGTCGTCGAACGCGGTGGTCACGTCGTACGGCGAGGTGGTACGGGCCACCGGGATCGGGGTGCGCGGGTCCTGCGCGCCGGTGCCGAGCGGGTCGACGGCCAGGTACTTGTCGCCCAGCACCGTCTTGATGGCGATCGCGGCGGTGCTGGCGTTGCCGACCCAGGTGCTCTTGACGCGGAACGTCACCCGAACCTTGCCGCCGTTCAGCCGCACGCCGGTCACCTTGCCGACCTTGACGCCCGCCACCCGCACCTCGTTGCCGGGACGCAGCCCGGCCGCCTCGGTGAAGTCGGCGGCGTAGCCGGTGCCGCCGCCGATGACCGGCAGGTCGGCGGCGCGGAACGCCACCGTCCCCGCGACGATGAAGGCGACCATGCCGACGATGAACACGGTGATCGGGTTCCATTCGCGGACCGGCCGCACCAGGGGCCGCCCGGATCGCTCGGCCCGCCTGCCTCGCCTTCGGATGCGCGGCCGGCGGCTCATGACCGGCACCTGGCGTCGGTGAGCGGAATGCCGGTCGGTGGCGGCGGTTGCGCGTCCGGGAACTGCTGGTACGAGGCGCCGCTGAGCCTGGCCTCGCACAGGTAGAGGTTGATCCAGGAGCCGTAGGAGCCGAGCCGGCCGATGGCCTGCATCTTCACCGGGAGCATGTCGAGGAATCTTTCGACCGTGGCGGACTCGTCGGCCAGGTTCTGGGAGAGCCGGCCGAGCCGGGCCACGTCCTCCTTCAGGGGGGCGCGGCTCTCCCCCAGCAACCCGGCGGTGCTCGCGGTGAGCTCGTCCAGCGCGCTCACCGCCGCGCCGATCGGCTCCCGGTCGGCGGCCAGCCCGGACACCAGGCGGCGCAGCGTGGTCACCAGGTCGACGAGCCGGCCGCTGTGCGCGTTGAGGTTGCCGATGACCGCGTTGAGGTTGCCGATGACCTGGCCGATCACCTGGTCCTTGCCCGCCAGCATCGCGGTGAGCGAACCGATGGTGCCCAGCAGTTCCTCCATGGTGGCGCCCTCGCCCTGGAACACCTGGACGATCGACCCGGCGAGCTTGTTGACGTCGCCCGGCGACAGCGCCTGCATCAGCGGGCGGAACCCGTTGAACAGCTGCGTCAGGTCGAGCGCGGGGGTGGTGCGTTCGAGCGGGATGGTGCCGCCCGGCGGCAGGTCGCCGGACGTCCCGGCGCCGCGCCCCAGCTCGACGTACCGCTGGCCGACCAGGTTGACGTACTTGATGGTCGCCGTGGCCGACGCCGGGAGCCGCCGATCGCGTTCGATCGAGAACCGCACCAGCGCGATCCGCCGTTGGGTGACGCCGACCCGATCCACCCGTCCGACCTGCACGCCCGCGATCCGCACGCTGTCGCCCACGCGCAGCCCGGAGGCGTCGGTGAACCTGGCCTGGTAGGAGACGGTCGCCCCGACGTCGGTCTGGGCGATGCTGACCGCCAGCACGAGGGTGGCCAGGCCGGTGCACGCGACGAACAGCAGCGACTTGATCAGCGGGGACAGCGTGCCGCCCGTGCGGCTCATCGCAGCGTCACCTCCGTGCCTCGGTAGACGGGGCCGAGCAGCACGCTGCTCCAGTCCGGCAGCGCCCCCGGCACTTCGTCCGGGCCGGACGCGAGCAGCTCGTTGATCAGGCGGTTCTCCTCCGGCGAGTTGGGCAGGCCGAGCCCGCCACGGCCGACCTTCACCGGGGTCGACGGGCCGCCGCCGTCATACGGGACGGGGTAGCAGGCCGGGCCGCCCTTGTCGTTGTAGACCGGGTCGTCCTTCCCCGGGCGGTACGCGCCGCGCGAACGCATCGTCGTGACGTCGACGTGCAGCCCCGGTCGCTTGCCGCCCTTGCCCAGGACCCGGTCCATCTTGGGGATGAAGTCGTTCAGCATCCGCAGCGTGCAGGGCAGCTCGGGCGAGTACTTCGCCAGCAGCTCCAGGGTGGGCCGGCTGTCGGCGGACAGCCGGATGATGTTCGCGGAGTTCTCCCGCAGGAAGCCCGTCAGGTCCCGGGACGCCGCGGTGACGGACGAGTATACGGTGCTCAGCTCCGCGCGCTGGTCCACCAGCGTGCGGCCGGTGTACGTGGCGTCGTCCAGTGCCTGAAGGATCTCGGGGACGGCCTCGTCGTAGTCGCGGGCCAGCCGGACCAGCTCGGTGATGTCCCGGTTGAGGGTGGGCAGGGACGGGTTCATCTTCTTCAGGTACGCGTCGAGCTCGACCATCGTCCGCCCGAGCCGCGTGCCCCGGCCGTCGAGCGCCTGGGCGACCGCGCTGAGCGTCACCGACAGCTTGGCCGGTTCCACCGCCGTGAGCAGCGGCATCAGCTCGTCGAGGACCTCCTGCAGCTCGGTCGCGTTGGACGAGCGGTCCTGGCTGATGACACTGCCCGGTTCCAGCCGCCGCGGGCTCGGCCGCGCGGGCGGGATCAGCGCCACGTACCGCTGCCCGAACAGCGTGGTGGGCAGCATCTGCGCCGTCACGTCGGCGGGGATCAGCCGCAGCGCGTCCGGCTGCATCGCCAGCCTGAGCGTCGCGCCGGAGCCGCTGGTGTCGATCTCGCGGACCTCGCCGACCGTCACCCCGCGCAGCTTCACGTCCGCGTACGGGTGCAGTGAGTCGCCCGTGCTCGGGGTGCGCAGGATCACCCAGCTGACCTTGGTGAAGCGCTTGTCGTACACCGCGACCGACAGCGCGACCAGCAGCACCGGCACCATGAGGAAGGCCACGCCCGCGAGCCGCCGCTGCACCGTCGCGGCGAGATCGCCGCGCCTCCGCCCGCTCATCCGGCCACCTTCACAGTGGTCGTGGTGCCCCACAGCGCCAGGCTCACGAAGAAGTCGGTGATGCCAATCAGCAGGATCGAGGTGCGGACCGCCTTGCCGACGGCCTTGCCCACCCCGGCCGGCCCGCCCCTGGCCCGGAAGCCGTAGTAGCAGTGCGACACGATCACCATGACGCTGAACAGGAAAACCTTGAGGAACGACAGCAGGACGTCCACCGGCGACAGGAACAGGCCGAAGTAGTGGTCGTAGGTCCCGGCCGACTGCCCGTTGAACACCGTCGTCACGAGCCGGGCCGAGAAGTAGGAGCTGACCAGCCCGATCCCGTACAGCGGGATGATCGCGACCGTGCCCGCCACGATCCGCGTCGTCACCAGGTACGGCAGGCTCGGGATGCCCATGACCTCCAGCGCGTCCACCTCGTCGTTAATGCGCATCGCGCCGAGCTGGGCGGTGAAACCGGCGCCGACGGTCGCGCTGAGCGCCAGCCCCGACACCAGCGGCGCGATCTCGCGGGTGTTGGCGTAGGCGGACGCGAATCCGGTGAACGCCGCCGACCCGATCTGCTGCAACGCCGAGTAGCCCTGCATGCCGACGACGACGCCGGTCGCGAGCGTCATCGCGACCATCACGCCGAGGGTGCCGCCGACCACGCCGAGGCCGCCGCTGCCGAACGCCACCTCGGCCAGCAGCCGCTGCACCTCCCTGAGATAGCGGCGGATCGCACGCGGCGTCCACAGCAGCGCCCGCAGGTAGAAGATGAGCTGGTCGCCGGGCTGGTCGAGGAACGCCAGCCAGCGCCCCGGGCGGCGCAGGAGCCGGAGACCGGGAAAGGGGAGAGCCATCGGTCATCCTCCCTTCGGCGGGACGGCCTGGAGGTAGATCGCGGTGAGGATCATGTTGACGACGAACAGCACCAGGAAGGCGAACACAACCGACTGGTTCACCGCGTCCCCCACGCCCTTGGGTCCCTTGCCGGGGTTCAGGCCGAGGTAGGACGCGACGATCCCCGCGATGAACCCGAAGACGAGCGCCTTGACCTGCCCGATGTAGAGGTCGGGGAGCTGCGCCAGGCCCGAGAAGCTCGCCAGGTAGGCGCCCGGCGTGCCGTCCTGCATGAAGACGTTGAAGAAGTAGCCCGCGCTGACACCGACGACCGACACCAGCCCGTTCAGCATGAACGCCACGCCCATGCAGGCCACCACGCGCGGCACGACGAGCCGTTCGATCGGCGAGACGCCGAGCACCATCATCGCGTCGATCTCCTCCCGGATCGTCCGCGAGCCCATGTCGGCGCACATCGCCGACCCGGCCACGCCCGACACCAGCAGCGCCACCACCATCGGGCTGGCCTGCTGGATGATCACCAGCACGCTGGCGGCCCCGGTGAACGACTCCGCGCCCATCTGCTGGATCAGCGAGCCGACCTGCAGCGAGGTCACCGCCCCGAACGGGATCGACACCAGCGACGCGGGCAGGATCGTCACGCCGGCGATGAACCAGAACTGCTCGACGAACTCGCGGAACTCGAAGCGATGCGGCCGCCGGACCAGCAGCCCCAGCACCGTCGCGGCGAGCTGGAACACCTGCCCGACCGTCCGCATCGCGTTCACCGAGAACGCGAACACCACGCCGATCACGGCCGTTTCCTCGCATCATGTGAAAGCCGAACCGGGACGCTCTTCACCGTCTCCTCGCCCGCTGGGAATTCATCGGAACACGACTTTGGAAAGCGGATCGAAATGAGTTACTTCACGATAGTCATGGCGCCCGCCACCGGACTAGTTCCCGTCGCACAAAAACACGGTGGAAACACGACGCGACTGTCAGCCGGGTGACAACCTCACGTCCCCACGCCCTGGCACTGCGGGGCCTTCCGAAAGGCCTCGTCCAGTTCCGTGTTGGCGCGCAGGTCCTTGACGGGCCCCTGGTACGAGGCGAAGGCGCCCATCCGCGCCTGGTAGGAACGCAGCGCCTTGGCCAGCGAGTTCATGTCGGTCACCTGGGCCCTGCGCAGATCGGCGGAGACGTGCCCCAGCTCCAGCCGGACCTTGGCGAGGTTGGTCACCGTGGCCTGGTAGGTCGCCTTCCCGCCGGCGACCGGCGGCGCTCCCGCGGCGTCGAGATCGGCCGCCTGGGCCTGAAGCTGCCCGCCCATGTCCCCGAGGAACGTCAGAATCGCCGCCCTGGACTTCCGGGCGTCCCGCTGGTCGACGGTCGGCAGCGAAATTCGTTTCGCGTTCCTCTTGACCCCGTCGCAGACGCGCGCAGCCCAGACGGTCTTGGCGTCATTTTTCTCGTCCCCACCACATCCGGCAGGCGACACGACCAACGCACACCCCAAGGCGACCGCGCCGAGCACGCGTGGCACCATGTCATTCTCCTCATATATTCCCGGGCTTTTGTCATTGCCGAGCAACGGAGGTGCCCCCGCCGCCGGGGAGTCCGCGGCGGCGGGGGCTTGCCTCCCCGGTTACGCCATGCCGTGCGGTGTCACTTCGCCGGCGTCGCCCTGAGCGTGACGGTGTTGCCCGGCCCGGCCACGAAGGCACTCAGCAGCGGCGTGAGGACGCCGCAGCCCTGGAGAGCGGGCAGGGTATAGGTGCCGGTGAGCGTGCCGCCGCCCGCCACGGTGAAGTCGGTGGACCTCAACGGGATGGTGGCCGCCGAACCCGTCTGGCACGTGCTGCCGCCGCCGATCTGGATGCCGAACAGCTTGACCGACGACACCTTGACGACCGTCTTGGTCGTGGTGGACAGCGTGCCGCCCGACAGCGTGCCGGTCGTCCGCCCCTGGGGCGCGAACGCGATGTCGGCGGTCACCGGCAGGAACCCGAGAATCGAGAACGTCCCCGTGGCCGGCTTGAGCTTCAGGTCCGCACTGACGTTGCCGCCCGCGTCGACCGTCCCGCTGACCGACCCCGCCAACGCCACCTTGCCGTTGGCGGCCTTGAGGCTGGAGCTCCCCGACAACTCGAACGCCCCACTCGTCGGCGGCGTCGTACTCCCCGGCCCTGTCTTGCCCGACACCGGAGACGACTGCTCCGACTTGTTACCGGCCTTGTCATAGGCCACCACGCCGTACTTGTACTCGGTTTCCGCCTGGAGACCGGAATCGGTGTAGGAGGTTCCGTCCTTCACGTCGGCCACCTGCTGCCCATCACGGAACACCAGATAGCCCCCCACACCAGACGCGCCGGCATCAGGCTTGTCAGTCGAAGCGTCCCACGACACCTTCAACGACGACGACGCAGGCGCACCCGCCTCCACCTTCACATTGGCAGGGACCGTGGGCGCCTGGGTGTCGGGGGCGGGGCCGCCACCGTCGGTGATCTCGAAGTCGATCTTGCTGATCTGGTCGGCAGGGTCCTTGACGCAGGGTGCCTTGACGTTGCCGAGCTGGGTCGGGGTGCCGTCGGCCTGGACCGGGGTCGTCTCCAGGTCGATGTTGCCGATGCTCATGGAGGCGGATCCGGCCTTGGTGAACACCAGGGCGGGCGCCTGACCGGTGGCGTTGATCGTCATCGGCGGGGACGGGTAGTCCTGGGGGATGTCGGTGTCCGGCACGGGCAGCGCGACGGTGGCCTTCACCGGACTGGCGTACTGCGGGACGGTCATGTCGGCGCGCGCGTATGCGGTGGTCTTGGTCAGCTTGACGGCCGAGACCTGGGTGAGCGCGTCGACCGCGTTGGCCCCCAGCACGTTGGTGGAGACGATCTTGATGCGCGGTGCGTAGTCGTTGACCTTCACCTTGTCCGGGAAGTCGACCTCGGCCCGGACCTTGAGGATCCCCTTCTCGTCGGAGGGGCCGAGGATCGGGAAGTCACAGGTGTAGGTGAGGTCGTACTTGTGGACGTTCGGCTGGTAGGTCGGCCGGCCGTACTCGACCGGCGGCTGCGCCGCCTGGAGGGTGGTGGGGGCGGGTTTGGGCGGTTGCGGGGTGGTGCCGTCGTCCACGTAGAACTGGACGAGCGAGTTCTTCTGCCCCGGTTTCTGGTAGCACTTGACGTTCAGCTGGCCGAGTGAGGTCTGCTGGCCGGAGGCGTCCAGCGGGGTCACCCGCAGCGTGAGGTTTCCGACGTTGATCTCGCCCCAGCCCGCTTTGGTGAACGACAGCGAGGGCGAGGTGCCCTTGGTGTTGATGGTGAAGTCGCCGGACGTGGGGATGTCCACCGTGGGCGGGTCGAAGCCGACCCGCGGGGCGATGTTGGGGGCGGGGAATCCCGGCTGGGTGACGACGGCCTCGGCGGTGGCGAAGCCCGTCAGCTTGGCCGCGTTGATGGTCCGCAGGCCCTCGACGGTCGCCGCGGGAATGGTGGCCTTGGCCGTGATCGGCAGGCCCTTGATCTCCTCGTTGACCTTGGGGTTGTCGGGGATGTTGTCCACGGTCATCTGGACGCGGACGTCCTGGAGACCGAGGAGTGGGTAGTCGCACCGGTAGTCGAGGGAAAGCGTCCCCGACGCCGCGTGCGCGACCGGGACGCCGTACAGCGTCGACCCGGCCACGAGGGCGCCGGCCAAGGCCAGGGGCAGCCCGGCCTTTCTTGTTCGTCTCACCTGTCTGCCTTTCGAGTGGGGGGGTGCGGTGACGGGGCCGGGCCTCGCCGGTTGTGCGGCTGGGCCTGGTCCGCTCACCATGCCTCCAGGTCGGGGTCAGGACCGCGGCGTCAGGTTCAGGTCGATCGTGTTGCCGCTGCCCGCCGCGAAGAGGCTGATGATGCCTTCGAGCGGTCCGCAGTCCTTGATCGAGGCGATGCTGTAGTCCTTGGTGGACAGGGCGCCGCCCTTCTTCGGGTTGAAGAAGGCGCCGGTCTTGGAGCCGAGCGCGACGGTCGAGGGCTGGGTGGTCTTGCAGTTGTCGCCGCCGCCGATCGGGATGACGCCGAACGCCTGGAAGTTCGGCATCTTGATGTTCATGGTGGACCTGGTGGCGATCTCGCCGCCCGTGTACGTCCCGACCGTCTGGCCGACCTGCTCGAAGTCGACCGTGGCGGTGACGGGCAGGAAGCCGAGGATGTTCATCTGGCCGGAGGTCTTCTTCAGCAGGAGGTCACCGGTGATCGCCCCGGTCCTGCCGTCCACCCGGACCTTGATGTCGCCGTCGAGCGGGACGGTGCCGTTGGCGTTCTTGATGAACGACGAGCCCTTGAGACCGAAGGCGTAGTTCAGGGTGCCGGGGTCCGCGGTGGCCGGGGTCTTCTCCGGGTACCAGGCGGGCGGGTTCTGCGCGGGCGGGTAGGTGACCGGGTCGTTGGTCACGTCGAACTCGGTGACGGTGTTGTTCTGGCCGGGCGTCAGCGTGCAGGGGGCGTCGAAGGTGCCGAGCGCGCTGGAGCCGCCGTCGGACTTCAGGACGGTGACCTTCAGCGCGAGGTCCCCGAGGGTGACCTTGCCGTGTCCGGGGGCGGTGAACTGGGGGCCGGTGGCCTCGCCGTAGCCGGGGATGGTGAAGCCGCCCTCGCCGGGGATTTCGGTGTTCTTGAGCTGGTTGCGGACGTTGACGTCGAGCCCGTTGGGGAAGTCGGGGGCCTCCACGCGGGCCTTGGCGGTGGCCAGGCCGCCGATCTTCACGCCGTCGACCGCCTGGAGTCCCTCGGTGGTGTCGGCGCCGAGGCCGGCGTCCCAGAAGATCTGGATCTTCGGGATGGCGGTGCCGGCCTGGATCTTCTTGGGGATGTCGGTCCTGACGTGCAGGTCGAGGGACCGCTTGCCGATGAGCGGGTAGGTGCACTCGTATTTCAGGTCGAGCGTGACGGGGTCCGCCGAGGCGGTGCCGGCGCCGGCGACGCCGCCGAGGCCGACGCCGAGGGCCGCCGCCAGTCCCGTCGCCAGCCCTTTCCGCAGTCCTGGGGACTTCTTGTTCTTCACTCGTTACCTCTCCGATGACAGCGCCGAGGAATCCTCAGCGATAACTGGACCCCCGATGCCGGTTTCCTCCGCCGGAATCGACCGGGCCGGACGTTTGTTCTTGGGATCTGCCGCCCTTCCAGCGGGGTTACCTGGGCGTAACGTACTCGTGTCGCCGGATCGTCGTCATCGGCCGTCAGTGACAAATGTCACGCGCTTTCACTCACTGCCGGCAAAACATGATGGGGGTCACTGGAACGCGCCAGTCCGCGTTCCAGTGACCCCCATCGAGAATGCTCACTGACGCTTGGGTCGTGACAGTTTCACGCTGTCCTTTGTCAGCGGCCGACGAGGCGACCGGACGTCACTTCGTGCAGGACCGCACCGCGGCGCCCATCGCGGGGTCCTTGACATCGGGGACGAACACCTGACCCGCGGGAGGCACCGCTACGCCGTGCCTCTTCACGCAGGCTCTCAGTTCGTCCAGCGTCTTCTGGACGGCGGGGTTCGCCTGCCCGATCACAGCCAGGCCGCACTTCTGGACGGCGCGTTGCCGAGCCTCGCTCAGCTTCTCGGTCGCGGTCGGTATCCCCTGGAGCCCCGCCTTCTTCAGGCAGGATTCGAGTTCGCCCCGGACCTTGGATTCGGCCGGTGACCCGGCGGGCGGCGATACAGAATTCGAGGAGCCGCCGGCCACGCCGGGGGACGCCGCGGTGGCGGCCTCGTCTCCCCCACCGGAACAGGCGGCGGAACCGAACAGGAGACCGGCGATCGCGATGACACCGGCCGTTCTCATCTGAGCTTTCATTTGATGACCTCTCCCGGCACTCGGGAAACAGGGGTGGGTGTGATTCCTGGGACGGGGGGTTCAGCGCGCGGTGACGGGATCGACCGGTGGGCACGTGGCCTGCGACACCTGGCAGACGGGCCCCTGGACGACCTTCACGGCGTTGCCTCCGCCGGAGATCGAGGCGTTCAGCAACCGGTCGAGGTTCTCCTTCGCCCCGCAGCCGGAGAAGGGCGGGATGGTCATCGTCCCGCTGAGCGGCCCGCCGTCCTTGACGCTCTTGTACCACCGGGTGCTGTCGAGGGTGATCGTCATGGGCCGGGCGGAGACGCACCTGCGCCCGAGGTCGAGCGGGGCGCCGTTCACCGTCGCATCCAGCAGCCGCACCGCCATCCGCACGGTCGCACGCGCCTTGAACCCGCTGCCCGTGTCCTCGCCCTCCAGCGTGCCCGGCTCCAGCTGGTTCAGTTCCATGGTCGCCGTGGTCGGCATGAACCCGAACGTCAGCATCGTCGTGCGCGTACGCAACGGCCCGACGAACAGGAACCTGGCCTTGGCCCTGGTGGCGGTCGCGTAGTAGGCGACGTTGGTGAGGACGGGGCTCGGCGTGGCGGGGTTGAGCACCACCGCGCTGTTCAGCTTGGCGACGTTGGCATATCCGGCCATGTAGGCGCAGGCCTCGATCCAGTCCTCGTCTCCCTTGAGCGTGCCGCACTCGGACGGCGGGCCTTTGGGCATCGTCACGCTGAGCGGCGGGCTCGGCGGCGACAGGTTGCCGGCCGCGTCCCGGGCCCTGACCGTGAACGTGTAGGTGCGTTCGGGCGTCAGCCGGCTCACCCAGCCGAACGGGGTGTCCGTCTCGGCGGCGGACCGGCCGTCGGCGTAGATTCGGTAGCCGGTGACCGCGACGTTGTCGGTCGACTCGGGCCAGGACATCACCACGGTGTCCTTGGCCAGCCCGGTCACGGCCGGCTTGCCCGGCACGGTGGGCGGCGTGGTGTCGGGGGCATCCGGGTCCGTCGTCACCTGGATCGGGTCGGCGCCGTCGGACACGTTGCCGGTGAGGTCGCGGGCCTTGACGGTGAACGTGTAGGGCGTGGCCGGGGACAGTCCGGTCAGCGTGGCGGTGGGGTCGGGGCCGGTGCTCTGCCACACGATCCGGCCATCGGCGTAGACGTCGTAGCCGGAGACCCAGAAGTCGTCGGACGACCGGCCCCACGACAGCGAGACGCTCGTCGGCGACTTGGCGGTGGCCTTCACCTCGCGGGGCCGGGACGGCGCCCGCGTGTCCGCCTCGTCGGTGATCCGGGTCCGGGCGAGCACGTTGTCCTGGCCGGGCCGCTGCGTGCACGGCACGACGACGGTCGGTCCGAGCGTCGTCGGGGTGCCGTCGGCCTTCTTCGGCTGGATCGTCAGGTCGAGGTCGTGGATCTCGATGCGTCCCTGGCCGGCCCGCTTGGTCTCCAGCGACGGCACCCGCACCGAGGTTCGCAGGTCGAAGGCGCCCACCGGCGGAATCCTGGTCAGCGGCACGCCGAATCTCGGTTTGGCGTCGAGATCGCCGTCGGGTCGTCCCAGCACCGCCTGGACGCTGCCGACCCCCTGGATCGTCGCGGCGCGCACGGCGAGCAGGCCGTCGGTGGTCTCCGCGTTCACCGTCGCGACGGTCCTGGCCTCGACCGGGGGGACGCCCTGCCGCTCCATTTTCGTCGAAACCCGCGCGGGATAGTCGACGGTGACGAGCACGTCCAGTTCCTTCGTCCCGATCTGCGGGTATCTGCAGTCGTACTTCAACGCCAGCGTCGACGGTTCGGCGACGGCGAACCGCGATCCGGTCACGACGATGAGGCCGACGACGACCGCCACCGTCGCGACCAGGGCGAGCACCGCCCTACCGACTGTGGGCTGGAGGTTCATCCCCGACTCCCTACCGCTGCGCCGCGTTGTCAGGCGGACGTTCGACGTCATGTCCGGTCAGGCGACCACGCCCAACGGGTGGGACGAGGTCCGCGCGCGCACGAAGGAACCGATCTCCTCGATGGCCTGGCGACCTTCGGGGACGGCCCCGGCGAACGCGGGGAAGACGTGGACCTGCTCCTCCCAGATCTGGAGGAGATGCGGGACGCCCGCCTCGGCGAGCCGTCCGGCCATCAGCTCGGCGTCCCAGCGCAGCGCCTCACGCGACCCGGCCAGCATGAACACGGGCGGGAGACCGCGCAGGTCGCGGTCGCAGGGGGACACGACGGCGTCCGGCTCCATGCCGGCGAGCAGCAGGCGCTTCAACGCGCCGAGCCGATGCGCCGGGATGTAGGCGTCGCGCCGCGTGTACTCGTACGACGCCCGCACCTCGTGGTCGAGGTCGGTCAGCGGAGACAGGCCGACGATGCCCGCCGGGACCGGCAGACCCGCGTCCCGCGCCGCGATCACCGTGGTGAACGCCAGATACGCGCCCGCCGAATCGCCCGCGATGACGAGCCGCTCCGGGTCGCATCCCTGGTCGAGGATCCAGCGGTAGGCGGCCAGGGCGTCCGCCATCGACATGGCCAGCGGCGCTGTGGGGAGCTGCCGGTAGGCGACCGAGAACGCGACGGCGTCCGACCGTTCGGCGATGCGCGCGACCAGGCCGCGGTGGGTGCGCAGTCCGCAGCAGAAGAATCCGCCGCCGTGCAGATATAGGATCACGCGGGCGCCGGAGCCCCCGGCGGGGCGGACCCACTCGCCGTGGAAGTCACCGAGCCGGACCCGTCCGATCTCCGTCCCGCGCGGCGGCCGCATGACCATCGGCGCGCCGAGGTCCAGGAGCATGGCCAGCCGCAGCATCGAGGGCCGCATCGGGCCGTAGGCGAACATCGGCCGGACGGCGGTCCTCATGAACGCGGCGAACCGGCGCGCCTCCCGGCTGACGCCGGGCCGGAAATCGATGACTGGCTCCATCCGTGACCTCCAAGCTGGACGCGACCGCTTCGTGATGAGAGCACGATGCGCCCCCGGTGCGGCACCCTTCACCGGAAAATGGCGCACATTCGGCGCAAGAAACCGCCTTGTTGATCAAACCATGAGTACACGCCGACGCAAGATTGCGCCGTGCCGGCCAGACGGATACAGGCGGCCGACGTTGACAGCGGTGACAATCCGGGCGGTCGGCACCGCGCGGATTTGTCGGCCGGTGAGCATCGGCGGGAAACGCATGCGCCGGGCCATCGGCCGTCGTGTGCAGCGGTGAGTTTTCGGGGGTGCGGTTTTGGCCGTCCAGGAGTATGGAACCGGCCCGGCGTGACCTAACTTCGGAGTGTCCGGGCCACGGCGGGAGGACGCGAAGGGGTCCCCCGCTCGTCGCGTCCCACCTCCACGTCGGGGCCTCGTGATACCGGCGGCGCATCGGCCCCGTCCCGCTCCCGGACGACCCCCCGGGACGTGACCAGTGCGGCCGGACGCCGACGGTGACGGAGGTGTGTCCGATGACGCAGACGCTCGACCATGGCGCGCTGGACGATGCGGCGCTCCCGGCCCGGCTCGTCTCTCTCATGCGGCCGGAGCTGCCCGGCCTCACAGAGGAGATCATCACAGGGCTCCGCCGGAACATCCCCGAGTACGCGCGCACGCTCGACGGGGCCCACGCCCAAGTCCTGCGGGCCCACGTGGAGACGCATGTGGCGGCGTTCGTCGACCTGATCGCCGACCCGTCCACCGTGCCCGAGGCGCACGACGAGGCCGCGCGGCGACTGGGGCGATTGGAGGCGCACGAGGGGCGGAGCATGGACTGCCTGCAGGCGGCCTTCCGCATCGGCGGGCAGGTCGCCTGGCGCAGGATCATGCGCGAGGTCCCTCGGTACGACCTGCCCGCCCCCGTCATGGCGCGGCTGGCGGACGTGATGTTCGGCTACATCGACCGTCTGGCCGCACTCGCCATGGAGGGCTACGTGCAGGCCACCGAAAGCCCGGCGGCCATGGCGGACAAGCGGCGCCGCGAGCTGCTGCGCCTGGTGCTCGAAGGTCCCTCGGTGCCCGCCTCGGTGATACGCGAGAAGGCGCAGGCCGCGGGCTGGACGGTGCCCGAGGAGGTCGTCCTGGTCGCCGTGCGGCCGCGGGCGCGGTGCGTGCGGGCCGCCCTGGACGGCGATGTGCTGGCCGACGTCGACGGCCCGGCGCCGCATCTGCTGGTGCCGGGGCCGTTCTCCGAGGACCGGCTCGCCATGCTCAGGGCGGCGCTCCCCGACCAGCGGATCGCGGTCGGCCTGCCGGTCGCCCCGCCCCGGGCCGCGGACTCCCTGCGCTGGGCACGGCAGGCGCTGGCGCTGTCCGCCCGCGGCGTCATCGACGACGGCCCGGCCATCCTCTGCGAGAACCACCTGGTCACGCTGTGGCTGCTGGTGGACGTGCCGCTGCTGCACCAGCTCGCCCGGCGGGAGCTCGCGCCGATGGCGGGCCTGACGTCGGCCCAGCGCGACCGGCTCACCGAGACCCTCCTGGTCTGGCTGGTCAACCGGGGCACCGCGAGCGAGCTCGGCGACCGGCTGCACATCCACCCGCAGACGGTGCGCTACCGGCTCCGGCAACTCGACCAGCTCTTCGGCGACCGGCTCCGGGACCCCGAGTGCCGGTTCGGCATCGAGGTGGTTCTGCGGGCGATGCGGCTGTGGCCGGCCGACACCTGAAAAACACGCACCCGGTGACAGTTTCGGGCGCACGCCGAAACAAGCACTACCCGCTGGACGACAGATCGGCCGTACCCGTCTTGCCGTCGATTCGCACGCCATGATGCGATCGGCTCCACACGACTCGTCGATGACAGGATTCGGTGGCGAAAAGTGCGCCTGAGACGTTCGATAAAAGTGGGCGGAGCCTTTCTGTACGTCGGCCTGGGCGCCGCCTCGGTGTTCGCCGTGTCGGTTCCCGGGCTGACAGGTCACGACGCCACGTTCGTCTCAGCGGCCGGCGTCGACGACCCCGTCCCGGACCCGGGCCCCAGTACCACACCGACGCCCTCGGAGTCTCCGACCACCGAACCGACGCCCACCGCCACACCCACACAGACACCGCCCACGGAGACACCGACGGCCACGCCCCCCGCACCGCCGACGAGGTCTCCGGCACCGGAGAAGCCCCCGTCGGGGACGCCACGGCTCTCCATCAACCTGTCGTTGTCGGCCGTGTCGGCCGCTCCGGGTGGGTCGCTGACCGCGACGGTCCGGATCTCGTCGGCGCGGGCGGCCGCGTCGCGCACCGTGGTACGGGTGACCGCCTCGGGCGCGACCGTGTCCCCCCGCTCCCAGAGCCTGGGCACGCTGGAGGGGACGCGGACCGCCACCGCCCAGGTGCTGATCCCCTCGGACGCTCGGCCCGGGAAGATCACGATCACGGCGGCGGCGACCGCCCGTCGAGCATCCGGCGTCAGCACGAGCCGCACCGTCACGATCACGGCCGAGGCCGCGTCACCGCCGCCGCACTCGGCCGCGCCCGGCACGTTCGGTCCGCCGCCGCCCGGCGGCACGACCTGGCCCGCGCCTGCCGCGAACAGCCCGGAGGTCGCGCTGCCCCCCATCGCGTCCCCGCAGGTCGCCCCCGGGTCCGTGGGCGAACCGCTGACCGGCGCGGCACTGCGCGGCGCCACGACGCCCCAGTGGACCAAGGACGACCTGGTCGCCGTGCACGCGGCCTGGCTGGCCGCGCTGGCGACCACGGGCGGGCTGGTGCTCCTCCGACTGCGGCTGGCCCGGCGCGACGACACGGCGAAGCGCCAGGCCGGCCGCCTCCAGGGCACCCCCGCCTCCCGGACCATCACCGCGCCCCGGACCACCGTCGAGCGGCCCCGTCCCGACGCCCGCTCGCCTCACCGCACCGGTGCCCCTGAAAAGAGGCGGCAGCCCATCCCAGCGCCCCCCTCCGCCGCGACCGCTTCCGGCACCTGAAATCCGCGACGGTCCGCCCCACCGAACAGACACCGCGTGACCTGCGGGCTTGTGACTACGCGTCGCAAGAGAGCTGATCACTAACGGAGTATGGCGCCCGAATGAGACATGGTGTCCTGCGCCGCAAATACACGGCGTGGGCGCAGCAGTCACAACATCCCTGGTAACGGGATTCTGGTGACGAAGTGAGCAGAGTAAGAACACTATTGCTCCGTTACGTACAAGCGCCATGCGGGGACCCTGCGCAACGCTGTAGGACAGCTCGTAACACAAGGGGTCGCTTCAAGGGTGGTGGAGACAGGTGCTGCCGAGGTTGGACACCAGGGCGTTCCAGGCCGTCCCGGATCGCGTGGTCCGTCGGCTGAGGGACACCGGGCCGACTCAGGACGCGGTGGGCGGTGGGCTCGCCCACTTCTGTGAGCTGCTGGACGACAGGGGCCACGGCGCCTGGGAGCGGGTGGGCGGCGGATACGTGGAGACCGGCCGCCAGATGGCCATCGCCGGCCTGGGCCTGGAAGAGGTGAACCGGCTGCTGCTGCGGTTGAGCCGGGTCATCTCGCACGCGATCAAGGCGGCCGAGGCGGAGCTCGACCAGGAGATCGTGGGGGCGCTGACCGACGCTCAGTTCGGCTTCCTGGAGGCGGTCTCGGCGGCGCTCCTCCAGGGCTACCGGTCGGAGTCGCCGCACGGCACCGCCGAGCGGATC
This sequence comes from Actinomadura miaoliensis, assembly GCF_039536785.1. Lineage (NCBI taxonomy): Bacteria > Bacillati > Actinomycetota > Actinomycetes > Streptosporangiales > Thermomonosporaceae > Actinomadura > Actinomadura miaoliensis. The sequence goes on from NZ_BAAAZG010000001.1 coordinate 103,337, forward strand.
CACCGGCACCGGCACCTGCTCGACCTGCTGCTCGCCGAACGGCCGCCGGACCCCGACACGGTCGCCGCGGCGGCCCGGCAGGTCGGCTGGACGCTGCCGCACACGGTCGCGGCGGTGGCGCTGCACCCGAAGGGCCGGCAGGTGACACCGCCGCTGCTGCTACCCGACGAGATGCTGTTCGACCTGGGCGGTTCACGGCCGCGCATGCTCCTGCCCGATCCGGACGGTCCGGGCCGGATACGGCTGCTGGAGCCGCTGCGGCGGGACTGGATCGTCGCGGTCGGCCCGACGGTGCCGGTGCTGGAGGCGGCCGAGTCGATGTCCTGGGCGTCCACCACCCTGGCACTGACACGGCAGGGCGTGATCCCCGACGCGGGGATCGTGCGCAGCATCGACCACGTTCCGGCACTGGTCATCCACCGGTCGCGGTCGATCCTGGACTTCGCGGGCAACTCCCGGCTCGCGGCGTTCAACGGGCTGCCCCCGGCGCAGCGCGAACGGCTGGCCGAGACGCTGCTGGCCCTGCTGGAGCACAACTTCAACGCCACCGAGGCGGGGTCGGCGCTGCACGTCCACCCGCAGACGGTCCGCTACCGGCTGCGGCACATCGAACGGCTCCTCGGAGAGGATCTGTGCGATCCGTGCGTCCGCCTGGAACTGCAGCTTCTGCTGCACGCGCAGTTGACCCCGGTCCGGTGCGAGGTCTCGCCGGCGGCGGTCACGCCCGGCGCGCCGTCCCCTGGGATCGGCGCGTGAGCGTCGTATCCGCCGCCGAGGGCACGCACACCCGCGTCGCGTACCGGCGGTTGCCCCTCGGCCAGCGCCGCGACGAGATCCTCACCGCGGCGGTCGCGACGTTCAGCACGAACCCGGAGGCCTCGATCGCCGACGTGGCGGAGGCGGCCGGGGTCTCGCGGACGTCGCTGTACCGCTATTTCGCCGACCGCCAGGAGCTGCTGCACGCCGCGTTCCGGCGGGCCGGGGACGAGCTGGTCGCGCACGTGGGCGAGGCGGTCGAGGGGCCGCCCTCGCAGATCCTCATGACGCGGCTGCACGGCTTCGTCGACCACGTCGAACGGGTCGGCCCGGCCTTCCTGGGGTTTCTGCAGGCCGGTTCGACGCTGATGTCGGAGGAGATCCGCGTGGTGGCCGAGGACGTGCGCCGCCGCATCGGCGCGATGGTGTACGAAGCGCTGCACGTCACCGAGGTGACCACGGCGTTCGACGTGACGGTCCGCTCCTGGGTCGCGGGAGTGGAGTCGGTCGTCATCGATTGGCTGCGCACGGGCCGGCCGGACCGGACCGAGCTGGAGACCCTGCTCAGCTCCCAGCTGGGCATGATGCTGATCGGCGCCGCGGCCTGGGACCCGGTGGTCGCCGAACGGCTCGAATGGTGGATGTCCGTCGAACCGCACGACGGCGTCTGGGGCCATTTCGCGCGGCGCCTGGGGGACGGTCTCAACCGCAACCTCGTCGCACACTACGCCCGACTCCTGGTCGACCGCCCCCCACACGCCGCCCCGCCTCCGCCCGCTCGGCGCACCGCGCCTTGAACGAGCGTCACCTCGTCGAGCCGCGGCGCCGCTGAGCTCCGTCTCCACTCCACGCGCGCCTCCGAACCCGCCGACCGCGTCCGCCTGCCGCTGAGCACGCCTCGACCGGCCCCATGTTCCCATGGTTCTATGTTCCACAGATTCATGGTATGGTTGCGCCAACCAAGGAGGAATGCCATGACCGTGGACAATTCAAACGTCTCTCCGACCGCCGCCTCCGACCTCGCCTCCCTCCTCGACCAGCTCAGGGGAGCCGACCTGACGGCCGCCCTCGACCAGATCGACGGCACCGACCTGCAGCGCCTCGCCCAGGACATCAACACGCCGAACGAACTGCGTCTGCTGTTGGAGGCGTCGGGCGGCGACGACGAACTCATCCAGCGGTTCCTCGCCAAGGCGGGCGCCGACGCCATGCTCGACCGGGTGTTCACGCTCATGCAGACACGGTTCATCACCGACCGGCTCGGCTCCGACAGCGGCACGGTCGAGTGGCACATCACCACCCCCGAAGGCGAGAAGGTCCACCACCTGACCATCGGCGACGGCCGGGCCGAGGGCGGCAACGGCCCGGCCGACAGGGCCCGCGTCACCCTCACGATGTCCGCGCCCGACCTGCTGCGCCTGTGCGCCGGCACGCTGGAGGCGGTGGCCGCCTTCATGAACGGCAAGATCAAGCTCTCCGGCGACATGATGTTCGGCGCGAGGCTGCCGTCCCTCTTCGACACCAGCAGCTGAGCCCCCGCCCCTACCGCCGAAGTCCCCGGCACCGACAGCGGTGACGGGGACTTCACTCGTCCCGGTAGACGCACCGGTGCCCATGGACACGCAAAATCGGGCAGCGGGCCATGTTTCCGGGATGGCGAAAAGGAGCGGTCGCGGGGTGTCTGACCTCGGGCGGATATCAGGCGATGCGCGACCGGGCAGCCGCTTCGTTGAGCACGTCACGAACGGCCCGGATCACCTCGTCCTTGCTGTCGCCTTCCATCAGGCGACCTGCGCGCCCGACAGGCGCCAGCGCCCACCAGCGTTGCGTGTGCTCCCCCCACCAGCACACGAGGTCGGGATAGCGGCTGTGCAGATCAGCGGGTTCCTCAGGGGCGGTCTCCCCACCCGGCTGCGTCGTCGGCGTCATGGCTTTCTCCAAAACCGGTAGAGCCGCCGGCTGTACTGATGTGCTGGGGACGGGTTAAGACCGGTCGGCAGAATTCCTACAGCTCGACCAGCCACTCTGCCTCACACGTCGCGCATGTGGATACGCATCAGGGCCAAGATGTCGGGTACCGAACTGGCAGTCTTATATGAATGTCATCCCCGTCCGCTCCATTCATCGGAGCGGAGGTACCGAATGCCGTCCGCTACCACTTCGACACCACGCAGGCTCGGCGAGGAAACGGGCTACCGGGATCGCGATTCGGGGTCGGGGTCGGAGGCGGGGGACGGGCCTGAGGGCCGGTGGGTGAGCTTCTCGATCTGCCGGTTGAACTCGGCCTGGATCTCGGTGTGCAGCGACCGCGCCAGCAGTCCCTGGACGGAGACCATCCCGAGCGGCCGCAGCTTCTGGATCAGGTCGGCGATCTCCGGGATGTCCTTGCGGGTGCTGTTACGCAGCACGTCGTCCAGTCCGGCGTGCTCGACGGTGAGCCGGACGAAGCGGCGGGCGATGGCGTCGCAGTCGGCGCGCAGTTCGGCGGCGATGTCGAACACCGCGCCCAGCCGGATGCCGACGGCGACCATCTCGGCGCCCACCCGCAGCAGCCGCGGGTCGGGGACCTCGTAGTCCGTGCCCGTCCAGCGGAGCAGGTCCAGCTCCTCGGCGCGCGCCAGCTCCGGGAACTCCTCCCGGGAGCGGCCCGCGAAGTCCTCCGGCGAGGAGCCCGGGTTGCACATGGCCACGACCTCGGCCAGGGTGAGCCGCTCGGGAATCTCGTCCGACCACCGGCCCGTGATCACCTTCTCCAGGCCGAGCAGGTCGGCCAGGTTGTGCCCGCGCTCGTACGCCGTGATCATCTCGGCGATGCTGGCCAGCGTGTAGCCGCGCTCCTTCATCTGGATGATCAGCCGGATCCGTGCCAGGTGCGTGTCGTCGTAGTAGCCGACGCGGCCGCGCACCCGCGGCGGCGGGAGCAGGCCCCGTTCCTGGAAGCTGCGCACATGGCGGACCGTGGTTCCGGTGATGCGCGCCAAGTCGTCGATGCGGTAAACGGCCTCGCCCGCGTTGTCCCTCGCCGACATCACCCCTGATGGCCCCCATCGACATCCTGGCCCGGCCCTCTGGATCGCCGGGCGCGGGCCGCTACGCGACACGATCCTATGCCCCATGGCTCCACGGTGAGATCGTCACTCCGCATCCGCACCCGGCGTCCTGCTCGGCACGAGGAGCCTTCGCCGACCGGCAGCACCCGCCCGCGCCCACCGTCAGACCGCTTGGCCGACCGGCGTCCCATGGAACCGCCGCCACTACAAATCCGGAGACGCCCACGCCGCCGGCGACGACCTCAACCGGCTGCTGTCGGCCGCCAACGCAGCCCTGCACGGCATCTGCCACGCCGTCTCCGACGCGCATGACCTGCCGGAGGCGCTCGAGACCGAGGCCGCCTGCGCCGCAACGCCCTGCCCGAGGCATGCGTGATCGCCGCCCGCACCGGGCCGCCGACCGTCGCCGACCGTCGCCGACGACTCGGGACAATGCGCGGGCCAAACCGCGCCCCGGGCTGCGTCGCCGCCCCTGCCGGATCTGAGCTGCGGCCAGGGCTCTGTCGCCCTTACCGTGGCGGCCCGTTCGCGCGGGGGGCGCCGGGCGGCGCGGTTCACCGAAGGCCGCTCACGCGGGTTCGCGGAGCGGCACGCCGTCCCTGGAATCGTCCTCGGCTCGGCCGTCCTGCACGGCCGTCCGCGCACGCCGGCAGGCAGTTCGTCACACGAATTTTCCGAGGTGGCCGGGTGTTACGCTGGCCGAGTGGGCAAGCAGGATGATGATGGCCGGATGGGTATTGCGGCCGCGTTGGTGCGGTCCGCGTTCCTGGTGAATGCGGTGTATGCCGAGTCGGGTCGTGAGCATGGCCTGACCCCGCAGCAGGGACAGCTGTTGTGCGTGCTGATGGCACAGCCGTACGGCATGAGCGAACTGGGCGCGATGCTGGGGCTGGCCAAGTCGAGCCTGACCGGGCTGGTGGACCGTACCGAGCGCAACGGCCTGGTGCGGCGTGAACCGGACCCGCGGGACACGCGTGCGGTGCGGGTGTCGCTGACCGCGCGGGGAAGCAGGCTCGCCGAGGAGTTCTACGCCGAGACGTGCCGGCGGATCGAGAAGCTGCCGGACGGGCTCAGCCCCGCCGAACGTGACACGCTCGTCCGCCTGCTCGGCCGGGTGGTGCTGGACAACGAGGTTCCGGTGGTGTTTCAGGCACCGGACGATGGAGCCGCCGCGGCCCGCGAGCAGTAGGGCGGTGACACCGCGTCCCACGCGACGGAGTTGACTGTTCGTGCCACGAACTAATATGTTCGTGGCACGAACAGTTTCGTCGTAGGGAGCGGTAATCATGAGTCGTACGGTGGCCGTCATCGGCGGAGGCTACGGTGGTTCGGCGGTCGCCAAGGCGCTGGACGCCGAGGCCGACGTCGTTTTGATCGATCCTCGGGACGCGTTCGTCAACGCGGCGGGGGCGTTGCGGGCGCTGGCGCAGCCGGACTGGGCGCCGAACATGTTCTTCCCGTTGGACACGCTGCTGACGCGGGGGACGGTGGTGCGCGACCGCGCGGTCTCGGTGGACCCCGGCGGCGTCACGCTGGCCTCGGGCCGCCGCGTGGAGGCGTCCTACCTGGTTCTGGCATCCGGCTCCAGCTACGCCTACCCGGCCAAGCCCAAGGCCGACTCCGCCGAGGAGGCGTTGGACGACCTGCGCCGCACGCACAAGGAACTGGCCGGCGCCGACAGGGTGCTGATCCTCGGCGCCGGGCCGGTCGGCTTGGAGCTGGCCGGGGAGATCAAGGAGGTGTGGCCGCACAAGCGGGTGACCATCGTGGATCCGGCCGAGCGGCTGCTGCCCGCCTTCCAGCCGGAGATGCTCCAGGACCTGCACCGCCAGCTCGACGAGCTGGACATCCGGCTGCGGCTGGGCACCGGACTGGCCGCGCCGCCGGCGACCGAACCGGGCCGGGCCGCGACCTTCACCGTCACCACGACCGGCGGTGAGCAGATCACCGCCGACATCTGGTTCCGCGCCCACGGCGTGCACGTCAACAGCGACTACCTGGCCGACGAGCGGCTCACGACCCGCACGCCGCTGGGCCGGGTCCCCGTCACCGAGACCCTCAACGTCCGCGGGTACGACCACGTCTACGCGGTCGGCGACATCACCGACGTCCCCGAGGACAAGAGGGCCGGGTACGCGATGCAGCACGCCGAGGTCGTGGCGCGCAACATCACCGCCCAGCTGCGCGGCGAGCAGCCCACGGCCGTCTACCGGCCCTCGCCGGACCCGATGATCCTGCTCCCGCTCGGACCGGGCCGCGGCGTCGGCCAGCTGCCGACCCCTGACGGCCCGGCGGTCGTCCCGGCCGCGACGGTCTCCGAGTACAAGGGCGCCGACCTTTTCACGGGCCGCTTCACCGAACTGTTCGGCACCGCCTGATCGCACTTCCACGTGCCGTGCACCCGCCGTGGCCGCGACGGCCTCGGGGTGCCCCTGCCGGTGAACGTCGCCGACCAGGACACCCACTCGAACGGGGGCGGGCTGCACGGCACGGCATCGCCGTCCGCGGCACGGCCGAGGCGCACGGCGAGAAGCGAATGCGGCACCGGCCAGATCACCGGCCGGCGTTCAGCCGCCGGGGCGCACCGGCGGACCCGCTGACCACCGGCCGCCGACGAACAGGTCAAGACCGTTTGCACGACCCACCAATGAAGTTCACCTCGGATGAAGGGCACAGCATTGTCCGCACAACACGTCGTCTTCGGCTTCGGCGCGCACAGCGGCATCGACCAGGCGCCGGAGCTGCTGCGCATGGCCCAGCAGGCCGACCGTGAGGGGCTCGACATCTTCTCGCTGTCGGACCATCCCTACCTGGGCGAGCGCCTGGACGCCTATGCGTCCATCGGGTTCGTCCTCGGACGCACCGAGCGCATCGCGGGGTTCGCCAACGTCACCAACCTGCCGACCCGGCCGGCTCCTATGCTGGCGCGGACGGTGACGTCGCTGTCGGCGCTGTCGGGGGGCCGCGTCGTGCTCGGCATGGGCGCGGGCGGGTTGTGGGACCGCATCAGCGACATGGGGGTGCCGCGGCTCACGCCGGGCGAGGCGGTGGACGCCTTCGAGGAGGCGATCGTCCTGGTGAAGAAGCTGTCGGGTGGCGGTCCTCCGGTCACCCACCGGGGCCGCCACTACCAGGTGGAGCAGATCGAGCCGGCTCCCGTGGCGGCGCCGCCCGTGTGGACCGGCTCGGTCGGCGCCAAGTCCCTGGCCGCCACCGGTCGGGTGGCCGACGGCTGGATCCCCGGCCACGCGGCGGACTGGCGCAGCGAGCGGTACCGCGAGTCGCGTCCGATCATCGACGAGGCGGCGGCGTCCGTGGGCCGCGATCCGCGGGAGATCCGCACGGTGTTCAACTTCCCCGGACGCATCACCGACCGGCCGCTTGCCGCCACGCGGGACGGCGACGGCCGCTGGGTCGGCGGTTCCGTCGAGCAGTGGGTCGAGGAACTGACCGGGGCGGTGCTGGAGCACGGCGCGTCGGGCTTCATCCTCTTCGCGGCCGACCACTCGACGCCGGACCCGGTGTCTCTCGGCCGCTGGGCCGGGGAGATCGTCCCGGCCGTACGCGAAGCGATCGCGAAGGAGAACGGCTGACCGCACTCCGGGACACCGAGCGGCGTGCCACCGGGACCACAGCAGCGACGCCGGGTGGCGTGCTATCGCCCCGGGGGGCGTGGCACGCCGCGGGTGCCACGCCCCCCGGGACCTCGGTCGCCCGGGCGGGGCGCGTCCGGTTCCACTGCGGCTCACCGTGATGAGGGCTCTTGGCGGCTGCGAGGCGTTGCTGACCCATGGAAGACCGGCCGGGCGTCCCGGCCTGGCGGCGAGATGCCGGCATCTGGCGTTCCGCTCGGCTCGGCGTCACCAGCGCAAGGGGAGGCGGCGGGCTTCGACGTCAGGCGATGGTCTGCCGCCAGAGGCGGGTGACGCCGCTGCGGATGCGTTGTTCGCCGAGTTCCGGCAGGAGCGCGGTGATGTGTTCCGCGGCCACGGAGGCGAGCAGGGCGTGGGCGGTGTGGTCGGGGTCGGGGGTTCCGGCGAGCAGGATCGCCAGGTGCCGGTGCCAGAACCGGTACGCGCCGATCCGGTACCTGGCGCCGGGCGCCGCGGTCTCCGACATCCGCACCAGGGGCAGGTGCTCCAGCAGGTAGTCGAGGTAGGCGTCGGCGAACGCGGCGAGGCGCTCGGCGGCCGGCGCCCCAGGGCCCAGCGGCGGCGGCCCCTGCAGGATCGCTTCCTGGAGCTCCCGTTCGCGGGCGTCCAGCAACGCGGCGGCCAGCCCTGCCTTGTCGCCGAAGCGGCGGAACAGGGTGCCCTTGCCGACGCCCGCGGCCGCCGCCACCTGGTCCATGGACACCGCGTCGGCGCCGTGTTCGCTGAAGAGCCTGGCGGCCGCGTCGAGGATGGCGGCCCGGTTGCGGGCGGCGTCTGCGCGTTCCCTGGGCGGTGGCGTGCGGAGCAGTTCCAACGGCATTGCGGAACCGGACTGCGGTCCGTTATGGTCGTGAGGCACATCCGGACTATAGTCCGATTACCTGGAAGGTGGCCACATGACCGCACTCATCACCCGCGAGGAGCTGAAGGCCGCGATCGACGCGGGCGCCGTGACGGTGGTGGACGCGCTGGGCGGCGAGTACTACGCCAAGCAGCATCTGCCCGGCGCCGTCGCCCTGGTCGCGGCCGACGTCGACGCGCAGGCCCCCGGCCTGCTGCCCGACCGCGACGCCGCGATCGTCACCTACTGCTCCAACCCCGCGTGCCCCAACAGCGGGCAGGTCGCCGACCGGCTCACCGCCCTGGGCTACACCAACGTCCGCAAGTACCGGGAGGGCATCGAGGACTGGGTGGCGGCGGGCCTGCCCACCGAGTCGGCCTGACCGGTACCACAAAGGGGGCGGCTGAGCGACGACGCCAGCCGCCCCGCTCTTGGCGCCACAGCTCGCCGCCTTCGGCGAGCGGTCCAGGCGAACCCACGGGGGGCGGCGGCCGACCAGCACACCAGGGGCCGGTCTCGCCCCGAACGCGGGAGCCTCTGCCACCGCGAGGGCGAGGCGACCAATCCGTGCAGGCCGCTCCCGCCGAAGCGCCAGCCGGGCGACCGCGCCATCCCGGCCGCCCGTCTGGAGACGCGGTTCACCCCGACGACCGAGAACCTCCCGCCACAACACCGCCGAACACGCCCCACCGGCACGACACCGTCCCTTCTATGACGGCTCAGGAGATCGGGGCGTGAGGAACAACCGCGCGAGGACGTGCGGCAAGCGCTGTGCCGCAGATAACGGGGTCACTTGCTCTCCGATCGGCAGCGCCGCAGCTCAGCGTGAGCGGTGCTGCAGATATCAGGCTGATATCTGCAGCAGGTCGTCACGGACGGCACAGGCGCACGATCTGGAGCGGATGTTCCTCAATCCCCGAGACGCAGGCCATGACCGGCCAGCGCTGACGAGCGGCCACCGCCGACCGACGCGCAGAGAAGGGATCCCCTGCGCGCCCGATGTGCCAGGCACGCGCAGAGGACCACACGAAGCGGTCTGCCACGCCACCGCAAAGCCCGCGAATCCGCATCAATACTGGCCGCACACGAGCAACGGCGCCTGACGATCGGCGAAAGACCCTCATCTGCCCACCCACACCGCAGCTGAGCTGGGCGAACTCCATCGCATGTACCGGGTTGCACGAGTCCTACCGACACCCCGGGACGTGCGAGGAGGAGACCTCAAGCGGGCAGTTTCGTGTCGATGACGAAGCTGATTTCGATGACCTGGCCGGGCAAGGTCAGTTCAGTGATGCCCACGACCGTGCTGGCCGGGCGGTGGTCGCCGAAGTACCCCAAGTTGCCCTCCGCCACCGCCGCGGCGTTCTGCCGCAGGTTCACCACGTACAAGGTCTGCGAGACGACCTGGTTCCGGGTGGCGCCGTAGTGGTCCAGGACCTTGTCCATGTTGGCGTAGGTCTGCTTGAGCTGGGCGGCGAAGTCGCCCGCGTAGAGGAACTCGCCTGCCTCATCGAACGAGAGCTGTCCAGAGACGTGGATCAGCTCGCCGGACTTGATCGCCTGCGAGTAGCCGAAGTCGCTCTCGGCCGGCACGTCGTAGTTGAAGACATCAATGGTGGCCACAGTGCATGCCCTTCCGGTTTGCTCTCTTGTAGTTACTCGGAAACTGTAGGAGAGTGAAGGTTGACATGGAAGAACGCACTTTTCGGTGACTGAGGAACCTGATGGTGACCAAGCAACTACTCAAGGACCTGCCCGAGAACGCCGACCTGCGGCGCGCGGACTCCCTGGCGCGGGAGATCTTCTCGGACATCGCCAACAAGTGGGCGCTCCTGATCATCGAGGCGCTCGGCGAGCGCACCCTGCGCTTCAGCGAGCTGCGGAACGAGGTCGAGGGCGTCAGCCACAAGATGCTCACCCAGAACCTGCGCATGCTGGAGCGCAACGGCCTGGTCGACCGGAAGGTGCACCCCACCGTGCCGCCGCGAGTCGAGTACACCCTCACCGAGCCGGGCCGGGCCCTGCGCAACGTGGTCGACGCCATATGCGGCTGGACCCACCAGCACCTCGGTCACATCGAGAGTGCACGCGGCCGTTTCAACGCCTGACGGGGGCACGCAGCGACACCCTCGCGCGTTGCGCGATTCCTTGATGGGGGGCGGAACCGGTGAAGTCTCGTAACCGTCTGGCGCGTATTTGCTGGATGGAGGGCGTGGTTGGTCACCGTGTGTGGTCGCCGGGGGCGTAGCGGCTCCAAGGGCCGGCCGCCTCGGCGGCGATGATGGCGAGGCTCTCGTCGTGGTACCGAGCATGCGAGCGACGACCGGGGCCGGGCTTGCAGGGGGAGCTAGCGGATCGCGGAGGTGCGGGCACTGGCCGGTGGGAAGCGGAGATCACGCAGTCACTGCCGGATGGTGTCGGGGTGGAGCGGCTGGTCTGCGCGGCGTCCGGGGAACAGCCAGCGAACTGTCGGGGTTGGTGGCGGTCTTGGTGTTCGAGCCAGGTCAGGAACTCCGCGGACTTGCGGATCTTGTCGCGGGCGGTGTGAACGCGCGCTGCCCCCAGCGGTGTGCGGGCTCTGTCAGCCACGAATCTGGTTACTAACCGTGATCGAAGGCGTTGTGAATGTAAAGGGGCTGGGGTCACTCACAGACGAACTCACGGATTTGCCTGAGCTTGTCCTGCGCTTCAGACGCGCCGACGTCGCGGAGTCCTGATCGCCCCTGTCACTTGGGTGGAGGGCGGTGAGCAGTTCAAGGCGCTCGGCGTCCTCGGTGCCGGGCTCCGCGGTGTAGACCATGATGCGGAGGTCGCTGCCCGCCACGTTGAGCACGTCACAGTCGAGCGTCACCGTGCCGACATCGGGATGGACGATCGTCTTGCGGGCCGCATCGTGGTGACCGGCGACACCGGTCTCCCACAGTTCCGCGAATTTGTCGCTGTGCGCGCGCAGATCCGCGACCAGCCGCTTGAGCCGCTGGTCGCCCGGGTAGCGCGCGGTGACCGCACGAAGGTCGGCGACCAGCGCGGCCTGCAGGGCGTGCCGTGACTCCGGGGTGAGCCGCACCCGGTCGCTCAGGCCGAGGAAGTTGCGCCACACCCCGTTGCGCTCGTGCCCGTTCCAGCCCGCCGGATCACCCATGAGGGCGGCGTAGGGCGGGTTGGCCACGAGCAGTGTCCAAGCCGCGTCGAACACCGCGACAGGAGTGCCGGTCAGCCGGTCCAGCATGCGCCGCACACTGGGAGTGAGTTCGCAGGGCACGCACTCTGCCCGGGGCGGCTGGAGTCCGCCCAGCCGGAACAGGTGTGCGCGCTCGGCGGCCGACAGGCGAAGGGCCCTGGCCAGCGCTTCAATGACCTGCGCCGACGGGTTGGTCGCGCGGCCCTGTTCAAGGCGGGTGATGTAGTCGGCCGAAATGCCCGCCAGTTGGGCGAGCTCCTCGCGGCGCAGCCCCGGGACGCGTCGTTGGCCGCCGGGGGGCAGTCCCGCGGCCTCCGGCGAGACCCGATCGCGCCACCGGTGCAGGGCCCGCCCGAATTCCGTCGTCCCCATGTCCTCCAGTATGTCCGCCCGGTCGCACCGCCTAGTACCGGCATTCCTAGGAAGCCCAGGCGTCTGGCTGGTCGTCCCGAGCCGTCGCAACCTTGTGCCATGAACACCGATCGCGAACGGCCGCCCGTCGGTTTCATCGGCCTGGGCGACCAGGGCCTGCCCATGGCGACGGCCATCGCCGAGGCGGGTTTTCCCCTGCACGCCTGGGCGAGGCGGTCCACCTCCCTGGACGGCCTGCGCGGCGTGCCGCACGTCCGCCACGACGGCATCCGGGATCTGGCCGCGTCGTGCGACATCGTCGGGTTGTGCGTCAGCACCGACGAAGACGTTCTGCAGCTGGTCGCGGGCGGACTGCTGGAGGCCCTGCGTCCGGGTGCGGTCGTGGTGAACCACGGCACCGGCCTTCCCGCCAACGCGGTGCGGCTGACCGAGATCTGCGCACCGGCCGGGGTCGAGGTCCTGGACGCACCGGTCAGCGGAGGACGGCCGGCCGCAGCGGAACGACGGCTGACCACCCTGGTCGGCGGACCTCGGACGGCCGTGGAGCGCTGCGAGCCCGTGTTCGCCTCGTTCTCCCGCCACGTCGTCCATCTCGGCGGCGCGGGTGCCGGGCAGACCGCGAAGCTGTTCAACAACGCGCTGCTGATGATGAACCAGGCCAACATCGCCGAGATCGTCGATCTGGCCACCGAGCTGGGCATGGACCCGGCGCGGCTGGTCGGCGTGCTGAAGCTGGGCAGCGCCTCCAGCGCCGCCCTGACCCTGCTGAACACGATGGTCACCCTCGACAACGTCGAGCACCTGTCCCGCGTCGAGGCGCTGGACATGGAACTGTTCGACACCGCGATGCGCGAGGCCGATGTGGACCCCGGCGCGGTGACCGAGCGCGGCATGGCGGGCGCACGCGGGCTGTCCCGGCTGCTGCACTCGCTGAACCCACAGGACCCGGCCGCGACGGCCGGCGACGGAAAGGAACGATGATGAGCAGACTCGCACTCGTCACCGGTGCCACCTCCGGCATCGGCAGGGCTTTCGCCGAACGCCTGGCCGCGGACGGCTACGACCTGGTGCTGGTGGGCCGGCGGAAGGAGCGACTGGACGAGTTCGCCGGCGCGCACCCGGAGGTCGACGTACGGACCGTCACCGCCGATCTGTCCACGAGCGACGGAATCGACGAGGTGGCCCGGATCTGCGCGACCGAGCCGCTGACCATGCTGGTGAACAACGCTGGCGTCGCCCACTACATGCCGCTCGCCGAGCTCCCCGCCGACAAGGCCGCCGAACTCGTCGGCGTCAAGGTTCTCGCGCCCACGATGCTCACCCGCGCCGCCGTCGCGGGTATGCAGGAGCGCGGCGAGGGCACGATCATCAACGTCTCCGGCATGATCGCCTTCAGTGGTCCCGCGCCGCACTCGCAGATGCCCCGTCGTGCCGTCTACGGCGGAAGCCTGGCCTACCTCGTCGCGCTGTCCCAGATCCTGAGCGCGGAACTCGAGGGCACGGGAGTCCGGGTCCAGGTCGTGTGCCCTGGTGTGGTGGCCACCGAGTTCCACGAGCGCCAGGGCATCGACATGAGCGCGCTGCCCCGCATGGCGGCCGACGACGTCGTGACCGCCAGCCTGCGCGGCCTGGAGCTGGGCGAGACCGTCTGCGCCCCGGGCGTCGAGGACGCCGGCCTGCTCGACGCGGTCTTCCAGGCCGACCTCGCCGCCTTCGGCGCACAGAGTCCGGAACTCGCCACGCGCTACCGCTCCGTCTGAACCGAACCGACGTGGCCGCCTGAATCATGGCTCTGCCGCGGGCCTGACGACGCGCCGCGAGAACGATCGGAAGATCGGCTCGCAGCGATCGAACGCCGTCCGGCCCGCGACGTGACGCGGTGGCCCGGTCCCGACCGCCGGGCCACCGCGTTCCGTTCGGCCTGTCAGCGGGTTCCGAGCGCCTCGGCCAGGAAGCCGATCGCCTGCCGGGTCGCCGCATCGGCCGCATGCGTCGTCCGCCCAGCTGAGGACCATTCACGTATTAGATCTGCCTATTGCCTTGCGGGGCGACGACGAGAGTGATGCCTGCGGCGCCCACGCCTGCGGCGTACTCGCCGACGGCGAGTCGCATCAGACCGTTGTGGTTGCCGTATTCCTCGCTGCCGACCCACACCGACGTGGCGCCGGGCATGTCGTAGGTGAGCCTGGAGGTGCCGTGTTCGCCCTGCTGCCAGACACGCACCTTGTCCCCTTGGACCTGGATCGTGCTGGGAGTGCGTCCGTCGTGGGAGAGCACCGGCACCACGCGCCGCACCGGCCCGTCGTAGCCGTGGAGGATCGTGGTGACCCGAGCTTCCCGCGGCGTGACAGCGAAGCGCTCCTCGACCGTCGTGACGCCGCCGCCGAAGTCGCCGTTGTAGCGGACCGTGAACCTGACGTCGTCGCCGCGCACCCGTGTCGGACGTACGACAACGTCCTGGGTCAGACTCGGATCGAGTTCACCGAAGTGGCGCCACTGGCCGGGGCTGACCTCCCACGCCACCCCCATCCCGGTCGTCGGCGGTGTGGGACCGCTCGGCACCCGATACCTCGGCGCGGCCAACAACGAGTCGCTCGACCCGAGCTGAGGTGAGTGACCCGAGAAGTGCGCCCGAATGAATCCGGTCGCGTCGTAGTGGTGGTCGCCAGCGGTGTCGACCTCCACGTAGCTGCCACCGGCGCTCGCGAAGACCTTGTGCAGCGGCTTGATGTGCAGCAAGTAGCCACCGGTCTCCGCGGGGATGGGCCGTTCCTTGACGTCTTCGGTCGTGGCGGCGTGTTCGTACGCGATGGCGAGCATCGACATCGCCAGCAGGTTGTACTGCGAGTGGCTGGAGTAGGACTCGTATCCGAAACCCTGCGCCGGATCCATCCAGTTCTTGACAATCTGCATCTCCCCGCTCGGGCGCACCCAACGGAGCATGGAGCGCAGGGCGAGGTGCGCACCACGCTTGAAGTACGCCGCCAGCTCGCTGTCGCCGGCAGCCAGCGCGCGTGCCGCGAAGACCTCGTAGGTCACGCACTGCTCCGCTTCATTCCACTGGTGGTGTGCCGACCTGCCACCAGCGGGCAGCTCGCCGGTCGGCGACTGCATGAACAGGCTGGTGATAGCCGCACGACGCAGGGCCTCGGTCAGCTCGGCCCGGTACGGCCCCGTGTAGCCCCGCCCGATGAGGTCTCCGAGCCAGAGGCGGGGGAAGTGGTCGTAAGCCATCGGGCCTTCCAGATAGAGCCCGTGGGAAGCGTCGAAGTGCACGCCCTGCGCGGCGAAGCTCGCCTCGGGGAAGCGATCGGATGCCGTCCGGAGACCCATCATCTGGAACAGCGCTTCGCCACTCGCGGCGACGATGTTCCAGTTACTGCTCCCGAGGGCCGAACGGTAGGTGAGGAACGGCTCGAACCGGCCGATGTCGCTCTTCCAGGCCGCCGCGCGCGCCCGGGGTACATGCGGCTCCAGCAGCCGGATCGCATGGGCGAGCATCGGCGCGTAGAAATCCTCGTGGGAATCCGCGGCGGTGCGCTCCGCGAGTTCACGAGCCGACCAGTCCAGCGCGAGCGCGGCTGCTTTGAGAAGGTCCCTCCGTCCCGCGTAGGCGACCAGAGTCGCGGCAGCGTGGGCGAAGGCCGGCGTGCTGTACTGGAACTCACGGTTCAGGTAGGGATCGATGATCGCGCCGTCGGCGTCCTGCTCGGCCTCCCAGAAATCCACCTCGCTCGCGATCAGCCGCAGGTAGTCGCCCCGCCGCAGACCGGTGGGGCGGACTCGGTCGTCCGCGGACCGCGATCGGTGGCCGTCGAGCAGCGGCGCCGTCGGGTCCGGTGAGACCAGGATCGGCCCCCAGGTGCTCGGGATCGGGGCATCAGTGAAGGTGACCCGGACCGGCTCCGGATCCGCCGTCGGCTCGAGGACCAGCGAATTGACGACCCAGTTGTTCGCCGGCGAGTCCATGGTGATGTCGATCCTCGTACCGCCCTCCGGTACGACGAGCGTCGCGGTGAGCTCGGCGAACTGCGCGTAGCTCGGATGCAACACGGGCAACGGCTCGCCTCCGTCGACCCCTGGTACCTGCAGCCGGGTGAAGTGGTCGGCGAACGCCAGGTCGCCGGAGAGGACGCGCAGGCGATAGCGGCCCGGCACCAGACTTCCGATCCGGAACACGCGGGCAGCGGTGCCGAACACCAGGTCGCGCTGCGGAGCATCACCGCCCCGGTCACGGATGCCGAGTCCGGCCGCCGAGACCCAGCCGTATCCCCGTGCCTCGGTGTAGGTCTCAGTCCCCATCCGCACGTAGCCCGGTGCCGGTGCCGGCGTCGCGCCGCCGAAGTCCAGACGGAGCGTACCGACCGTCTGACCTTGCGCCGCCCATCCGGGCGCCGCCCATCCGGACACCGCGCCTGCCAGCGCCGTTCCCAGCGTTCCCGCGAGAAACACGCGCCGTCCTGTCTTCATGTCCTTGCTCCTTTGCTGCCCGATCGGCGGTCTGTGGTGCAGGGCATCTGGCCCGGATCCTCATCCGGTAGGTGCCGAGCCGGTACGGCGACGAGCCGACTACCTCGACCGCCACCGCGCCGGTCGCGTCGACGTCCGACAGACCTTGACACCGCCGTCGGCTCGGGCCAGGCCGGCCCTGGCCTCGCCGCCGTCGATCAGCACCGAGAACCTGCTCCTGCGGAGCGAGCCCGCCTCCGGCGAGCACCTTCCAGAACATCGTGCTCGCGGTGGCATCCGCGGCGATGGAGAGCTCGTCAAGGGTGGTGCGGGCGTTGCCGCGGTGCGGGACGTCCGGGTTGTCGCCGCCGAGCGGCAGAGCCATCGCCTTGCCGGACAGGGGAGCTGGGACCTCGTCGCCGGCAAAGGCGTCGAGGGCTGAGGTGTGCACGTGCCAAGGCCCCTGGGCCCGCAGGCTGTAGTCGTCGTCGAAGACCGCCGGCGGCTGGGGGCGCCATCTTGTGCGTGACCGGAGAGGTCAATGCCGAGCCCCGTCGCCCCAGCAGTCGTCCCGAGAGCGGTGAGCATGCGCCGACGACTGATGGAGCCCTTCATCGACCCTCCTGGGAAAGCGCTTACAGATAGCGCTTCCCAGGAGCGTAAGATGCCCCATCGGCACCGTCAACCCCCGTGTCGACGCTGGTCGTGAAGCCTGCAACGTGCGTTGAGCTCGTCCAGGCTCTGGCGGCGGGACGCATCGACTTTGCCCTCACCCTCGGGCTGTCGGCCGAGCCGGATCTGCGAAGCGAGACGATCGCCCACGCCCCGGCCCGGGTCATCGTTTCGGCCGACCACCCGTTGGTCGGTGAGGGCAGTGTGGAGCTGACCGAACTGTCCACGGAACTGCTCGTCCTGCTGGACCTCCCCCACAGCGGCGACTACTTCCGCTCGCTGGTGGCTGCCATCGGCACAGCGCCCGATCCCGCTACCGCACCCGGAGCTACGAGACCGTGCGCTCCCTGGTGGCCCGGAAACTCGGCTACTCCGTGCTCTACCAGCGGCCAGCGACCAGTCAGACCTACGGCTTGGGCTGGCGCGGCCAGGCCGTGGTGAGAGCGTCGCCCAGGCGTCGCAGCTCCCCCAGCGTGGTCACCGATCCGGCTCGGCGCGCTTCGGTCAGCGCGCCGAGCCCGGCGATCGCTGCGGCCGGTCGGCGGCGTGGGCGGCGTCGAGGCGGGCCAGGTGGACGGCGCGGTCACGGTGGTGGGTACCGGGCAAGCCGGTCAGGCGGGCCTGCGGAACGGCCACCGCGAGGCCGGGTTTCCCGGCGGTCATGTGGCAGGTGGCGCGTTGCAGCTCCCCGAACTGAGCCGGTAGTAGCGGCGGGAACGGCCCTGGGCCGGCGAGTACTAGCGCAGTGCGTATCCTCCGTCCGGGTAAAGGGTCGATCCGGTCATGAAGCCATTGGTGAAGAGGAACATGACCGCGTCCGCCACCTCGCCCTCGGTGCCGAGGCGGTGCAGCAGGGTGTCTCGCCGGTACTGGGCGAACGCCGCCTCCCGTACCTGTTCGGGGCGTTGGGACCACAGGTTGCCGTCGATCGTCCCGGGAGACACCACGTTGACGCGCACGGGGGCGAGTTCGAGCGCGAGCCCGCGGCCGAGTCCCTCGATCGCCGCGTTGCACGCGACGTAGGCGGGGGCCGGGGCCGGAGGCCGTACGCTCGCCGCTCCGGCCATCAGTACCACCGAGCCGTCGCCGGAGAGTTTCGGCGCCGCGTGCCTGACCGCGTGGTACTGGCCCCAGAACTTCGAGGTGAACGGGCTCGCCGCTGCCTCGTCGGTCAGCTCCAGCATGGGGCCGACCTGGTAGGAGGCGGCGGGCGTGAACAGGTGGTCCACCCGGTCGAGGGCGGCGAAGAAGGAGGCGATCGAGCTGGTGTCGGTCGTGTCGACCGTGTGCCAGCTCGCCGCGTCGCCGAGCTCGGACGCCGCGGCGGCCAGCTTCCCTTCGGTGCGGCCGCCGAGCACGACGTCGGCGCCGCGGTCGACCGCGCGGCGGGCGACCTCCAGGCCGATGCCCGAACCTCCCCCGATGATCACAACTGTGCGGCCGGTCATGTCCTGGGTCATTGTCTTCTCCTTGCTCTGGGCCCCGGCGGGGCATCGACGACGGTCAGCGCGGGGACGGGGCGTTCAGCCGTTCGACGGGAACGTAGTCGTGGTCGTAGCCGAAGTAGCGCGGCCCCACGAGGTCGAGACCGGCGGCCGTACGCCACCTCGGGTCGCACGGGGCGCCGATGACGCTCACCCGGAACCCGTAGCGCAGGGCCTCCGTCGTGACCGGCTCGCCGCTGTCGGTCTCCAGCACGCAGATCAGGTCGGGGACTCCGGCGACGACGCGCCCGTCGACCTGGGCCAGCAGGTGCTCGTTCTGGAACTGCAGCTCCAGGCTCCGGCCGTCGTGCGTCCCGGTGCCGGCCAGACGGGCGGTGCCACGCGCGAATCCGCCGGACGTGCGGCGGCTCACGTCGGTCACCTTGCCGGTGAACAGCAGGTGGCCGTCCATGATCTCGATGGCCGCGGTCACCGGGTCGCGCCGCCCGCGCGCCTCCCGTACGGCCCTGCCCAGCCGCTCGACCAGGCTCAGCGTGCCGGGCACCAGGGCGTCGCGCAGTTGCGCGCCGCGCATCACGCACTGGACGGTCATCGAGCTGCATCCCATCTCGACGGTGACGCTCCGGGCGAGCCGCTCGGCCCACAGGTTGTCGATCGTCCGCAGCAGGGTGCTGTTGCCCTTCTCGTCGGTGAGCACCAGCGGGCAGGTGGAGACTCCGGCGAGGGTGGGCAGCACCATCTGCAGTTCCGGGAAGGCCCGGCCCATCGCGTCCGCGTCCACCAGCGGCAGCCCGGTCTCGGCCGCGGCGACGAAGGGGATCGTCGAGTTGATGCCGCCGACCTCGATGCACGCCAGGTGAGTGATCTCCTGTCCCAGCGCGTCGCGCAGCGTGCGGAGCGCCGTGTGGATCTCCTCGCCGCTGGGCGTCTTCTCCACCATCACCGTGGGCGCGCCCATCATGGCCACCGGCACCACGACCGCGTCGGCCGGGACGTCCTCGATGTCCACCAGCGTCACCGGGCCATGCCGGCGGATGGCCTGTTCGGCGAGCAGCCGCCCGACATAGGGGTCGCCGCCGCCGCCGGTGCCCAGGATCGCCGCACCGCGGGCGATGTCGGCCATCCGGTCCGCCGTGATCTGCCGAACGGTCATCGCGCTTCCCCTCTCGTCCGCCGCCGGGCCGTCGTGTACCGGTTCATGCTCGCTCCGCCATGTGCAGATCGCCGACGGCCTTGACCCGGACGCGCACGGCGTTGCCCGGCAGGTAGGCGATCGGGACGTCCTCCACCTCGACGATCCGCACGGTCTCCGGCCGGGCGCCGGCCGCGACCGCCGCCTCGACGGCCTCCTGCCGGGCCGCGTCGAGCACCTGCTCTCGGCTGCGCGACCCGATCGCGAAGATGCGGTCCACCTCTCCGCCGATCTGGGCGATCGCGGCGCCGATGGCGTTGGCGACCGCGAAGTGATCCGGCCGGCACACCTGGTCGAAGCCGGGAAGCGCGCCGGGTACGAGGAGGGAGCCTCCGCCCACGATCACCACGGGGATCGGCTCCGGCGAGGTGCGCATCCGGTCGACGGTGTCGGCGACGTCGTGCGCGATCCGGTCGAGCACCGCGGTCACGAAGCCGCGGTCGAGATGGCGGACCAGGGACCTGTCACCGATGTCGGCGTGACCGGCGGCGACGACGATGTCGGTGGCGGTCAACGTGTCCCCGCCGAAGACGAGGGCGCGCTTGGTGAGTTCGTGGCCGACGCTGTCGGGGCCCACGCCCGACTCGCGCACCCGGCTTCCGCCGCCGATGCCGATGGACAGCACGTCGGGCATGCGGAAGTTGCTGCGCACGCCGCCGATGTCCACTTCCGTCGCGGCCTCGCGCGGGAACCCGTTGGCGAGCATGCCGACGTCCGAGGTCGTCCCGCCGATGTCGACCACGGCGCAGTCGGACAGCCCGGACAGCAGCGCCGCGCCGCGCATCGAGTTGGTGGGGCCCGAGGCGAAGGTCGCGACCGGGTACTTGCGTGTGAACTCGACGTCCATGAGCGTGCCGTCGTTCTGGGAGAGGTAGAGCGGCGCGCGCAGGCCCGCGGTGGCGAGCGCGTCGGTGAAGGCGTTCACGATCGTGTCGGCCAGATCGCGCAGGCAGGCGTTGACGATCGTCGCGTTCTCCCGTTCCAGAAGGCCGATGCGGCCGATCTGATGGGAGAGGCTGATGTGGGCGTCCGGCAGCACGGACGCGACGATGTCGGCCGCCCGCAGCTCGAAGTCGGCGCCGGCCGGAGAGAAGACCGACGAGATGGCCACCGAGCGGACGCCCGCGCGGCCGATCTCCTCGGCGGCTCGTGCGATCTCGTCGGGCCGCAGCTGCGAGATCGTCCGGCCGTCGAACTCGTGACCGCCGTGGCACAGGTACACGTGTCCGCCGAGCGCCGACCGGAGCCGGTCGGGCCAGTCGACCATCGGCGGCAGCGCCCGGGTGGCGGGCAGGCCGAGCCGGATCGCGGCCGTCGGTGCCAGCCGGCGCCCCTCGATGATCGCATTGGTGAAATGCGTCGTACCGATCATGACGGCCTCGACCTCGGCCGGCGTGAACCGGCCCGCGTCGGCCAGGCCCCGCAGCGCCGTGACGACTCCGGCGGTCACGTCCTCGGTCGTCGACGTCTTGACCTCGGCCAACACCGACGATCCGGCCATCAGGACGGCGTCCGTGTTGGTGCCGCCGACATCGATTCCGATACGCACGCTCAGTTGCTCCTTTCCAGTGCGACGCCGGTGCCGCGGGTGAGGCCGAGCCTGCCCGCGACCACGTAGCCGACGAACGCGACGATCAGGGAATTCAACGCGGGGACGCCCCAGGCGACGTACTCGCCGACGAGGAAGGCGCCCGACCAGACCACCATGGTGGCGGGCACCCAGCCGGGCGCCCGGGAGGGCACCGTGTCCCCGGCCGCGTCCAGGTCGGGCCGCCAGCGCCGGATGACGAAGTATTCGGCGACCATGATCCCGGCGATGGGCGGTATGGCGACGCCGAGCAGGGTCAGGAAGTCGGTGAAGCGGTCGAGGATGCCGATCGCGGCCAGCAGCGTCCCGGCGGCGCCGAGCCCGATCGTCACCAGGACGCGGCTGGTCCGGCGGCCTGTCAGCGTGTGGATGACGTTGACCAGGCCCAGCGACGACGAGTACAGGTTCCAGTCGTTGATCTTCAGGGTCGCGGCGATGAGGACGACCGTGCCGACCGGGCCGCTGGTCGAGGTCACGATCGAGACCACGTTCCCGGTCCCCGTCGCGTGCGCGAGCAGCACGCCG
The DNA here is from genome assembly GCF_039536785.1 of Actinomadura miaoliensis. Classification (NCBI taxonomy): domain Bacteria; kingdom Bacillati; phylum Actinomycetota; class Actinomycetes; order Streptosporangiales; family Thermomonosporaceae; genus Actinomadura; species Actinomadura miaoliensis. The sequence goes on from NZ_BAAAZG010000001.1 coordinate 125,061, forward strand.
ATGAGGCCGATCACGTACTCGCCGAGCGTGATGCCGATGACGGTCTGCTTGACCACGTCGGCGACCCCGCGGTTGTAGCGGGTCATGTCCGGGGTGATCACCGCCCCGGCGATGAAGCTGCCCGCCACCAGGGTGGCGGCGGCCGTCAGGCTCAGGGGCGGCCCGGGGGCGGGCGAGGAGATCAGCGCGCCCAGCGAGTGCCGGGACAGCTCCGAGACGATCGACCACCCGGCGAGCGCCAGGAACAGGGGCACCGTCACGAACGCGATCCAGCGCATCCCGCCGATCCCGTACACGACGATGGCCGTGACGAACGCGCCGGCGACGACCGTCCACGCCCACAGCGGCAGGCCGCCGAGCAGTTCGTGCAGCCCTTCGGCGAAGACCGCGTTCTGCACGCCGAACCAGCCGACGAGGCTGATCGCTATGGTGAGCCCGATCAGCGCGGCGCCGTACCCGCCGAACCCGGTCCACCGGGCCAGCACCGACGTGGACAGGCCCTCGCGGACGCCGATCACGCCGACCAGGATCGCGACGATCTCCAGGATCACCGCGCCGAGCGTGATCGCGCCGACCGCGTGCCAGAACGTCATGCCCATGCCGAGCGTGGCCCCGAGCATGAACTGAGAGAGCGCCGACACCTGCCCGAAACGCTGGGCGGCGATGGCGAACCAATGATGGCGGGCGTGCCGGGGTACGCGCCGCAGGGCGAAGTCGTCGTTGCCGATCGCCGCCTGGCTCGCGGTGAGTTCCGCGCGATCCGTAGGGGGCATGGGGGCCTCCGGCATGGGGTGGGGTGACGTGGATGCACGCTAAGGCCGCGGGTGGCGGCCATGGAATGAGCGATGTGCACCGGTGTTCACGCCGGAAGGTGCAGGTTGCACCGGCGCTGTTATCTTTCACGGGTGCGAATCAGCGCTGCGGATGCGGCGGATCTGGCGGAGGGCGCGGCGTTGCTCGGCGCCGGCGGCGGAGGCGACACCACGCACGGCGCGGCCCTGATGCGTCACGCCCTCGACCGTCACGGCCCGGTCCGGCTGGTACGCGCGGACGAACTCGCCCCCGACGCCTGGGTGATCCCCGTCGCGGCGATCGGAGCGGTCAGCGTCATGGTCGAGCGGCTGCCCGGCGACACCGAGTTCGTCGCCGCGGTACGCGCGATGGAGCGGCATCTGGGCGTCCGGGCGGCCGCCCTCCACGGACTGGAGGCCGCCGGAATCAACGCCCTGCTGCCCGTCGCCGCGGCCGCGTGGCTGGGCCTGCCGCTCGTCGACGCCGACGGGATGGGCCGCGCTTTCCCACGCCTCGACCAGACGGTCTTCGACCTGGCCGGGCTGCCGCCGGCGCCGCTGGCGCTGGCCGAACCGTCCGGCACCCAGATGATCATCACTGCTCCCGAGGGCGCGAGCCTGGAACGGCTCGCCCGCGCGGTCCTGCCGGCACTCGGCGGCTGGGCCGCCACCGCCCAGTGGCCCATGCGCGCCTCGACCTCGCGGCGGCACGCCCTGCACGGCACCGTCAGCCGCGCGCTCCGCCTCGGCCGGGCCCTGCGCCACGCGCGGCGCCATGCCGACGAACGCGACCGGGCACTCGCACACATGAACGGCCGGCGGCTCGGCACGGGCGTGGTGATCGAGGTGCGCCAGCGCGGCGGCGCGGCGCACACCGGCACGGTCACCATCGAGAACACCGCCGGACGCCGGACGCTGCGGCTCGACATGGCCGACGAGTACCTGCTGGCCATCGACGACGGCGTCGTCACGGCCCACGTTCCGGAGATCATCGCGCTGCTGCACGCGCGCACCTGGCGCCCGATCTTCACCGAGGAGGTGGCGGTCGGCCAGCACGTCGACGTCCTGGCGGTGCCCGCGCCGGCGGCGCTCGGCGATCCCGCGACGCGCCGTCTCATGGGCCCGGAGGCGTTCGGCCTGGACCTGCCCGACGATCTGGTGACCGCCGGCGGCGGAGGGGGCGCCCGGCCATGCGCGTGATCACGGTCGGTGACCTGCTGGCCCACGACAGGCTCCGCGACGGCACGGTCATCGGCGGCCGGACGGGTCTCGACGCCGCCGTCCATGACGTCATGCTCGTGGTGACCGGTCCCGAGCTCGGCGACGCGCCGTACGGCACCGCGGCGGTGTTCGATCTCGGCGGTGCGACCAGCGCCTACCGCCGCGATCACCTGGTGGAGATCGTCTGCCGGCGCCTGCACGCGCGCAACGGACGGCTGCTGGTCGTCGCCGGCGGCCCCTTCGATCCCGCCCTGTCGACCGTGCGGCTCACGGACCGGCTCGGCCTGCCGGTCGTGGCCGCGCCGGACGTCGCGCCGCCCGTTCTGACGGCCGAGCTGCTGGCCCTCGTCCACGCGCCGCAGGTCGCCGTCGGCCGACGGCTCGCCACCGGTGCCGCCAGACTCCGCACCACCGGATCACTGGACGAGGTCCTGGCCGTACTGGACTCTCTGCTGGACGCGCGCACGTCCTTGTCGACGGCCGACGGAACCGTGCTGGCGGGCCGGGCGCCCCGGCACGCCGTCCCGACGCCGACCGAGCCCGCGGTACCGATCGCCGAGCGCGACGGCCAGGTGTCCACCGCCCTGTGCCCGGTCCCCGGCACCGACGACTCCCGCCTGTGGATGATCTCCCAGTGCGAGCGGACGGGCCCCCTCTGGCGTGACGCGGCGCTGGGACTGCTCGACATCGCCGTGCCGTACGCGGCGGCATGGTTCGCCGCCGAACGCCTCACCGCCGAGCGGGACGCCCGCGTGCGCGGCGAGCTCCTCACCCAGATCCTCGGCCACGAGGGTCCGCTGCCGCGGCATCTGGCCGGCCAGGCCGCGCGGCTCGGCTGGCGGCTCCATGGGTGGCACTCCGGAATCCACTTCACGCTGATCGGCACGTCCATCCCGGCGCCTGTCACCGTCACCGCGGTCCTCACCAACTGCCTCAGGGCGCACGGGCTGGAGGGACGGCTGGTGGAACAGGCGGGCGGCTGGTCGGGCTGGCACACCGACGAGGCACCGGCCGCCGACAGTGCGACGATCACCGAGGCGGTGGAGCGTGCGCTCGCCGACTACCACGGCGCCGCGAACGCCCCGCCGATCGTCGCGGGCATCGGCCGCGCCTCCGCCGGCCCCACCGGACTGGCGCTCACCCTCACCGACGCCCGGAACGCCTCGCTGGTGGCCGCGGCCACCAAGAAGCCCGGCACGGTCCAGCACAGCGAACACCTGGGCACGAAACGCATGCTGCTCGACTGGTACGGCTCCTCGACCGCCCGGCAGGAGGCCGAGCAGATGCTCGCCCCGCTGCTGCGCCACGGACGCGAGACGCTCCTGGAGACGGTGGAGTGCTACCTGGACACCGGCTGCTCGGCGTCGGCGGCCGCACAGCGGCTCGGCCTGCACCGCAACACCGTCACCCGGCGGATCCAGCGGGCGGAAGCGCTCTTGGGTACTCCGCTGAGCGACCCGGACGATCGACTCTCCCTCCAACTCGCCTGCCGGTTGTACCGGCTCGCCAAGGACTGAGCGCGACCTACGATCCCAAAGGCTGACCCCTACGGTGCTCGCGGGGCGGTCACTCGTGGTCGCCGGTGAAGCGGGGGAAGTGCTCGTCGGGCAGCGGGTCGCCCGCGGTCAGGCCGAGCGGGCCGGTGACGGGGTGGGAGGGTTCGGGCGCGAAAGTAAGGTCGGCGTCCACGTAGATGATCACGTGGGCGATGCGAGGGTCCTCCGGTGAGGTTCGGTGTGGCGCTGTGCACGAGCCGGGAGTTGTGGAACGTGCAGTCGCCCGCCCGCAGGGTAACGGTGACGCGGTGCTCCCCTTCCAGTTCGGGCGCCAGGTGAACATGTCGGCGTGGTCGGTCCTGCGGCCCGTCCAGGTGCTGGGAGCCCGGGATGAAGGTCATGCAGCCCCTGTCGACCGGGACGTCCACCAGCGCCCCCAGGCGGACAGCGCGTGCCGCGAGCCGGTGTAGGGCCAGTACGGCTGATCCTGTGGACCTCGGCGGCGGCCCCGTTGTGCGGCTCCTTGATCAGCACTTGGTCGTGCGCAGCGGGATCCCCGCCAGTCGGGTGGCGATGGCCGCAAGGCCCAAGTGCAGGGTGAGTTCGCGCAGCGTTGCGTCCTGCCGCCACAGCTGGAGTAGCTGCGTGAAGATCATGCCGTCATGGTTGTCGCGGACGGTGTGCCGGACCGCCGGCGCGGCTCGGGCGAACCTGGCGGCGTTCGCCCGGGAGATGACTCCGGGGACATGTCGGCCCAGCCCTTCGCCAGGACGTCTCCGGCGTCGACCTCGACCGTGCGCAGCGGCAGGTACTCGTAGCGGCCGTCGGGGGCCAGCAGCCGCCCCGTGTACCCAGCGCTGCTGGCGCCCTGGGTGGCGCCAGCACGTCCCACAGCCGCCGCACGGCGTCCAAGGCGACATCGTCGGCCAGCAGCGCGGGTAGCGCCACGTCGTCACCGTCGTCGGCGCCGTCCGGGCTGAGGGCGATCAGCACCTCTTCGGTGGCGGCCAGGACACCGGTGATCTCTTGGTCCAGGTCGGGGACGAGGCGCGTGGTCATCGGGCCGCGCCTTCCTGAGCGTCCTGGGTGTCGTCGGGGGTGATCCAGGCCGAGCACTGGTAACCCACAGCCGCCCGGAACTGTCGGCGGCCGAGGACACATCGGCCCGTACATGCGGGCAGGGAACCACTTGGCGTGGGTGCGGTCCTGCTCCGCGGCGGCGATGGACTGCTGGTGGGCCTCCTGCGCACGCAGCTCGGCGGCCTGCTGCCGACTGGTCTGGGAAGTCCGGAAATGGAGAACACGCCGCTCTGTTGTTCGCGTGACACTTCTGGCGGCGGTGGCTTTGCTGTGGCGGGGCTGTCAGGCGTCAGTAGATCGGTGTCACTCAGATCGGTGTCATCTGGAGCGGTCGGGTGGCGCGATGGACGGGGTCATGTGCAGCCGTCGTCGCACCGTTCCGGCTGACGGCGCTGCTTTGGGGCGAGCGCGAGGGCGTGGCCGGTGTTGCGTGCTGGTGGGGACCGGCCGGAACGGCAGAAAGACACCGCGGGGCTGCGTACTGACCAGCGCCTGGACCTCAGCGCACCACCGACCCGGCCCGGCGGCCAAGAAGATCAGGGCCGGTAGCGCTCACCTCCGCCGCCCAAGCCAGATGGATCGTCGTGCCAGATCCAGAAGGGAGTGGACGAGCCCGACGACCGTCCGCACGTGAAACGCCCACGTCGGCACGCTGGGCCGGAACGGAGCGGTTCCGGCCCAGCGTCCTGTCATGTCTGACAGCGGGTCCTGCCCGGCCTGGAATCGCCGCGAATCAGGCCGTGGGTGCGGCCGCGCGAACGAAGTCGGTCACCGAAGTCGGCGTGATCTGTGGGTACCTGTCGTTGTCGAGGGCGTCGAACTTGGCCTTTCCGGTCACCATGCACCACTGGTACTGGAGAGCGACGTAGTCGAACGGGTTCTGGGTTCGGGAGGCTTGGCGTTCGATCTCCGCGCGCAACTCGTCGGCGGTACCGAGGTGCCGCAGTTCCAGGGTGCGGCCCGAGCCGCGCTGGACGGCCTCGTGGAACTGCCGCATCGACAGCACTTGACCGGCGAAACGCAGCGTGCCGGTGGCCTTCGGGTCGAGGGCGACGGCGGCGGTGTAGGCCGCGGTATCGGACACCGAAGTCAGGTCGAGCGGCTGATCGGGGTCGCCCCAGTGCGACAGGGTGCCCCGATCCCAGTCGACCAGCCCCATGAAACCGACCATCACTTCGTAGAAAGCGCCGTTGAGCACGGAGATCACCTCAAGACCGGCGTGGGCGTACTCGGCGGCGGCCCGGCGACGCCAGTCGATCATGAAGTTGTCGCCGTCCTCCAGCTTGGTCACGTCGATGGCGAAGTCGGAGGGGATGAACCGGCGGGCACCGGCCTTCGCGGCGGCGCGCGCCAGATTGGCCTGGCCGTCCACGATCACCTCGGGGCCACCTTGCACGGCCGAGATGACGGTGGCGGCGTCGCCGACGGCCTCGGCCAGCGCCTCGGCCGAGTCGGTGACGTCGCCTTCGACCACCTCCAGGCCGCGCGACCGCAGCGCTGCGAGCGCGGTCTTCTTGTCCGCGTCGGCACCGGGCCGTACCAGGGCTCGGACGGGCGCGCCCCGGTCGAGAAGGGCGCTGATGATCTGGCTTCCGAGCAGTCCCGTGGCACCGGCCACGAAGACCTTGGGGGAAGTGGACACGTTTACTGACTCCTTTTGTTCAGAACAGATCGGTACTTCACCCAGGCCGGGTAACGGCTCTTGGGCGTCTTTGGGGAGTCCGCGCAGGACTCAGGGAATGAGCAGGGTCTTGCCGAGCGTGTCGCGCGCCTCGACGGCGGCGTGCGCGTCGGCTGCTTTTTCCAGGGGGAACCGCTGACCGATCACCGGCGTGAGCCTCCCGGCGGCGGCCAGGTCGAGCACCTCGGTCACCAACTCGCGGGCGAAAGCGGGCCGGCTCCAGATGCGGCCCGCGCTGAATCCGCTGACGGTCAGTCCCCGGCCCATCAGCTCCATGGGCGCGACCTCCAGCGGCGCGCCGCTGGAGAAGCCGAACACGACCTGCCGGCCGGAGCCCGGGGTGAGCAGCCCGAACGCCTCCTTTCCGAGCGTCCCGCCGATGTGGTCGAACACCACCTCCACCGAACCGCCCACCGCTTCACGGACCCGATCGGTCCAGCCGGGCAGCGAGTAGTCGACGGCATGGCCGACACCAAGCCCGGAGACGAGGTCGAGCTTGCGTTCACCACGCGCCGCGCCGACGACCCTTGCGCCCGCCCGCGTGAGCAACTGCACCAAAACCGTGCCGACGGCACCGGCGGCGGCCTGAACCAGCACACGATCACCAGGGGCCACCCGCGCCGCACGAATCAGGCCCTGGGCTGTGGCCCCGTACCGGTAGAGCGCGACGGCGTCGTGCAGGCCGAGCCCCGCCGGAATCGGGATGAGCGAATCGGCGGGTACGGCGGCCATTTCGGCGTACCCGCCCGTCCCCGAGGTGCTGGCAAGGACCCGAGTGACGAGGGCGGGATCGCCTCCGGGGCCGACCTCCGCGACCTCTCCGGCGATCTCCTTGCCGAGAACGACCGGCATGCTGGCGCCGCCCAGCGCGCCGCGCAACGTTCCCGAGCGCACCTGGGTCTCCATAAACTGGACGCCAACGGCGGCCACCCGTACGGTGACCTGCCCCGCCCCAGGCCGAGGTTCGGGCACCTCCCCGATGGTCAAACGGGCCGGTGGCCCGAATTCACGCAGCACAACAGCACGCATGGTGCTCACTCCGTTCAGTGTCGACGCACGGCCCTGCGGACCGGCGGTGAAGTCATGCGCCTTTCTTGATCGCCTCGGCGAAGGCGGTGAGACCGTCGGCCAGATGCTCGATGTCGGACGGTTCCCAGCCCTCCAGGAGGGCGGCGACGGCAGTCGTCCGGGCCTTCCAGAGCTCGCGGATGGCGCGCTTGCCCTCCCGCGTGACACTCACCAACTGCGCCCGGGCGTCGGCCGGGTCGAGCTGCCGCTCGATGAATCCGCGCGCCTCCAGGCGCTTGGCGGGGGGCGAGAGCGTGGACTTGTCCACCTCCATCAGCTCGGCCAGCACCGACAACCGCACCGGCGCGTGCAGGGAGATCTGCGCGAGCAGCGTATAGTCCCCCAGTGACAGCTCCAGCCCGGAGGCCGCCATGATGCGTCGCCGCGTCGCCGGTGCGAACATCCAGTTGCCCACCGTGGCCAGCGCCGCCGCCACCCGTTCGGTGGCCTCCGGCAGCCGGTCGTCCCCGTTCCCCGCCGTACCTTCCATCCCGGCACCCTCGCCCAATTAGTTGGTTGACCCAAACCAACTATATATGAAGGCGCGACCGGTGCAGGGGGCGTGGCCCGGATACACGCCAAAGCGGCGTCGCCTGGGGACTCGTCGGCCGCGGCTATGGCGGAACGGCGGCGTGGACCGTTTATGCAGTCACTCCACGTCGGAGGCGATGTCGCCTACGTGGACCCCGGTCAGCTCCTCCTCCAGCGGGAGGCGTGATCTCTGGCGATCATCGCCGATCAGTCGCGTGGTGCGCTGTCGATGGTGCCGGGGGCCGTGGCCGGGTCATGGAGCAGTTCCAGCACGCGCCGCAGGTCGGGGTGTTTGCCGGTTCCCGCACGGCTGACGGTGAAGATGGTCCGGGAGACGGGATGGACCAGCGGGTGGAGGCTGAGTGACGCGGCGGTGCCCGGCAGTGCCATACGGGGAATGAGGGCGGCACCCGCTCCTGCGGCCACCAGGGCCGCCAGCACAGAGAAATCGCTGCTGCGGACCCTGATGTCCGGGACGAAACCGGCCGCGCCGCAGGCACGTTGGATCATCTCGTAGCAGGAGGTCTCCGGCCCCGGGGTCAGCCACGGCAGATGCGCCGTCCGGGACAGGTCCGCCGGCTGTCCGGCCGCCAGTCCCAGCGCGTCGGCCTGGTGGGGGTGCAGGGCGAGCAGCACCGGTTCCTCCATGAGGACGGCTTGCTCGCAGGCGGCGGGGAAGCTGCGCGGCAGCACGGTGTAGCTGTGGACCAGGGCGAGGTCGGTTGAGCGCTTGCGCAGTTCGTCGAGGGCTTCGTCGGGTTCCTGGACGGACAGTCGCAGCGACAGGGCCGGGGCGGCATCGGTGTCGGCGAGGCGTTGCCACAGGGGTGGGATGAGGGTGCGGGCTGCGGAGGCGAAGGCGGTGATCCGCACGATGCCGTGCCGGCCGCTTTGCAGGGCGGCCAGGCCGGACTCGGCTGCCGCGAGTTCCGCCAGGATGATCTCGGCGTGGGCCACCAGCAGTTCCCCGGCCGCGGTCAGTCGCAGTGTGCGTCCCCGCTTCTCCACCACAGGCATGCCGGCCTCCTTCTGCAAGGCGGCGAGGTGCTGGGAGACGGCCGGTGGCGTCAGGTGCAGGGCCTCCGCGGTGGCCGCGACGGTCCCGTATGCGGCGAGGTGCTGGAGGATGCGCAGACGGCGTACGTCAAGCACGGACGGCTCCTTGCTCGGTTCGGGGCTGGCGAGGGTTCAACGACGCAGCGGGTGCCGTGCGACCGGCGTTTTCACCGTGTCGATACGGGGTGGTCGGCCGCTCGGCGGCCAGAGGCGGCCTTGGACGCGTCCCCGCCCTCGGGAGCGGAGGGGCGCTGCGCCTGCTTGCGCCGGTTGATCAGGATCACTCCCGCGACGCTGACCGCTCCGCCCACCAGCTCGATGGGGTGGGGTACCTCGCCCAGCCAGACGAGGGAGATGACCAGGGCCACCGGCGGCACCAGGTACAGGGCAGCCGTGGAGGCCGCGAGCGGCAGGCGGGCAACAGCATAGGCCCAGATGACGAAGCCGAGCGCAGAGGGAAGCAGGCCCAGGTAGACGGCGGAGGCCAGCGCATCGGCCGGTGCCTGCAGGGTTGCGTGCCAGGTGGCGGGGATCAGCGGCAGAGCGAAGACGGTGCCTGCGACCATCGCGTAGGTGGCGACCTCCAGGCCGGTGTAGCGGCGCAGCAGGGGCTTGGTGGCGAAGTGGTACACCCCCTGGACTATGGCGGCGGCCAGGACGATGAGAGCGGAGACGCTGAAACCTCCGGTGCCCGCGGCCAGACTGACGATGGCCGCGCCGGCGATTGCCACGATGCTGCCGAGGATGATGTTTCGGCTCAGCCGCTCTTTGAGGAAGAGGCTTCCCAGCAGCACGCTGAAGACGGGGGCGGTCGCGATCAGCAGGCTCGCCGTCCCGGCCGCCACCTCTACTTCGCCCCAGTTGAGCAGGATCTGGTAGGCGGTGATGCCGGTGGCCCCGCACAAGGCGATCATGGGCAGATCATGGCGCCGGGGCAGACGGACCTTCGCCGGCGGCGCCATCAGCAGCAGCGCCACGGCCGCGATCGCGATCCGCAGGAACGACAGCGCCTCCACCCCCAGGCCGTCGATACCGACCCGGATGGCAGGGAAGGCCGAGGCCCACAGCACGACAGTGCCGGCCAGAGCAAGGATGTGGGGGGAGACGATGCGCGGGAACATGCGTCCAGCATCCTCGCCCGGAATGAAAAGATCCATTTAGTCTTTGCTGCCAAACACTTCAGTCACGCTTATCAACAGAGAGCTGGCACCCACCTCTGATCACTACCGCATGATTCCAAGACATGCCCTCCCGACAGGCTGTCGCGGTCGTCTCGTTGCAGGACCCGCACGGTCTGCCGCAGCAGCAGCCCCAGCATGTGCACGGCGAAGGTGTGCCGCAATGTATGCGGTGACGCCTCGATCTCCAACCCCAACCGTGCGCACCGCTCATCGGCCCGGCGGAACACCGCCTGCCACGCCGCCGGCCCCAGCGGCCTTCCGTAGTGGCGTTCAGGGCGGCGTGGCTGCGCGTTCAGCGTGGGCGAAGCGGGCCCGGTAGGCGGACGGGGTGAGGCCGGTGTGGCGGCGCACCTGGGTGCGCAGGTTGGCGGGGGTGCCCAGGCCGCTGGCGCGCGCGACGGCCTCCAGCCGGAGTTCGCCTTTCTCGATGAGCCTGCACGCCAGCGCGACCCGCTCGGCGGTAAGCCAGGCCAGCGGGGTGGTGCCGAGTTCGGCTTGGAAACGGCGATGCAGCGTGGCAGCGCTGGTCGCGGCGCGGGCGGCCAGATCGGCGACGGTCAGCGGCAGATCGAGCCGTTCCTGGGCCCAGGCCAGAACGGGCGCCAGCGAGGTGTCCGGGATCGCGGGGACGGGACGTTCGACGAACTGCCGCTGGCCGCCGTCGCGGTGCCCGGCGAAGACCAGCCGGCGGCCGACGGCGTTGGCGATCTCCGCACCGTGATCGCGGCGCACAATGTGCAGGCCCAGGTCGAGCGCGGCGGCACTGCCCGCCGCCGTCAGCACATCACCGTCGTCCACGAACAGCACATCAGGTTCGAGCCGCACTGACGGGAAGCGCGACTGAAAGAGATCGGCCCAGCGCCAGTGCGTGGTCGCCGGGCGGCCGTCGAGCACGCCGGCGGCTGCCAGGGTGAACGCGCCTGTGCAGAAGCTCACGAGCCGTGCGCCCCGGGCGGCGGCCTCCCGGATCGCGGCGAGGACCGGCTCGGCAGGGGCATTCTCGGGGTCGGGACGATTGGGAACGATCACGGTGTCGGCCCGTTCGACCGCCTCCAGCCCGGGGATCCCCGACATCGTGAACATGCCCGCGTGCATCACCACCGGGCCCGGGGCGCAGAGCGTGAAGTCGTACCACGGTATGCCCAGCTCGGGTCGGCGCAGGCCGAACAGCTCGGTCGCGACGCCCAACTCGAACGGGTTCGAGCCCTCATCGACGATCATGACCACGTGGTGCGAGGATCCTTGCGCCATATGCGATTCCTAGCACTCACGCTGGGCTGGGCCCAACCGAGAGAGTGGGCAGATGAACGAACCGATCGATCTGCGCTCCGCGCTGGCCTCCTTCACCGACCTTTGGAGCCCGCGCATCGTCTCGCAGGTGAACGACTACGACGTCCGCGTCGCCAAGGTCGCCGGGGACCATGTCTGGCACGCCCACGACGACACCGACGAGTTCTTTCTGGTGCTCGACGGCGAACTGACCATCGCGCTCCGCGACGACCAAGGTGAACGCGCCGTGACGCTTCCCAAGGGCGCGGTGTTCGTCGTCCCCCGCGGGGGCGAGCACAAGCCGTCCGCTCCGAGCGGGGCGTCAATCCTCATGTTCGAGCCGACCGGGACGTTGAGCGTCGGCGACCGGCATGAGGACGTGCCGCACCATGTCGACGCAACCGTCGGGCGGCCACTTGACCAGTAGGGCCTGTTTCGAAGTCCGGCCGGTGCCCGGGATGTCGGCGTGTCGCGATCGATGAGTAGTGAGGCCGCCGGTAGTTGGGTTCATCGACCAAGAAGAACTGAACACCGGAGGCCTCGTGGCACAGACGTCGCCAACGACGACGCCGAACCGCGCCGGACCCGGCCGTGCAAGCGCCCCGACTGCCCCCCACCGGGTGGCCATCACTCCCGGCCCCAGCCGCAAGAAGGAGCACTTCAGCGAGGATTGCCAGGCACAGGCCAAGGCCGACCGGCAGGCCGCCGACGGCGCGGCGACGCGGCCGCGGACCTCCCGCAGCGCCCGGCCCGACAGCCCGGCGTCTCCTGCGAGAGACGGCTGCAGGTCCGCAGCGACCGCGGTGAGCTGGTCGGCGGTCGTGGCCATGTCCACCAGCCGGTACGCCTGGGCGCGCGAGACGCCCAGCTCGGCGGTGGCGTACTCGGCCCACGACCGGTCCCCCAGCGCGATCCATACCCGCCCCCGGTGCGCCTGGCGGACCGGCACCACCGTGAGCGGCTACGGCCGCGACCGCGGGCACGCCGCCCTGGACCTGCCGGTCAAGGGCGGCCGCACCAGGCGTTTCGTGCTGCCCCCGTTCGCCTGCGGCGCCCTGCACCGCTACCTGGCCGAATGCGCCCCCGGTGCGCCGACCGCGGCCCTGGACCCGGACGCGCCTCTGTTCGCCACCCGCACCGGTCGCCCCCTGGACCAGCCCGCGGTGTTCCGCCTCCTGCGCCGCGTCGCCGCGGTCGCCGGGATCGACGTCGCCGACCAGCTGTCGCCGCACTCGCTGCGCCACAGCGTGGCCACGCTGCTGCTGGACCGCGGTCACCCGTTGCACGTGGTGCAGGACTTCCTCGGCCACGCCGACCCGCGCACCACCCGCCGCTACGACCAGGCCCGCGAATCCCTGGACCGCTCGCCCGCCTACGACCTCGGCCAGGCCCTGGCCGCCGGTGTCGCCGCCCGGCCGGGCGGAAGATGTCGGCACCCCGAGAAAGGCTTGCGGCGCGGCTGCCAGGCCGCGTCGGACAGAGGTCTCTCCGGAGGTGGATAACCGTCAAAAACGCGAGCCCCCCGGCCGGGTGAAGGCCGAGGGCGCGGGCATCTGAAGGGCGGTCAAGGGTTACAGGATGACGGCGGTGGCGTCGTCGCGGTAGTGGTCGGCGTCGGCCTCGGCCACCAGGGCGCCGGCGAGGGCCTGGACGTCATCGGCGCACTCGGCCGCCAGTCCAGGCGCCGCCGGGCAGGCCGTCCGGGATGCCGTCCGAGCACAGGCTTCGTTGTCCGGCGACGATGTTCGGGTTCGCCGAGGTTGCGGGCGACGTCGAGCCACCTGAGCAAGAAGGGATAGTGGAGGCGATGGATCTTCGAGCCCATGCCGACGCCTGGCTGGCGGCGTGGAAGGCGCGCGACCTCGACGCGATCATGGCTTGCTACGCCGACGACGTCGACTTCGCCGCCTCCACAGTGGCGCGTCGCTGGGGCCGGCACGATGGCCGATTGCACGGCAGGACCGAACTGCGCAGGCACTTTGAGCTTGGGTTGGAACTGGCTCCGGACCTGTCCTTTACCGAGGAAGCGCTGCTGCCCGGCCCTGGCGGCTATGCGTTGCTTTACCGGCGGGAGAACGGCAACCGCGTGCTCGACGTCGTCGAACTCAACCAGCACGGTCAGGCTGCCCGCGTCCGCGCCTTCTACGAACATCAACAACGGTAGCGTCATATAAAACGATCTTCAGCACCGTAGGCACCGACGGCGCACTTCCAGGAATCAGCGATTGAGCGACGGTGTTGTCCGGGCCGGCGCCGTGCCGGGGTTGTGCTGCGCGCATGCAATGCGGTGATCAACCGTAGGGCCTGGAGCAGACCACAGAGGAGATATCACCAATGGTCAGTGTCAGTATGGAGACGCCGGAACAGACCGAAGAGCGTCTGCGCCGTGTGATCGCCCAGGCCGACGTCCTCGTGCACGACGGCGTCTGGTGCTTCGAAGAGTTCCCCGTCGACCAGCCGCCGGTGCTCACCAGCGACACACTGGCCGTGGTCCGCGACGACCAGAGCTGGAGCCGTCTGGTCCCACTGACCCAAGAGCACGAACATATCGAACACTTCGGGATCTTCTCCTTTCACTTCCCAGCCGAGCTCGACAACAGCGGGTTCGTCGGCTGGCTGGCCGGCCAACTCAAGGTGAGGCTGGGGACCGGGGTATTCGTCATCTGCGGGAGCAACCGTGCCCGCGGCGGCATCTATGACCATTGGGGTTGTCCGATCGACCTGCTCGACGAAGCCATCGCCGTCGTTAAGGCACTGCGCGCCGGCTGACCTATGGCCCCGGCCGACATTGGTCCATCAACATCAACGATGTCCACCCGCGTGTGGCCGTCATCGTCGACCCCGCCGGCCAAGACCAGCCCGTCGATCGCGGCCTTGTACGACGGATACCTCGTCCACGGCGGCCGTGCCGCGCGGGCCGGTACTCGCCATCGATGCGGCACCGTTCCAGCCGGGGCACCTTCTGCGCGCGGGCCATCATCGCGGCCGCCTCCTTGATCTCCCAGGCGTACCGGTGCGCGGCCATGTGATGAAGCCGCTGATTGGTGTTGAGCGGCGTCAACGCCACCGGAAGGGATACCCGAATCCGTACAGCTCCGCGGTGAGCACGCCGGCGGGCGCCAGCACCCGCGAAGCGAATCCCAGCAGCGGGCCGCCCCCTCGAGTCTCCAGCCCGGCCTCGTCGGCGGCCACCGATCAGGGGCTTTCTTCGTCCGTCGTGCCGGGCCCGTTCGTGCCGGGCTCGTCCGGACTGGGCGCGGGGGCGGTCGTGTCCTCCGGTGGCGCTGAGGTCGCCGTCGTCGATGACGTGCGGGGCGACCCCGCGAGCCCGGTCGGCCCCTCGGGCTCGGCGGTTCGCCGCGCGGGCCCGATGATCTCGTCCCACACATCGGTCTTCGTCACGCCGACGCACATGCACACGCGGTCAGGGCCGCACCTGGGGTCGGTAACCTCGAAATACCTCCGTACCTGAGCGCCGCCGGTCGAGGTGGCTCCCGGAGGCGCGCCCCTGGCCCAGACACATGTGTCCTGCTGCGGGTGGCACTCGGTGCCGGCGTTCTCCTTCAACGTCGTTTGGATGATGTTCGCGCAGGCGCCGCCCACCTGCGGAAGATCCGTCGCCGCGCGGCAGGCGTCGGCGATCTGCCCTAGCCGGCCCTTGGTGATGCGCACCACGGCGACATCCGTGGCCCGCGCCTGGACGTCCCCTCCGACGGCCAACCCGCTCGGCTGTATCGGCAGCGGCGTGGTCGCGAGCCGCAGCCGCCGCTCCCCGCCGCACGCCGCGGCCGCCGACGCGACCAGGCAGACGGCTGCTTGTGGGCTGGTCAGCCGAAATGTGGTGAGGAAGGTGAGCGGCGGCGACCAGGGGGACGTGGCGGTGCCCCCCACTGTGCCGGCTCGTCAAGCATCTCCAACGCCATCTGCCACGTGGGGCGGCTGCGCTCGGTGCCGGGGACACCGCACCGAGCACGCTTGCGCTGGGTCTCCTCGGCCGCGGCGGGCTCGTCCGCGCACGCATCATCCCACCCGGCCGGGATGAACAGGCGCCCGTTCAGCGCGGCCGGGGCGGCGCGGTGACCGCGTGCACGCTCACCCCGACCTGGCAGTTGCCGACCTTGCCCAGCGTGCCCGATGCCTGCGAGCCCGCGTACGGTGCTGCGGCCGCCGTCGCAGCCGACGAGATGGTCTGCCCGGATGCGCTTCCCGTCCGAGCTCCACCGTGACACCCGTTTCGTCCTGGGTGAACACGGCTACCTCGGCGCCGCGCCGCAACCGCGCCCCGACCTCCGCCACGTGCTCTGTCAGCAGCCGTTCCACCTCGGACTGCACGATGACGAGAACGTACGGATGCCGGGTCGCGATTTCGGACACGTCAAGCGGAAGGCCGGAGAAGTGGTCGCCCTGCCTGCGCCGTCCGCGTTTCAGGAACCGGTCGAGCAGGACCCCGCTGGTCGAGCGTCTCCATCGTGCGGACGTGCCGGCCACTGGCCCGTGACTCCACCGTCCGGGGCTTGGGAAGACGTTCGAGTGCCAGCACATCGCCCCCGGCGAGCCCCAGCTCGCACGCGAGCATCAGCCCCGTCGGTCCCGGCCCGGCGATCACTATCTGCACATCGGTCATGGTCGGTTCCTCCGCTACCGGCTGATCTGGCGTGGGGTCGTCACCGCGAGCAGCTTGTCGGGGTTGCGGATGGCGTAGAAGCCGGTGATCCGCTCCTCGACGATCTCGATCAGGAAAACGCCCTCCAAGCGTTCGCCGCTGAGGATCATCGCGGGCATGTTGTTGCAGTTGGCCGTCTGGATCCGCAGGTCCCCCAACCGTCCCTGGCGGAACATGCTGAGCAGGACCGCGGCCACCTTCTCCGCGCCGACCACCGGACGGCGTGCCGCGGTGGTCTTGCCGCCGCTGTCGGCGGTCCAGACGACGTCCGGGGCGAGCAGCGAGAGCAGCCCCGCCAGGTCGCCGGTGGTCGCCGCGGTCATGAACCGCTCGGTGATCCGCGCGGTCGTCGCCGCGTCGGCCGGTGCGAAACGCCTGCGCCGCGCCTGCACGTGCCCGCGGGCGCGGCGCGCCATCTGGCGCACCGTCGGCACGGGCCTGCCCACCGCCGCGGCGATGTCGTGGTGGCCGAAGCCGAACACCTCGCGCAGCACGAACACCGCGCGCTCGTCGGGGGTGAGCGTCTCCAGCAGCACCAGCATCGCCATCGACACCGACTCGGCGAGGACCACGTCGGACGAGGCGTCGTCCTCCGCCAGCAGCAGCGGCTCGGGCAGCCACGAGCCGACGTAGTCCTCGCGACGGCGCGCGCCGGCCCGCAGGGCGTTGAGCGCCTGGCGGGTCACCAGCTTCGCCAGGTACGACTTGGTGTCCCGCACGGTCGCGAGGTCCACCTCGGCCCACCGCAGATAGCTGTCCTGCAGCACGTCGTCGGACTCGGTCACCGAGCCGAGGATCTAGTAGACGATCGTGAACAGCAGCGGCCGCAGCAGGGTGAACCGCTCGGCGTGCTCGTCGGCGCTCATGAGGCGACCGCCCGTGCGGCCGGGCGCGGGCCGCCCTTGGGCCAGCTCATGGAACCCGGCTTGCGGGCCTCGCCGCGGATCCTCTTCGCCACCACGAACCGGCAGGTCACCTCCTTGATCAACGCACCCATGCGGCCGCCGATGTACAGGTCCACCGCGGTGTCGTCCCGGCGGGCGAGCTGCCGGACGCCCGCGCGGCGTCCCAGGCTGACGCACGCCCCGGTGAAGGCCAGGTCGATGAGCGCCGGCTCGGTCCCCGCGATGCGGCTCAGCACGGTATCGGCCGCCTGCGCCCCGAGCGGCCCGGCGGCATAGCCGCTCATCCGCAACGGGTGTCCCGATGGCGCGGCGGCGTCGCCCGCCGCGACGATGCGGTCGTCGTCGACGCTGGTCAGCGTCTCGTCGGTGAGCAACCGGCCGAGCACGTCGGTGCGCAGCCCGCTCGCCGCCGCCAGCTCCGGCACGCCGAAACCGGCCGTCCAGACGGTGAGTTCGCTAGGGCGCGCGGAACCGTCGGAGAGGGTGATCGTGTCGGGCCGGACCTCGGTCACCTGGACCGCTTCGAGCACGGCGACACCGTGCCGGGTCAGCCACCTGGCGACGTACCGGCGGCCCCGCGCGCTCAGGTAGGGGGCCAGGGTCCGGCCGCACACCAGCGTGACGGGGCGTCCTCGTTCGGCCAGTTCGGCGGCCGTCTCGACGCCGGTCAGCCCACCGCCGACCACAGTGACCGGGGCTTGGGGGGGCAACTCGTCCAGCCGGGCGCGCAACCGCTGCGCGGACTCGAGCTCGGCGATGTCGAACGCGAACTCGGCCGCGCCGGGCACCGACGACGGTGTCGCCGCGGTGCTGCCGACCGCGTAGACGACGTAGTCGTAGTCCAGCGCGCCGCCCGACGCCAGCCGCACGGTGCGGGCGGCCGTGTCGATGCGCGTGGCGCTGTCGACGACCAGCCGGACGCCCTCGCCGAGCAGTGCTCGGTAGTCGATCGTGGCGTCACCGGTGCGGGCCACGAACTGGTGCAGCCGGATGCGTTCGACGAACTCCGGGCGCGGGTTGACCAGGGTTACCTCGACGTCGGGGCGCGTCCGCAGGCGGTTGGCCGCGAGCGTTCCGGCGTAACCGCCGCCGATGACCACGACCTTGTGGGGTGTGCTGTGTCCGATCATGCCCTCAGGACACCCGCCGATCACCGGAAGTGACAGGACGCGAAGTGACTTGCATCACCACCCCAAGAGCACAGAGCGACAAGACCACCCATACCAACCGAAATACGACCACGAACGCCCGCCGACCGTGCCACCCTCCAGCCGGGAAACCCGCAGGTGCCGAAGCGCGCACCTTCTGGGTGACCCAGGGGCGGACCTGTGCCCCCTGACGGCCTGCCGCTCAAGCGGGTGGCAGAGAACACGGCGGTGACATACCGGGCGTTGCAGCCGGTGGCTGGCGGCTCGTTGCGTTGCCCGCGGAATCGCGGGCAACGCAACACCACAGGCCTCTACATGGGTGTGGTGATGCCGTCGAGGTCGCCCCGCCGCGCGTCTCAGGCGGATGCGGCCTCCCAGACGAACCCGTCGGGGTCGGTGAAGGGCCCGGTAGTGCTGCCGATCGCGATGCGGTGCGATCCGGTGCCCTCCGGGGAGATGCCGGTGTCCTTGGCGAGGGCACGGCGCGGATAGAGCGCCAGCGTGACAGGCGACGACGGAGTGTCGAACTCGACGTACTTGCCGCCGTAGCTCTTCGCCACGGCCAGACCGCGGTCGAGGTAGAACCGCTTGCTCGCCTTGACGTCCGCCACTCCCAGCAGAAGCGCGACCTGGTCGATTCGTTGGGCGGCGGGGCCGGTGTCCTTCTTCTTCGAGGTGGCGATCTTGCAGATCGTCCCGTCCGGGGCGCGGACGACGCCGCCGTAGCCCCAGAACCCCTTGGTGACCGGCTTCAGCGTCGTGGCGCCGGCGTCGAGGGCGGCGCCGATGAGGGCGTCGACGTTGCCCGGCTGGGATGCCACGAGCGACAGCGCGAACCCGCGGAAGCCGGTCGTCGGCGCATCGGAGGCGCGTACCTTCACGTAAGGGTCCAGGCCGAAGGCCTGGTAGAAGGCGTCGGCGGCCGTGGGGTCGGGAACTTCCAGGGTGACGGATTCGAAGGAGGTCATGGCAGGTCCATTCGGGAGGTGGGTCGTTGTGGTGTCGGCGGCCAGCACACGGCGGGCATGGCAGGACAAGCGGATGTGGCAGGGCAGGCCGGCGCTTATCGGTCTTGCAGAAGTCCGAGGACGTTGCCGTCAGGGTCGGTGACGGTGGCGACCAGGCGGCCGCCGCCGACCTCGTGCGCGGCCTCCTTCACGGCGGCCCCCGCGGCGGTCAGCTCGGCCAGCTTCGCCTCGATGTCTGCTACGTGCCAGTAGGCCACCGGCGAGGTCATGCCCTGCGGGCCACCGCCCGGGACCAGCCCGATGTGCTGGCCCTCGGCCTCGAATCCGACGTAGTAGGACGAGTCAGTCTGCGGCGAGATGCCGAGCAGGGCCGCGTACACCGCCTTGGCCTTCGCCAGGTCGGACACGGGATGCAGCACGGTCTTGATTCCCTGGGTGGGCGAGCCGGTCATGGTCACTCCTCTGGTCGTGGGTCGCATCGACCCAGTGCATGTGCACAGCTTTTCTTCCGGCCCGGCCGATCCGCATCCGTGGTGACCACGGAGCCGCCCACGGATCGACGGCACGGATCGCGCACGGCAGTCGCCGTGAATGCGCATGGAAAAGATGCGGCAAACTATGACAGTGGTAACAGCAGTGGAGATTTCGCCTCGTGAGGCCGAGGTGCTGGAGCTGGTCGGGGCCCGACTCAGCAACGCCGAGATCGCGGCACGGCTGGTCATCTCGGTGCGTACCGTGGAGAGCCATGTCTCCTCGCTGCTGCGCAAGCTGGAGGTGCCGGATCGGCGAGCGCTCGCCCAGCGTGCGCCCGAGCCGTCCGGCGCTGGCCCGTCCCAGCCGGCACCGGTTCTGCCCGCCCCGCTGACCTCGTTCATCGGCCGGGCGCGAGAGCGGGCCCAGCTCACCGAGACGATCAAGGCGCATCGCCAGGTGACCGCGATCGGTCCCGGCGGAGTGGGCAAGACCCGGCTGGCGTTGGCGGTGGCCGCGGAGATGGCCGACGAGTTCCCCGACGGGGTGTGGTTCGTCGACCTGGCTCCGGTCACCGACCCGAACATGATCGCGAGTGCGGTCGCCGACGCGGTCGGCCTCGGCGAGCAGCCCGGCCGCGACATGACCGAGTCCGTGGTCGCCGCGCTGACCGACCGCCACGCGCTGCTGGTGCTGGACAACTGCGAGCAGGTACGGGACGGGGTGGCCCTGTTGCTCGAGCGGCTGCTGGCGAACTGCCCTCGGCTGACGGTGCTGGCGACCAGCCGGGCCCGGCTGATGGTGCCGTTCGAACGGGTGTATCCGGTCCCGCCGCTGTCGCTGGCCGTCGATGGCGAGTCCGACGCGGTCGCGCTGTTCAGGGAACGGGCGGCGGCGGTCGGCTGGCCGCTGGATCCTCCGCTGTTCGATCAGATCGCGGCGATCTGCGAACGGCTGGACGGGATGGCGCTGGCGATCGAGCTGGCCGCCGCCCGGTATCCCACGCTCGGGCTCGATGGCATCACCGCCGCCCTGTCCCATCCGCTCCGGATGCTCACCGGCGGTTCCCGCGCCGATGACCGGCACCGCTCGGTGCGGGCGGCGCTGGACTGGAGCTATGCCCTGCTGGAGCCGGCCGACCGGGCGCTGCTTCGCCAGATGGCGGTGTTCGCGGCGCCGTTCACGGCCCGCGCGGCGGCGAAGATCGCCGGGGCCGAGGAAGGCGTCGCCGCCGACGGGCTGGCCCGACTCGCCGAACAGAGCCTGCTGGTGGTGACGGCGTCCCCGGGCGGGACCACGTACCGGGCGCTGGAGACCATTCGCCAGTATGGGATCGAGCGGCTCACCGAGGCCGATGAGTTGGTCGAGGTCCGATCCCGGCACCTGCACTGGTGCCTGGCCCAGGCCGCCGCTCTGGCAGTGGCCGATCCGGCAGCGGTACGCCAGGACTGGCGGGCCCGGTTCGACCTGGTGGCCGACGACCTCCGCGCCGCCCTGGCATGGGCGGCACAGGAACCGGAGCAGCGCACGGACGCCTGCCGCCTCGCCCAGCACTTGGCGGAGCTGACCTTCACCCGCAACCTGATCGGCGAGTCCCAGCAACGGTACGAGCAGGCCGCCGCGCTCGCCGACGACCCCGCCGCCACCGCGTCGATGCTCCGGCATGCCGCGGCCGTGGCCGGCTGCCGGATGCGCGGGGATGACATGTACCGCCTGCAGCGCGCCACCGCCGAAGCCGCCCGCCGCGCCGGGGACACCGCCGACGCCGCCCGCGACCTGGCGACCATCGCCACCAACGCGTACCGGTTCCTGGGCAAGTTCGCGCGGAAGCTGCCACCGCAGGAGACGGCCGCGCTCATCACCCAGGCGCGGAAACTGGCCGATCAGGACACGGCGGCACAGGCGGCGGTGGCGTTGGCCGAGGCCGGACGGGCGCTCGACGACGCGGTCGGGGCCGCCCAGGGCCAACCCGACAACTGCGTACCAGAGACAATCGCGCGCGCCGAACGGGCCGTCGAACTGACCCACCGCACGGGAGATCCACTCGCCGAATCCGCCGCGCTCGATGTGCTGACCGGCGCCCTGAGCTGGGCCGGTGACACCTTCGCCGCTGCCGCCACGGCCCGGCGCCGGATCACGCTGCTGTCGTCCGCACCGAACACCCCGGCCGCCACCCACGAACTGATCGAGGCGCTCGGCGAGGCCGCCGAGGCCAGCCTCGGCACCGGCGACCTGCCGGGGGCCCGCCGGTGGGCCCGACAACTCGCGGATCATCCGCTGCTGGCCGAGGTCGGCCACCGCGCCATGAGCTGGCTGCTGGTCGCCGACGCGCTGGCGGGCAACGTCGACCAGGTGCTCACCGGCAGCGTCCGGTTCCTCGACGCGTGGCGGCGGGCCGGCAGCCCCGCCGCATCAGCCCTCGGCCCGGCGGCCGCCGCCGTGGCGATGATCCACAACCTCCGCGACGACCACGACGCCCAGCGGGAATGGAGGACGTTCCTGGATCAGCTCGGCACCCCACCGGACCACACCTACGGCTACGGGGCGGTCTTCGACGCGATGCTCCTGCTCCACCACGGGCAGGCACCGCAGGCGCTGGAGCGGATGGCTCCCGAGCCCAGCGAGGTGTGGAAATGGGTCACCTGGATCTGGCTCCACTGGTACGTGGCACTGCGCGCGGAGGCCACCGTGCTCGCCGGAAGCCCCGACGCGCGCGGCCGCCTGGCCGATGCCCGGACCATCACGTCCGGAAACCCGGTCGCCAGTGCCATCGTGGAACGTGCCGAAGCACTGCTCGACCGTGACCGGCAACGGCTGCTCGCCACGACAGACGCCTTCGACGCCGCCGGCTGCCGCTACCAGTCGGCGCGCACGCTGGTGCTCGCCGGGGGCGAGCATGCCGCCGCCGGCCAGGCCGCGCTCGCCGACCTCGGCCTCGCGCCTCAGGCCGTCCGGTAGCCGCACCACAAGGCACCCGACAGGGCGAGCAGCACGGCCCCCGGGGCGTCAGCGGAGCCGATCTCGCCCCGCCGACCTGACGCACCCGAACGTTCACCAGTGCGGGTCTCAGCTCACCGCCTGCTTCACCAGCGCGGCGATCCGCGCCTCGCCCCCGGGCGTCACCTCGGTAAGGGCGAACGCGGTCGGCCACATCGCGCCGTCGTCCAGGCGGGCCGGGTTGAACCCCAGCGTCGCGTAGCGCGCCTTGAACTTCGCCGCGCTCTGGAAGAAGCAGACGACCTTGCCGTCCAACGCGTAGGCGGGCATCCCGTACCACAGCCTCGGTGCCAGAGCCGCAGCGTGAGTCGGTGACGTTGAGGAGAATCAGTAACGGCGCGTGGCTGTGGGCGAGGTGCTGCCGGCAGGTTGGTGAGGTGGGAGGCCGTTGAGGAACTCCAAGAGCACGGTGTGCAGGGTGTCGGGCCGTTGCAGGTGCAGGTCGTGGCCTGTGTGCGGAATGCTCATGGCGACGGTGGCGGGTCGGATGCGAAGCATCTGTTCGGCTTCTTGAGCCGGTAGGAAGCTCGCTTCGGCCAGGATGAGCAGGGTGGGGCAGCTGATCTGGCTCCACTCGTGCCAGAACGAACGCCGGGCGGTCTCCGCCAGCGAGTCGACCATCACATCCCGGTCGAAGCGGGGCCACCATCCGGTGTCGCGTTTCTCCAGTCCGGCCGCCCATGCCTCACCGACCGGGCCGCCACCGAAGAACTCGGCGGCCGACGCTCGGGAGGGAAACGGAATCGGCCACGAGTCGAGCCAGGCGCCGATGTCTGCGGGCGCGTTGGGAGTCGGATCGCCCGGACCGGCCTCGATGAGCACAAGCGCCCGAGGGAGTTCGAGACGGGCGGCGGCGACCAGCATGGCCGTGTGCCCGCCCAACGACTGCCCCACCAGCACGGGTTTGTGCAGCGCCAACTGGTCGACGACCGCGATGGCATCGGCGACGTAGGCGGCGCGGGAGACGTCTTGAGGGCGGCGCTCGGCGGCACCGTGCCCACGCTGATCGACTGCGACGACCCGATATCGGGGAGTCAATCGCTGCGCGAGCAGGTCCCACTCACCCGCGTGGCCGGCCAGTCCGTGCAGCAGTAGCAGAGGCGGCCCGGTTCCGCCCCAGTCGCGGCAGAAGAGGCGAACACCGTCCCGGACGACCACCCGTTCTGACCACGTCACCTCAGAGCTCCCCAGGCATCGGCGGGCGGCCTCGGACACGCTGCGAACCAGCTTCACCGCGCCCTCAGGAAGTTTATGACTGGCTTGAAGCCATGGTCGTCGGCCGCAGGTGATCAGTTCGAGACGTGTCCGCCAGCGGCACCAGCTCGGCGAGGCGGGCACGTGCGGCCTGGGCGTCGGGTGCGGCCCTGGCGAGCTGCACGCGCGGGCATCTGCTCCTCGGCCCGGGCGGTAGCCGCAACGGCGGCGGCGCGGTCTCGCAGCGTGCGGTCGGCGGTTCCGTCGCCGGCGCGAGCCTGGACGGTCAGCGTGGAGGTGCGGCGTTCGACCGCTCACCTCCGGCGACCACACGGATCCGACGTCGCCTTCACCGCCATCGTGCACAGCGTCCACACCCTGCGCGCCGCCGCCGATGTCGCGGGCAACGGCGGTGGGCGGCTGCGGCGGCTGGTGTTGCTGTCCTCGGCCCACGTCTACGGGCCCGGCACCGGCGACCGCGACCGAGGTCACCTCGGTCCGAGACGTCGCCGAGATCATCGGATCCCACATCCCCAACGGCCGCATCGTGACCGGGGCCGCCAGCGCCCACGACCGGCTCGGCGCCCGCACCGACATCACCCGCATGACCGCCGCCCTGCACTGGCGGCCCGCCATCACCGTCGCCGACGGCATCGCCCGCTACCTGGCCTGGCTGCAACGGCAGCCGTAGGCATCCCCGACTGGCTGCGCACACTGATCCTGGTGACCGGCACGATCGGCCCCACCGCCTACCTGATGCTGGGGTACCCGAATCACGTCACCGCACGGGTCCGGAACGCCGCCATCGGCCACGGGGTCGCGGTCGGGTTCGGCCTGGCATACCTGGCGGCATTCGGGCTGTGGCTCCAACCACCGGTGGCCCAACCGCGGTCATGCCGGATTCGACCACGTCGCGGCCTCGGCTCTCGGCACCGCGCTGACCGATCCTGCGCGCCCATCACGCACCGGCGGCGGCCACCGCACTGCTGATCAGCAGCGGGATCGCCGGGCCCGGTCACCCGCTGTACGGCCTGGTCATCGGTCTCGCTCTGACCATGATCCCCGCCCGCCTGGCTCCCCGACGACCGTGAGCAGACCGTCGCGCTGAGCGAATGGCCGTCTCGGTGCCGAGCGATGTCCCGATGACGGTTCCGGCAGATGCCCGTCCGGGCCGCTCACGCAGGTTCCCGGCCGTCGAGGCGGCGAGGTGAAGGTGTGCGTTCTTCGTCCGCGATGCCCAGGTCACGGTTCTGATCTGGGGTGCCGCCCTGGCTGGTCGGTCTGATCGTCCGGCGGGGCGAGCAGGGCTGTGCCGGGCAGGGGCTCCAGGTCGGCGGGGCGGGCGGCCGCGTCGACGATCAGGGTGTGCGGGCGGTCGAGTGGTGTCCAGTAGGCGAACGGCTCCGCGCCGATCTTGCTGTGGTCGGCGAGTACGTAGGTGGCGCGCCCCGCGTGCAGCATCGCGTGCTTGAGGCGGGCCTGTTCGGGGGACGGGCAGCACAAACCGCGGGCGGTCACACCGTCGGCGCCCAGGAACACCTTGTCGGGGCCGATCCAGCGCAGCTGTTCCTCGGCGAACGGGCCGACCACCCCCTCGCCGGGGTGGCGGACCCGCCCGCCGAGGACGATCAGTTCCACGCCGGGCGCCTCGGCCAGCAGCGCGATGGCGTTGAGCCCGGCGGCGACCACGGTGATGCCGGTGCGGTCGCGCAGCCGCCGGGCCAGCCGCGCGGTGGTGGATCCGGCGTCCAGCAGCACCACGTCGCCGGTGTCGACCAGGTCGGCGGCGACGGCGGCGATGGCCTCCTTCTCCCGTCGGCGGCCGTGCTCCTTGTCCCGCAGCGGCAGCTCCTGCGGGCCGCCCACCGCTCCGCCGTAGGTGCGGGTGATCTCTCCGGACAGTTCCAGTTCCCGCAGGTCGCGGCGGACGGTGGAGGTGGACACCCCGAAGCGGCGGGCCAGCTCGTGGATGTTGCCGTTGCCCGCCCGGACCTCCCGTACCAGTGAGTCCCGGCGTTCGGCGGTCTGTGCCCTGGGCCTGCGTCGTGCGGTCACCACTCCCCCATCAGGCGGTCCGTTGTGCGGCAACCGCATGATCCCCGACGGGGGACGCCGGGCGCAGGCAGAACCAGGACACCGCCGCACCGGCGGCCAGGAACCCGGCCAGCGCGACGAATCCGGCGTCTTGCGAGCCGGTCAGGTCGGTCAGCCACCCGACCAGGTAGGGGCCCATGAAGCCGCCCAGGTTGCCCAGCGCGTTGATCAACCCCATGGCCACGGCGATGACCTCGAACCGCAGCACCTGCGCGGGCATCGCCCAGAACGGCCCGTACGGCGCGTAGACGCCCGCGGCGACCACGCACAGCAGCGCCATCTGCGCGATGCCGCCGTGCACCAGCTGCCCGGCCAGCAGCCCGGCGATCGCCACGACCTGGGGGACCGCGACGGCGGCGCGGCGGTTGCCGGTGCGGTCGGAGCGGGCGGCGTTGTAGAGCATGGCCGCCAGCGCGACGGTGTAGGGCACGGCGGTCAGCCACCCGACGGCGGTGGCCGACGCGTCCCCGGTCATCGACTTGATCACGCTGGGCAGCCACAGGTTGAAGCCGTAGAACCCGGTGATCCAGCAGAAGTACACCAGCACCAGCAACTGGACGCGGCGGTCGCGCAGCGTCTGCCCGTAGCCGGCCTGCCCGGCCGACGGCTTGGCGGCCTCGTCCTCGGCCAGCGCCCCCTCCACGTGGGCGCGTTCCTCGGGCGACACCCAGCGCGCCTGCGACGGCCGGTCGGCGATGGCGAACCACCACACCACGGCCCAGACCAGCGGCGGCAGCCCCTGGGCGACGAACACCGTGCGCCAGTCCAAGTGGTCGAGCATCCAGCCGGACAGGGGCGCCATGAGGATCGAGGAGATCGGCAGGCACGCCATCCACAGCGCGTTGGCCCGCGCCCGTTCGCGCAGCGGGAACCAGGACGCCAGCAGGATGAGCACGGCGGGCCACACGCCGCCCTCGAACACGCCGAGGACGAACCGCGCCACGTACAGCTGCGTCTCGCTGCGCACCAGGCCGCACGCCATGGCGGCCAGGCCCCACGCGATCATCAGGATGAACACCGTCTTGCGGGCGCTCCACCGCGCCGCCAGGACCGCGGCGGGGATCTGCAGGAACATGTAGCCGACGAAGAAGATCCCGCCGGCCATGCCCTTGGCGCTGCCGGACAGCGGGAAGTCCTCGTCCATGTACGGCAGGATGATCGAGACGTTGTTGCGGTCCAGGTAGGCCAGCATGTACATGATCGCGGCGACGGGGATCACGTACGTCCAGCGGCGGGCGGGAACAGTGGCGGCGGTGGTCATCGGGGGTGGTCCTTCCGCTCGCGGGGGCCGGGACGGTCAGCGGGGGGCGTATTCGGCGCGGATGCGGTCGGCGTAGGGGGCGAACTCGACGGCGGTGCGGAACGCGGCGGCCATGGTGCCGGGCGAGGCCGTGCCGGTACCGGCGATGTCGAAGGCGGTGCCGTGGTCCACGGAGGTGCGCAGGATCGGCAGGCCGACGGTCACCGAGACGGTGCCGTCGAAATCGACGGTCTTGGCGGGAATGTGACCCTGGTCGTGGAACTGCGACAGGACGCCGTCGTAGCGGCCCTGGAGGCCCTGGTGGAACACCGAGTCGGCGGGGACGGGGCCGGTGACGTCCAGGCCCGCGGCGCGGGCGGCCTCCACCGCGGGGGCGATCGACACGATCTCCTCATCGCCGAAGTTGCCGTTCTCGCCGCCGTGCGGGTTGACGGCGGCGACCGCCAGCCGCGGCGCCCGGCCGTCGTCGCCGAACACGCGCAGCGCGGTGTAGGCCTCGCCGATCGCCTCCTCGACGACCCGCGCGCTGAGCCTGTCCAGCGCGTCCCGCAGCGACATGTGCCGGGTGGTGAAGAAGATCTTCAGGCCGCGGACGACGAACATGGTGTTGTGCCGGGTTGAGCCGGTCAGCTCGCCGAGCATCTCGGTGTGGCCGAGGTGCTTGGATCCGGCGGCCCAGATCGCCTCCTTGTTGATGGGGGCGGTGACGATCGCGTCGGCGGCGCCGTCGAGGGCCAGCCGGGTGGCGGTCTCGATCGCGGCGATCGCCGCGCGTCCCGCGGTGGCGTCGACCTTGCCCCATTCCAGGTCGGCGCCGGCGATGCCGAGGTCGAGCACGTCGATCACCCCCTCGGCGAAACGCGCCTGCCCCGGGTCGGAGACCGCGTTGATCTCCACGTCGAGGCCGCAGACACG
This sequence comes from Actinomadura miaoliensis, assembly GCF_039536785.1. NCBI lineage: Bacteria > Bacillati > Actinomycetota > Actinomycetes > Streptosporangiales > Thermomonosporaceae > Actinomadura > Actinomadura miaoliensis. The sequence continues at coordinate 153,051 of NZ_BAAAZG010000001.1, forward strand.
GGCGGCGCGGTCCAGCACGGCCGCGTCACCGACGGCCAGCCCGCGCGCGGCGCGCACCGACGCGGGGTCGGCCAGGGTACGCGCGGTGATCTCGGGACCGATACCGGCCGGGTCGCCGAGGGTGACGGCGAGCAGCGGCCTGGTCTCGGACGTGGCGTCCGGGGTCATCGCTGGACCTCTCTTTCGTCGTGAACAGTGATCATCCGCAGGTGCTCGACGCAGTCGACGGCCGCCTGCCGGTCGCCGATGAGACCGCCCTTGGCGGCGAACGGGAACCCCGCGCAGGGACCGCCGACCAGCCGTCCGGCGACGGCCAGAGGCTGCACCTCGGCGTCGACGGCCAGGCCCTCGGCGCCCAGGGCGTCGACCACGGCGACCGACACGTCCCCGCCCGTCGCGTACACTCCGCCCACGCGTCCGGAGTCCACGACGTTGCGGGCGACCGCGGCCAGAACGCGCGGGATGCGCTCGGCCAGCGCCGGGTCGAACTCGGCGGGGACCATGCGCAGTCCGGCCACGGTGGCGCCGTCGTCCAGCAGCCTCATGACCTGAACGGTCAGGGCGTCCTCGTCGAGCGCGGTCACTTCGCACAGGCGGGCGCCCAGGATCTGCTCGGCCTCCCGCAGTTGCTCGGTGGTGCGGGCGGTGACGCTGCCGGCGACCACGAGGATCGGCCTGGGCGTGCCGCCGATGCCCAGCTCGGCGGCGAGCGCGGCGCCGAACGGACCGGAGTCGACCGACAGCCAGGTCTCGCCCGTGGCCGCCGCCGCGCGCGCCAACGCGGACACGTGCCCAGGGGTGACCGCGTCGCACACCAGCACGTCGGACCGGTCGGCCCGCATCGCGCGCACCAGTGCCTCCTGCCCGGCCTGCACGATGTCGAGGGCGATCTCCCCCACGCCGAGCGCGGTCTGTGCGCGCAGCAGGGTGGCGACGCGGGACGCGGCGATCGGGCTGAGCGGGTCGCGCGCGGCGTCGGTCTCGGTGAGCGGAACCCCGTCGACCAGGTGGACGCCACCGACCGTGGTGCGGCCCGCGCTGGGGAAGGCGGGCACGCACAGCGCCCGCGCGTGCGGCGCTCTGGCGCGCAGCACCTCGAGCATTCCGGTCAGTTCGGCGCCGACATTGCCGCGCAGGGTGGTGTCGACCCGTTTGACCAGGAGCCGCACGTCCCCGCCGAGTGCCCGGGCGACCTCGGCGACCATGGCACGGGCGCGTCCGGCGGGGTGGTGCCTGCTCGCGGTGTTGACCACCACCACGTCGGCCGCGGCTCCGTGCCGCCGCCCGTGGCAGACGTCGCTGACCGTGACGGCACGCATGCCCTGCCGGGCGAACAGCGCACCTGTCGCGTTGCTTCCGGTGAGGTCGTCGGCGACGACCAGGACCTCCGCCACGACTCCCGCCTAGTTGCTCATTTCAAGCGCATTGAATGTGCTCGAAACACCTACTTTCCGTCCCGTCAGCATGCGATCACCAGGTAGACGCTGTCAAGAGTCTGGATAGTTGCTCAATCCGCGCAACTTCCGTCCGGTGGCAGGATCACGCCTGGCCGACCGGGCCGCACGACACGGAACACCGGGCATGGCGCCATGCGGGACACCACAACGCAGGGCCCCGGCAGGACCGGAAGCAAGTGAGGTCGAGCCGGATTCAGAGAAGGAGATCCCCCATGCCGGAGGCGCCACCCTGGTGGCGTCCCCCACCCCCTCCATCGAGCAGGCCCGGGCCGAGCGCATCGCCTCGCAGGCCACGGCCCCGACCGCATGCCGTGACTCCTGTCCCGGCGCCCGCGACGGCCTCCTTGAAGGGTGCTGTAACAGCGGTGGTGACGGTGCCGGTGAGCACGGTTTGCATCCGGACACGGAACCGGCGAACCGCGGCGAACACGTGCGCGAGCCCGATCCGGCGACGGCCACCACCGCACGGCCGTTGCTGGACCTGGCCGCCACCTACCGGGTGTGGAAGAGAGAGCCGCCCTACCGCCTGATGGCCGAACGGGCCCGTCATCGGTACGTACCCTCAACTTTCAACACGCTGACCAAGCGGGAGCCCCCGCCCAACGTCGAGGCTTTGCTGGCCTCCTTGAGGGCTGCGGCGTCGACGAGGCAGAACGTGAACATTGGCGCCAGGCGTGGATCCGCATCAAGGTCGCCGAACGCAACGGGATCACGGACGCACCGCAGGAGCCAGCCGGCTGAGCAGCACGTTGACGACGCTCATCGAACGGAACGACGTTCAGCCGGTGACACTCTCGCTCATGTGCAACGGCAACCGCATCCCTGACAAGGTCGAGAAGATTTCGGCGTCGCTGGACCACGCCTGGGCCTACTACACCGGAACGATGGGCTACAAGATCCCCGACGACGTCGATGTGTACATCGGCCACCCGTTCGTGAGTGCCACCGCCGGGCTCGCCAATCCAACCGCGATCATCGGCGTCCCGAGCATCTACCTCGGGGAGAAAGCAGGACCGTACTACCTGCCGCGGCAGGAACTCTTCCACACGGCACAGTTCGATTTCGTCCCACTGCGGGCGTGGCTGCTACGCAACGGCCAGCAGCCGCGGTACCGACTGGGAGAAGGAGCTGAAAATCTTCGCCGCCACGGATGGCGTTACCAGAACCCCGACATTCTACAATGGTGCCGCGTCCACCTGTCCGTTGATCCGAGGACGGCGGACGGTGCCACTGACCTCCACCGCCCCTACCGCAGCACGACCATCCTCGATGACAGCGGCCTGGCAAGTGGAGAAGTCACGGTCAACGGGGGTGACACCTACTACATCGACCTGATCGCGCCCTCGAATATGGATCCCCATGTGCTCCAGGTCGACCTCACCGTCCATCAGCGGCCCGGGGACATCGTGGCCACCCTCGTCACCTGGGAAAAGATCGACAAACGGCGCGGCCCGGACCAGCCTTGAGTGAAGCCCGACCGGGTCGGTTTGTTCGATGTGCAACTCGGGGGCGAATGCACCATGGCCACCCTGGTGATCATCAACGCCAACCCGCACTCCGTCGGCAAGTCAGCTGACTGACGTCTTCAAAGCGAATCGCTAGTATCTGCCCCAAGCCCGGCAAGCGACGGCCCCCGGCAGGCGCGCACAGCCTCCGGAGGCCGCCCCCATCACCAAGAAAATCTCATGAACCAGACCCTGAAAGACATTGGATCCATACTTTGGGTTCTGCTGCTTCTATCGGTCCCCGCCACCGTCATCTTCTTCGTGTGGCTGGGGATGAGCCGGATCGAAGGTTTCCCCTCGACGGCCATCACCGTGACCAATGACAGCAGCAGCCCTGTACGTGTCGTGTACTACGACGCTGATGAGGGATTCCGGCCACTGTACACAGAACATCTGGAGATCCCCTCTGGCGGCAGCAGGCCAGTTGGCGGCGGCGACGACTGCGAACGTCCGCACCGCATACCCAGATCCGGAGATTTCCTGCTCGCACAGACACCTGACGGACGCACTGCGAGGCTGGGGCCACCACAGCCATGTGGGGGAGCGAAGTGGCGCATCACCGACGAGTCACTTCGCAAGGGCGTGAAGCCGACGCCGAGCCCGCCCCTATGGAGCCCGACACCGGCACGCAGTGAGAAAAGCTCCCACACAAGGCCAGGCTGAACGGAAAGGCTTGCGGCACCCGGCCAAGGTGCGCGATCAAGGCGAAGCCGATGGTGTCGAGGAGTCACGATGGCGGGCGCACGTCGTCGTGACCGCACAGGCCATGGACTTTGGACGTCGAGTTGGTGACCAGCCGACGCCGTGCTCACTCCGGACACGCCGCCCGCGCAACGCGGCGAAGCTTTCCCAGCTCTGGCGAGTTGATGGCCTCTCAGAGCGTGTGGCAGAGCTTCAGGGGGCGGCCACAAGGTATCTGCGCTGGGCGACAAAGGGGCGGATATAGCTGAGGCTGACCGATGGGCCCGGCGCGCTGCCTATCACCTCAGGCAGTTCGTCCATCCGGTACCGGATGCTCGGACCCGCTTCCAGACCAATGCCAACGACTGGCCGGGTTACCGTGTTCAGTGTGGCGGTCATCGTCCTTGCGTTGGCGTTGCCCGCCGCGTTCTGGGGAACGCACTTCACCGACGACACCAGGGCAACCGAGCATCTCGAAAACAGGGCAGCCCGCCGGGCGCCAGTTCCAACTGGGGTCATGCCGAAAATGCCGACGCCGAGCCTGGCAGCAGACCCTCCCGGGCCGCAGATCAACAGTCACAGTTCCGAAGCTCGTCACCCCCCACCCGCCGATGACCGCCCAGCTCGGCGATCATTGACCGCACCCGGCTGGCCACGGATCGAAGGCGCCCCCTAACTGCTGGCCAGAGTGCGGCCCAGGAGAGGGAGCAGGCGGTCCCAGTGGCGCTGCAGGCCGGCGGGATCGAAGGCATCGGTGTCGGACATGGTGAAGCCGTGGACGGTGCCGGGGTAGATCTCGGAGGTGTAGCTGACGCCCGCGTCGTCCAGGACCTGGTTGAGCTCGCCGAGGGCCTCGGGTGTGATGTCGGTTTCGGCATGGCCGAGGTGGACCTGAGCGGTGATCTTGGAGAGGCTGTCGGGCCCGTCGGCGCCCGCGGGGGCATGGAACGCGGCGACGGCGGCCACTTGGCCGGGGTGGGCTGCGGCGGTGCGCATCGCCAGGAGGCCGCCGATGCAGTAGCCGGTCACCGCGACCCGCCCGGCGGCGACCTCGGGCTGGGTGGTGAGGAACCTGAGGTAGGCATCGGCGTCGCTCAGCGCACGTTCGGCGGTGTGCTCCTCGATCATGGGCATCAACTGGGCGAAGACCGTGGACCGGTGCTCTTCTCCGATGTGCTCGGGAAGGTCTAGCACCGGCGCCGGGCCGTGCCGGTAGAAGAAGTTGGGGACGAGCACGTAGTACCCGTGCCCGGCCAGTTCGCAGGCCATCTCCCGCAGTACGGGCCGGATCCCGAAGCCGTCCGCGTACATCAGCACCCCGGGGTGCCGATCGCCACGGTCGGGGAAGGCGGCGAAGGCATCGGCCTGACCGTCCGCGGTGGGGATCTGCAGAGCCTTGGTGGGCATGACGTCTCCTGTCGTGGTTGATGTGTCGAGCTCATGATCAACACGACGGAGGCGGAGCCCGCGCGACAGCGCGACATCCTCGATCGAACAGCGGGGCCGCACCGGCCCGTACGGCGCTCAGAAGAGCACCGGGTCACCAATCCGTGTGTGGCGCAATGCCGTCCCGGTAATCATCGCCGCACAGCATAGCGCTGGCCGCAGCCTCCTCAACCTCGGAGTACAGCCGGTCGGTGTACAGGCCGTCGTCCTGGTACGCCTGCCACGCTTGGCTTGGGCTGCTCGTCGATAGCGGCCTGACCGCCTCCCACACCGCGGCCAAGGCCGCGCGCCGGCTGACCCCGCTTCGTCGGCGGTGTCGGCGCGGCGGGGGTGCGCCGTGCCGGCACCGACGTGGGCGCGTTGTTTCACAGGCCTTCGGCTTGTGCCGTTGCGGGCTCGCCGGGAGTGTCGCGCGGGGCCGTGCCCGCGCGGATGGCGGACAGCAGGCCGGGGAAGCGGGACTCGATGTCGTCGCGGCGCAGGCTCACGGCGGTGCGATTCCCGTACTGCTCGACCGTGATCAGTCCCGCCTCCCGGAGCACCCGGAAGTGGTGGGTGCGCCCGGCCTTGCCGACGGGCAGGCCGAACCACGAGTACGGGCGGACGCTTCCGGGCGGCTGCCCCACCAGCGCGGCGACCACCCGCAGGCGGTTGGGGTCGGCCAGGGCGCACAGGATCTCGGTGAGGTCGAGTTCCTCCCGCCGTGGATGTCTGAGCGCCTGCGGCGGCGCGTCCTGCGGCGTCTCGGTCGTCATCGGGCGCGGGTCCACTCCTCGTCGAGGTACGACGCCCACCTTACTTTCCGGGGCGAGCATGAGGTACGGTGAGCATCGTACTAAGCAATGCCGATAGATTTAGTAGGTATCTCATGGCTCTGCAGCTCGTCGAGTTCACCGTCGAGGACGCCACCCGCGCCGCCGCCGACCGGCTCATCCTCGCCGCCGCCGACGCCCTGCGCGCCGGCGGCGCGGAACTGATCGAGGCCCAGGTCCCCGTCGGCCACGACCACGTGTTCCTGATCGCCGACGAGCCCGCCCCCGACACCGTCGCCGACGCGCTGCGGCGGGCGGGGATCGTGTTCGACGACATCGCCGAGGTCCGCCTGGTCGGCGCCGACCTCGCGGAGGTCAAGGCGTACGCCGGGCAGGCGGGCTACCTCGTGGAGTGGGACCTGCCGGCCGGTCTCAGCATGGACAGCTACCTGGCTCGCAAGGCGGAGAAGGCGCCGCTGTACGCCGAGGTCCCCGAGACCAGGTTCCTGCGCACCTACGTGCGTGAGGACATGGGCAAGTGCCTGTGCATCTACGACGCGCCCGACGCCGCGGCGGTCGAACGCGCACGCAAGGCCGTCGACACGCCCATCGACCGGCTGCACGAACTCGACCGGCGCTCCTGAGCGGGAGCGACGGCGATGAGCACCACGAGTACCGCCGACCTCCTCCCCCGGCAGGACGAGGAGGTCACGGCGCGATTCCTCTCCCGTGCCGCGGCCGTCGACCAGGGCGATGACGACGTCCGCCCGGGCCTGCGCTGGCTCGGCGAGCGCAACCTGCTGGACGTCGGCGCGCCCGATCACGGGGACGGGCGGCTGCTACCGTTGCTGGGCACCGTGGAGAGCGTGGCCAGGGGCTGCCTGAGCTCGGCGTTCACCCTGTGGGCCCAGCGGATGGCGGTGGAGTACCTGAGCCGGGCGCGGCCCACCGCGCTGACCGAGGAGTTCCTCGGCGCGCTGCGTACCGGCCGCGTGACCGGGGCGAGCGCGATGGCGCCGGCCATGAAGGAACTGTCCGGTCTCGGCCGGATCCGGACGGTGGCGCGCAAGGTCTCCGGCGGGTACCGGGTCGACGGGCCGATCCCGTGGGCGTCCAACCTCTTCCCCGGCGCGATCATCGTCCTGCCCGCACGCCTGGACTCCCCCGGGCACGACGGGCGCGTGATCGTGGCGTTGCGCGTCGGGGACGAGGGAGTGCGGGTCCGCCCGTTCCCCACTCTCCTGGCGCTGAACGGCACGGCCTCGACCTCGGTCGAGCTGCGGGACGTCTTCGTCCCGCAGGAGGCGGTCCTGTCGACCGACCTTCCCTCGTTCTGCTCCAGCGTGCGCACCACCTTCCTGCTCATTCAGACGGCCTTCTGCTCGGGCCTGGCCGCCGAGTCGCTGACGCAGGCCGGGCAGTCCCTCGACGGACCCGACGTCGTGTTCGCCGACGACCTGCGCGCCCTCCAAGCCGCCCTGGCCTCGGTGCGCGAGCGGCTCGCCCGGTATGCCGCGGCGCCGCCGGCACCGGCCGAGGTCACCCGGCTGCGGCTGGACGCGGCCGGCACGGCGGTCTCGGCGACCCGGCTGGAATCCGCGGTGAAGGGCGGCGCGGGGTTCCTGGCGGCCGGTCACACCGCGCGGCGGGTCCGCGAGGCGGTCTTCCTGCCCGTCCAGTCGCCCACGGAAGGACACCTGCGGTGGGATCTGGAACGCTAGAGATCCGCGCCGGGCACAAGGCGTACTCCGGACGCCGCGTCCTGAGCGACCTGAACCTGCGGGTGGAGCAGGGGCAGACCCTCGCGGTCCTGGGCGCGAGCGGCAGCGGCAAGTCCACGCTGCTGCGCCTGCTGGCCGGTCTGGAGGAACTGGACGAGGGCGAACTGGTCTGCGGGGGCTCCGGCGGCACCGGCCCGTCCATCGGCATGGTGTTCCAGCGCCCCCTGCTCCTGCCGTGGCTGACCGTGCGGGAGAACGTCGAACTGGGCCTGCGTTACCGGGCCAACCGGGCCGCCGATCCCGGCCGGGTCCCCGAGATCCTCGGCTGGCTGGGCCTGGCGGAGTTCGCCGACTCGCCCTCCGACCGGCTGTCGGGAGGCCAGGCGCAGCGCGTCGCCATCGCCCGCGCGCTGGCGATCCGTCCCGACGTGCTTCTGCTGGACGAGCCGTTCAGCGCACTGGACCCGCTGACCCGCGAGGCGCTCCAGAACCGGCTGCGCGCCCTGATCGTCGAGATGGGGCTGACGTCCGTCCTGGTGACGCACGACGTCGCCGAGGCGATCTACCTGGGTGACCGGATCGCGCTGCTGGACGGCACCGGCGCCGTCGGCCACGAGTGGAACGGCGCACCCGGAGACCGGGACTCCGTCCGGGCGGAGGAGTTGCGCGCGCGGATCCTCGGCCGGTACGAGAGCGTCCTGCCCGCCAGGGCCGGAACATGAGCGGCGCCGTGGACCGCCGCGCGCTGCTCGGCGGCGGGCTGGGGCTGGGCCTGGCCGCCGGGCTGGGAGCCGCCGTTGGCGCCGGGCGCCCGGCCGGCGCGGGCACGGCGGGCGGGGCGCTGCGCATCGGCTATCTGCCGATCACCGACGCCTCCCCCTTGCTCGTCGCCCATCGCCGCGGGCTCTACGACCGGTTCGGGGTCCGGGTGGCGCAGCCGGTGCGCTTCCGCAGCTGGGCGGAGCTCGCCCAGGCGTTCGTGGCGCGGAAGGTGGACGTCGTCCACCTGCTCGCCCCCTTCGCGGTGCAGCTGCGTTACGGCCTGGGCGCCCCGGTCCGGATGCTCGCCTGGAACCACACCAACGGATCGTCCATCACCCTGGCGAACGACATCGCCGACCTCGGCGGCCTCGCCGGGCGGACGTTCGCCATCCCCTACTGGTGGTCGATCCACAACATCCTCGCGCAGCGGCTGTTCCGTGCCGGCGGGCTGCGGCCGGTGCTGCGCCGGAGCCCGACGCGGAGCAAGGGCGAGGTACGGCTGGTGGTGATGAGCCCCAGCGACATGCTTCCCGCCATGTCGAACGGCGTCATCAGCGGATACGTGGTGGCCGACCCGTTCAACGCCATGGCCGAGGTGCGCGGTGTCGGCAGGATCCACCGCTTCCTGGGCGACCTGTGGCGCGACCACGCGTGCTGCGTGGTCGTGGTGAACCAGGCGACGATCGACGCCGGTCCCGACCGGGTCCAGCGCTTCACCAACGCGCTCGCCGCCGCCCAGCTCGACATCTCCGCGAACCGGCCCGCCGCGGCGGCCGCCCTCGCCGGCGGCTACCTGCCGCAACCCCGGCCGGCCATCGCCAAGGCCCTCGGCTACCGGAGGGAGGACTACGAGCGCACCGGCGCGATCCGCCGCCGCGACTGGGAGGGGCAGCGCATCGGCTTCTCCCCCTTCCCCTTCCCCAGCTACACCTCGACGCTGGTCGAGGCGATGGGCGGGACCCTGGTCGACGTCGACACGCGCTTCCTCGACGGGCTGGACCCGGCCCGGGTGCACGGGGACCTGGTCGACGACTCCTTCGTACGGCGGGCCATCGAGACGTCCGGGTCCCCCTCGGCGTTCGGGCTGCCCGCGTCACTCACCCGCGTCGAAGAGGTGAACGTCTCATGACCACCGGAACCGAGCGGCCCCCGCGCCGGGCGCTCCCGGTGCTGGTTCCGATCCTGGTGCTGGTCGCGCTGTGGTGGCTGCTGACCTCTGTCCTGGCCTCCGGCCACGTCGTCCTGTCGGGGTTCGCCCCGCAGCGGGCCGTGCCCGCGCTGTACGAGGCGGCCGTGCACGGTCAGCTGTTCCCTGACACCGCCGCCAGCCTGTGGCGGCTGTTCCTCGGCCTGGCGATCGCGGCCGCGTGCGGAGTACCGCTGGGGCTGTTGATCGGGCTGGTCCCCGCCGTCGAGCGGGCCACCCGGCCGCTGTTCCACTTCCTGCGGATGATCTCGCCCCTGTCGTGGGCGCCGGTCGCGATCGCGCTGTTCGGGATCGGCCACCGCCCGGTGTACTTCCTCGTCGCCGTCGCCGCCGTGTGGCCGATCATGCTGAACACCGCCGCCGGGGTGCAGGCGATCGACCCCGGTTTCCTGCTGGTGGCCCGCTCGCTGGGGGCCACGCCGGCCGAACGGCTCCGCACGATCGTCCTGCCCGGGGTGCGGATGCCGCTGCTGACGGGACTGCGCCTGGCTCTGGGAACCGCGTGGATCGTCATCGTCCCGGCAGAGATGCTCGGCGTCGACTCCGGGCTGGGCTATGCGATCCTCAACGCCCGCGACCAGCTCGCCTTCGACCGGCTCATGGCCGTCATCCTCTGGATCGGCCTTCTCGGCTACCTGATGGACTCCTGTTTCCGGACCCTGCTGTCGAGCGGCACGCGGTCACCGTCCGAGAACCGCCCCGCCGCCCGGAAGTCCGCCCGCGCCGGGCGATCGGAACCCGCCGGACGATCGGAACCCGCCGGACGATCGGAATCCCGCAGCCCCGAGACCGCCGGGCGATACGCGACGCCGCCGACAGGGCGACCTTCGTCGTCAGCTACTTGACCTCGTAGACGTCGACCGCGGCTTCGGCGCGCTGCTCGGCGGTGAGCGACGGGCCGGTGTCCAGTGCCGCCTGCAGTCGGCCAGCGCCTCACCGACTCCGGCGTACTCATTGCCGTTCCGTTGGCGGGGGCTTCGCCGAGGGGACGGCCAAGGCGGCGAGCTGGTCGGCGAACGCGTCCAGGACGTCCATCGTTTCCTCGGTGTTCCGGTCTGGGAGCCAGTTCAAGAACAGTCCGTCGATCACCGTCACCAGCAGGCGGGCCAGTGTCGGCATGGGCAGTGACCATTTGATCCCTGCCTGTTCGGCGACGAAGGCCAGATAGTCGGCCCCCTGCTTGTAGTAGCTCTCGTACTGCCGTCGCGCGAGTTGTGCTCTGGCGGGGTCATGCAGCGCGTACGTGGTCAGCTCGTAGGCCACGAGGTGCTCGTCGGGGCGCTCGCTGCCGGCCTCCCAGACGGCCCTGAGGCCCAACCTGAGGTTGCGGTCGAGGGGCGCGTCCGGGGACCACACGGCGCGGGCGGCTTGGACCATGTCGCTGACGATGGTCGCGGCCAGCTCGTCGAGGAGTTCGTCCTTGGACCGGAAGCAGTAGTGGAATGAGCCGCGCGGCATGCCGGCCTCGGCGGCGATGGCCCTCGTCGAGGTAGCCGCGATCCCGTCGCGGGCCATCACCCTGGCGGCGGCCGCTTGAGCAGCCAGACGGCGGCGACTGAGGCCAGTTGTCGACAGTGACGGCTCCAGCTTCTGCGGTTCGAATCCGCAGGCAGCAAGGCTTCACCAGTTCCGACCAGCCCTATCTCTCTCACTGTGTCGCCGCATCACGTCCCGCCAGGTGGACGACGCAGTGGCTGAACCAGGTCATCGTCGAGTTGCAGGCGTGTGCACCGCTGCTGCGGTGGCCTTGACGACCTCACGCACCGTCCGAACACGCGGTCGGGCCTGCGGAGCGGCCAGGCGTCGCCAGAAGTAGGCCAGCATCGACGGATCGAAGGCGGTGTCATGAAGTCCCAGCCCGCACGAGCACCTTGCCCTCGCCGTGCCAGGGTGGCGGCGGCGGGGCCGCCGCACTCCAGGACGGTCACCGGCAGCCCGGCGCGAACCAGTTCGCGGCCTCGATGCCGTGCAGCGGACGCAGGTCGACGGCCGCCCCGCGCAGCAGCTCCACCTCGGCGCCGCGCACCAGCCGGAGGGCAGCTGCTGGTCCAGCAGGTCGGAGATGGGCACCTCCAGCGCCCGCGACAGGCTATGGTCGGGTCGCCCGCGCCCGCCTCCAACTGCGACAACGCGGCCTTGCCGATCTTCGATCGGCGGGACAACTCCGACAGCGACAGCCCCCACCCGACCCGGGCGCGCCGGAGGTTGGCCGCCAGCACGTCCCGCACCGACTCCCCAGCACCGCCCACCGCGCGTCTCACCTCGCCTTTCGTCGTCCCGGACACGCCGCTCGTTCGCTCTCCCGAGCGGCTGTGGCCGGTTCAGATCACCGAGGCCCTTGTGACGTCCCATACGGGGGCCTTGTGCTCCCAGAACAGCTCGAACAGCGCGTCCTCGTCGGCGTTCCCCACATGGGCGGCCTCCCCGGCGCTGATCGGCAGCAGGGTGATGATCTGCAGTTCCAGGCCGCCGGAGTCCTTCTCGATGAGGTCGAAGCCGTTGCGGAAGAACATGCTCGGGGCGCCGAGCACGGCCTGCATCCCGGTTCCCTCGACGAAGGGCTCGGAGTTCTCGAAGACGAAGCCGTACTGGACGAAGGTGTCCGGGTTGCGCAGCATCATCCGCGCCATGGAGCCGACGAGGTACCGGGCGATGTGGCGCTGGTCCCCCCGCAGTGTGCAGGCCAGTTCCAGCGGCGCGAGCGCCTTGATCGGCGCGGTCCGCAGCCCGTCCGTGATCACGGTGGTGAAGCCCGGGTCGGCGAGGTGGAACTCGTGCAGGTCGAAGCCCCGATCCTCGCCATCGGAACCGGCCGGCCAGGTCTCCACGAGTTCGCCGAGGTGCCGCTTGAGGTGATCGAGGTAGCGGTCGTGCGCGCCGGTGTCCGTCACTGCCGTTCCCTTCGGGGCGTCGATTCGAAGCCGATCATGGTAGTGGCGTTCGCAGGGCCCGCGCCCGGACCAGAGAAGTGCCTCGTCGTGGTGTCGTTGATCGCGCTGGCGGTGGAGTGCCTGCTGACCCCTTGGTGGGCGCTCCCCGCGCTGACCGTCGCCGCGGCCGGGCTGGTCTGAGCGCACGTCCGCGTCCGGGTGCCGCAGCCCGCGCAGCCGTGAGGTCGCAACCGGCGATGTCGGGCCCGATGCCGGCGCGGCGGAGCGCCGCGGCAACGGCGCGGCCGCCAGCGAGTGATGAGCCCTTCGCCAGTGCCTCAGCGCAGGTCTGCCGACAGGCCGCACCAGAGCCGCTTTGCCAGGCTGGACCGCGCAAGGACGGTCCGGGAACTCCGGTAGCGATCGCGGAAATACAACGCGCCTATGCATGACCTGCGGATGGAGGAGCGCAGCAGCGGTCCCGCCCTCGATCTCGGCCTCGGTGATCGCCCTGAACCGCCGCAGCCGGTCGCCTTCCACTCCTCCGCTGTGGCGCCGTTGCAGGTCGGCCAACCGATGGCGGATAGCACCTGTGGCACCTTCCTGACCTGCACCTATTGATCAGCATGAAGATCGGCCCGGAGCTCGGGGCTGCCTTGTCGCCACCGCGGTGGGAACACATCAACTTCCACGGGACGTACCCGTTCAACCGCCCGGAAGTGCCCAGCCGGTTGCGGGACCTGCGCGACCCCGCCGCCGACAACGACCCTGAGCTGTGACGATCAGCGCGGTGTTGTGGGAAGTGGTCGATGAGGACTTCGGGCCGCATGTCGACGCGTCGGCGCATCTGGCGGGGTTACGCGCAGCGGCCGGGGGTTCAACACCGAGAAGACCTACGCCGGCTGGATCGCGTTGTCGTATTGCGTCGCCCGGGGCGGCCCGACCGGCCGCCCTCGTTCAGGGGTCATTTCACGCACTCTTCGGCCCTGCTGCCTTGCGTCTGTCGTCGCTGAACGGCCCGGGGATCAGGGTCGGAGCCGGTGGAAGATCTCGATCCGCCTGTGGTGGTAGTCGAGGTCCTCCTGGTCGTGCAAGACACCGCGGGCGACGGACTGCTCGAAGTAGGCGGCCTCTCTGCGCATCTTGTGCCTGATCAACTGGGCCAGCGCCTCGTCGTCGAGGTCTCCGGCCGTTCCGCCCTCGTCCAAGTAGGCATCGACGAACCGCCGTGCAAGGTGAAGCTGGTCCTCTCCCCATTCGGTCGCGGCCGCGGCCAGTTCGTACTCCGGAGCGCCTACGAAGGACTCGTCCCAGTCCAGGACGGCGGTGAGCACGTCGCCATGGACCAGGGTGTTGCCCGCGTAGTAATCGCCGTGCAAGGGGTGACGGCTCGAATGCGTACGGTGGAACTCGGCGAGCCAGAGATCCAGATCGGGGTCGTCGAGGCCGCCGTGCCCCCCGGGACCGTCCTCGGCTCCGAAAAGCCCGTACTCCGCGAAGGACCGAACGGGGCGAGGTCCCGGGCGGGCCGTGGACAGGGCGTTGTGGAGGCGGGCCAGAAGACGGGCCGCCTGGAGCGCATGCTCCGACTCCCGCGGCCAGCGCCCTTGGACATAGGGCCACAGCGATACCGGCCGTCCTTCAACCCGCGTAACGGTAGCGCCGTCGAACGTGGTCAGCGGTGCGACGGCCTCGGGTATCCGGGCGGCGGCGTGCCGACCGACCGCGTGACACCATTCCGCTTCCTCGGTGCCGCGCCACTCAGGACCGATGCGTACGACATGGTCCCCGAGTCGATACGCGACCGACTCTTCACCACCATGCAGCCGCAGCGCCTCCCCATGGCCGTCGACACCCCACTTCTCCTTGACAGCTCGCCGGACGGATGCGGTCAATGGGATCACCGCGTAGATCATGTGCCCACTCTACGAACGTCCGCCGGCTGGACGTTGATCGCCTGGCTGCAGGTGCAGCGGCCGGCTCATCAGCTGATGGTGCTGGTAGCTGCTGACTCCGAAGCGGGCCGGGCGGAGGCCCCGCTGGTCGCCTACCCGGCGAAACTGGTGGCCACCGCGTTGGAAAAGTCTGCTGCAGGCGGCCCCCGGCACATTCGGCGGCGGCCGAGAAGGGTGAGCGTCTTGGCCCGTGTGCCTGCGAGATCGGCGTACCAGAAGGAGGACGGGCCCGGCGCGAGATCCCGCGCCTTGTCAACCAGCGTGAGTACCGTTGGAATGTCACGTTGCCCGATCAGCCGGTCCGGCAGGCCGGGCAGTGGGACGCCCAGCCGGCCCCGGAACACAACCCCGCCGAGTAGACGCCAGGCCAGCCGCCTGACGGACGTTGACCGCCCCGAAACCGCCGACCGTGATAACACGGTACGGCTGTAGTACTACGTCTCCAGGCCCGAGGGTCATGTCAAGGACGCCTGCGTGATCGGGCCCGCGATCGAGGCGTAACGACGACGGAGCGCTCGATCATCTCGAGCGCGGCGGTCTTGGCGCGTTGCAACGTCGACGGGCCGGCAGCAGCGCGCCCAGCATGGCGGTACCGAGGACGCCGCCGACCAGCCGGATGGTGCTGGAGACGCCGGAGGCCGTCCCCGCCAGTCGCGGATCGACGCCGTCCATGGTGGCCTGCTGCAGTGGTGCGAACGTGGCGCCGCCGGCGATCCCGATGATGGTCAAACCGGGCAGCAGGTTTCACGCGCTGCTGGTGGGGCCGGTCACGGCGACCAGCACCAGGAGGCCTACGGCCAGCAGGGTCATCCCGGCCTCAGGATGTACTTGCCGCCGAACTTGTCCGACAGCCGTCCGGCGTAGGCCGAGCCGGCCGCGGTGAGCACGGCGTTCGGCAGCACCACCAGGTCGGTCTCCAGCGCCGAGTACCCGTGGGCCATCTGCAGGAACAGCACCAGCACCAACATGATGCCGATCATGCTGAACTGGCAGACGAACCCGACCCCGTTACCGACCGCGAAGTTGCGCGCGCCGAACAGGGCCAGCGGCATCAGCGGCTCGTCGCGCCGCCGGTGCTGCCACAGGGCGAACACCATCAGCAGCACGACACCCGGGGCGATGATCGAGGGAATGGTGACCGGCCCGGTGACAGGACGCCTCCCAATGCAGTGACGTAGGAGGTCAGTTCCACAGCCGGAACAACGTGGTGTCGCCTCCCAGATTCGCGGCCAGACGGACCGCGTCAGGCAGCGGGGTCTTCAACTGCAGGAAGTGGTAGTAGAAGGCGCTCACGAAGGCGATCGCGGCTGTCCCCTCCAGATAGTCCTCGGGGGCGATGTATGCCGAGCAGCCACCCCTCAAGAACGCCTCGGCGAAGGCCTCGGTGCCGGTCATGCATCCCGTGCTCACCACCAAGGTGCCGGAAAGGCGAGTGACCTCAGCCGCGTTCTCCGGGGTCAGCACGTCGTTGAAAGGCTGCGAGCGTGCGATCTCCGGGGCGAGCTCGTCGAGGAGGATGCCGCGCTCATCACCATGGCAGCACAGGACAAGGTGCTCAGCACGGCTCTGACGCCCGCCGAGCACATCAGCGAGATGCTGGGGAGCCCCGATGGGCAGCAGGCGTACGTCGGCGCCGTACTCGGCCAACAGGCCCCGCAGCGCATGGGGCTCGCCGCCAGTGTGACCGATGGCGACTACATCGATGGTCGTGGAAAACAAAAATTATCCTCCTTGTGAAGCAGTTGCACGGACACGCATCCTCCGCGGTGGCGAGACTCAGCGTGGCCGAGCGATTCATTTGATCACACAGGGGGGAACGGCGCGTCCAGACCGGGGCGAGGGCGACACCGCCGGGGCCGACCACCGTTCCCCCGAATGCCCGCGAGCACGGTCGGTGCTGACTGCCGCCCTCGATGACTCCGAGTCGCACAGGGCCCAGGAACGATGTAGCAACGGAACGGAAAGTCACACTAAGGAGTGCGTACGGGCTGGCCTTGGCGTGACTGGGCGCTGTGGGCGATGTTGCGTGACAACAGGCCACTCACCCTCCTCTCACCGGCGACGCCAACGGCTTGACACGACCATTGAGATTCGCCGCTTGCGCATCCGTCGGAGATCCGCAACGACATCCACGGAGTATTCATGACCCTGGCCGCCGTCATCATCTGCTGGCGACGCCTTGTCCGCTGATTCTGTTAGCACCCTCCGCGAGCAGTGGCTCGCGAGTGATCGCTCAGTCTCGTACGATTCGAGCATGAAAGAACTCATCAACCTTCGACACGACGGCCTCCGACGCTTTCTCAAACGCTGGCACGGCATTATGGAGAGCAATGGGAATCTCATTGCACCTGGGATACAAGGCATCCCCATGAAATAGCGGATGTCCGCGCTCGGCAGGTCTGGGTCGAGCGACGCCGGCAGCCCGGGCCGGCCCCCTCGGCGCCTTCTTCAGCCGGGGCACCTGGGTGAAGCGGCGGGTGTGGTGCGCGGAGGCGACCGCGCCGCCGCGCGAGCGGCACGGCGAGCCGGGCTGCGCGTCACGCTTCGGACAGGCGTGCTGTTCGACGTCGTCAGCGTCCGACCGGCCGGTTGCGGAAGGCTGCTGAGGGGCCGTCATGGGCCCGGATTTTTGCGCGACGCAAGTCTCAGAAGGGGAGTCGGATCTGCTTTCGAGTGAGAACGGGTTCTGAGAACGAATTCGGGATCGGCAGGGGCCTGGCGGCCGGTGATTGATCTTGCTCGCGCAGAGGACCATTTGTGAGAGGCCGCTTCCTGCTCGTGTGAGGCGGACGGCCGCGATAAGGGCCGGGCTAGGGCTCGATAAGCCCTGCGCGGATGGCGTAGCGGGTGAGTTCGAGGCGGTCTTTGAGGCCGAGTTTTTGCAGCAGGTTGGCGCGGTGGCGTTCGACGGTTTTGACGCTGATGACGAGCATGTCGGCGATCTGCTGGGAGGTGTGGCCTTCAGCGACGAGTTTGAGGATCTCCTCCTCGCGGCCGGTGATGGCCCGCTCGGGCAGGGGCTCACCGTGCCCGGCTCGGCCGGTGTAGTTGCGGATCAGAGCGTTGACGGCGCCTGGGTAGAGGAAGGGTTCGCCTCGCATGGTGACGCGGCAGGCTTCGACGAGGTCGCGGTCGGCGACGGATTTCAGGACGTAGCCGGAGGCACCGGCCGATAGGGCTTCGAAGAAGTACTGCTCGTTGTCGTACATCGTCAGCATGAGGAGGCGGACGTCGGGCTGGGTGCGGGAGAGCTCGCGGGCGGCCTGAAGGCCGGTCATGCGGGGCATGGCGATGTCGAGGATGGCCAGGTCCGGGTGGCGGGTGCGGGCGGCTTCGAGGGCCTCGGCACCGTGGCCGGCTTCGGCGACCACGGTCAGGTCAGGCTCGGCATCGAGGATGAGGCGCACTCCGCGGCGGACCAGCTGGTGGTCGTCGGCGAGCAGGATGCGGGTTTCGTTCGCCTCGGGCATGGTCAGTGGCTCCCGTGGTGGGTGGGGACGACCAGACGCACCTCGGTGCCGCTGCCGATCCCGGGGCCGACGGTGAGGTCGGCGCCGATGAGCAAGGCGCGTTCGCGCATACCGCTGATGCCGGCGCCTTCAGGAGCGCCGTGAATGCCGTGGCCATCGTCACGGACGCTCAGCTCCACACCGGCGGGAGTGAGCTTGAGGGTGACGTCAACGGCGCGGGCGCCGGAGTGGCGGGCGGCGTTGGTCAGGCTCTCCTGGGCGACGCGGTAGACGACGAGTTCGGTGTCGTGGTCCAGGGGCGGCAGATGGGCGTCGATGTGGTGGCGTACGGACATCGACGGGCCGGTGAACTCGCTGGTGAGGGCTTTGAGGGAGCTGGTCAGGCCGAGTTCTTCCAGGACGCCGGGGCGCAGGCGACGGGCGATGCGGCGGATTTCGTCCAGGCTGGCGCGGGTTGTTTCCTGGACGTCGTGCAGTTGCTCGCGTACGGGTGCGGGGGCCTGGTCGGCGACGCGTTTGAGGTCGAGCAGGACGGCGGTGAGACTCTGGCCGATCTCGTCATGGAGTTCTTGGGCGATGCGATGCCGCTCGGCTTCCTGCGCTGACAGGGCGCGGCCGCTGCTGGCGGCTCGCTCGGCTTCCAGACGGCCGATCATGGCGTTGAAGGCCGTGACCAGTTCCGCGATCTCGCCGTGCCCGGGGGCGACCGGCCTGGGACCAGGGCGCAGCAGGTCGACGGTGGCCATGCTGCGGGCCAGCCGTCCCAGCGGGCCCAGCCCGAAGCGCAGCAGGAACGCGTTGGCGATCAACATCACGGCCAGTCCCGAAACCAGGATGACCGCCTCGGTCAGCAGCACCGGGGTGGAGACGGTGACGGGTCCGAGCAGCAGCAGGGTGGTGGCGGCCAGCAGGACCACCGCGTTGAGGAGGAAGATCCGCCAGAACAGGGGCATCGTCACCGACTCTCCTCCCGTCGCTCGGCCGGTGGCTGCGACCGGCCCTGCTCGCGCACCGGCGTATGTGTCCTCGCTGCCGTCGAAAGGGCCGTTCAGCCTTCATGACCAGCCTGAGCGGTGCGGTGCGCTGATGTCCATCGGTGCAGACGTCCATGCGACGGCCGGTTGTGGGGGTGGAGACCTGCGGAAATGGGTGCTGGGCCCGATGGTGATCCCGCAAGGCGGCGTGTGACGGTGGATGGACCCGCTTTGCCGGGCCCTCGGAAGGAGGAGTCATGGCGCAG
This sequence comes from Actinomadura miaoliensis, assembly GCF_039536785.1. Classification (NCBI taxonomy): domain Bacteria; kingdom Bacillati; phylum Actinomycetota; class Actinomycetes; order Streptosporangiales; family Thermomonosporaceae; genus Actinomadura; species Actinomadura miaoliensis. The sequence goes on from NZ_BAAAZG010000001.1 coordinate 172,117, forward strand.
CCCGGTAGGAATCCACTGCACGATCGCGAAGCGCAGATGCAGCGAAGCGACCCCCGTTTCGCCCGCGGTCGGGACACAGGAAACCCGCGCCGGCCGCGACGGCGCGGCTGGGCCTGGGCTCTGCTGGCTCTCTCGTTGGCGACGCTGGCCGTGGGCATGGTGCTGCCTCACGGGATGCTCCTGGCATCGGGCCTGGTCACCGCAGGGGTGGCGACGTATCTGCTCTCGGCACCACACGCCCCGGATCGCTCCGGCCTTCACTTATAAGCCCGGTGCATCCCACTCCGGCCATGATCACTCGGGCCTGACACGCCCGGAACAGAGGAGGATGTTCCACTCCCGTCAGTTGCGACAGCCTGTGCCCACCACACTGCGGAAGGTGGTGACCCGTGGGACATGCTGACACCTTGCTCGCCATGGGCGGCGCCTTCCTGGCCGCCGCCGTCTTCGCCCGCCTCGGCAGGCGGATCGGCCTGCCGACCATCCCGCTGTTCATGCTCGCCGGCATCATGCTCGGCCCGCATACTCCGGGCCTGGTCCTGGTGGAGGACGCGCACGACTTCGAGATGCTCTCCGCACTCGGACTGGTGCTCCTGCTGTTCTACCTGGGGCTGGAGTTCCAGCTCGACGATCTGAGGAGCGGCGGCAGGCGCCTGCTGACCGCCGGCGGCATCTACCTGCTGCTGAACGTCGGCGCGGGCCTGGGATTCGGGTTCGCCCTGGGGTGGGGGGTACGGGAAGCCCTGGTGCTCGCCGGCGTCCTGGGCATCTCCTCCTCCGCGATCGTCACCAAGGTCCTCATCGACCTCGGCCGCATCGGTCGCCCCGAGACCCGCTTGATCTTGGGCGTCACCGTCGTGGAGGACATCTTCCTCGCCCTGTACCTCGCCGCGCTTCAGCCCGTCATCAGCGGCGCCCAGGGCATCACGGAAACGATCCTCCAGGCGGCCAAGGCGTTCGGATTCCTGATGGTGCTGGCCATCGCCGCCCGCTACGGCACCCGCCTGATCGGACGTCTGGTCGCGGTGCGCGACAACGAACTGTTGGTCATCAGCTTCCTCGGCGCCGCGATCCTCATCGCCGGTGTCTCCGAGGTCCTCGGGGTGGTCGACGCCATCGGCGCCTTCATGGTCGGCCTGATCCTCGCCGGTACCCCCTCCGGGCCGCGGATCCGCGAACTCGTGCATCCGCTGCGCGACGCCTTCGCCGCGATCTTCTTCTTCGCCTTCGGCCTGGCCATCAACCCGGCGGACATCGCCTCCGTCGCCGCGCCGGTCGCCGCCGCCGTCACACTGACCATCGTCATGAACGTGGCCGCGGGACTGTTCGCAGCACGCCTGTACCGCTACGGCCCACAGCCCGCCGCGAACATCGCCACCACGCTCCTGGGACGTGGCGAGTTCGCGCTGATCCTCGCCGCCATGGCCGCCAGCGCGGGACTCGACGGCCGCCTCGCCCCGTTCATCGCCAGCTACGTCCTCGTCCTCGCCGTCCTCAGCCCCATCGTCGCCGGGCGCGCACACCTGCTCGCCCGCGCCCTGAAGGCCGCACAGTCCCTGCTGCCCGGCGGCCGAGCCCGCCACACCACGGCCGCCGGCACCCACGCCGACCTGGCATCTTCCCCGCCCGAAACCACCGCCACCGGCGACATCACGCCCTCGGCCTCATCCGCCCTGTCCGCGGAAGCGGAGCGATAGCGCCAGCCCGGAACTGTCAGGACTGCTGCACCGCCTCGTGCGCATCCTGGAAGGCCGCAACCCCGCCCCCTCGGCCGGGGTGATCGACGCCCAGAGCGTCAAGACCTCTGCCGACGTCCTGACCGCCGAGCACGCTAAGCCCGGCCCGCACGCTCCTTCGCGTGACTTTCCGTTCCATTGCTACACCAGTCCCAACTCCACGGCTCGGGCAATGGCGTCGCGGAAATCCTCCAGGTGCCGTTGGTGATTCGCATGGTGTTGCGGAAGAGGAGGGTTGTTTCGTCTGGGTGGCTCATGACGCGGTTCAGCCTTTCTTGGCCGGCAGCTCGAACAGGCTCGAGAATTCTCGTTCGCCGTGGCCGTCGGCGATCTGGCGATCCATCAGTGCCTTGACCTGGCACATCCGCACGGCTTCCACGCCGACGGACTCCCTGTCGTTCATCAGCGAGACCTGGACGCGGAGCGGACCGAGATCCGGTGGGTATTTCCCGCTCGCAACCGTTTTGGCGATCGCGGTAGCAACGGCGGATGAGCGGCCAGCGAGCCGGCGACGCGCTCGGCGCGGCCCGGGCGGGTGAGCCGCTGGTGGGGTTCACCAGCACCCTGCCCGCGACCGCGGCATCGACGGACCCCAGTACCTCGTCCACCGCCGTGCCGTCGAGTAGGCAGACGCGGGCTGGCCGCCATCGCGGCCGCCGTGGCACCGGCGGCGCCCAGCGGCGCGCTCCTGCTCGCGGTCCGGTTGCAGACCGTCGTGCGATATCCGCGTTCGACGAACGTCCTGGCGATCAGCGAGCCCATGGCACCGAGATCCAGCACGGTGACCCGGCTCGCCCGGTGATGGGGTTGCCGGTCGTGGCCGTCGTCCTCATGGTGCCTTTTGCGTCGGAGAAATGACCGCCGGCTCGACTCGGGAAGAGCGCCCAGCAGCGGTCATGCTTTGTTCGCCGGGTCGATGCTCGACAGCTTGTCGGGGTTGAGGATGCTGAAGATCTGCTGGATGCGTCCGTCGCGGATGCCGAAGGTGACCAACTGTCGCTGGCCGCCGATCACGGTCCAGATCGCGGGCTCGCCGTTGGCCTCGGTCAGGCGGGCCTCCTCCAGCGGATACCGGGACATCAGCCCGGCCACGAACGCCAGCACCTTGGCGCGGCCGACGACCGGACGCAGGGCGGCGCGCACCTTGCCGCCGCCGTCGTTGTAGGCGATGGCGTCCTCGGCCAGCAGTTCCGCCAGCGCCGTCACGTCGCCGTTCTGCGCGGCGCCCAGGAAACGCTTGAGGAGTTCGGTGTGGTCGCCGGTGGCCGGCGTGAACCGGCCGCGGCCCTCGGCCAGGCGTCCCACCGCACGGTGATGCCACTGCCGGCAGGTCGCGGACGGGCTGCCGAGGATCTCGGCGATCTCGTCGTAGGGCAGGTCGAAGGCCTCGCGCAGCACGAACACCGCGCGTTCGGGTGGCGACAGCCGCTCCATCATGTGCAGTGTCGCGTACGAGAGCGTGTCGCGCAGCTCGGCGGTGTCCAGCGGGCCGAACGCCCGGGCGTCCACCGGTTCGGGCAGCCACGGACCGGTGTAGGACTCGCGGGACGCCCGCGCGGAGCGCAACTGGTCGAGCGCCAGTCGCGTGACGACCGTCACCAGGAACGAGCGGGGCTCGCGGACCTGCTCCCGGTCGGTGTTCGTCCAGCGCAGGTAGGCCTCCTGAACCACGTCCTCGGCGTCCCACATGCTGCCCAGCAGCCGGTACGCCAGGCCGAGGAGGATCCGGCGGTGCTCTTCGAAAACCTCGACGGCACCGTCCCGTGCGCCACTGGTCATGTTCGGCTCCCTGGGCTCGGCCGTCGCAGGCCCCGCGGCGACGGGGCCTGCGGGTTGCGCGGGCACAACGCTCACGCGGCCTGGGCCATTCCGCCGGTTGTCCGGCCGCCCAGCTCGGCGGCGAACCCGTCGGTCACCGACGCGTAGCGGGGACGCCAGTCCAGCCGCAGCCGGGCCCGGGAGTTGTCGGCGCCGCGCAGCCGGTTCATGAACGCCACGCCCCAGCTCCCGACCGCCAGCCGGGCCAGCGCGGCGGGCGCCTTCCTCGGCGCCGGGGCGCCCAGGATCGCGGCCAGCTCCGGTAGCCATTCCCGCAGCGGCGCGGGCCGGTCGTCGACGATGTTCAGCACGCCGGTGACGTCGGGCTTGTCCAGGGCGGCGGCGACGGCGGTCGCCACGTCGTCGGCGTGGGTGAAGGAGAACACCGCGTTGCCGCCGCCGACCAGCGGCACCTTCCCGGCCCGCACCCGCCGGACGAACGATCCGTCCGCGGCGTAGATCGAGCCGAGCCCGTACAGGTGGCCCAGCCGCAGTACCAGCCCGCCCGCCCGGGTGGTCAGGCGTTCCAACTCGACCAGGGCGTCCAGCACGGACGCGAACTGCTTGGGCGTGCCCGTGCGCCACAGTGGGGCGTCCTCGTCGGCCAGGCCATCACCGGGCTGGTAGGCGTAGGCCAGGCCCTGGCTGATCAATCGCGCTCCGGGCGCCGCCTCGATCAGGTTCTTCGTGCCCTCGGTGCGCAGCCGGTTGGTCAGCGCGAAGTCGCGTGCCAGATGCTTGGGATCGATCTCGGCCGGGATCGCGGTGAGCATGTTCACCACCGCGTCGGGCGCGGCCTGCCGCACCGCGGTGCGCAGCCCGTCCCGGTCCAGCGCGTCGGCGACCACCACCCGCGCCCCCGCCGCCTCCAGCGCGGCGGTATCGCCTCCCGGCCGAACCAGCCCCAGCACCTCGTGCCCCACGGCCGACAGCAGCGGCACCATCTGGCCGCCGATCACTCCGGTGGCTCCCGCGACGAGAACTCGCATGATCACTCCTTGGTCCGTCCCGGCGGCCGCGCCGGGAGTACCTCGCGTACGGCAACCAGACGGGGCAAGCCCTCTCAGCGTGACAACCGAGGCAGTGATCTACATCACAATCTCAGCGCACGGCGAAATGACCGGCGAACAGTGGCAAGAGGAGCAGTAATCCCTGCGGGACCCAAGCCGGGGCACCGTCCGGCACGCGCCGCCAGCGCCGATGACTGCCAGCAGAACACCGATGACCTTCTCGGCGAGTTCGCGAGCATAACAGTGGTTCCGCCTTCGGAACGCCTCCATCTGGCACCTGGCTGAAGTTCTGCCACCCCCCAACGCCCACACACCACACTCGGTGGCCGACTGCCGAGCACCCGTCTGTCGTCAACGCCCTGACCGAGTACATCCAGCGGCGAACATGCCTGGAGCGGGAGCAACGCGCCGACTACGGCGGCGAGGGCGCCCTTGGGCCACAGACGGACACAAGGGCAACCCTCATGGCGAAGCCGGAAGATGACGAAGGGGTCGGTGGATCCCCGAGCATCACGGTGTCCTGCTTGCCAGGCGCCGACTGGGGCGCGCCACTCCCCGGTCGGATACACCGGTACGGGGTATAGGCAGGCTCAAAACGAGACACCTTCTCCCCCAGCGATACGCGCCGAGCCGGCCCCCTCAATGCGTAGGCCCCTGGACCATCGGCCCGAGCAGCCACCGGCGCCATCCGGATTCATTCCATACATGCGCACGTCGCAGCGGGCCCCTCCCACGGGCACAGCTGCTCCAGATGACCCACACCGCAGCAGCCCTCACGTGATCCCCACCACGGAAATCACGTCGCCGCCAGGACTTGCGAAGCTATACCCCCAAGGGGTACGTTCCCTGGCAGTCGATACCCCCTAGCGGTAGGGAGTGAGTGGTCATGTCTACCTCGTCCGCGGCGCCCGCCGCCCGCCGTTGGTGGGCGCTGGCGCTGATAGCCCTGGCGCAGTTCATGGTGATCATGGACACCTCGATCATCGGGGTGGCGCTGCCCCGGATCCAGGAGGACCTCGGGTTCTCCCAGGAGGACCTGTCCTGGGTCTTCAACGCCTATGTCGTCGCCTTCGGTGGCCTGCTCCTGCTGGGCGGCCGCCTTTCGGACCTGTTCGGCGCCCGCCGGTTGTTCGGCGCCGGCTGGGTCATCCTGCTGGTGGGCTCGGCCGTGGCCGGAGCCGCCGGAAGCGTGGCGGTCGAGCTGACCGGCCGCGCCGTGCAGGGTGTGGGCGCGGCGCTCATCGCGCCTTCGGCGCTGACCCTGCTGATGATGCTGTTCGGCGCCAACCCGCGCGAGCTCACCAAGGCCCTGGCCCTGTACGGGGCGGCGGCCCCCGCCGGAGGCACCGCCGGCGTCTTCCTGGGCGGCGTCATCACCGAATACGTGTCCTGGCCCTGGGTCTTCTACATCAACATTCCGATCGCCGTGCTGGCGCTGGTCGCCGCGCCGATGCTGATGCCCGCCGGCGGCGCCGGGGCGCGCGGCTCGGTGGACGTGCTGGGTGCGCTGACCGTCACCCTCGGCCTGGGCGCCGTGGTCTACGCGATCGTCCGCGCCCCGGAGGTCGGCTGGACGTCGGCGCAGACCTGGGGTGTGATGGCCGCCGGTCTGGTGCTGCTGGCGGTGTTCCTGGGGATCCAGGCGGCCCGCCGCGAGCCGCTGATGCCGCTGTCGATCTTCCGTACGCCCAACCTGGGCGCGGCCAACCTCGCCCAGCTCCTGCTGGGCGGCGCATGGATTCCGATGTGGTTCTTCCTGAACCTGTACCTGCAGCAGGTGCTCGGCTACAGCGCCTTCCCCTCCGGCGCGGCGCTGCTGCCGATGACCGTGCTGATCATGATCGGGATGATCACCCTGGCGCCGCGCGCCATCGGCCGGTTCGGCCCCAAGGCCATGACCGTGGCCGGCCTGGCCGTGCTGGCGGTGGGCATGGGCTGGCTGTCGCTCGTCCGGCCCGACGGAAACTTCTGGGTCGACGTCCTGCCGGCCTCGCTGGTGGCGGCGCTGGGCATGTCGCTGGCCTTCATCCCCTCCCTGGGCACGGCCATCTCCTCGGCCCGTCCCGAGGAGGGCGGCCTGGCCTCCGGCATCGTCAACACCAGCTACCAGGTCGGCTCGGCACTGGGCCTGGCAGCGATGACCGCCATTGCCGCCTCCCAGGGCGCCGACGAGCTGGGGAACCTGCCCGCGCTCACCGACGGCTTCTCCGCCGCCTTCCTCGGCGCCGGTCTCATCGCCTTGGCCGGAGCGGTGCTGGCCGCCGTCACGCTGCGGTCCCCCCGCCCCGAGCCCGAGCCGTCGTCCCCGGCCAGACGTCCGGCGGAACGCGGCAGCAAGGCAGGCCGCTGACCGCCGACAGCCCGGGGGCCGCACCCAGCGGCCCCCGGTCTCATGGGGAGAACATCCATGCCGAAACCGACATCCGTCCCCACGCGGGTCCTACGTTCGCCGGCGGAACGGCGCGCCGTCCGCTGGGCCTTGGACGCCGCGCTCACCGACACCTCCTCAGCGTTCCCACAGCCTCGGACCGATTCCCGCCGATAAGGCAACTCCACCGACCTCGTCGATCAACGCCGACCACGTCCCCAAGGAGTGACCCCGTGTCGAACCTGCCAGCGCTGACCCCGGAGGAAGCCCCCGCCAAGTCCAGGGACATCCTCAACGACATCATCGGCCGCCACGGATCCGTCGGCCCCATGGTCAGCACCATGGCGCACTCGCCCGCCCTGCTGCAGGGCTACCTCGACCTCTCCCGCGCGATGAAGCGCACCAAGATCCCCCGAGCCCTGAGCGAGAAGATCTCCCTCGCGGTACAGGAGCAGATCGGCTGCGGCCTCTGCCTTGCCGCCCACACCGAAGCCGGCCGAGCCGCAGGATTGACCGATACCGACATCGCCCTGGCCCGGCAGGGCACCGCGACCGACGCCCGCGAGGCGGCACTCATAGCCTTCGCCGTACGCGTGCTGACCGAACCCGCCTCCTTGACCGGCGACGACATCACCCTGCTCCGCGCTCACGGCTGGAGCGACCGCGTCATCGCCGAAATCCCCGGCCTGGTCAGCCTCAACCTGCTCACCGGCGCCTTCAACCTCGTCGCCGGCCTCGAACCAGCCCGTCAGTGACGTCTGAACTGAGGGGCATGTCCATCCCATGCGGCAATATACCCGTGGGGGGTACAATCCTGTGGGTCGCGGCGAGGTCCATGAGGGCGATTGCGCTGCGGCCGGTGTTGCGGTTGACCGGCTCCGGCGGGGCGGAGCACCGGGCACACGGGTACCAGCGACGGAGGAAGCGGGCACGATGAACGTTGAAGGATTCGCTGCGGACGGATACGAAGAGGTGTACCGAGTCTTCCAGCAGCTGGTGGACAGCGGGCTGGAGACCGGGGCGGGTCTGTCGGTCTGGCGGGAGGGCCGCGAGGTCGTCCGCCTGAACGCGGGCTGGGCCGATGCCGGACGGAGCCGTCCGTGGCGCGACGACACCCTCGTCATGCCGTACTCCCTGTCGAAGTCGTTCGTCACGCTCGCGGCTCTGGTCGCGGTCCGCGAGGGTGCGCTGGCGCTGGACGACCCGATCGCCGAGTACTGGAAGGAGTACGGGGTCCGCGGCAAGGAACGGACCACCCTGCGTCAGGTGCTCACCCACCAGGCGGGCCAGCCGCGTTTCCCAGCCGAAGCCGCGAACCTGGACCTGCTGGACGACGCCGGCCTGCGGGTCAGCCTCGCGCAGGCGGCACCGGAGTACGTTCCCGGGACGTCACTCGGGGAGCACGCACTGACCTACGGCCACCTGGTCGACGGCATCCTGCGAGCCGCCGCCGGGACGACGCTGGGGGCGATGTTCAACGACGTCGTACGGCCCGCGCTGGACCTCGACGCCTGGTTCGGGATACCGGACCAGGAGCTGGACCGCGTCGCCGACCTCGAGTACGCGCACCCCGACTGGCCACAGCAGCTCCATGCCGCCCCCTGGCTCGCCATACCCGACGGTGCCCTGGACACGGGGCGGACGAACTCCCGGGCCTGGCGTCAGGCGGTGTTCGGCGCGGTGAACATGCACACGACGGCAAGCGCGATGGCGGCGTTCTTCTCCCACCTCACCAGCGAGGACGGACCGGTACGCCAACTGCTGGGACCGCAACTGCACACCGAACTCCTCACCTCCCAAGTCACCGACTACGACGAGGTCTTCGGCACCCGGATCACCTGGACGCTGGGCTTCGTACGCGACAAAGGAAAGATCGCCAAGGGCGGCATCGGAGGCTCCGCCGCCTGGTGGTCCCTCCGACACCACCACGCCTGCGCCTACCTCACCCGCCAACTGGACGATCACTCCCGCGCCGCCCGGATCGCCGCAGCCCTGGGTGACGACCTGGCCGTCGTGGGCGAAGACTGAGCATCTCAGCCACCCCGCAACAACCTTGACCGATTAGCCCACCTACTCGGAGGGAACTGGGCCGATGGGGGGCCAGCCAAGCGAGTTCGTACACTCACCCCCGTGGGCCAGCACATCCGCAGTGGCCTCCACCTCCACGCCGGGCCGCAGCTGCGACCGGGACCGTGAGGTCTCCAACGCCGCGGTCATGGCCGCCCGCAGCCACGCGTGATGTTCCTCCAACACCAGGCGTACCTGCGCGTCCTCGCCGTCGGGGCCCTCGGCGCCGGAACCGAGGCCGGCCCCGGCGGGGGCATTGGACACCATGCGGCCCCAGCGGGCGTGCGGCCCCTCGCAACGGGCCTGGATCAGCCGGTCGAAGAAATTCGGCGACCACCACTATCCCGCGGTCGTCGACGGCCAGCGCGTCCAGCACCGGCCGGGACCGCTGCTCGACATACCGGCGCAACGCCGCCACGCACAGCTCCCGCTTGCCCCCGAAGGTGCCGGGTCCCGGCCGCACGCACCAGTGTGAACGGTGAGCGACGACCGCGCGGCCGACGACGCGGTGACTCTGTGGCAGCTTCGTCGGATGTATCCGCACTGGGCCTTCCTGTACGACGCGCGCACTTCGACCTGGACCGCACTGCGTGAGCGAAAGGAGGTGATCGTGCGTTGCGGCCCCACGTCGTTGTGGTTCGCCGTGCGCGCGGCGCAGAGCCGATATAGGACGCCATGACGGGGCTTCATATGGCTGCGCGGAGTCGCAGGAACTCGCGTGCTCCTGCGGTTAGAGATAACCTCGGAAACAGGTTTTCTCTTTTCATGTCGGTCTATCGCGCAGTAAGTAGGAGGTGATCACGGTGCACCCGGTCTTACGACAGCCCCAATCCCGGGGCGTCACGGAGCCGAAAGGTGACCGTATGAGCAAGACCGACAGGACCCGGCCATGGTGGGTTCGGATGGCTGACGCGCCGATGGTGACCTGCGTGCCCGTACATGACCACCGGTTCGGGCCGTGCACGCTGCCGGACGAGATCACCGCCGAGAGCGCATCGCTGAGCCGCCGCACAAGCGGCTGTTACTGGGGCCCCTCCGCCTCTTATGCGTTCGCGTTCGGGTGCCTCACCAAGAGCTGCAACCGGGACTGCCAGGGCACCCGGCGCGAAGACCGCCGCCGCAGCCGCCGCCAGGCACGCCGCGAACTGCGGGCGTATCGCGGCGAAGACTGACCTGGGCCGCGCCTGATAATTCGTGGTGGCGGAGCCACATGATCAGGCTGGCCAGTAGCACGCCACAGCGGTAGCGGCTGGCCGGCTTGTCAAAGCGGGTGGCGATGGCGCGGAACTGCTTGAGCCGGTTGAAGCAGCGTTCGACCACGTTGCGGAGTTTGTAGAGCTCGGCGTCGAAGGCCGGTGGACGGCCGCCGCGTGACTGCCCCTGCGGACGCGGCTGGCGCGCTGGTCGCGGCGTTCGGGGATCATCGTGTTGATGCGGCGCCGACGCAGCCAGGCGCGGATACGGCGGGCGGAGTAGCCCTTGTCCCCAGGAGCGCCCGGGCGGGTGCGTGGACGCCCGCCGCCCGGGCGGCCACCCGCACCTGGGCCATCAGGGGGCTTGGTCACGTGACAAGCGAGGCGCGCTTTCACCGTCCGGTGCCGACCGTGTGGGGGTCCTGGCCTTCCGGGCTGCGTCGGATCAGTAGGTGGCGCGGGTGCGCCGCTGATGTCGCAGACCGCGCCGGTGGAGAAGCCGATCCGGCCGGGCAAGGCAGGCGACGAGTTCGGCGCACTCCTCGGATCGGCCGACGCACCACACCGTGATCAGAGCGGTTATGTACGCGAGGACGGTCATCGTTCATCGGCCGTGGCGATCACGGCGGCGAGGAAGCAGGACCGCAGCCTCTACACCGGCGGCGACTCGCGGTTCGCGGTCGTGGTGTACGCCGAGTCGTTGAGCCTGCCCGAGGCGACGGCGGTGCCGAAGTAATGGCCGCTCTGCGCCGTCCCAGCGCCCAGCGTGCTCGCCGCGGCAGCAGACGGAGCCGATGCCACCAGAGCGACGGTCGCGCCGAGCACCCCGAACGCCTGCGACGAGGGCTCGCTTTCGGAGCCCGCACCTCGACATGGCGCTCGTACGCACGTCTGCCCCCACGAACGAAGGATGGAAGCACGGAACACAGCCCGTGCAACAGACGCCGCGCTCCATCGCCGGGAACGTGCACACCGCCAGGGCGGCCGCGGACTCAGTGTGCGACCCCTCCCAGCCCCCGTCAATAGTCACGAATATTTCAACGCCTATATCCAGCCACCGGGTTGCATACGCGATCTAGCAGCCGGCCTGCGCTCGAAACTTTTCGACGGTCCGGGGCCCTTGACGATGTCGCTCTGCCTCGTATTTACTCCGGCTACCACCGCCCCCCGATCACCCTTGGAGAGAGAAGGTCCCATTCGGCCAAAAATGTTAGCGCTAACACTCACGCCGACCGAAAGGAGGAAGTTCATGTTGAGGATCGGTGCGGTGCTGGCATCGCTCCTGCTGTCGGTGCTCCTGTCCGTGACGAACACACAGACCGCCCAGGCCGCGACAGTGGATGTGAACAAGTGGTACGTCCTGGTCAACCGCAACAGCGGCAAGGCCCTGGACGTCTACAACCTGGCGACCAACGACGGCGCCCGCATCACCCAGTGGACAAGGAACGATCAGAACCAGCAACAGTGGCAGTTCGTCGACTCCGGCGACGGTTACTACCGCATCAAGTCCCGCCACTCCGGCAAGGTGCTGGACGTCCACAACTTCTCCACCGCCAACGGCGGCTCGATCGTCCAGTGGGCGGACCTGAACGGCACCAACCAGCAGTGGCGGCTGGTCGACAGCCCAGGTGGCTACGTGAGGTTCGTCGCGCGCCACAGCAACAAGGCCCTCGAAGTACAAGGCGGCTCCACCGCCGACAACGCGAACATCGTCCAGTACGACGACTGGGGCGGCGACAACCAGCAGTGGCAGCTCGTCCCGGTCGGGGGCGGCGGCCCTACTGCCCCGTGCGATCTCCCGTCGACATACCGCTGGACGTCAACGGGCCCGCTGGCGCAGCCCAAGTCGGGGTGGGTCTCGCTCAAGGACTTCACCGTCGCGCCCTACAACGGCAGGCATCTCGTCTATGCGACGACGCACGACACGGGGACGAGATGGGGTTCGATGAACTTCGGCCTGTTCACCAACTGGTCGGAGATGGCCTCGGCCAGCCAGAACACGATGTCGAATTCCACCGTCGCGCCCACGCTCTTCTACTTCGCGCCGAAGAATATCTGGGTGCTCGCCTACCAATGGGGTAGGACCGCCTTCTCCTACCGGACGTCGAGCGACCCCACCAACCCGAACGGCTGGTCATCAGAGCAGGTGCTCTTCTCCGGAAGCATCACCGGCTCCGGAACAGGACCCATCGACCAGACGCTCATCGCAGACAGCACGAACATGTACCTGTTCTTCGCCGGCGACAACGGCAAGATCTACCGGGCCAGTATGCCGATCGGCAACTTCCCGGGCAGTTTCGGCACGAACTCGACAGTCATCATGAGCGACACGACGAACAACCTGTTCGAAGCCGTTCAGGTCTACAAGCTCCAGGGCCAGAACCGCTACCTCATGATCGTCGAGGCGATCGGCTCGCAGGGTCGGTACTTCCGCTCGTTCACGGCCACCAGTCTGAACGGTTCGTGGACACCGCAGGCCGCCACCGAGAGCAACCCCTTCGCCGGCAAGGCCAACAGCGGCGCCACCTGGACCAACGACATCAGCCATGGCGAGTTGATCCGCACCAGCGCCGATCAGACCTTCACCGTCGACCCCTGCAATCTGCAGCTGCTCTACCAGGGGCGCAGCCCCAACTCTGGCGGCGACTACGGCCTCCTGCCCTACCGGCCGGGTCTGCTGACACTGCAGCGCTGACGGCGTGACACGGGTCCGGCTCCGGTGCGGACCCGGCGTGGCGGGCTCGGCGGAAGGCGGAGCCCGCCCAGGTCACCGTAGACAGGACGACCCTCGGCCTTGTCGCCGACCGCAGCGCGGCCACGACGGTCGTCTGAGCCCTGGGCATCGGGTTCCATGGGGTGGCCGGCCACCCCATGGAACCCGGCCTTCGAATCACTGCGGAGAGATCTCCATGAGCAGGAAACGAATCCGCGCGCTGCTGACCATGGTGGCCCTGGCCGTGGCGCTCAGCCCCGCCCCCCAGGCTCAAGCGCTGGACAACGGCGTGGGCCGCACCCCGCCGATGGGGTGGAACACGTGGAACACGTTCGGCTGCAACATCAACGAGACACTGATCCAGCAGACGGCCGACGCGCTCGTCAGCTCCGGCATGCGCGACCTCGGATATCAGTACGTCGTGGTCGACGACTGCTGGTTCGATCCCAACCGCGACTCGGCCGGCAACCTGCGGGCCAATCCGTCGAGATTCCCGAGCGGCATGAAGGCGCTCGGCGACTACCTGCACGCCAGGGATCTGAAGTTCGGTCTCTACCAAGCGCCCCTGGACCGTACCTGCGCCCAGTACTTCGGGTCCTATCCGGGTGCCACCGGCAGTCTCAACCACGAGGTCCAGGACGCCCGGCAGTTCGCCGCCTGGGGCGTCGACTATCTCAAGTACGACTGGTGCTCTCCCACCGGCACCATCGACGACCAGGTACGCACCTTCGCGAAGATGCGCGACGCCCTGGCGGCCACCGGTCGGCCGATCCTCTACAGCATCAACCCCAACAGCATCCACGAGAAGACCGGCCCGCAGCGGAACTGGGGTGACGTCGCCAACATCTGGCGCACGACCGAGGACATCACCAACGTCTGGAACTCCGGTCAGACCAACGGCTACCCGATGGGCATCCAGAACATCGTCAACGTCAACGTGCCCCTGTCGGGCTACGCCAAGCCGGGCCAGTTCAACGACCCCGACATGATGGTGGTCGGCCGGGGCGGCATGACCGACACCGAGATGCGCAGCCACTTCGCCCTGTGGGCCATCATGGCCGCGCCGCTGATCGCGGGAAACGACATAAGGAACATGGACGCCGCGACCGCCACGATCCTGAAGAACCCGAATCTGATCGCCATCAACCAGGACCCGCTCGGCCTTCAAGCGACCCAGATCAGCAACGACGGCACCCGCCGCGTCCTGGCCAAACGGCTGAGCAACGGCGACGTCGCGGTCGCGCTGTTCAACCAGGGCGGCAGCACGACGACGATCAGCACCACCGCCTCGGCGATCGGTCTGTCCGGCAACTCCTTCAGCCTCCGTGACGCATGGACGAACGCCGTCACCTCGACCACCGGGGCCATCTCGGCGAGCGTGCCTTCTCACGGCACCGTCGTGTACCGGGTCAGCGGCGGAACACCCAACCCCGTGTCCCAGATCCAGGGCGCAGGGTCGGGAAAATGCCTCGACGTCACCGGAGCTTCCCAGGCCAACGGAACGCGGGTGGAGATCTGGGACTGCCACGGTCAGAGCAACCAGCAGTGGACCTCCACGGCGGCCGGTGAACTGCGGGTCTACGGAAGCAAGTGCCTCGACGTGAACAACAACGGCACCGCCGACGGAACCAGCGTGATCATCTGGGACTGCAACGGCCAGAACAACCAGAAGTGGCGCCTCAACTCCGACGGAAGCATCACCGCCGTCGGCGCGAACAAGTGCCTGGACGTACCCGGCAACTCAACGGCCAACGGTGTCTACGTCCAGATCTGGACGTGCAACGGTGCCGTCAACCAAAGGTGGACCCGCATCTGAACGTCTTCTCGCCTGGTCTGGGCGATCCTCAAGGGACCGCCCAGACCCAGGTGGTGCCCAAGGTCCACCGCCGACTGGTCCCACCGCGGGCCATCACCACGAGCGAATGACAAATCAGGTAACGCGCCCACGGTAGACGTCGCCGATCGGAATAGGCAGGGGTTTGTGCAGAGGTTCGTGTCGCCCCTGGAACACTTCACGACAAAGTTGCCATCTGTCCCACTTTGCTTTCCGGCCGCTGCCGCCGTGCGAGCCCTGAAGCCAGGAAGACCGGTACGTTCACGGTGAGATGCCCCTGGGCAGGACGTCATGTGCGCAGTCGAGGAGCGGCGGCAAGCGGGATGGCGTACTCGGCCCTGCGCGCCGATCGGGTCCAAGCCCTGGCAGTGGGTCCTCGGCCGCGCCAGCGCGCACGGCTTGGCGACTGCACGGGCCCATACCCCTCTCCAACGCCCCGCGGCCCCGGCCGGGCCGGGCGGACGAGATCGCCACCATGACGCGGGCAACGAGAACTGAACGGCCCATGGATCTGGAGCGACCTGTCGCATACCTCGCCGCCTACCGGGCGCCGGCCGCGCTCATCGCCGCCCCTCCCCCGCCTCCCTACATACCGCCACTGGAGAAGCTGGGCTTCGTCTACGTGGTGCAAGCCGACGGAGGCGCCTTCGAGGACTTCCGCGCCAGGATCCTGCAGGCCACATCGCACCTGCTCGCCGTACTGGAGCACGGGTCCACTCTTCCAAGCACCTCACGGCACGCGTTTCCGCATCTGGTTCAACCTGAAGGACCACAAGTACCGGGCACACATCACCACCGATGAGCCGGGCGACCCGCATGACCTGGATCGTCTCCCCTGACCGGCGGCGAGTTCCTGCGCTCCGATGGGCATTACGGCTGCCTGGAGATCCGTCACCCGGGGATGTTTTCTGCTCGGGCGGCGACCAGCGCATCCGACGACCCGCTCGTGCGGACTACCGCGACGCCGGCCTGCCCCAGGGCACCGGCGCGCCCGCCTGCCCCGGCTGGTACGGCAGGCTCCGGGCCGCCAACACCGACGCGTTCGTACGCGGTCGGTAGCGGCTGATCTTCTGGTGCGTCGATGAACGTTAGATACGTCGCGCCTGTACGACGGCCCGCAGCTTCCGACCGACCCGGGCGAGCTTCTCGGCGCTGGTGCGGATGGTCCCGATGTCGGCGTGCTCTAGATTTCGTTTGACCTCGGCGACCGTCTCCTCGGCTTCCCTTTTGAGGTCGTCGGGGGCGATGTCGCCGTTCTCGCTCAGGAGCATCTCGGTGGAGTAGGCCAGGGTGTCGGCCTGGTTACGGACCTCGGCCTCCTCCCTGCGCCGGCGGCTTTGCTCGGCGTACCACCGAGCCTCGCGCGCCATCTGCTCGATGTCGTTCTCGGGCAAGGCCGACCCTACGGTGACGACCGCCGACCGTTTCTCGCCGGTGCCCAGATCTTCCGCCAAGACGCCAACGATGCCGTTGGGGTCGATGTCTAGGGTCACCTGAATCTGCGGGACGCCGCCCGGCACCGGGGGCAGTCCGGTGAGCTGCAAGGTGGCCAGCCTCTTGTTGTGCATGGCGAGCTCCCGCTCGCCCTGGTAGACGTGGACTTCCACCGACGGCTGGTCGTCCTCGGCGGTGGTGAACACCTCCGACTGCTTGGTCGGGATGCTGGTGTTACGTTCGATCATCTTGCGAAAAATCCCGCCTTCTGACACGGCGGCGAGCGTCCCGTCGCGGTTGGTCTCGATGCCCAGGCTCAGCGGGGCGACCTGCAGCGGCAGGAAATCCATGACCTCGCCCCGGAGGATTCCCGCCTGCAGGACGGCACCGGCCGCCACGGCCTCGTGGGGGTCGACGCCACTGCTGGGGTTCTTGCCGCCGGTCAGCTCCCTGATCAGGCCGGACACCGCGGGCATCCGTGTGGCTCCGCCGACGAGGACCACATGGTCGATCTCGTCCACGCCGATCCCGGCGTCGTCGATCACCTGGTGCAACAGAACTTTGCAGCGGTCCAGCAGGTCGGCGGTCATCTTCTGGAACTCGGCACGGGTGAGCGTCTCGTCCAGGTGCAGCAGGCCCTCGGCGGAACTGCTGATGTAGGGCAGGTTGATCCGCGCCTCACCGGCGGAGGACAGCTCGATCTTGGCCTTCTCGCCGGCCTCGCGCAGCCGCTCCAGCGCCGCCTTGTCCCTGGACAGGTCGATGCCGTGGGCGGTCTTGAACTTGCCCACCGCCCAGTCGACGACCGCGTTGTCCCAGTCGTCCCCGCCCAGGTGGCCGTTACCGCTGGTGGCCTTCACCTCGACCACGCCGCAGCCGAGCTCCACCACCGCGGCACTGCAACTACCGCCACCGAGATCGAACACTAGGATCACGGCATCGGTCTCATTCCGGGCGTGGTAGGCCAGCGCCGCCGAGGTCGGCTCGTCGATGACGCGCAGCACGTTCAGGCCGGCGATCCGGCCGGCCTCCGTGACGGCCTGGCGCTGGTGTTCGGAGAAGCCGGCCGGCAAGGTGATCACCGCGTCCGTCACCTTCTCGCCCAGACGGTACTCGGCGTCGAGCTTGAGCTTCTGCAGCACCAGCGCACTGATCTGCTGGGGAACGAAGACCTTGCCATCGACGGCGGTCTTCCGGTCAGTGCCCATCTCACGCTTGACCGAACGGATGGTGCGGCCGGCATCGGTCACGGCCCGGCGCTTTGCGGGCTCCCCCACGAGGACCTCGCCGTTCTCGCCGAAGACGACGACGGACGGCGTGGTCCGCGCCCCCTCCGCATTCGCGATCACAATGGGCTCGGCGCCTTCCAGAATCGCGACCACCGAGTTGGTCGTCCCCAGGTCGATGCCGATCGCACGTCCCCCGCTCGGACGGGCGGACCAGCCGCGGCCGCCCGCCGCAGTTCGCTCGGCGTCCCCGCACAAGCGCCGCAGATCACGCAGACGCGCGGCCACCGATGTCGCGTCCTCCGGCCGTCGGTCGGGTTCCTTGGCCAGGAGAACCCCCAGGTACTCCTCGACCTGAATCGGAATATCCGGCCGCAACGCGCGGGCGGCGGGCGGCGCCGCGGTCAGGTGCTGGGCGATCACCGCACGGGCGTCATCGCCGACGAAGACGTGACGCCCGGTCAGCAAGTGGAAGAGGGTCGCTCCAAGTGCGTACAGGTCGGTGCGGTGGTCGATGTCCTGGCCCGACAACTGCTCGGGCGCCATGTACGCCAGCGTGCCGATCGTGGCACCGGCGGTCAGGCCGTCCGTGGCGCCGTGCAGCCGGGCGATCCCGAAATCGCAGATCTTCACCGTCCCGTTGTCGCCGAGCATGAGGTTGGCCGGCTTGACGTCCCGGTGCACGACCCCCACCGCATGCGCGGCCGCCAGCCCGTCGGCCGTCTGGACGCCATAGCTCAGCGCGTCCTCGACCGGCAGCCCGCGGGGGAACTCCTGCAGCAGACTCTTCAGGTCACGGCCGTGCAGATATTCCAGAACCAGGTAGGGCTGGCCGTTGTATTCGCCGACGTCGTGGACCGCGGCGATGTTGCGGTGCGATAACCGCGCCGCGGCCCTGCCCTCCCGCTCAAACCGCGCCAACGCCTGTTCACGGGCCTGGCCGTGCAACAAGTGCGGCAGCAGCACTTTGACCGCCACCACCCGTTCCAGCCGAACGTCCTCCCCGCGCCAGACCTGGCCCATGCCGCCCTCACCGAGCAGTTCCAACACCCGGTACCGGCCCGCCACCATCGCACCCGCAACCAGCAACCAGCACCTCCGGCATGACCAAGACCCATTCCCAATCTACGAGAAGTGACCAGGCGCCGCCCCTGAGCTCACTAACTCGGGATGCCGAGAACGAACTGTGCGGATGGGACAGACCTCACCCGCGACGCCGAGCTTGCTGAAGAAATGCGCACCTTCGACCTGCCGTGAGGCGCCGTTACGGAAACAGATGGGTCCTGGTGACCGTCCGGGCACCAGGCATCCCGGGTAGTCCGACGTCACCGAGCCGAATGACGCAGATCACCTGGAAGGACACCGTGGCCATCCGGCCGACGACTGAAGCCGGACAGACCAAGTCGGACGGGCGGCGTGCAGTGCAGACCGGTCTCGCAAGGCGTGCATCGCGCTGATGTTCGCCTCGGCCCGCGCCTGACTTGCGGTGCGGGCGATGGACGCTTGCTGCGCAGCATAGGCGGCGGCTTGCGCGACGACAGCACTGCCGTGCATCACCCGCATCACCATGAGCAGCCCAGTGAGAAGCGTTATGAACACCGGTGCGAGGATCGCGGTCTCCACCACCGCGTTGCCCGCATCCCGCGCCTGGCCCGCACCAAACTGCGTACGGGCCAGGTTGTCGCTACGACGGGCGGGCGGGCGGCTAGCCCACCGGGACGCGGTAGACGTCGCCGATGGGGATTGCGGGCATGTGCCAATGGTTGTGATCCCACCGACATGAACTCCCATCTTGATCACGATCCGCCATGTTCGCTCGTTGTCCCCACGGCGGCACCGGTACTGGGCGCCATGAACTGACAGCGCGCCCCTATGGCCGCCCGGCCGCCCGGTAAGCGGCGGCCACGGCGGCGGGCATCGTGGCGTCGTCTGGGGCCAGGTGGGCTGTGATGTCCTTTGGTGACCAAAAGCTGTGGAGGCGGGTTGTTGCGGCGGGGGGCGCGACGCAGATGCGTGTCGAAGGCCGGTCGGCCAAGGAAGGGGACGACCGATCTCTGGCCATGAGGTGTCCGACAGTGGACACCACGCCCGCGGGGCATCGACTCCCTGAAAAATCGATCCCGACACGACTCGGGGCGACATGCTGCAGCATGTGACGACGGCATGAGGGATGGTCATTCTTGGATAGCGAAGACCGGCTGAACAATGGGGTGCTGTCTTCTCGTCCGGGGACCGTTTTGGGCGGGGCGAGGTCGTTCACCGGGCTGCCCGCGGGGGCGACGGCACCGGTGTGTGAGTACGCCGTCGTGGGTGTGCTGGCGCTCGCCGGGCGTCTGGTGGCCCGGCACCTGGCCGCGTTGAGCCTGCCCGTCCTGATGCTCGTGGTCCCAGCCGCGATCGTGGGCGAGGTGGTGGTCGTCGCCGTCGTCGGAGACGACGCCCTGATCGTCAATGGTGCTCTCACACCGTTGACGACGACACCGCGCCTGGTGTGGACGGCGGCGGCCGTGGTGCTGCTGGGAGTGATCGTCCAACTGGTCGCGGTGGCGGCGGTGAGCGTCGTCGCCGCGGGTGTGCTGCTTGAACGTGCTGTCGAGGCCGCGTCCGCCCTGAGGGCGGCTGCAAGACGTCTTCCTGCCCTGGTCGTGCTGTTCGTGATCGGGTCGGTGATCTCGCTGGTGACGGTGGCCGCGGGTGTCGCGGTGATCTACGCGGGCGGGGAGTTGTGGGCGGCGGTGGCGGCCATGGCCGCGCCGGGGCTGGCGAGTTGCTGGCTGGCGTGGGCGGTACCACTCGCAGTACTGGAGGGGCTGGGCCCGGTGGCCGCGATACGGCGCGCGTTCACCGCAACGCGGCATCGCCGCTACCGGGCGTGCCTCGTGGTGATGGTCGGCTGCGTCCTGGCACCAGGCGCCCTGGTGGTGGGCGCGCGGTGGGTGTTGTCGCCTTGGGAGGGCGTGGCCGCCACGACGATCGAGGCCGTCCTGATGGGCACGGTCGGAGTGCTGGCGACGGTGGTGCAGGGCACGGTCCTGGCGGTGGCGTCGCTGAACCATTGGTATCCGCCAGTGCAGCACGCCAACGAGCGCTACCGCCCTGTGGACCTGGATGCGCTGGCGACCCGGCTGCCATCCAGGACACCGCCGCAGGTCTCGCCGACCCGGGCGGTGGTGACGGCCGGAGCGCTGGCCGCGGCGGTGGCGGTGCCCGGCCTGGCCTACGGCGGCTACCTGTCGGTCAATCCCATGCGTTTGACCCGCGTGGCCGACCATAGGGTCACCAGTTCGGTGACCGGGTATCCGATCACCCTCCATCTCGGCAACCGAGACCGCCCGCTGCTCGTGGCGGAGTCCACTCACGCAGGTTTCGTCGCGCAGGCGTGCGAAGACCGGTCCTGCGCGAACGGCACACCGTTCGAACCGATCGGCAAGGCGGTCGAGAGCACCCAGGTGGGGTCGGCGACCTTGCCGGACGGTTCGGTCGCCGTGGCGGCCTGGGCGATCGATCGCAAAGCCCGCACCGAACCGCTTTCACGGCCCCGGGTGCTGCGGCTGGTGCGTTGCACCGTGGACGGTTGCCAGGACGTGGACGACGCCCCGATCGTGGCCCGGGCCGGGTCAGAGGCCTTCACCCACGCGGCAGCCGCCGCCCGGTCGGGCAACGGCCTGGTGATCGCCGCGACCGGTGCCGCCTTCGACGGTCGCGGCGATTTCACCCCGCAGTTGCTGCGGCTGATCCACTGTGCGGACGTCCGGTGCGCCCGGCCACGGCAGCTGTGGTCGACGCGGCTGGCCTACGACCATGCGATGGTCGACAGCCGGTCGCTGGCGGTGGCCGTCGGCCGGTCGGGTCGGCCGATCATCGCGCACCAGGACCGTTGGACGGGCGCGGTCACACTGGTCAGCTGCCCGGACGCCGACTGCCGCGCCCCTTCGCGCAGGAAGGTCGTGGCGCCTCAACAGGATCACCCGCTCCTGGATCGTCCGCACAGGAACGGCGTCGACCTGGCCGTCACCGCCGACGATCGCCCAGTGCTGACCTACCGGGACGCCCGCAGCGGCGCCGCCCGGCTGCTGCGCTGCCAGGACACCGACTGCGCACGGAACCAAGCGGTGACGCTCACCGGCCCCGACGTCCTGCGCCCCTGGCCGGCGCTGGCTCTCAGCCCCGCCGGCCTGCCCGTCGTGGCCACCTACGATCTGGACCGCGGCCGGGTGCTGCTCATCACCTGCCACGACGCGGCGTGCGCCCGTCGCACCATGGTGCCGATCGCCCCGCTGCGGCACGATCCGGGACGGCTCGAGGTCACCGTCGACGGCGACGGACGCCCGTGGGTGCTGTGGAGCGACATGAGTCCGTACTCGAACGCCTTGCATCTCACCCGCTGCCTGCGGCCGGGATGCCGGCCATAGCCAGAATGTGAAAGCGAAGTAGTGAGCCGGCCCCGGCCAGGTCGAACGCCACCGCCAACGCCGGCTCCCATCCCAGAAAACTCGCAGGGAGTCCGAGACTGCCGCCGCGCTCCCCCGAAGAAGGCCGCCCATATCCAACCCGGCTGCGCCGAGGCCGCCTCACCGAAGCAAGCCGTTCGCCACCGCCAGGAATGCCGACTGGTTCTGCACAATTGCTGTACGAACTGGGACAGTCAGTCACCGCTGCACTCGCCGAGGCCACCGAGACCTCACCGACAGCCAGGGGTTTCCCTTGGTCGTCGACATCGCCAGCACCTCCCGGGCAGCTCTCACCCGCGCCCTGAGCGTCCTGCCGCGTCCCGCAACCACATTGCCGAGGAAAAAGGACAGCTGATCAACTACGGTGCCGTGTCATGACGGATGTGAGCCACAGCAATCCACACGAACTGGACGGGGAACTCGGCGACGACTGGGAGGACGAGGACAGGGAGTGGATCGTCCCCTTCGACCGCTTGGACGACGATGCGCTGCGCGCGCTGGTGCGCCGACTGATCGAGGTGGACTGGGGCGCCTGGCGGCGTGACGACCTGGACCGCGTCTGTGCGCAGCTCGGGTGGGCGTGGTATTCCGATCAGCCGGACTACGAGCCCCCGTCCTGGTCGGAGTTTCCGTACGTCCACCGGTTTGTCGATGCGGGCCAGCCGCTTGGGCTGGTCACCGTGTACGCCGCCAAGGTGGACCCCGACCAGTTCCATGAGCTGGAGGTCACCGTGGCCAGCGACGGTGAACTCTTCGAGGAGGTTCAGGCCTGGCGTGAGATCTGCCCGCTTGTCGAGGAGATTTTGGGGCCGGTGACGATGTGGGGTGGGCCGGGTCCTTGGGCGCTGTGGCGACGCGCCACCACGACCCTGGTGGTTCACCTGGCCGGAGACCAGACCCGTCTGGAGGTGTGGCGCGGTGACCGGGCCGACCACACCACCGCACAGGACCCGTGGCGCGCCGCCGCCTCCGCAGATCTGCCACCCGCCGAGCCCACCGGGCCGGTGACGTGGGACACCTTCCAGGAGGAGTTGGCCCGCGCGCTGGAGAAACTCACCGAGGATGCCCCGTGCTTCCCCGCGCGGTTCATCCTGCATCTGCAGTCCGGCCGGGATCCGCGCCGGTTGGTCCAGGCATGGAACGAGGGGGCCGACCTGCGGATCGAGGCCACCGGCCTGTTCAACGACCCCACCCTGGCGGATACGGATCGGCTGGCCGCACTGGGCTGGCACTCGAACAGCGGGATGTGGCAGCGGCGCTTCCCCGGCGCCATGGACAGTGCCGAAGAAGATGCAGCCACCGCGGCGCACATGCTCGTCAGCGCCCTGCAGATGCTGCAGGTGGGTCCGGCCGAGCTGACCTACGACGGGACGCTGACACACCGCGAGGGACAACTCCACCTGGACCTGCCCCGTTTGGGCATCGCACGTGGCGACGCCCAAACGTAGATCGGCCTTACCACACGCCAGGAACCGGTGATGTCCGCCGAGTGGAGCGGGAGGAGCCTCACACAGGGCACCGGAACAACGGACTGGGCCAGCGTCAGCCGGGGCGGCCATCTGACGCGACTTTTTCCGAGGCCGGCCGAGCCCCCGATTCGGTGTATCGCGGGCGTATCGAAAATCGCATACGGCACCGCAACAGACTTCCGCCTTCAGTAGAGGCATGAACCACAGCGCATCACTGTCAGCGCCAGCAAGTCATACGCGCAGGATCGTGCTCGTCCGCCCGGCGATCCTCGGTGTACACCAGCGTCGCAGATCGGCCGGTCGGCATTCCCGCCGAAGTGCGGGCGGGCGGTATCGGCTCGGCGATCGCCACTGGCGCGATCGCAGGCCTACCCCGGCTCTGGCCGTCCCGGGCCCTGCCCACGCCCCGGCCCTATGGCGGTGAGTCGTGGCCGATTCACTCTTGGCGATCAAGGCGCGCGTCCTCGCGACCGCGACTCGGCTCGTCGCGGTGCTGCTGGTGCCGGTCGCCTTCTGCCGCGCACCGGGCCGCGCCCGCTTCCTGGCCTGCCAGTGGGCGTTGGGCCTGCGCTTCCCCGCCGAGGATCTCCGCGGGCTGGCACCGGAAACGCTGGCGGCGTTCACGCACGCGCGGGCCGAGGCGTTCTGGCGCGACGGGCAGCTGATCGGCCTCACCTCGGGATATCGCGACGCGGCGGAACAGCACCGGATCTTCACCGCGGAGGTGCGGCGCACCGGCTCGGTGTCCGCGGCGCGGCGCCGGGTGCTGCCGCCGGAGGAGTCCAGCCACGTGCGGGGGCTCGCGCTCGACGTCCGGCCGACCGAGGGCGCGCGGTGGCTCGAACGGCACGGTGGGCGGTACGGGCTCTACCGGGTCTACGACAACGAGTGGTGGCACTTCGAGTACCGCACGGTCGCCCCGGTCCGGCTGCCGCATCCGGGTGCCGTGGCTTGGCTGTCTGAGCACGGTGCCGCGTACGGGCGCTATGGCGATGAGTCTTGGCGTTACGAACCGCGTCCCGATGCTGTCGACGACAGTCGTCCGCCGATGTGTGCGACTGAGGACCCGAGGAGGCGGCCGTGAATCGTGTCCCGGTCGCGCTTCACCGCCGGGCAGGTACCTTTCGACCGCCGACCTTGCAGACGCTTCCTGTGGCGGTGACCGCGAACGTGGCGCGGATTCGTGCGCGGACCCGAAGCACGATCATGGCCGTGGTCAAAGCCGACGGTTACGGCCACGGCGCCGTCACGGTCGCCAAAGCCGCTGTTGCCGCCGGTGCGGGGTGGCTCGGGACGACGAGTGTCGCGGAGGCTTGTGCGTTGCGCGCCGCGGGGTTGGCGGTGCCGATCCTCACCTGGCTGCACCCCTCCGGGATCGACGCTGAGGCGGCGGCAGCCACCAGGGTCGATGTCGCGGTCGGTTCGGTCGACGAGCTCGGCGCACTCCTTGCGCAGGCCGCGTCGACGGTGCGGGTTCATCTACATGTGGACACCGGAATGTCCCGTGGCGGCTGCCCCCACGGGCAGTGGGACGAACTGATCGGTCTCGCCCGGCGTGGTCAACACGCTCGGAGGGTCCGCGTCGTGGGCGTCATGGGGCATCTTCCGCTGGCCGACCGGGCCGACCCCGCGGCGAACGCACCGGCGGTTGCTCGTATGCACGAGGCGCTGAAGGCGGTCCGGGCGGCGGGTCTCGGTTCGCCGATTGCCCATCTCGCGGCCACGTCGGGAACGATGACCGACCCGGCGACTCATTTCGGCATGGTCCGTGTCGGGGCGGGACTGGTCGGTATCGATCCCTCCGGGACCGTGGAGATGCACGGCGCGTCCCGTCTGACCGCGCCGATCGTGCACACCACGGCGGCGCCGGCCGGCACGCCGGTCGGTTACGCCGGCACGTATGTCACCGATCGTGCCACCCATCTGAGCGTCCTCCCCGTCGGGTACGCCGATGGGATCCCGCGAGAGCTGTCGCCCCAGGCCGGCGTTGAGATCCGCGGGCGCCGTTTCCCGGTCGTCGGACGGGTCTCGATGGACCAGATCGTGATCGATACCGGTGCCGCGTCCTTCCCGGTCGGCACGTCCGCGACCGTGTTCGGCCCGGACGGGGGCGCGACCCCCACCATCCAGGACTGGGCTCGTTGGGCCCGGACCATTCCGCACACCATCGTCACCGGCATCGGGCCGCGTGTGAGAAGGAGCATCGCATGACACGGCGAATCGTGGTGATCGGCGGCGGCCAGAACGCCGAGCACGACGTCTCCCTGGCCACTGCCACAGCGGTCGCACAGGCGCTGCGTTCCAGCGGATTCGACGTTGACGAGCTGACCATCGACCGCGACGGGACGTGGCGCCAAGGAGCGGATGCGCTCGGCTCGCAGGCCCTCAGTTCCCTGGCGGCGGCACTGAGCGTCATCGAACGCGCCGACGTCGTGTTCCCCGCCGTCCACGGCCCGTCCGGCGAGGATGGGACCCTCGCGGCGTTGTGCGCCCTCACCCACACGCCGATGGTCGGCTCGGGCCTGCGCGCCGGAGCTGTTGGCATGGACAAGTGGACGACCAAGCTCGTGGCGGAGGCCGTCGGAATCCACACCGCCCCCGGCCGACTGGTGGCGGCGGCAGAGAGCGCCGACATCGAGTTCAAGACCGATGTGGTGGTGAAGCCTGCCTCGGCCGGGTCGAGTTACGGTGTCGCCCTGGCACGTGACGCCTCCCAGCTACGCGAAGCGCTGCGCTGTGCGGCACGATTCGACGACCGGATCCTGATCGAGGACGTCGTCGAGGGCCGGGAGATCGACGTGGCCGTCCTGCGTGAAGCCGATGGCCGTCGATGGGCGTCGCCGCCGCTGGAGATCCAGACCAGCGGCCTGTTCGACACCCGGTCGAAGTACGACGGTTCAGCCCGGTTCAGTGTGCCCGCCGACATCGACGGCGCAGACCGGGCGGCCCTGACCGGGGCGGCGCTGCGGATGTTCGACGCCCTCGGCTGCGCCGGTGTCGCCCGCATCGACTTCTTCCTCACCGACCACGGTCCCGTCCTCAACGAAGTCAACACGATGCCGGGAATGACGGCCGCCTCCCAGGTACCGAGAATGTTCGCCGCCGCCGGACTGCCCTACGAGCAGCTGGTCGCACGCCTGGTCGACGGCGCCACCGTGCCCGCACCCACAAGCCCGGGGTGAACGTGTGAAGCCATGGCCCGACCGGCCCGACAAGGCTGGGCAGACGCCGCGAAGGCAGAGGAGATCGCGGTCACCGGGCCGGTGGGGCGTGCCCGGTTTGCATATGCCGACGATATGCCGTGCTGCTTAGCCTTCAGGCATGCGCGTTCTGATCGTGGAGGATGAGCCCTACATGGCCGAAGCCATCCGCGATGGCCTACGCCTGGAGGCGATCGCGGCCGACATCGCAGGCGACGGCGACACCGCTCTGGAACTGCTCGGCATCAACACCTACGACATCGCCGTCCTCGACCGCGACGTCCCCGGCCCCTCCGGCGACGAGATCGCCAAACACATCGTCGCCTCCGGCAGCGGCATGCCGATCCTCATGCTCACCGCCGCCGACCGGATCGACGACAAGGCCTCAGGATTCGAACTCGGCGCCGACGACTACCTCACCAAACCATTCCACCTTCGCGAACTCGTCCTACGCCTGAGAGCGCTGGACCGCCGACGCGCACACGCCCGCCCCCCAGTCCGCGAAATCGCAGACCTGAAAGTGGACCCCTTCCGCCGAGAGGTCTTCCGCGACGGACGCTACATCGCCCTCACCCGCAAACAGTTCGCCGTCCTCGAAGTCCTCGCCGCCGCCGAAGGCGGCGTCGTCAGCGCCGAAGAACTCCTCGAACGAGCCTGGGACGCCAACACCGACCCCTTCACCAACGCCGTCCGCATCACCGTCTCCGCACTACGCAAACGACTCGGCGAACCATGCCTCATCACCACAGTGCCCGGCGTCGGCTACCGCATCAACACCAGCACGGACACCACCCACCCTGGCAGCACTCATGAATAGACCCCCAGGACTCAGCGCCCGACTGAAACTCACCCTCAGCTACGCCGGATTCCTCCTGCTCACCGGCGCTCTCCTACTGGCCGTGGTGTGGGTGTTCCTGCTGCGCTACGTACCCGACAGTGCACTCGTAACCGGGCCGTGGGGCGGCAGGCACGGGGCGCTGCCTCCGCGGTTCATACCCGGCCGCTCCGACCTCCTGCGCGCCTTCGCCCCCCGCGCGGCCCAAGCACTGGCCTTCCTGCTGGTGTTCGGTCTCCTGGGAGGATGGATCCTCGCCGGCCGGATGCTCGCCCCCCTCACCCGGATCGCAGACGCGGCACGGATGGCCGCCAACGGATCACTGTCCCATCGAATCCGGCTACCAGGCCGCAAAGACGAATTCCGCGAACTCGCCGACGTGTTCGACGCCATGCTCGAACAACTCGAATCCCACGTCACCAGGCAGCAGAGATTCGCCGCCAACGCCTCCCACGAACTACGCACCCCACTGGCCATCTCGCAAAGCATCCTCGACGCCGCCCGCAACGACCCCACCCGAGACCAAGACCAACTCATCGAACGCCTCCACACCGTCAACACGCGAGCGATCAAGCTCACCGAAGCCCTCCTGCTACTCAGCCGCGCCGACCGCAAAAACTTCACCCGCGAACCCGTCGACCTGTCCCTCATCGCCGAACAAGCCACCGAAACACTGCTCCCCCTCGCCGAAAAACGCCAGATCACCCTCAATGTCACCGGCGACAAAACACAAACCCTCGGCTCCAGCGAACTCATCCTGCGAATGGTGACCAACCTCGTCCAGAACGCCATCGTCCACAACCTCCCCACCGGCGGCACCGTCACCATCCACACCGAATCGCAGCACGACGCGAGCGTGCTGCGGGTCGACAACACCGGCCAACCCGTCTCACCCGACCTGGTACCAACCCTTACCGAACCCTTCCAACGCGGAACCCAACGCACCCGCACCAACGAACACGCCGGTGTCGGCCTCGGACTGGCCATCGTCCACAGCATCGTCCAAGCACACAACGGAACCCTCACCCTCACACCCCGCCCCACCGGCGGCCTCCACGTCACCATCCGACTCCCGAGGGAACACGCGGAGGTATCTCAACAGGCATCCTCCCCGAGCCGGGCCTGCTAGATCCCTTGATGCGGTCGGTTTAAATCAAACCGGCGTCCCTTTTCTCCCGTGAGAGAACCATCTCTATGGTTCCGGTCTCCACGTTACGAGGGAAAGCACAGTCAGGCCCTGCCCCTATCCGGCGTCCATAGTTCCTTCGATACGGCCGAACACTGCGGGGCGCAGGGTCGGTCTACCGTTCAGGATTGCGTGGAGGCCCACCAGTGCGACGGTACTGTCGCCATCGCCGTAGAGGCGGGCTCGTATCACATACTCGGCACCTGCCGAGAACGGCGCCTTGAACACGGCCGCGATTCGCTCGACGCTGTGCCGACCTACCGGCAGCCCGGCAACACCCAGCAGGGTGGTTGCGTGATCTACCATCACCGAGAGGTAGTCACCGGTGAAAACGGATTGGTTCGTATCGGTGTGGTGGCGGCCGAAGAATCCACGATGTTCGGAGGCGGGAAAGTCGATCTGACGGTGTTCGGCCGACACCGCACCGAGTGATTTCACGGTCGGATGCGGCGCGTCCAGACGGTGCACCCGGAGGTGACCTGTCTCCTTAGGTGTCTCTGTCACCAGGCGCTCGCGCCGAGGAACGAATGGCCGGATCAGCGTAAGCAGAAGGCGACCGCGTCCGCGAGGCGCCGGCTGCGGATCGGTGATCTCGCGGTAACGAAGTGGATCGCCGCGGCCGCCGGGTGAGCTGAAGGTGTATTGGATGCCGAAACCAAGGCGCGCCGCTGGATGCCCGAGCCCATGTCCGGACAGCTCGCACTGCCTGGTCTCCACTCGCGTGTGGAGTGGCGCCGCCACCGCGAGCGGACGAGCAAGCCGCTCGAACTCGGCGAATGTGACGGCGGAGCTCAGGCCCCGTCGGCGTAGGGCCGCCACGTCGACGTGGCGAGCCAACTCCTCGTACATGGACGGGACGGACAGGCCGACCATCGTACGGATCTGCAGGCCGAATCCCGCATCCAGATCTGGGATGTGCAGGCTCGTACTCCGGTCCGAGACGATCGAGTCGACCAGATCCCAGCGCGACTCGCGGTCAGATACCGGCATTGATCTCTCCGCTTTGCGGACGACGCTCGGCTTCCTCGAAGGCCGAAGCGAGGAACGTGACGATCCGCGCGGCGTACGCCTCGGGATCGACCACATGGTTGGTCAGGTGGCGCCCGCGCGGCACGCGCCAGGTCTCGGTGTCGCCTGCGTAGTAGGCGGAGAGGAAGCGGTGGCTCTCTTCGACGTCGAAGAGCGTGTCGCGCGTACCGATGACGAGCAGCGCCTTCGTCCTGGCCAGCCGGCGCACGGACCTGCGCGCGTGGCGATAGAGGGCTTCGGCCCTGGTCCAGGCCACCACCGAGCAGATGACCAGCCGGTCGGCGACGGCGCGGGCGCGCGGGAAGCGCGCGTCCCGGCGCTCCCGGGCGAGCAGTGCACCGAGCATGTCCGCCCAGTGGACCAGCGGCGTGGAATCAAGCATGATCGCGGGGTAGGTACGGTCCGCGTGTCCGGCATGCGCGATGACCATGTTGCCGCCGAAGGAGCACCCCAACAGCGCGACCCGGCCGGAAGTACGCGGATCAGCCGCGAACCGCCGGCAGACGTGCCGCGCCACGGCCTCCAGATCGCGCAATGGTGCCCGCAGGCTTCGCCGGGCGCGGCGCGGCGGCGCGGCGCTGTCCCCGCAGCCCCGAAAGTCGAATGTCGCGACCGCCAATCCGCGCTCCCACAGCAGCCTGGCCTGCCGAAGGGTGCGTGACTTGCCCGCGCTACGAGCGTGGCAGATGATGACGACCCCCCACGGCTCTTTCGGGGTGAACAGCCAGCCGCGGCAGCGGACGCCGTCGGTCGTCACGACTTCGAAGGATTCGGGTTCGAGGCCGTAGTCGGCCGGATCCTCGAAGTCGGCGCCCGGCTCGGGGTAGGCGAAGCGGCGGAACTGCCGAATCGGGTAGCGCAGCGGCGCCAGCAAGCCGGTCGCCTCACTTGGTGGCATCGCTTATCGGGATCAGGTCGACGCGGGTGTCTTTCAGCAGAGGCTGCCAGGTCTGCGGATCTATCTTGTCGGAACTCGTCAGGAAATTCGGATGGGTCCCGGCGCGGTCCGGATGGAATGTGAGGTAGGCGTGGCCTGCCGGAACGTCGTCGCTGACCTCGACCGGACATGTGATCTCACCGCGGTCGTTGCGCAGCGTCACCCGTGAGCCCGTTGCGACGGACAGCCGCCGGGCGTCGCGCGGATTGATGTACACGCTGTTGCGCTCCGGCCAATTCTCGACGCCGGTCGCGGTCGAGGAGTTGAACATGGCGGTGTTGTTCCGGCGTTGCCCCTTGCCGCTGCTCCCGCTGCTCATCGCGCCACGACCTGTGATCAGCACGAAGCCGCCATCGCCACGTTCCGTGAATGGGATGAGGCGTTCAGGCGGCGGTATATGAAAGGTCGCCCGGCGGCGGTCCGCGCGAAAAACACCCGAGAACAGTGGCCGGTTGTCACCGCTTTCCGCGACGTATCGACGGCGCCCCTGCCACTGGACGCCTTCTCCGGATCGGATCCGGTCGAAGTCGATGGGGACGCCGTCGCCGTCGACGAATTCGTTGTAGAAGCCGCGGGAGGCCGCCAGGATCTCCTGCCACACGGCCTCGCTCAGCGGCTCCCCCTGCCCGTCCACCGGATAGCTGAACGCTGCGTCGAGCGTCCGGGCTGACAGGTCCACGTTCCCTTTGGCGACCCACTCCTCAACCTCGGCCTCCCCCGGGCTTGTCGCGGAGGTGCCCCGTTCCGGGCTGAGCGTGGGGTCGGCCTCGCCAAGGTGGAGGGCGATCCGGCGGGCGATCTCGCAGATGATGCGTACGTCGCTCCAGGCGTCGAACGGAGGCTCTTCGACCGGCTCCATGAACTGCAGCCGCCGTTCACCGTTCAAGAAGATGCCCGCCGTCTCGTGCTTGGTCCGGCAGGGCAACACGATGTCGGCGTACTCGAGGATCTCCGGGTTGTAGTACGAGTCGACGTAAACGATGTTGAGATCCATCATCTTCTCCCGCCAGCGCGCCAGGTCGGGGAAATTCCGGGCGGGATTGGTGCCGAAGATGAACAGGGTGCGCAGGCGCTCGGAGGTCGCGAACGAGGCCACCGGCAAGCCGGGCGTCGGGTTGATCCGCCAGGCCGGCACCCCCCAGATCCGTGCCATTTCCGCCCGGTGCCCCGCTTCGGTGATGCGCATGCGAAAGGGCAGCAAGCGGCCGGAGTAGCCCATGGCCAGCTCGCTCGACGCGTTCGACTGCCCTGCCAACCGGACGTGGCCGCGTCCCGGGGCACCGATGTCGCCGGTCAGCAAATGGAGGTTGAGTATCGAGGCAACGCCGGTGCTGCCCACCGTCTGATTGATCCCCACGGAGCTGGTCGTCACCACCCGCTCGCGTTTCCACAGCTCGCACGCCCGCAACAGCCGGTCACGCATGTCATCAGCCAACATCCCCGCCGGGGTGATACGCGGCACGACGTCGTCGATGGAGTATGGCCCCTCGCGCAGCAGCCGGAGAAATTCGGCGGCGCTGGCCGGCTCCACTTGCGCCGCCACAAAGTCGTGATCCCAGGCGTCCTCATCCAGCAGATAGCGAGCGATGGCGCAGTTGAGCAGCACGTCGCTGCCGCTGCGGACGGGCAGGTGGATATTGTGCGGGCTCTCGGCCAGTAGCACGTCGACGGTGTCGGTGCGGCGCGGGTCGATGACCACCTTGACCGCGCTCTTGTTCTGACGGACGTACCGCTGGAACACCGTCGGGTGATTGATCGCCGGGTTATGTCCGTAGAAGAAGATGGCCTCGGCGTGGCGGTAGTCGTCGTAGCAGGAGAACGGCCCCTCGTTGCCGAACACCAGCTCATGGCCGCCCGCGTTGTTGGCCAGGCACTGCTCGGCGTTGGAGCAGATGTTGTTCGTGCCGAGGTGGCCCTGGAAGAACTTCTTGGCCACCCACAGTGACTCCATCGTCATCTGGCCGACGCCGTAGCAGCCGATGGAGTCGCGGCCGAACTCCTGCCGGTCGGCCAGGATCGAGTCGGCCGCCATATCGATGGCGTAGTCCCACGAGACGCGTTCCCATCCGTACGGAGATCGCAGCATGGGGCTGGTGAGCCGGGCCACGTCCCGGGGACGAGAGCTCAGATGTTTCTGAAAGTAGTGGGCGCCCTTGACGCAGACCCCGAGGCTTCCGGTCGCTTTGACGCGCCGACCGGGCGTGATCGTGACCTGGTCGACCACACCGCAGAAGGTGCAGAGGGTCTGCTTGGTCGGTTCATCCATGCCGTGCTCCGTCCCCGGCCTCGTCGAGGACCTCCTCATTGAGATCGTGCGTCAGCGTTGCGGTGCCGAGGGTCCAGCCACCGTCGATGACGAACTGCTGACCGGTGACATATCGGCTGTCCGGCGAGATCAGGTAGGCCACCAGCGCCGCCACCTCGGCCGGGGCACCGAGTCGCTTCAGCGGGATGTGTCGTTCGAGCACCTTCTTGCGGGCCGGTGAGAATTCCGCCGTCGCGCCGCAGTCGATGAAACCGGGTAGCACGGTGTTACAGGTGATCCGGAACGGCGCGAGCTCAGCGGCGAGGCTGCGGCCGAAGCCAGCGAGGGCCGCCTTGGTCGCGGAGTACACCGCCAACCCGGGCACGCCGACCATGGACGCGGCAGAACCGATGGTCACAATGCTTCCGCCCCCGGCCTTCATCATCCGGAAGGCGGCGGCCCGGCAGACGTTCACGACACCGGTGAGGTTGAGGTCGATCAGCCGGTCGACATCCGGTGACTCGACGCGGAGCAGTGGGGCCTCCTCGACCGCGCCGAAGCAGTTCACGACCGCGGTCACCGGCCCGACCTGGCGCGCCACCGCGGCGAGCAGCTGTCGGCAGGACGCCAGATCAGTGACGTCGACCTGGAATCCGGGCACCGAGAGTTCTGTCGCCACGGCAGCGCTGCGGTGCCAGCCGACGGCCACCTTCTGACCCCGCCGCCGCAGATCGCGTACCACTTCGGCCCCGATGCCACCGGAGCCGATGACCACCGCGGTCACACCATGCTCCGTCCTGAGGTCGCCAGCGCGGCCTCGCGCTCCACCTGCTTTTTGACGAGGTTCTTGTAGATGGCCTTGAAGTGCCGGGTCTTCCGTAGCGAGAACTCGCGGTTGTAGAAGCTGCGGTAGACACTCAGCGTGCCTTCCTCGAGTTCTTCCGGAGTCATGTTCTTGGGTTGGTAGACCGCATCGAAGACGGTGTAGTACGACCAGGGTCTGTCCGGCAGGATTCGCCCCTCCCGCTCCATGTCCTGCCGCAGCGGGGTACCGGGGAAGGGCGTGACGCAGGAAACCTGGATACCGGCGAGATAGTTGTCCTTGACGAATTCTGAGGTCGCGGCGAAGGAGTCCTTCGTGTCGGTGTCGAGGCCCAGCGTGAAGGCGCCGTACACACCGATGCCGTGATCTTGGATGACCTTAACGGCTTCGATGTACTTCGCCATCGATCGCAGCTTCCAGTTTCGCTCGTCGATGCCGTCCAGAGTTTCTGTCGAGACGCTCTCGAAGCCGATGAGCATCATCATGCAGCCGCTTTCGTGCATCAGCTCCAAGATGTCGGGATCCTTGTAGAAGGATACGTCCGACTGCCCACTCCATTTGATGCCGAGAGGGATCAGGCGGCGCAGCAGTTCACGGGTGCGGGCACGGTCGACCACAAAATTGTCGTCAGAGAACAGGATGTAGGGGTTGTCCCACCGCTCCCGCACGAAGCGAACCTCGTCGATCACCTGATCAACAGATTTGTGCCCCAGTTTGTCGCGATACCGGATGGTCGCCGCGCAGAACCGGCAGGTATGCGGGCACCCCCGGGAAGTCTCCACCCAGATGCTCGGGTAGTAACGCTGTTGCGCAAGCTCGTACCGGGGGCGCGGCATCGCGGTGAGGTCGGCCCGCCCGCGCTGGCGGTAGACGGGCTTCAGTTCATTGCGTTCGAAGTCGCGCAGCACCTGCGGCCACAATGCCTCCGCCTCTCCAACACAAACCGCGTCGACGTGCTGGGCGACCTCACCTGGTATGAGGTTGGCGTGCAGGCCGCCGGCGACGACCGGCACCCCGCGAGCGCGGAACTCGGCGGCGATCTCATACATTCGGTCGGCCTGCGCCGTCATTCCCGTCAGCGCGACCAGGTCGGCGTCCGCGTCGAAGTCGACCGGCTCGATGTTCTCGTCGATGTACCGTATGTCGTAGTGCTGCGGGGTCAGCGATCCGACGATCATCAGGCCGGTGGCGAACCCAGTCCACGTGTAGTCGAAGAACTGAAATTCACGGGAATCGCGCTTGAACTGCTGATGGCCGGGATTGCGTCCGAAGAACGTCGCCCGCGGCGAGATCAAAAGCAACTTACGGTTCCGCGTCATTGGTCACCTCTCCGCCGGAACGCGATCGGCGACGAGTCGCTGACATTCCGCGACGAAGTCCCCCACCGTGTCGATGCTGAACAGCAGCTCCTCATCGATCTCGATGTCGAGTGCGAGCTCGGCCCTGGCGACGATTTCCATGAGGACAATGGAGTCCACGTTCACCAAGCCGGTCACCGGACCATCCAGGCGGAGCTCAGATGCTGGGATCTTGGCCACTTCGGACACCACCCGCTGGATGGTTTCGAGTACCATGTCTTCGTTTCTCATTCATTCGCCCTTTGCCGAGCGTGGGTGTTTTCGGCGGATGCCGGACTATCGGCGCATGGTGAAGGATTTGCCTATGCCGCCGCGCATACCACCGACGCCGCGCGGCATCGGCAGATAGTCCGGCTCGGGAATGTCGATTTCGAGACCCGCTATCACGCGCGCGGCATTGAATCCCGGCACATCCGCGTTGTGCAGTGCCAACTCGGCATAGCGGCGTGCGTCGCCATATGCCACAAACGATATCTCAGTGATCGTGTCGCCGGCTTGAGTTGTGTATTTCTGACCGATGGTCGGCCTGGGACGCGTCATGGAGACCTCCGTCATCGTGATCCAGAATCGATGCTCGGTATAGGGTCATCACGATCGAGTTACGGCGACAACGGAAAGTCGCCCTTCATTGAGCAGCAACGCCGTGTGCCGCCGCCGGATCTTTCCCGAACTGGTTTTGGGTAGTGCGCCCTTACGCACCACGGTAATATCCCGAATGGGGACTGCGAACTGCCGCCGTACCACCTGGGCCACATCGGCGGCCAACTCGGGCTTTGGCGGATATGTCTGCGCCTCGAAGACCAGGCGCACGGCCTCGGTGTCCCCGTGCGGGCCGGCGAGCGCGACGACGTTGCTCGGCCGCACGCCGTCGACCTGCTCGGCAGCGCGTTCGATGTCGTGCGGCTGGTAGTTCCGCCCGTTGACGATGATCAGGTCTTTGCTGCGACCGGTGACGTAGAGCTCTCCCTCGTGCAGAAAACCCGTGTCACCGGTCCAGAGCCAACCGTTCCGCCAGGTCTGCGCCGTGGACTCCTCGTCGGCGAAGTAGCCCGACGCGAGATGATCGCTGTTCACGATGATCTCGCCCTCGGTGCCGTCCGGGACGTCGCGGCCGTCCGAGTCGACGATGCGTACCTGGGTGCCGGGCATTGGTCGGCCGCTGGAGACAAGCCGTTTCGCGCCTGGCGCGTCCGTTGGCACCGGCACCGCCATCCGATCGGCCACCAGCCGGTCGCCATCGACCGTGAGATCCGTCATGCCACGCCCAGCCGGGGAGACGCACACGGCTAAGGTCGCCTCGGCCAGGCCATAACAGGGGAGGAGAGCCTTCGGCCGGAACCCTACAGGGGCATAGGCGGCGGCGAACCGGCGGAGAGTGTCGGCGTCGATCGGCTCGGCGCCACATCCCGCCACCCGCCACGCCGACAGATCGAGCCCGGCCGGCGCCCCGTCGGTGGCGCACCGTGCAAGCAGGCCGTAGGCGAAGTTCGGTGCGAATGAGATGGTGCCACCGATCTCTGTCATCATTCGCAGGAATCCGATCGGGTCGCGCGCAAAGCGCAACGGCGACATGTACCAGGTACTGGTTTGCGTGACCACTGCCACCAGCAGCTTCCCGATGAGTCCCATGTCGTGATACAGCGGCAGCCAGCTGAGCGCGCGGTCGGCGGCCCCGTCGACGCGCAACGTCCGCGCCAGTCGCCCGGTGTGCCGCACCAGCGATCGGTTACTCACCACGACCCCCTTGGGGTCGCCGGTGCTTCCGCTGGTGAACTGGATTAGCGCTGGGTCCGCTGGACGGGGTATGCCGATGCCGCCCGGCGACGCGGCGGTGAGAGCCTCGTAGGTCTCGACCGGGCACGGTAGCTCCATCCGACGCAATGCCTCGTGCACCGCCGCGCTGACCACGCAGCAGGCCGCCATGGACACACGGCAGATCCGCCGGATCCCCTCGAGATAGGCGTCCCGCTGGCTCAGCACAAACGGCGGATAGATCGGAACCGCGATGATTCCCGCCCGCATTGCAGCCAGGAGTGACAGTACGAATTCCTGTTCATCGGTCAGGATGAGCACAACGCGATCGCCCTGGCGCAGGCCAAGGCCGCCCCACCGAGCCGCCAGGTCATCCGTTAGTGCGGACAGTTCCTTGAAAGTGATCTGTGTTTTGCCGCCGCCGATGAAGGTGACTGCCCGGTCATCTCTGTCGAGCAAGGTCAGGACTTCGCCGACCGTTTCTCCGTTGATTGGCGACCTCCAACCCCACGTTTTACGGCGTTGCACAGCCACTTGATCGGGAACCATGACGCCCCGACGCTACATCCGCGGCATCAACTGCCACCTCTCGGATGAGGATCAAGTTAGCAGCTGACCAGCGACGCGGTAACTATTGCGATGGTCGAGCTTGGGTAGTGCAGGGTAAACTCCAGTAAACCTTTTCCGTGCGCCCACCAGAACAAGAGGTAGGCATTCAGGCCGCGCGCACGCTGGCGCTGTCTGCCTGTGTGTGATCGGGCTGCGGTGTGATCGGATCCCCGAACGGTCGGGCTATGCCCCCGAATCGAATGGAGGGACCTCCAGGACCGCCGGAAATACGGCATTTCTTCCAGTGCCTTGCATTGATCACCAGCACAGCGGCTCTACCCTTGTTCGGCGGCCAGGTGCAGCTTTGTGGTCAACCCACCGCGAGACCATCGGAGCCCGTTATCTGCGGGTTCGTGGCACATACCGCCCGGCGCTTCCTTATGGTCGCTCCCCTATTCAGCGGCCCTGGAATACCTCCGCCCTGGCGACGGTGGCGGGCTGTAGTACTAGGGCTCCAGGGTCGTGGCTGGGTGCTCGCGGTTGAGGCCGAGCCGGATCTCCCGTCCCCGCCAGCGTTCTCGAAGCCAGCGGTCGTGGCTGGCCAGCACGATCGCGCCGGGGCCGGTGCCCAGCGCCGCCTCCAACTCGTCGCACAGGCGCGGCGACAGGTGGTTGGTGGGTTCGTCGAGCAGCAGCAACTGCGGCGGGCGCGCCACGAGGAGCGCCAGCGCGAGCCGCCGGCGCTGTCCGACCGAGAGTCGGCCGACCGGCTTGTCCAGGTCCGCCTCGTGCAGCAGACCGAGCGAGCCCAGCGGCACCGCCTCGGCCCGCTCGGCGCCCAGCGTCAGCTCATAGGTGTCCCGGACGGACCGGTCCGGCCGGTCGAAAACGGTGTCCTGGGCGAGCAGTCCCACGGTCAGTCCGCGCCGCCGCCGCACCTCGCCCTCGGGTACGAGCCGTCCGGCGAGAACGGCCAGCAGAGTCGACTTCCCGGTCCCGTTCCCACCGGTGACCAGCAGACGATCGGTCGCCGACACCTTTACGCTCACCGGTGCGAGCCGGCCCGGCACCCGTACGTCATCCAGGGACACCAGCGGCTCGTCGCCCTCCGCCGCCGGTGCGGCGAGCGGTGTGCTCGCGAACCGCAGCGGCTTCGGGGGCTCGCCGACCTGCGAGCGCTCCAGATCCTCCAGACGGCGGGTGGCGTCGCGCACTCGCCGGGAGATCTGGCTCTGCACCCGGCCGGCGCGGTGGCCGTAGCCCATCTTCTCGTTGTCGCGCGGTCCCCGGTCCGGTGCGACGCGGTGCGCGGTGACACCGGCGGAGACCCGCAGCGCGACCATTTCCTCCTGTTCTTCGGCCCAGCGTCGCTCCCAGCGGTCCCGCTCGGCGCGTTTTTCGGCCAGGTAGGCGCTGTAGTTGCCGCCGTAGCGGACGGGGCCGTCCATCGCGGGGTCGAGGTCGATCAGGTCCGTGCACACGGCGTCCAGGAAGGCCCGGTCGTGGCTGGCCACCACGACGACCCCGGGCAGGGTGCGGACCTGGTCCTCGACGAAGGCGGCGGCACCGTCGTCGAGGTGGTTGGTCGGCTCGTCCAGCAGCAGCGCGGAGGGCCGCCGGACCAGCAGCGCGGCCAGCGCGAGCCGACCGCGCTGCCCGCCGGACAACGAACCCGAGCGTCCGGTCGTGTCCGAGGGCCTCAAGGCCGAGGCCGTCGAGCACGAGCGCGGCACGTCGGTCGGCGTCCCAGGCCTCTCGTTCCTCGGCCCGTTCCAGCCGGCTGCCGTAGGTCTCGAGCAGGCCCGCGTACTCGGGCGCGTCCTGCGCGGTCCGCGCGAGCTGCTCGGTGAGCCATTCCAGCTCGGCGAGGTCCTCCCTGGCTTCGCGCAGGGCGTCGTCGAGCACGTCGGCGATCGTCGCGTCGGCGTCATACGGCATCTCCTGGTGAAGAAAGCCCAGGTCGGGCGGGCGCGTGACGCTGCCGGCGTCGGGCTCGTCCGTCCCGGCCAGCAGGCGCAGCAGGGTCGACTTCCCGACGCCGTTCTCCCCGATCAGCCCGATGCGGTGCCCGGGCGAGGCGGTCAGGGAGAGACCGTCGAACAGCCGTCGGTTGCCGAGGGTGTGGACGAGGTCGTGGGCGAGCAGAGCGGGCTGAGGCATGGGTCCGTCCAACGTGATCGGTGCTCGGTCCGTGGGGCGGCATGCCTCGGACACGGGCCAGGTCGACACGCCGGCGGCTCACACCTCAGGCGCCCCCGTCTCCTTCAGCTCGCCGTCGGCCAGCCGCAGCCACCGGTTCACGCCGATCTCGCGCAGGAACGGCTCGTCGTGGCTGACCACCACGAAGGCCCCCTGGTAGGAGTTGAGGGCGCTCTTCAGCTGGCCTGCGCTGACCAGGTCGAGGTTGTTCGTCGGCTCGTCCAGGAGCAGCAGGTGCGGAGCCGGTTCCGCGCACAGGACACAGGCCAGGGTGGCGCGCAGCCGTTCGCCTCCGGAGAGCACCCCGACGGGCAGATGGGCGCGAGGCCCCCGGAAGAGGAAGCGGGCGAGCAGGTTCATCCGCTCGGCCTCCGGCCGCTCCGGGGCGTAGTCGGCGAAGTTCTCGGCGACCGTCCGGTCGACGTCCAGCAGGTCGAGGCGCTGCGAGAGGTAGGCGATGCGGCCGTCGGCCCGCTTGATCTCGCCGCTCTGTGGTGTCAGGTCGCCGTTGAGCAGACGCAGCAGTGTGCTCTTGCCGGCACCGTTGGGACCGGTCAGCGCGATGCGTTCCGGGCCTCGGACGGTCAGGTCGACGCCCTCACCGGCGAACACCTCCCTGTCGCCGAGGCGGACGTTGAGGTGCCGACCGAGGAACAGGTTGCGTCCGGCGGGCACGTTGGTGTCCGGCAGGTCCAGCGTGATGCGTTGCTCCTCGCGCAGCGCACGCCCGGCCTCGTCCAGCCGGGCCTTCGCCTCGCTGACCCGGTTGGCGTGCATCTGGCCCGCCCGGCCCGCGGACTCCTGCGCGCCCCGCTTCATGTTGCCGGCGAAGATACGGGGCAGTCCGGCACTCTTCAGGTTGCGGGCGGCGTTGCTCTGCCGGCGTTCGGCGCGCTCGCGGGCCTGCTGCATCTCCCGCTTCTCCCGCTTCAGCTCCTGCTCGGCGTGGCGGACGTTCTTCTCGGCGACTTCCTGCTCGGCCCGCACCGCCTCCTCGTACTCGGTGAAGTTGCCGCCGTAGAAGCGCAGTTCGCCGCGCTCGAGTTCGGCGATGCGTTCCATGCGGTCGAGCAGGGCGCGGTCGTGGCTGACCAGGAGCAGGCAGCCTTTGAAGTCCTCCAGCACGTCGTAAAGCTTGCGCCGGGCGTCGAGGTCGAGGTTGTTGGTGGGCTCGTCGAGCAGCAGCACGTCGGGCCGCTTCAGCAACTGGGCGGCAAGGCCGAGAGAGATGACCTGGCCGCCACTGAGGGTGCTCAGGCTGCGATCCAGGGTGAGGTCGGCCAGGCCGAGGCGGTCGAGCTGGGCGCGGGTGCGTTCCTCGATGTCCCAGTCATCGCCGATGGTGGTGAAGTGCTCCTCGTCGACGTCCCCGGACTCCACGGCGTCGATGGCCTGGATGATCTCAGCGATGCCCAGCACCTCGGCGACCGTGAGGTCGCCGGCCAGGGGAAGGTTCTGCGGGAGGTAGCCGAGGGCGCCGGCCACGGAGACCGACCCGGTGCCGGGCCGCAGTTCACCGGCGATGAGCTTGAGCAGCGTGCTCTTGCCGGTGCCGTTCGGCGCGACGAGGCCGGTGCGGCCGGAGCCGACGGTGAAGGACAGGTCCTGGAAGACGGGAGTGTCGTCGGGCCAGGTGAAGGACAGGTTCGAGCAGACGATGAAGGCGTCGGACATGGAGGTGACCTCGTGGGAAGGGGGCACGGAAGACACACGTGCCCCGGCAGCAGACAAAGAGAAAGAGGGGACGACAGCAAGGCCACGTCGGCGGCGCTCCCACGCACCGGGCCGGTGGCCTGTCGGGTCCGGGTATCACCCGGAGATGTCGTCGTCCACCACCATGTCTGGGCTCCCCTACGAACGATCAACGTCCCCACCAGAGTAACAGCAGGCGCGCGGGACCGCGGGCACAACGAGGTCACCCGGTCAGGACCTCGCCAGACCACCCGCGCAGATTGCCGGTCGGAATGATCAGGTCGCGCTGGACCTGCTCGGATGTGTTCGATCTTGTCGACCACCCCACCGCGCGGCCTGGTCCCGGAGATGCTCGACGAGCCGCTGCCCGGCCGCCACCACCCGACCGAATCAGGGAAGCTGCTGTTCACGTTCTTCGCGACGACGGAGACCGAGCAGGAGAAGCAGTCGACGTCCAGGTTCGCAAGACCGCCAGGAATGATGCTCCGCCACCGCCTCGGCCGCGGCGGACCCAGATCCGCCGCCTCGGCCGGTGAGCCGCGAACGCAACCAGCGCCAAGAACGCATCGTCACCGTGCTCACCGGGCCCTCGGACCTCGACCAGACCACCCCTGCGGAAGGGCTGGCGGCGGTCGGCGTCAACGTCCGGCAGCTGTTCCCGAGGTCGCCGCCGAGCTCATGCGGCGGACCATCGAGGCCGGGGCGCCCGTGCCCAGTACTGCGGCGATGCGCTGCAGCGTGGGCGCCGTTCCACTGCCAAGTACTGCAGTGACCAACACCGTGAGCTGTACAACCGCATCCGCGAGGAGCGGGAGGCGGCCGTCGCGCGGGCGTCCGGGCGGGCGCGCCTGGAGCAGGCAAAGGTGGTGCTCGGACCGCTGGCCGACCAGCTCACCACCGTGATCGAGGAGCTGTGCGTCGACCTCGTCGAGATCGTCGTCCAGGCCCGGGCCGAGGTCGAGGCCACCGAGCAGCGCGCCCACGACGACGAACGCGCCCAGCGCAAGGCTGTTCTTCGACGGTGGTGCACGAGCCGGACCTGGTAGACCCTTCCGGCACGGTGAGGACCGGCTGACTGATCCCGTGTCACCTGCACAACCACCTGTCGCACTGGACTCGAGTTCGTGAGCGAATTCCTCCCAGCGTCGGTGGCCGGCCGGGGTCAGTTCGGACACAAGCCACTGCAGCCATCGGCGCCCCGTCGCCTGGTCCGCCCGTCGTGCCGGACGGAGCACCAGCCCGGTCGCGTCCAGACGATCCTCGCTCGCCGGGCTCGGCGCTGCGTGTCGCCGAGTTGCTGGCGCAGACCCTCACCAGCCAGCCCGCTCCTGATTCACGCCCACGACAGACCGGGACGCGGCGGCCGAACGTGGCCGTCAGTCCAAGGCGGTGCGGGCGGCCGTGAGCACGATGTCCGCCAATCGCTCGGCCGCGTCCGGACGGCCGTGGTCACGCGCCCGGGCGGCCATCGCCGCTCGGCGGCCGGGATCGGTCAGCAGCGGCGCCACAGCCGCCTGCAGGTCCGCCGCCGACACCTCTCCCATCAACGCCACCGCGGCGCCCGTAGCCGCCAGGTGCTGGGCGTTGTGAGCCTGCTCGTTCCCGGCCGAGGACGCGAGCGGAATCAGCACCGCGGCCTTGCCCAGCACGGTGAGCTCGGCGATCGTTCCGG
The DNA here is from genome assembly GCF_039536785.1 of Actinomadura miaoliensis. Taxonomy (NCBI): domain Bacteria; kingdom Bacillati; phylum Actinomycetota; class Actinomycetes; order Streptosporangiales; family Thermomonosporaceae; genus Actinomadura; species Actinomadura miaoliensis. Next base: position 214,913 of record NZ_BAAAZG010000001.1, read on the forward strand.
CCCCGGAACGAGAGATCACCACGTCCGCCAACGCCAGGACGTCCGGCAACTCCGGTCCCATGAACCCGGCCAGGAAGTACCGACCCGCCGCCTCCGCCGACAGTTGCGCCGTCCGACGCCGCAGGGTGTCGACGTTGCCGGGTCCGCACTGGTGGATCACGTTGGCCTGTTGCAGCAGCCACGGCAGGATCTCCGCGACGAGGGTGTTGATCTGCTGGGAGCCCTGCGCGCCGCCGGTGACGTACACCGTCGGCCGACGCGGGTCGAACCCGCGCAGGTCCAGCATCTCGACGGCCCTGTGGGAGTCGCCGGTCAGAACCTCCGGGCGCACCGGGTTGCCCGTCACCACGGCGGCCGCCCGCAAGCCGGGTGGCAACAGCTCCAGCGTGGACTGCGACGACACCGCGACCCGGGCCGCGACCCTGGCCAGGGTCTTGTTGGCCAATCCCAGCCGGACGGTCTGCTCGTGGACCACCAGAGGACGGCGACACATCCGGGCCGCAAGCCCCACGGGGACCGCGACGTACCCGCCGGTGGCCAGCACCACGTCCGGGCCATAGCCGGCGATGATCGAGCGGGCCTGCGCGACGCCCAGCGGCACCCGCCCCATGTCCCTCACGTTCGCCGGCGACGCCAGTTTCAGCGGGTTCGCGGCCCGCCGGATCTTCCCCGTCGCCACAGTCTCGAACGCGATGCCCTCGCTCGCAGCCACACGCGACTCCAGGCTGTCGGCTGCGCCAACCCACAGGACGTCCAGCATCCCACCGGTGGCGGCCAGCCGAGCCTGCAGAGTCCTCACCGTGGTCAGCGCCGGATAAGTGTGGCCGCCTGTGCCGCCACCGGTGACGACCATACGGAGTGCTCGGCGCGAAACCTGAGGAGAGGCAGGACTGGTGGCGGCGTTCAAGCAGGCTCCCGGCACTCGGCGTAACAGTGGAGCGGCATGCAGTGATCAGGCAGCCACAGTAACCGGCCCCGGCACGGCCGCGAAGCCGTTCGGACCTACGCCGCCACGAGTGAACCGTCAGCACAGGGACCGGTCGTCGCCAGGCCCCACCCGATGTACGGCTTCCCGCCGACCGACATGCTGTGCCGCGCCACCTCGGTGTCGTCCGAAATGCCCGAGAACCGAACGACGATCTGCGGTCTCCCGAGGCCGAGCACGTCGAACCAGCCGTACGGGTACCACTCTGTCGCACCCGTCGCCGTCGGGAAGAACCCGGACGATCAAAGCCCAATGCTGTTGCACGGGCTGGTCCAGCGGCGAGCAGCACGCCACCGGTAGCCATCGACACGCCTCGCCATGGGCGTTTTTGGTGACCTTTGCCCTGCGGGGTTGATGACCGTCACCTCGACGTGCTGATAAGCATGAAGGCGCTCGGGCAGGACATCGCCGCAGAGGTGAAGGAGGCGGACGCACCACGACTCATCGTGGACAGCTTGACCATCGACCAGACAGTCGCGCAGGCCGAGAGATCCTTGCCGACATCCTGCCCCCCAAGGGCCACCGGCACGAACCACGCAGGAACGCCGCGCGCTGCTGCGGTGGGCGAATCGCGCCGACCAGGCCGCCGATGACGTCGACTTCTGGCTGGAGAACTGCAAGACCTCATCGGTGAAGCCGACTACTTCCTACTCCGCGCAGCCGAGGAAGACGGCCGCAAGCGGCTGGACGATCGCAAGGTGCTGTGCGGGATCCTGTTCGTCCTGCATACCGGGATCCGGCGGGAGTACCTGCCGCAGGAGCTGGGGTTCGGCTCTGGGATGACGTGCTGACGTCGCCTGGCCGAATGGCATGAGGCCGGCGTGTGGGACCGGCTGCACCGGCTGCTGCTGGAAGAACTGCACGCCGCCGGGCGTCTGGACTGGTCCAGGGCGATGATCGACAGCTCGCACGTGCGGGCGCTCAAGGGCGGCCCAAAACCGGGCCGAGCCCGGTCGACCGCGGCCGGCCGGGCTCGAAACACCACGTGCTGACCGACGGCCACGGCATTCCCCTGGCCTTGGCGTTGACCGGCGGCAACCGCAACGACGTCACCCGGCTGATGCCGCTGCTGGAGACGGTGCCGCCCGTCCGAGGCCGGGTCGGACGGCCCCGCCGCCGGCCCAGGCCCAACCGCGGCTACGACCACGACAAATACCGGCGGCTGGTATGGGCCAAGGGCATCAAACCGGTCATCGCCCGCCGTGGTACCTCGCACGGATCGGGTGCCTGGGCGTGCAGCGCTACGTCGTGGAACGCACGATCGGCCTGCTGCACTGGTTCCGCCGCCTGCGCATCCGCTGGGAGATCCGCGACGACATCCACAAGGCGTTCATGACCCTCGCCGCAGCGATCATCTGCTGGCGACGCCTCGTCCGCTGATTCTCTAGAACCTCTAAGTGCAGCATTTCGGAGAAGCGAGACCAGGCTGCCCACCGGTCAAGCGTGGATCGTGAGGTGGATGGTCGCCCAAGCTCGGCGAGGTTGGCTGTCACGACCGGCATGCCGTGGGGTTCGCCAACCGGCTCAAGCGCAACCGGGCCATCGCGACCAGGCCGTCCGCTACGAAGCAACCCGCCCACGTCGCGTGCATCAACGGATGGCTCTGACCACTACGGTCTGTCTGGGACGGGCCGTTCGAAGACGAGTTCGCGGCCGTCCTCCTCATCCCATCGCTCGCCCGTTTGCTGGAAGCCGATGGCGGTGATGATCGCCAGGGACGCGGCGTTGTCCGGGGACACCGAGGCTCGAATGGTCCTGGCACCCTCGTCTGTGGCTCGATGGAGTAGTTCGGTCGCGATGGCCTTGCCCCAGCCTTGCCGGCGAGCGGCCGGGTCCACCGAATAGCTGATCTCGATGGTCCCCTGGTCGCTGGGCGGGGCATGAAAACCGCCGTGGCCGACCACTCTTCCATCGGGTTCGGACACCACCGCCCACACGCGGCCCTGGGGCTGGTCGGGAGCAGTCTGGCGGAGTTCGGCCCGGTAGCGCCACAGGCCCCGCAAGTCATCGCCCACGAAGTGCTCGGTGAGAGAGACTCCCACCTCCGCAGAAGCCGCAGGGATGTCATCGACCGCGAGCGCAGACATGGCCTGCGGGGGTATCTCGACCAGCCTGAAAATCTGCTTGGAGCCATCTTTGGTCACGGGCCAGATGGTCGCACCAGCCGCGTACGCGCCTCAAAGGCTTTTCTGGAGTGCTTGCAACTACCGACCTCCGTTGCTGGAACAGGCCTTGGCGCCGCGCGGACCGCGTGGTCCCCGGCGGGGAACGCGAACCACTCCTGCGTCAGGTGGGCCTGCGGATCGGAGGGCTGTAGAGGTAGAAGGACACCGGGCGGGCCGCAACACGGAGACCCTCCATCTCCGGGGTGGGGTTCAGTACCTCTGATCTATCTGAGGTATGGCTGGGCCCGGCGTCTTGTCGTGGTACGACGCCGGGCCCTACTTCGTGGGCGGGGTGGCAAGAACCCGCTCCTCAGGCTGCGGGCGTCCGCCGGTACGCGCGGCCAAGCTGGTCAACGAGCTGGTCGAGGTTGCCGACGATGAGCAGCTGTCCAAGACGATCTTCCGCCCACGGGCGGGTGGACGTGCTTTGCATCGACGAACTGGGATACATGGAGCTGGACCGGCGCGGCGCTGAACTGTTGTTCCAGTCCTGACCGAACGCGAGGGGAAGAACAGCCTGGCGATCGCCTCCAACGAGTGCTTCGGTGAAAGCACATGTTCGCGCGAACCTGTGCAAGGTGAGTGCCGAAAGGTCATGGTTCAGTGACCCGGGCGCCACTTCGTCCAGGATCGCGCACGGGCGTACGGCCACTGGCCCCTCGTGGGTACGCCCGGGGTCCGCTCGGTCAGGGGCGTACGTAGCGCTGGAACATGATTCCTGAGGCGAAGGAACGGTGCTCGACCAGGCGCAGCCGCAGTTCCTTCCCCACGGGCAGGTACGGCTTGCCGCCCCCGACGATCAGGGGGAACGTGTACACCCAGAACTCGTCGATCAGGTCCAGCAGGGAGGCGGCCAGCTCGGGGCCGCCGAGCTGGAGGGTGCCGTCGATCTCCTGTTTGAGGCGCGTCACCACGGACACGGCGTCCTTGCGACGGACGATCGTGACCCCTTCGGGGACGGTCTGGAGGGTGTCGGAGAAGACGTACCGCGGCGTCTCCTTGTAGAGCCGGGCGAACTCCCGCTCGACGGCCGGGGCGCCTTCCTTGCCGAGGTCCTGCGTCCAGGGCTTTTCCATCGCCTCATACAGCCGCCGCCCGAACAGGAACGCCGCGATCCGGCGAACATGGTCGTTCGCCGCCTGGTGGTAGTCCTCGGCCGGGTCCAGGAAGTTCATGCCGCCGCCGGGACCCTCGATGTAGCCGTCGATCGAGGTGTTCATCCAGTAGATGACCTTGCCCATGAAACTCCTCCTTGGTCGTAGCGGTCGTCCAGAGTGGAGACCTGATGGAGGGCCGGAACTCATCGCAGGCAGGCTGGCCAAACGGTGCTTTTCCGGATGGGCCGGGGCCGTTGGGGTGCCGGACGGCCAGGCCGCTCAGTACCGATTCCAGGACGTCGGAGTCGTGGCCGGTGAAGCCCGCGTGGGCGAGGACGGTGAGGCGTCTCGTCGTATCGGTGGACGACTCTGGTCATGCTCGTTATCGGCGGCTGTGGCGGGGGCGGCCCGGGTGAGGTCAGGTGACGGTGTCGGAGGCGGGGACGTTCTGGTCGGCGGCCCAGGAGGCGAGGATGCGCAGCCGGTCGTGGGTGGGAGAGCCGGGCTTGGCGGTCCAGACGGTCAGGTGCTGGTCGGGATCGGTGTTGGCGGTGAGGGTGTCCCAGTCCAGGACGAGTTCTCCCGCGACCGGATGGTTGAGCGTCTTGGTCCCGACGGTGCGGGAGGCGACCTGGTGCTCGCCCCACCACTGGGCGAAGTGCTTGTCGCGCATCGACAGTTCCCCGACCAGCGCGATCAGGCGGGGGTCGTCAGGGTATTTCGCGGCTTCCATGCGGAGCTGGGCGACGGAGATGCGGGCGGAGGTCTCCCAGTCTGCGTACAGGGTGCGCATCGCGGGGTCGGTGAACTGGATCCAGGGATAGTTGCGGTGCTTTTCCGGAAGCCGGGAGAAGTCGGTGACCAGGGCGGCGGCCAGCGAGTTCCAGGCCAGGATGTCGCCGCGCCGCCCCTGGACCAGGGCCGGAGTGGCGGTGAGGTCGTCGAGAAGACGTTGCAGCTGCGGCTGCACTTTCTGCCTGCCCCGGCGCCGGGCGCGGGTGGTGGTCTTGCCCGCGAGCTGAAAGAGATAGGCCCGCTGATCGTCGTCCAGGTGGAGAACGCGGGCAAGGGTGTCCAGGACGGGCGCCGACGCCTGGATGCGTCCCTGTTCGAGACGGGTGTAGTAGTCGGTGCTGATCGCGGCGAGCTGGGCGACCTCTTCACGGCGCAGCCCGCTGACCCGTCGATGACCACCGGTCTCGGGTAGGCCGACGGTGCGGGGGCTCAGCTCCGAGCGGCGCTTCTTGAGGAACTCGCCCAGCTCGTTCAGGGCGGCGTTGCCGGTCATGCTCTCCAGCATGGCACCGATCGTGCCTGGTCACGGGGGGAGAAATTCCTCCCAGGATGGTGGCCTCCCAGGATCGAATCCTCCGCTTGTGACGGCTTCGGACGAGCAGGAGGCTCGAACCCGAGCAACCCGCGACAGCCGGCGGCAGCCACGCCGTCGGGTCGGCGCCGTCGGCGAGCTTCGCCCGTGCCCCGGCTGTGCCACACGAACATCCCGATCTGAAAGAAGCGATCACCATGCGCGGAGCAGTCATCCACGCCCCCGGCGACGTCCGTTTCGAAGAGCGCGACGACCCGAAGATCATCGAGCCCACCGACGCGGTCATCCGTACCGTCGCCACCTGCGTGTGCGGCTCGGACCTGTGGCCCTACCGCGGGATCGAGGCCGTCGACGAGCCCCACCCGATGGGTCACGAGTACGTGGGCATCGTCGAGGAGGTCGGCGCTGAGGTCACCTCGGTCACGCCGGGACAGTTCGTCGTCGGCTCGTTCGCCACCTCGGACAACACCTGCCCCAACTGCCGGGCCGGTTACCAGTCCTCCTGCCTGCGTCGGGAGTTCATGACCACCTGCCAGGCCGAGTACGTCCGCATTCCGCAGGCCCAGGGCACCTTGGTCGCCACCCCCGACCGGCCGGCCGGCGAGTTCGTCCCGAGCCTGCTGGCCGTGTCCGACGTGATGGGCACCGGCTGGTACGCCGCCGTCGCGGCCGAGGTGAGGCCCGGATCCACCGCAGTGGTCGTCGGTGACGGCGCGGTGGGCCTGTGCGGCGTCATCGCCGCCAGGGAACTGGGCGCCGAGCGGATCATCGCCGTGAGCCGCCACGAACCCCGCCAGAAGCTCGCCCTCGAGTTCGGCGCCACCGACATCGTCACCGAGCGCGGTGAGGAAGGCGTCGCCCGCGTCAAGGAGCTGACCGGCGGCATCGGGGCCGACTCGGTGTTGGAGTGCGTCGGCACCCAGGAGGCGATGCGGCAGGCCCTGCGCTCGACCCGTCCGGGCGGCAACGTCGGCTTCGTCGGCGTCCCCCACGACGTGCGGATCGACGGCGAGGAACTGTTCTTCTCGCACGTCGGCCTGCGCGGCGGCCCGGCCCCCGTGCGCCGCTTCCTGCCCAATCTGATCGACCGCGTCCTCACCGGCAGGATCAATCCGGGCAGGGTCTTCGACCTGACCCTGCCCCTGGAGCAGGTCGCCGAGGGCTACAGGGCGATGGACGAGCGCCGCGCCATCAAGGCCCTCCTGACGCCCTGACCGGGAACCGGCCAGGACGCCGACGGTGTGCGGCCCCTGGCATCCGCCAGCCGCCCCCACCCATCTCGCACAAGGACACATCATGACCACGTTCGCCCTCGTCGGCGCCGGCCCCGGCTTGGGCCTGGCCACCGCTCGCCGCTTCGGAGCCGCAGGCCACGCCGTCGCCCTCATCTCCCGCAGCACCCGGCACCTGGACCACCTGACCGTCGAGTTGGCCCGCGACGACATCCAGGCCCGCGGCTTCGCCGCCGACGCCCTCTCCCCCGCGTCGCTGACCACCGCACTGCACAGGGCCGCCGACGCCCTGGGCCCCATCGAGATCCTCCAGTACAGCCCCGTCCCCCACGCCGACTTCATGAAGCCGGTCCTCGACACGAGTGCCGACGACCTCGACGCACCTCTGGCCTTCTCCGTGAAGGGCCCCGTCGCCTGCGTGAACGCCGTCCTGCCCGGTATGCGCGACCTCGGCCGTGGCACCCTCCTGTTCGTCAACGGCGGCACGGCCGTACTCCCCAATCCCGAACGTGCCGGCACCTCGGTCGCCTTCGCCGCCGAAGGCGCCTACGCGCGCATGCTGCACGACGCGCTCGCCCCCGAGAACGTCCACGTGGCACAGCTGATCATCCCCGGGGCCATCCGGCCCGGCGCCGAGCACAGCGACCCGGACGTCCTGGCCCGGCGCCTGTTCGACATCCACCGGTCGCGCGATGGCTTCCGCCACTACGCCGAGCCTCTTCCCGACTGATGTTCCCGGAGGTGCCCGTGATCTCGAATGTTCCCGGCCTCGCCCGTGCGGTCCCGGCAGCCGCCCTGCTGCTGACCGTGACCTCCTGTGCGCACAACCCGCCGTCCACTCGCACCTCATCGGAGCCGAGCACGGCGCCTTCCACGCACCCCGCGACGTCTGAAAGGGCCGCTTCCGTGAACCTTCGGCTGACCATCAACGGGACCCCTGTCGACGCCACTTTGAACGACAGCGCCGCCGCGCGGGACTTCGCCGCCCAACTCCCGCTCACCCTGACGCTGACCGACTTCCACCGGACCGAGAAGATCGCCGATCTGCCTCGCCGCCTGTCCACCTCCGACGCCCCTGAGGGAGCCGCCCCCCGCGCCGGCGACCTCGCCTTCTACGCGCCCTGGGGAAACCTCGCCGTCTTCTACCGTGACGCCCCCTACGCCACTGGACTGGTCATCCTCGGCCGCATGGCCGGCGGTGGCACCGAGCGGCTTGCCACCGCCGACGAGGTCAGGGTGACGATCGAATCCGCGTCGTGACCTCGGCGAGCGTTCCATGACAACGCTCGCAGACACCGCGCCGGCCCCACCGCATCACCGAGGCCCGGCCCGGGCACGTCCCCACCACAGGCTCTGACCTGCAAAGTCAGCAGTGAAAGGAACCACCGTGAACGCCGTCAACGGGAGCTTCGCCGGCAGGGTGGCGTTCGTCACCGGAGCCGCCTCCGGCATCGGCCGCGCCGCCGCCATTGACTTCGCGCGCGCGGGCGCTCATCTGGCGATCGCCGACCTGTCGGCCGACGGCCTGCGGGAGACCGCACGGCTCATCAAGGAAACAGGAGGGCAGGCTCTGGCTTTGACGTGTGACGTCACCAACGAAGACGACGTGAAATCCGCCCTGGACGACACCGTCCAGACTTACGGGCGCCTCGACGCCGCCTTCAACAACGCCGGTGTCGAGCAGCCGGTCAAGCCCGCGGTCGACATTTCCGAGGACGAGTGGGAGCGCCTCATCGGCGTCAATCTCACCGGCGTGTTCCTCTGCATGAAGCACCAGATTCCGTTGATGCTGCGGCAGGGAGGCGGCGCGATCGTCAACACCTCGTCGGGCGCGGGCGTCAAGGGCTTCAAGGGCCAGGCGGCATACGCGGCCGCCAAACACGCAGTGGTCGGCCTGACCCGTTCCGTCGCACTGGACTATGCCTCGTCGAATATCCGGATCAACGCGGTGTGCCCTGGTGTCATCGACACCGAGATGATCCACCGCTTTACCGGCGGCACGGCCGAAGGGCGCGCGGCGATGGTCTCGGATGAGCCGATCGGACGCCTCGGCGAGCCCGAAGAGATCGCTGCGGCGGTGTTGTGGCTGTGCTCGGACGCGGCCTCCTTCGTCACCGGCCACGCCCTGGTCGTCGACGGCGGTCAGACGGTCTGAACCGGTCTCACTCAACAGACCTCTCGAAAGGAGAACAGCGCATGAACCCCGTCTACGACTTCACCGGCCAGGTCGCCCTCGTCACCGGCGCCGGCTCGGGCATCGGACTGGCGACGGCCCGCGCGTTCGCCGAGTCCGGTGCCGCCGTCACCCTGGCCGACGTCAACGAAGGCGCCGTGCGGAACGCGACGCGAGAACTCGCCGACGCCAGCCGCCGTGTCCTGGGCGTGGCCTGCGACGTCAGCGACGAGAACCAGGTCGCCGCCATGGTCGACCGGACCGTCGAGACCTTCGGACGCCTCGACATGGCCTTCAACGGCGCCGGTGTTCAGATTCCGCCCAGCGACGCCGCCGACGAACCCTCCGAGGCCTTCGACCGCGTCACCGCCATCAACCTCCGCGGCGTCTGGGCGTCCATGAAGCACGAACTGCGTCACATGCGCGCCCAGGGCGGCGGGGCGATCGTCAACTGCTCCTCGCTCGGCGGCCTCGTGGGGATCCCCGGCCGCGCCTCCTACCACGCCACCAAGCACGGGGTGATCGGCCTGACCAGCAGCGCCGCCCTCGAATACGCCCCGCGGAACATCCGCATCAACGCCGTCTGCCCCGGCACCATCGACACCCCCATGGTCAGTGACATGATCGCCAAGGGGGAGCTCGACCGCGCGGAGGCCGTGGCCAACCAGCCCATCAACCGGCTCGGAACCGCCGACGAAATCGCTCACGCGGTCCTGTGGCTGTGCAGCCCCGGAGCGAGCTTCGTGGTCGGAGTCGCCCTGCCCGTCGACGGAGGATACGTCGCCCGCTGACACCGGCGCCCCGCAGGTCACGCACCACGGGCCTCGTGAAAGCCGTTATGGCCGCACGCCGAAACGGCTTGTCGAAGGGACATTTCGTTCCCTGGGAGAAAGGCATCCGGGGAGAAAAATCTCCCCTCAGGTGCTGACCCGCAAGCAGATGTACACCGGGACGGGCTTTCGCCCCGTCACCGAATACAACCTCACCCTCGGCGCCGACCCCCGCGGACGGGTCACCGCGGCCGTGCACGACATCCGCGCCGAGACCTCCACCTACGAGGACTACCGGGAGGCGCTCACCGGGCTGGGGCAGATGCTGTACGCCACGCCCCACGTCCGCCAGACCTACCGGTCGATCCCGCTGGACATCAACACCCCCACCTACATGCGCGGCCCCGGCTCGGCCACCGCCGCGTTCGCCATCGAATGCGCGATGGACGAACTCGCCTACGAGCTCGGCGTCGACCCGATCGAACTGCGCCTGCACAACGAGCCCGACCGCGATCCCGGCACCGGAGTACCGTTCTCCACCCGCCGGTTGCGCGAGTGCTTCCGCATCGGCTCCCGCGCCGTCGCCTGGGACGAACGCGCCCCCCGGCCGCGCTCGAACCGCGACGGGAACTGGCTGATCGGCACGGGCGTCGCCGTCGCCGCCTACCACACCCAGCGTGCCCCGGCCCAGGCGGTGGCCAGACTGCACGCCGACGGCACCGCGATCGTCCAGTGCGCGACCTTCGACATGGGGCCGGGCACCTACACGTCCATGACCCAGGTCGCCGCCGACGCCCTCGGCCTCCGGGTGCCCAGGGTGCGGTTCCGGCTCGGCGACTCCACCATGCCGCCGGCCCTGCCGCACGGCGGATCCATGACCATGGCCAGCGTCGGCTCCGCCGTCCAGGACACCTGCGACAAACTCCGCTCGCAGGCCATCGCCCTCGCCATCGCGGACCCTCGATCGCCTCTTCACGACGCCTCCGCCGCCGACGTCGTCGTCCACGATGGCCGCCTGCACCTACGCGACGAGACGGCCCGCGGCGAGACGTACCGGCAACTGCTGGCCCGCAACAACCGCTCCCACCTGGAGGCACGCGGCGGCTACAGCCCTGGCGACGAAGTGGAGCGATTCTCCACGCACGCCTACGGCGCGGTGTTCGCCCAGGTCGCCGTCGACGAACACCTCGGCCTGGTACGAGTGCGGCGGGTGCACGGCGTCTACGACGCGGGACGGATCATCAACCCCAAGCTCGCCGAAAGCCAGGCGATCGGCGGCATGGTCGGCGGGATCGGCATGGCCCTGCTGGAACACACCGTCACCGACCACCGCGACGGCCGCGTCGTCAACGCGGACATGGCCGACTACCTCGTCCCCGTCAACGCCGACGTCCCCGACGTCAGTGCGATCTATCTGAACGGCGACGATCACACCGCCGACCCCATCGGCGTCAAGGGCCTGGGCGAGGTCGTCATCGTCGGCGTGGCACCCGCCATCACCAACGCCGTCTTCCACGCCACCGGACGCCGCGTCCGCACCCTCCCCATCACCATCGAAGCCCTGCTATGACACCCGAACCACAGATGACGGGAATGAGGGCGGGGCAACTCGCCCTAGATGGACCCAAGCTGGCACGCCCGTGGGGTCGGGATGTTGAGGGCCTTGGCCAGCGCGTGGACGAGTCGGAACCGGGCGGTGTGGTGCTGGGCGGCCACCCGGCCCTTGCCGGTGCGGCATGGCGAGCCGGCCGGGGCGGCACCGCTCGGCATGGGGCAGTCGTGGGCTTCCACGCGCCGGAAGTCGTCGTCACTCCCCAGCCGAGTGTCTTATAAGTGCGTTTCGCAGCTCCAGTCGCTTGCACCGACCTATAAAACAGCGAACGTTCTGGACGGCGTGTTTCATCGGTGACCACCTCTGAAACGCGGGCGCTGCGTCTGGCCGCGGTCGGCGTCGGGTCACCACTGGCTGATGAGCGGCGTGTCCGGTTCGTGCTGCCGCCAGGCTTCGGTGAGGCGGACGAGGCGTGCGGGGGCCGCGATACCCCGCACGGTTGCGATCCTGCCGCCCGTGATGTCGAACGCCACGGCGCCGATGACCTGGTCGCCGAGCACAAAGAGGATGGCGGGGTCGCCATTGACGAGCGCGTAGTGGATGGCGGGCGTGCCGCCCGCGAATCGCCGCTTCGCGGGTGTGGGTTTGAGGCCGGCCCGTACGACGGCGGCGATGCGCTGCGGAGTGTCGTACCGCAGCAGCTTCCCGGCCAGGCCGGCGCCGTCGGAGATCGCGGTCGCGTCGTCGGTGAGCAGCGCCACCAGCCGTTCGGTGCGGCCCGAGGAGGCAGCGGCGAGGAATTCCTCGACGATCCTGCGGGCGGACGCCGGGTCGACATCACCGCCGCGGCGGCGCGCGGCGGTGATGCGGCGCCGGGCCCGGTGCAGGTGCTGCTGGCTGGCGGACTCGGTGATGTCGAGGATCTCGGCGATCTCGGCGTGGCTGTAGGAGAACGCCTCGCGCAGGACGTAGACGGCCCGCTCGAGAGGCGACAGGCGCTCCATGAGCGTCAGCACGGCCAGGGAGACCGATTCGCGCTGCTCGAACGAATCGGCCGGGCCGAGCATCGGGTCGCCGTCGAGAAGCGGTTCGGGCAGCCAGGCGCCGGCGGTGCGTTCGCGGCGGGCTTGTGCCGAGCGGAGCCGGTCCAGGCACAGGTTGGTGACGACCTTGGTCAGCCATGCTTCCGGCACCTTGATCCGCTGCCGGTCGGCGGCCTGCCAGTGCAGGAACGCATCCTGCACGGCGTCCTCGGCGTCGGCGGCGGAGCCCAGCAGCCGGTAGGCCAGTGAGGCCAGCCGGTTCCGGCTGGCCTCGAACCGGCTGGTGTCGAAGCGATCCGTGGCGGTGCTGTCCACGCGAACCCACCCTAGGCGGCCACGCGACCGCCTTCTCGGCGGGCGACCACCTTCCCGGCGGTCGCGTCCGGCGCAGCGACCAGGCGGTGCTTGCGCTTGGGCACGCCGAAGGTCGGGTGCGAGGTGGCCCACAGCGACATCTTGAGGATGCCCGCCTTGACCCGCGCGGCCTTCCAGCCGCCCACATACTTCGGCTTCGCTCGCGCTTCGTCGTCGACCATCTGCAGGATCCCGTCCCGCCGCCCGAGGCTGATGTGGTTGCCTGGGTAGGCCAGCTTGGTGTGTGCGATCTTGCGGCCGGTCAGGAGTCCCACGATCGCCTCTGTGGCCTGCCGGCCGGTGTAGCCGGCCGAAGCACAAGACATCGGCAGCGGCCGGCCGTTGTCGCCGATGGCGTAGGCGCTGTCGCCGGCGGCGTAGACGTTCGGGTGCGAGACCGACCGCATGGTGCGATCGACGACGATCTGACCGTTCTCGGTGACCTCCAGCCCGCCAGCGGCGGCGATGGGGTCGACCGCGAACCCGGCTGTCCACACGGTTGCGTCGGACTCCAGGGCGGTTCCGTCGGCGCACAGCACCCGCGTCGCTTCGACGGCTTCGACTCTGGTGTGCTCCAGGACGGTGACGCCCAGCCGGTCGCAGGCCTGGCGCAGGTGGCTCCGGGCTCCGGCGGAGAGGCGGGCACCCAGCTCGCCGCAGGCGACCAGCGTCACCGACAGGCCGGGCCGGGATTCGGCGATCTCGGTGGCGGTCTCGATGCCGGTCAACCCGTCGCCGACGACCAGCACACGCCCGCCTTCGTCCCGCCTGTCCAAGCTGTCCAGGCGCTCGCGCAGGCGCAGCGCCGAGGGCCTGGCGGCGATGTCGAAGGCGTGCTCGGCCGCGCCGGGGACGGCGCGGCCGGCGCCGTGGCTGCCGAGCGCGTAGACAAGCGTGTCGTAGCCGAGTTCACCGCCGCCGTCGGTATCGGCCACGGCGACGACCTGGCGCTCGGGGTCGACGGCGGTGACGCGGGCCAGGCGCAGCCGTATCCCCGTGCCCGCGAAGACGTCGGCGAGCTTCGGAGCCTCGATGTCCTGGCCGGACGCGAGCTGGTGCAGCCGCATCCGCTGGACGAAGTCCGGCACGGCGTTGACCACGGTGATCTCGGTGTCCGCCGGGGCCAGCCGACGGGCCAGGGTCCCGGCCACGTAGGCCCCGGCATACCCGGCGCCGAGGACGACGATGCGGTGCTTCATGTGATGCTCCTGTCGGTTCGCTTGCTCCTCGGTGACTTGAGCGGAACAGCGCCCCGATTGCTGACAGGAACCGCATGTGGCTTGAATCACATAGCGGCTGGAACGTCGTCCAACGATGCTCGCGACGTCGAGGCAGCGCAGATGCACGCCGAGCTGAACGAGGTGAGCTGATGCCGATCACTGACTACACCGACGTCATGCTCGCCAAGCGGAAGATGTCCGTGGAGGAACTCGCCGAACGCGTCGGCATCACACCCGCCAACCTGGCCCGTGCCGAAGAATGGCCACGCCAGAGCCGCCGCACCACCACTACGCCGGGGCGCTCAATCGACGGTGGGAACGATTCCGCCGATTCTGTCGCGCCGCGAACCCGACGTGCGCGCCGCCCCACGGCGGCTTGCAGGCCCGCAGCGCGGACGGCGCGGACGGGAGCGACGCGCTCGCCTGCACGCTGGGCGGCCTCCGCTTCACCCCCTCGCCACACTCCGCGAACCCTCGACTGCCAGCCCGGCGACCTGCTGCGCTCGGAGACCGCAGACTCCGCGAGCGCGTCATGACCACGGCCCACCGAAACCTGCGACGCGGCCACCGTTTCCCCGTATCCGCATCAGACCATTGCGCGGCCAGCTCGGGAGTCGGGCGCCCGCTCGATGAAGCCCGAGAATCCCTCATCGTGTCTCCGTGCGTGATCGGTCGGCGGCGCCAGCAGATGTGCGGGGGCGAGGCACGGCGGCGACCGGTCCCAGGTCGAGCCGGGCGTCCATGTCCAGGCGGATGGTGCCGTACGGGTAAGAGGATGCCCTCCTTGCCGCGGACCTCCTCATCTCGGCGGTGTGCCGCTTCTCCACCCGCTGCTCGGGACCAAGTTGATCTTGTGGAGCAGGGCGATCAGCAGGTCGACCAGGACATCAGTTCGTCCGCGACCGCTGAAAGAAGTCAACTTCACCGCCCTCGACCTGGCCGCATGACCATCTGGTTCTGTCGACGTCCAGCAGCAGCGTTCGTCGATGAGTTCGGGCAACGCGCCTGATCATCGGGATCTGGTGTCGATGAGTTACGTGAACCTCCGGGGCCTGCCGGGTGCGACCGCGCTGGAGCAGGCCCGCACTGCGGGACGGTTCACCCACGTCCACGACGCGTGGTGGGCTGAGGCATGCAAGGCCGACGGTGACGCTGCGGGCACGCGCGCGCTGGTCGAGGCGCTGTTGCCAGCCGCCCCATGGCACACGAACACATCGTCGCCGGCATCGCTTCTGCCCTCCGGGCCGGAACACTGACCCTTGATGCGGTCGCGCTGGAGGCCCGCAAAGCGGCTGCGGCCGATGACTCTCCGGACGCACCCGAAGACGAGTCTGGCGACGGTGACCTCGCTGATGCCCGGCGACTGGCCCGCCTTCCGCCGACAGGCGTCTCCTGCCTTCGGTGGACCCTCTACGACCAGCTCCTGCGCCGCCGTGCCGGTGGGCAGGACTCCATCAGCAAGGACGAGATGCGATGACGACCCCGGGGGCTGACCGAACAAGCCGCCGAAACAGCCGTGGACACCGCCTGCCGGATGCTGCGCCTGCCGACCACCCAGGCTCAGTTCACCGACCTCGCCGAGACCGCTGCCCATGAACAGATGTCCTAGCGGGGGTACTTGGCCGAGCCGCTGATGGCCGAGTGCGGCAACCACAACCGGCGGCGCTCGAGCGACCGGCAGGCTGGCGCGGTGAAGCGCATGTTGAGGCACGCGTCCGGCGGTGACGGTATGTGAGTGGAGGTGCTACGGGACGTCTGCCCGCCTGCCCCCTGGCAGACGGGCAGACGCTATCTGTAGGCAGGCGGTCAGGCCGGGCGGACCGGGTGGCGGAGGATCGTGCGCATCCGTGCCGGGTCGGTCTCCCGGACGTCGGACAGGTAGATCTCGTGATGCAGGCCGTTCATGACCAGCCCGGAGTGCTCCATGAACTCCTCCATCAGGGCCAGCGTCTTGGGTTCGTCCGCGTATGCGCCGTGGTGCAGCATCTGCACACACCGCCCCTCGGTGAAGGTGACGAGCTGGACGCGAGCGGCAGCGGGATCCTCGGCGGCCTGCCTGGCCTGGTCGAACCACTCGTCGGCCACCGAGTCCGGCAGCCGCAGGAACAGGTGCCACCACCACTCCGCGCGCGGCACGTCAAGCGCCGGCCTTTCGTCTTCCACCCACCAGCGGCCCTCCAGCGGCGGCATCTCGAAGGGCGCGCCGTTCGCGGCGGCGATGCCCATCAGAGGGCCGGCAACGCTGTACAGCGCCTGGATGCTCGTCATGTGCACCGGCCCGCCTGGCTCGCCCTGCCCTGTCACCGACAGGCCGCGCACCGGGCCGAATTCGACGAGCTCTGGGGAGTCGGCAGCGGAATACCAGTTCATTCAGGGTCCTCCAGTTTGATCATCAGATGTGTCACCAGCTGTCCGCTGGTGTGGTTGTCGGGTCGTAAACGTCCACCTCACGTAGCGATGCGAGCGGCGTGTGCCCGTGATCGCCCACGACCCACGCGAACAGGGCGTGTCTGGTGAGCGTTACCTGGTGGTAGGGGCAGATGTGGGTCGCTAGGCGTACACGCCACGCGGCAGGAGGTCGGGCCCGTCCTCGATCTCGGCGGCCACTGCCAGCTCGCCCCACTGCGACAGGTCGGGTGGCAACAGCCCGACGATCAGCGGGACCTCCGGCGGACCGGCCGTCTCGATCAGCCGGGCCGCGCACGCCGAGGTGACCGCGCCGATCTCGTCCTGAGCGGCCACCTCCCGAACCGTCACCACCTGGCAGGCGGGCTCTCGCATGAGCGTCATGCCTGTCTGCGGTAGTCCACCGGCGAGTACCCGATCGAGCGTCGCCAGGGTGCGCCTTCGGCACGCGAGGTCGGCCTCCATACGGTCGCGTGCACCGCCGAGCACTCCGTCCTCACCGGCCGGCACCCGCCCGGCCTCCGCACGAGGCACATCGAGCGAGCGCAACAGCCCGGTCAGCAGCGCCTCGGCGGGCCTGCCCCGGCCGGCGGTAGCGGTGGCCATTGTCCGGGTCGACGTGGGCCGGCACCAGTGGCCGCAGCTCGTCGTAGTTCCTCAGCTGCTTGACGTCGAGCCGGCACAGCCGGTCGAACCGCCCGATCGGCAGATATCCGTCGTTCACGCGACCAGCATGGACGCTCCCACAGTGGGAGAGTCCAGCCGCGCTATCCAGCACGACCCTCACCCGAGACGGCCGGGACATCACCGCCACCCGACACGTGCTCAAATCCAACGACGTCTCGTGGCGCATCCCAAGTGGCGCGTAACAGCAGGGCACGGCCCCTTCTGCCGTGTTCCGGCCGCACCCTCACCACGCGCCGCACAGCCGTTACCGAATCTCATCGACTTCTCCGGGCCGCGCTCCCCGCTTTCAACACGTGGACAGACGTGGCTGCTTCTGACTGACACACACGACCGTCACACCTTGGGACTGGATGGCCGCCGTGCGTGCGAGTGGATACCAAGGGCGCTGACCGCACAACCGCCGATCGTGGCGGCTCTGATCGCTGCCTCGTTCCGCTCAGAGAAGGCCGACCACGCCCAGCGCCACGCCATCCGCCGCACCGCCGCCCGCCGCCAGGCCGTCCGCAGCCGTGGCCGCCGCGCCGCCGCGGTTCTCGTCTCGGCGGCGCTCGCGGCCGCGGCCTGCGGCACCGCCGACGCACGGCGGCTCTGGGAGGACCGGTACGCCCGCTGCGAGATCATCGTCGACCGGGCCGTCCGGCGCGGCGAACTCCCGCCGCACAACGACGCCCGGCGACTGCTCATCGCCGCCACCGCGCCCCTGTACCACCAGCTGGTGCTTCTGCGCACGCCACCCGACCTGGACCTCCCCGACCAGGCGGCCAGGACCGCCGCCCTCGCCGCGTCCACCGGCGCCTTCGCCCAACCCCCGCCGGTCAGCGACACCTGACGGGGCTCAGGCCCATCGGGAGCAACCGGATAGTGGCGTTAGCGAGGCGTCCAACTACGCGTTGCCGCAACCGCAGCTCACCGCTCCGCCCCGAGTGCAGGCCGATGGGCCAGGGGTCAGGACGGCTCTTGGTAGGTGATGTCGTATTTGGCGGCGATCGGGTTGAGCTTGCGGACGTCGAGCTTGCCGCCGACGGTGATGTGCGGCCTGACCTCGATGAGGTTTTCGACGAAGCGCTCCCAGCCGCCCGGGGAGGAAATCTGGATCACGCGCGGGGGCAGGGTGGAACCGGGAAGCAGGGCGGGCGGAACGCCGTGGGGCAGCTGGACGAACTGTCCTGGCGTGGCCTGGTGGATGCCGATCGGCGAACTCGATGAGGAGCTCCCCGTCGAGCACATAGATGCTTTCGTCGGCCTTGTGGTGGATGTGGCGCGGGATCTGTTGGGCGACCACCATCTCCATCAGCGACAGTCGGTCCCTGGGTGTCGTCGGCGCGGGGCCTTGCACGCGAAGGCGGGCGGCACCCGCAGCCGCCCGGGCCGCGCCTGGCCCTTGCTCAGGATGTAGAAGCGGCTCTTGTCGCCGGACTCCTCGGCCTCGCCGTGCCGGCGGTAACGCGTGCCGTACGGGGTGCCGAGCTTGTTGATCGCTGTCCGGACGTGGGTGCCGTCGAGGGCCACCAGGCAGTGCCCGGCCTCGGTCATGTCCTCGACACAGCGTTCCCAGCCGCCCGGCCCCACAGCTGCAGCGCGTGCACAGGGCGCCCAGCCGCATGGCGTGGGTGACGCCGGAGGGCAGGAACGCGCACATGCCCTCGGTGAGCCGGTGCGTCGCGCCGTCGAATTCGACGCCCAGTTCACCGTCGAGCACGTAGACGATCTCGTCGAAGGTGTCGTGGACGATCTCGTCGAAGGTGTCGTGGACGATCTCGTCGAAGGTGTCGTGGACGTGCGGCGGAATGTCGATGTGGCCGCGGTTCTACATCAGGGTGAAGCGGCCCTCGGTGTCGGCGGCACCCGCCTTGAGCATGGTCCACGGCGGCAGCCGAACACGGGTAGGGCGAGAGGCGTCGGCCTCGAGCAGGACGAAGCGGTCTTCGGACATGGGATCCCTTCCAGAGTCTCGGGTCCAAGGGCTGGGGACGACCGGCCAAGCCGACAAGAGCTGAGGCACACGCCGGCGGCGTATCTCCCCGGCCCCCCCAGGGCACGCACCGGGGTTCGGCTCGTCCGACAGGTACCAGCCGTACACCCCGGGATGGCCGGCCAGGCGGCGCACGGCCCAGGCCACGCCGTGCATCTGCTCGCGACGCGGCAATGTGGTCGTGCAGGTGGGGCGTGCAGGTGATGGTGCGCCCAGGGGGTCGGTCACCAACGCTGGCTGCTTTGCAGAGCGTCATTCACACCGATGAAGTCACCGAGTGGGCGCGCTTGGGAGCAGCGGTGAGAGCGGTGGGGTCAGGCGGTCCAGCTGAGGACGGGCGTCATCGAGCGGGCGACGACCGAGGACGGGGTGATCCGCATGGCCGTGTCACGCGCGACGGCGAACGGCGTGGAAGCGCGGTGCACCATCTCCCCCAGACGCCGGGACCGGCGGGCAATCATCTGTGTGCGGGGCCGCCGGGCGCGGTCGTAGGCGCGCAGTGCCTCGGCGACCGGGGTGTCGCCGAGGCGGGCCGCCTCCAGGCTGCGGGCGAGCACCACGGCGTCCTCCAGCGCCTGACCGGCGCCCTGGCCGAGGTTGGGTGTCATGGCGTGGGCGGCGTCGCCCAGCAGCGCGACTCGGCCCGCCACATAGGTGTCCAGGTCGGGCAGCTCGTAGGTGTCGTGCTGGAGCACCGCGTCCGGGCTCCCCGTGTCCAGGAGGGCGGGGATGGGGTGGTGCCAGCCGGCGAACCTGCGCCGTAGGTCGGCCATCCCGATGGTGGTGCCTTGGGTGGCGTTGGCCATGGCGTAGCAGTAGACCCGTCCGTCGGCCATCGGTGCGTATCCGAATCGTTGGCCTTGGCCCCAGGTTTCCACGCTGCCTTCGACGGGACGCGCGGCGGCGATCATCCGCCAGGTGGTGTAGCCGACGTAGCGGGGCGGTGGCGCGTCCGGCCACAGTGAGCGTCGGGTGGCGCTGTGTACGCCGTCGGCACCGACCACCACGTCGGCGGTGCAGGTGCCGTCGGTGTGGGTGACGGTGCCGTCGGGCCGCACCTGGTGAACCTGAACGCCGGTCTCCAGCGACTCGGGCGGCAGCGCCTGGTGCAGGATGGCGAGCAGGTCGGCGCGGTGCAAGGTAAGCCACGGGCCGTGGCGGCGGGTGAGCCGGTCGATGTCGTTGCGGATCAGCCAGGTTCCGTCGGCCCGCCGGATGCCGACGGGCGCGTCGGCCAGGGCGTGCGCGCGGACCTGGTCGCCGAGCCCGAGCGCCTCCAGCGCGCGCAGGGCGTTGGGCTGGATCGACAGTCCGGCGCCGACCTCGGTGAACGCGGGGGCCTGTTCCAGGACGCGCACCTGCCAGCCGTGCCGGTGCAGGGCGATCGCCGCGGCGAGCCCGCCGATTCCTCCGCCGATGATGAGCGCGTGCATCTATGTCCTTCCACAGTGGGGCCTGGTGAGCGCGATCAGTGCAGGCCGCGTTTGCCGGGGGCCCAGAACGGTTTGACCTTGATCGAGCGCCGGTTCCAGCCGCGCTCGCGGACCAGGTGGTCGCGGATCATCTGGCAGGTGCGCGCCTCCCCGGCCACATAGGCGGCACCGTCGGTGCCGGGCAGTTCCAGGGCGGCCACCGCCGCCAGCAACGTCGCGGACGAGGCGGCCGGTGCGCCGTGACGGTGAACGCGCCGAAGCTCGTGCGGGCCGGGCATCGGCAAGTCGTGCTCGGGCGACTCGCTCTCCAGCACCCCGTACACGCGGGCCGAGGGCTCCAGCGCCCGCAGCATCGGCCCGAACGCGGCACCGGCGGTCTCCTCACCGACGAACAGATGGAACGGTGCCGGACGGGTGAACAGGTCGCCTTCCGGCCACCACAACGTCACGCGATCGCCCGCGGCGGCCGCGCGCGCCCACCGCAGGCCGATGCCGTCCCCGTCGTACAGATGCACCCGCAGCTCGATCGCCCGCTCCTGGGGCGTCAGTTCCCAGATGGTGTACGTGCGCAGTGTCTCGGACGGGCGCAGCAGCCCCGACACCGACAGCGGATCGTTGATCTGAACTCGCACGTGCTGTCCGGGAACGTAGGTGAAGCCGATCGGCTCGTCGGCCACCAAGCGGATCCGCCGCATCGTCGGAGTGACCGAACCGGTGTCGGTGACGGTGCCCTCCAGCCGGTACTTGGCGAACGCACCCGCCAGCGGATTGCGCGTCCTGGTCCCCATGTCAGATCTCCTTCCGCCCGCGGCGTTGGTGGGCGCGGCGGGACAGGCCCCACCGCACAGCCGTCGCCGACACGACCACGGCCCCGAGCACCGTCCCTGTCATGAAGCATCTACTTAGATCTTCTAGATCTTTTAGAGGCTCTAAGGAAGCATAGAGGCGCTAGGCTGTCAACGTCGTCGCGAAAGGATGGTCATGGCCGCACAACCCGTCCGCCGGCGCGAGAAGCTCCGTCAGGCCACGCTCGCCGAGATTCGTGAGGCGGCGCGCCGGTTGCTGACCACCCAGGGGCCCGCCGCCGTGACGATCAACGCCGTCGCCCGTCAGGTCGGCATGAGCGGCCCGGCCCTGTACCACTACTTCGCCTCGCACGAAGAACTCGTCGCGGCGGTCACCGCCGACTTCCTGCGCGAGCTGACCGCGACGATGGAGACCGCCCGGGACGCCCACGCCGCCGGCTCACCCGCCGAACGGCTGCTGGCCACCTGCCGCGCCATGCGCACGTGGGCCACCGCCCACCCCGCCGAATTCCGCTGGATCTTCGCCAGCCCGATCCCGGCAACCGCCTCCGCCCGCAACCGCCCCGACTCCCCCCGCAACCAGGCCGCACGCGACTTCGAACTGGTCTTCCTCCAGCAGATCGAGGAACTGTGGGCCACCGCCCCCTTCCCCGTCCCCGCACCCAAGGACCTGGCCCCCTCCGTACGGGAGCAGTTGGACGCCTACGCCACCGCCCTGGGCCGCGACCTGCCCATCGAGGCCCTCCACGTCGCCATGTCCTGCTGGATCCGGCTGTACGGGCTGCTGTGCATGGAGGTCCTCAACCAGCTCGACTTCGTCTACTCCGACATCGCCCCGATTTACGAGGAAACCCTCCGCGACATCACCGCTACCCTCGGGCTCGACTACCCCCCACCCGCACCGGCCTGACCAGCACCCATCACGACACGATGAACCGCCGCCCAGGCTGCTTGCGATACGGCACCCGCATTGGGCGTCACCTACATTGCTGCCCGGCCGCGTTCACCCAGGTCGCTGATCGCCGCGGCGGGGCGACTCGTTTCGCGCAGCTCAGCGGGGGGTTCGAGGAACGTTGAGGGATCTTTGGCTGATCGTCGGGCCTCCAGGAAGCCCCGGACGAGGGCGGGCCGGTGGATCCAGCCGAGGAGCCCTTTCACGAGTCAGGCGAGGCGATCACGCATGCGCACGCGCAAGGGCAGTTGGCGAACGTGGCGCGGATCGACGGGGCCGCCGAGGGCGGCTATGCGGTGCGCCAGCGCAATCGCCGATGCCCTCGGCGGCTCTCGGCTTGTACTCGACGGCGGCGGGCTTTCCCCTGGTCAGAGCGGTGACGGTGGACGGCGAGCAAGGGCTGATGGTGGTGGCCCGCGAGGTGCCTGGTCAGAGGCCGATCACGCTATGCAGTGCCGACCAGGTGCCCGATAACCCGCCAGTGGCTTCTGGGTGCATGGGCCGGGGCGGGCTCCGGTTCCGGTACGGGCGCGGTGTTCACCAGCTGATTCCGGCCGCCACCGGCAGGTGGTCGCTGCCGGTGGCCGGCAGCACCCACGCGCTCTTCGGCTCCACGCCTCTGACCAGGATCTGGTCGATCCGCACCACTGGAAACTTCGCCGGCCAGGTGAAGCCGAAGCCGTCCCCGGCCGCGTCCTGGGCCGAGCGCAGGCGCGAGGTGATGTCGGCGAACGCGCGGTCGTCCTTGGTGCCGTTCAGGTCGCCGAGCAGCACCACCCGCTCGTTCTGCTCGGCGGCGATGGCGCTGCCGAGCGCCTGCGCGCCTCTGTCCCGGTGGGCCGTCCAGAAGCCCGCCCTGGGATTCACCCGTGCGGACCCCAGGTGGGCCACATATACCGCCAGCGGCCCGTGGTCCGTGGTCACCGTGGTGCGCAGCGCCCGGTTGTAGTCCATTTTGACGTCGATCGGCTTGGTGTCCGCCAGCGGCCCGTAGTCCATCTTGATGTCGACCGGCTGGATGTCCGAGAGCGGCAGCTTGCTCCACAGCCCGACCGTGCCCTGCACCGTGTGGTACGGGTACGCCTTCGCCAGCTCCTTTTCGTACGTGCCCCTGGCCTGCTGGGTCAGCTCCTGCAGAGCCAGCACGTCCGCCCCGGAGGCGGCCAGGTCGCGGGCGGTGCCAACGGGGTCGGGGTTGGCGGCACCGACGTTGTGGCTGGCCACGGTGAGGTCGCTGCCCGGGTGTGACTTGTCGCCGAGCAGCCCGCCGAAGAGGTTCAGCCACACCATGACCGGCAGCAGCAGCGCGGCCACCGCGGAGGCGGAGCGGCGCCACAGCGCCCCGGCCAGCAGCACCGGAATGAACAGGCCGAACCACGGCAGGAAGGTCTCCACCAGGCTGCCGAGGTTCCCGATCCGGTTCGGGATCTTCGCGTGCAGCAGCATGAATAGGCCCAACAGCAGCGCCAGCGCCGCGAGGACCAGGCCGCGCTTCCAGGGCCCGGGCCGGGAGCCGGTGCGGATCGCCCGGCGGATGCCCGCGCGCAGGCCACCGGAGCCGGTATCCCGGCGGCCGGCGTCGCCCTGCCCGGTTTCCGCCGTGTCCACCTGAGCCATCGTCTGTCCTCGCTCACTTTCGGTCACTGCTGCATCCTCGGGTCCTGGGTGGGGTTGGCATACATGCGCGGGCAACCACGATCGATCGCATGGGTGCTCGGTTCGTAGTGCCAGGCCTCGTTCCTGTAGATCTGGCACAGCCCGTACTCGGCGCCGTGTTCGGTGAGCCACGCCGTGGCATTGGGGTGCCCGATGTCGACCGCGTCCCCCGACACGTGAGGAGACGTCGCCGCGGTGGCCACCCATCGGGCGGCCGCGGTCTTCAGACCCGTACTTGGGGAGCGCCTCGCGAAGAAGCCGATCTTGGTACTCCGGGGAACGCCACGTAGAACTCGAGTCCGTCGTCCGCGGCATCCGTTGCCCCCTGGCGGATGAGCTTGGATCGAGGTTGGCCACAGCCGGAATCGCGTCATCGAAGACCGTCACGCCGCCGGGGAAGCACCGTCAGCCTTACCGAGCCCACCACGGTGCTCACTGCGAGAAGCTTTCGAGGGTGGTGCCGTCCGAGGAGGACGAGGGTGACGCGGCCGAGGAGGACTGCAAGGCTGGTGCCGGCGAGGACGACGAGGACCGCGCCTGGTAGCCGAAAGCTGTGGTGACCGCTGCTATGACGACTATCGGGCCGACGACGAGGAGCCAGCGAATCCGGCGAGGTCGTCGTTCGTGCCGATGGTGACGTTCGGGCCATACCCGCAGTCAAGACAGCGCGGTGTTGCCAGCACGTATGCAGTTTTCGATATGCCGACGATACGCACCGGCTCCTAGCATCGGCAGCATGCGTGTGCTGATCGTCGAGGATGAGCCCTACATGGCCGAAGCCATCCGCGATGGTCTGCGGCTGGAGGCGATCGCGGCCGACATCGCAGGTGACGGCGACACCGCTCTGGAACTGCTCGGCATCAACACCTACGACATCGCCGTCCTGGACCGCGACGTCCCCGGCCCCTCCGGCGACGAGATCGCCCGACACATCGTCGCCTCCGGCAGCGGCATGCCGATCCTCATGCTCACCGCCGCCGACCGGATCGACGACAAGGCCTCAGGATTCGAACTCGGCGCCGACGACTACCTCACCAAACCATTCGACCTTCGCGAACTCGTCCTACGCCTGAGAGCGCTGGACCGCCGACGCGCACACGCCCGCCCCCCGATCCGCGAAATCGCAGGCCTGAAAGTGGACCCCTTCCGCCGAGAGGTCTTCCGCGACGGACGCTACATCGCCCTCACCCGCAAACAGTTCGCCGTCCTCGAAGTCCTCGCCGCCGCCGAAGGCGGCGTCGTCAGCGCCGAAGAACTCCTCGAACGAGCCTGGGACGCCAACACCGACCCCTTCACCAACGCCGTCCGCATCACCGTCTCCGCCCTACGCAAACGACTCGGCGAACCATGCCTCATCACCACAGTGCCCGGCGTCGGCTACCGCATCAACACCAGCACAGACACCACCCACCCCGGCAGCACTCATGAATAGACCCCCAGGACTCAGCACCCGACTGAAACTCACCCTCAGCTACGCCGGATTCCTCCTGCTCACCGGCGCTCTCCTACTCGCCGTGGTGTGGGTGTTCCTGCTGCGCCATGTACCCGACGAGGACCCCGGATCCATCCGGAGGAAGTTCGCCGGCGCGATCATTGTGAGTACCAACCGCACCGAGCTCCTGCGCGGCTTCGCCCCCGCCGCGGCCGCCGCGTTGGTCTTCCTCCTGCTGTTCGGTCTCCTGGGAGGATGGATCCTCGCCGGCCGGATGCTCGCCCCCCTCACCCGGATCGCAGACGCGGCACGGATGGCCGCCAACGGATCACTGTCCCATCGAATCCGGCTACCGGGCCGCAAAGACGAGGTCCGCGAACTCGCCGACGTGTTCGACGCCATGCTCGAACAACTCGAATCCCACGTCACCAGGCAGCAGAGATTCGCCGCGAACGCCTCCCACGAACTGCGCACCCCGCTGGCGATCTCGCAGACGCTCCTCGACGTCGCCCGCAACGACTCCACGGGGGGCCAGGGGGAACTCATCGAACGCCTCCGCACCGTCAACGCGCGGGCGATCGACCTCACCGAGGCCCTCCTGCTGCTCAGCCGCGCCGACCGCAAAAACTTCACCCGCGAACCCGTCGACCTGTCCCTCATCGCCGAACAAGCCACCGAAACGCTGCTTCCCCTCGCCGAAAAGCGCCAGGTCACGCTCGACGTCACCGGCGAGAAGACACAGACCCTCGGCTCTGCGGAGCTCATCCTGCGGATGGTGACCAACCTCGTCCAGAACGCCATCGTCCACAACCTGCCCTCCGGCGGCACGGTAACGGTCCACACCGAATCGCAGCACGACGCGAGCGTGCTGCGGGTCGACAACACCGGCCAACCGGTCCCCCCGGACCTGGTACCGACCCTCACCGAACCCTTCCAACGCGGAACCCAACGCACCCGCACCAACGAACACGCCGGCGTCGGCCTCGGACTGGCCATCGTCCACAGCATCGTCCAAGCACACAACGGAACCCTCACCCTCACACCCCGCCCCACCGGCGGCCTCCACGTCACCGTCCGACTCCCCAGGGGAGATGGAGACGCGGACCGGCGGCCGTTGGAGTCGGCACACCTGGTCCCCGGGGCGGCTTGAGCTGAGCGTTCCCGGCCGGCCCGCGCTTCGCCGGCATCGGGCGGACGGGCCGATGCGAAGTGTGCAGGTCCATATCCCGTGGAGCACCGTCGAACGGACCGCGGCACAACTAGGCGGGCATGCGGTGGACTACGAGAGAAGGGCACACGCGGTGGTATCCCAGCCGGCATCCTCCCCGAGCCGGGCCTGCAAGATCCGTTAATGGGGCGCGGGTAGGCCGGGCTGAGTGCCTGACCGTTCCAGCGCTAGCCGCCGGGAACTTCCACGTCGGCGTCGTCCAGCCCGCCCCCAGGAACGGCACCGACCGCCGCTCGGCCTCCCGCTCGGCCTCCCGCTCGGCCTGGGCCGCCGAGGTGACGCGGAGCCGGTGGCGGCGAACGCGTTGCCAGCAGGCCGCTCCGCAGTACCGGCGGAGCCTCCCGGCCACCGCGGGCTCAAGTTCCCGCTTACATCCGGGTGCTTGGCAGCGGCGCGGCAGGTGGTCGTGGCGAGGGCGATCTGATCGGCCAGCGCCGCCAGGCGGACCGCTCCGGGATCAGGGTGGGCCAACAGCGCGGGCTGGACCGCACGGCGGAGCCGGCCTCCGAGCGTCCTCGCCGTCGGCGCCGCCGCCAGCACCGAAGGACTGCGACCGCACCGGCTCCCCCATGCCTACACCACCCGCCTGCGCCAGAACGACGCCGCCCCGCCCAGATCCAACGGTAGAACAGCAGCCAGAAGCTCCTGGCTCGGACGTGGGGATGTGGTGATCAACCGTCTGCCAGGAGCTTCGCTGCGCCATGAGCCGAACAGGCAATCCGCGATCACTCAATCAGACCGCATCCGCCGGGGATAAAAAGGTTCACTTCACTGAAAACGAGAAACAACACACGCCAGTTGACCAGGCCCTCTCGGACCAGCGACGTGTCACGGCGTACCTTTTCCCGGGCGGTCACCTACCGTGGTCACCGGCAAGGACACCCGCGCAAGGCCGGATGTCGCGCATCAGCGAATCATGCCGCAACCTCAGGCACAGCCACCTCGACAGGACTACAGTGGGAAATCACTATGCCACGGAGCGTCAAGGGCATCTGGATCAACACCCAAGCCCCTTACGACTTCATCAATTTCGGGGATATCGACAACAGTCCTCACATGGACCCTCTCGACGTCCTCCTCACCGAAACAGTCACCCTCATCGATGAGCCGTTTGGGGATTTCCACTGTCGACACTCTGAATGTTCCGTTCCGCAGAGGAGACACCCAGACCCATGCATACCGATCCGAAGAACTCGACTCCAGACGAGCGGATACTATACCTTTTGTCATGACCAGGCGATTCTTGACTTGGATCCGCATCGATCGTTTCTCCCAGGAGACACATATCAGAGGTGATCTAATTTGGCGGTAGTCGATAGCCTGCGGCCGTGGGGTGGGTTGAACACTTGGCGCCGGATGAGTTGTCGGAGTTGTTCCAGCGGGTAGTGTCTCCTGCCCCGACCCGGCCGCAGGGCTTGGCAGGCATCGACACGGCGTAACGGTAACCGCCGAGGCCCGACCCGTGCGGGGCGCCACGACGGGCAATGACCGGTTTGATGCCCTTGGCCCGTGCCAGCCCTCGGGTACTGGTCACGGACATAGCCACGGACGCCCCCGCCGCCAGCCCCAGCAGCGGCTACTGGCCGAACGTGGCTATGACCTAGCAGGTCGGCTCCCCTGCCAGAAGTCACGCCGAGAATCGCCCGGCCCCGCGGGTCGTGCGCCCGTACTCGTCCGGCCCGTTCAGCGCGCCGTCTCCAGGTCGTGACCGTAGCTTTCGCAGTAGTCCGCGGCGGTGCCGAATACGCCGTCGCCGTACAGGCGTTCCCGGCCGTCCGGGTGCTGCTTGTTGCAGGGTCACTGGATGCCGTCAATGCCGGGCAGCTTGGCGTACGACATCGCGGAATGGTCGCAGGGCCGGTCTCGGGTCAGCTCGGCGAAGGCCTCGAACGCTTCCTCGGGGAGTGTGCCACTTGACCAGCGGGGCGCCGTCCTTGTCGCAGACGTCCATCCGCCCCGCGAGGCTGGACAGGCTCCCGTCATCGGCGAGCGTCGGCAAGGACCGCGTCACCGGGGCGACCTTCGGCCGGACCGGGGTCGGGAGCCGTTCGAGTGCATCCGTGGCGTCCTGGGCAGTGTGTACCGACATGAGCCGTGGCGTACCCGACTCGGCGCATGGTGGAAATCGCCTGGAAACAGAACCGACCAGGTCATCGGGCATGCCAGGCCCTACCACCGGCACCTCGCGGCAGGTCGTCCGCTGGGTGCCGTGTCCGGCGGGGACGCCGGATAGACCACGCCGCAGAGCCAGGTCTGGACGTATGGGCTGTGGCTGGTCGGTGCGTGAGGCTCGGTCGGCACGACCACGGCACTCGGCGCGCTGGCGGTCGCGGCCGGGAAGGGCCCCGCCACCGAACTGCCGGAGTTCGCCGGACGGGGCCTGCCCCGGTGGGACGACCTGTGATCGGCGGGTACGGCATTGTCGGGACACCGCTGCCGAAGAGGGCTGAGGCGCTGGCGGAAGCCGGGGTGTTCGGGGGGTGGTCACCGCGCTGGCGGCGGAGCTGACCGGTCTCAGTGAGAGGATCCGTCGGGTCGACGACGCCGTATTTGAGGGCGCTCAAACGCCGGTGGCGGAACGGATGGCGGCTGGCTGCGAGCCCCTGCGCGCGCTCGCGTTCCTCTCATGGACCTGGGTGGACTGCGCCGAGTGGGCCTTGGCCGGCCAGTACGACGCTTTGTTGGCGTGGCTGCGCGGACTGCGGAGCCCCGGTGTGCTGACCGTGGTGCGACGTCGCCGAGTTGGTGCGGATACTAACGCTCTGCACCGTGCCAGCGACGTCCTCGTCGGCGCGGCGGCCATCGGTTTCCTCAGGGTCGCCGGACGGTCTGGCGCGCCGGTGTGCCTCTCGTGCGGCGGGGATGGCGCTAAACGACTGGGCCGACCACTCCCCCACGCGACCAGCGACCCCAGAAACCCGCCGCTCCTTCGAGATCGCCGCCCGTGGCCTTGCGGGCGCTTCCATGACGCCGTGCACCAGGCGCTGCCGCTCCTGCCCGACGCGGGGACGGACGAGCGCGGCTGGCTCATCGACCTAGCGCACGACTTGGGCATCCAGGTCCGCGACGCCGGGTCCCCCCGGCTGGGAATCGCCGCGGTCGAACGTCCCGAGCGCTCCATTTCCTCCGGCCGGATCACTCCAGAGCAGGCCCTCCCCCTCGCCGACCGCCGAGCGTGTCGCCGGAGAGGATGGCGCTGAACAACTGGGCCGACCAGAGAAACGACGCGGTCCAATGTCCCAGCGCTCCAACTCCTCCGGCCGGATCGCTCCAGGGCAGGCCCTCACCCTGGCCGACCGCCGAGCGTGTCGCAGGAGAGTACGGCACTGAACAACTGGGCCGACCAGAGAAACGACGCGGTCGAACGTCCCGAGCGCTGCATTTTCCTCCGGCCGGATGGCTCCAGGGCAGGGCCTCGCCCTCACTGTGATCTTCCGCCGCCCCCGGCCGACCGTCGGAAAGCGTGGACCATGATCGGCCGGCGGGTGGTGGTGTGCTCAGGGGCGGTCGAGCAGGTCAGAAAGGGACGAGCAGCCCGGAGAAGGCGACATATGGGGACTGTGCTCCCTCCCCACATGTCGCCTTCTCGTTCAGGCGGTGACGCGGGCCAGCACTGTCCCGCCGACGATCAGGGTGAGCGCCGTCATCCGGCCCGCCGAAAGGGCGTCGCCGTGGAGAACGGCGCCCAAAGCGATCGCGCCGACCGCGCCGATGCCGGTGAAGACCGCGTAGGCGGTGCCAACGGGCAGTGTGTTCATGGCCTGGGAGAGCAGCCAGACGGCGACGGCCATCAGTGTCAGGCAAACCAGTGTGGGAACCGGCCGGGTGAAGTTGTGCGTCGGCTTGATGCTCTGCGACCACGCCACTTCCACCAGCCCGGCCAGTACAAGGATCAGCCAGTTCATCCGGCGGCCTCCTTCAGCGCGGCCGCCAGGGACTCCTCGTGCCGGTCGCGCAGGTGCGCCAGCGCCGGGTCGATGCGGGCATTGACCAGCTCGGCGTGGATGAACGTCACGTCCTCGACGCGGAAGTGGCCCTTGAAGAAGTCGCGCAGGTAGCGCTCCTGGTGGTCGTACGGTTCGCGCGGCGTACCCGGGCCGTACGCGCCGCCGCGCGCGCTGGCCACCACGAACGCGCGGCCCTCCAGCGACATCTTCGGGAACGTAATCTGGTCGATCCACGCCTTGAGCGACGAGGGGATCGAGTAGTTGTACATCGGCGTGCCGATCAGGACGACGTCGGCGGCCACCACCTCGGCGAGCAGCGGCTCGACGATGCTCCACGCCTCGCGCTGGGCGGGGGTGCGGACCGCCTCCGGGTAGCGGGAGATGTCGGTGATCTGGTGTTCCAGGATGTGGTCGCACAGCTCGGTCCACGCCTCGCCGATGTGCGGGACGGGCTGGGCGGCCAGGTCACGGTAGACGTACCCGGCCTGTGGGTGGGCCGCTCGCCAGGCCTCGGCGTACACGCTCGACAACCGCCGCGAGAACGACGTCCGGCGCGCGCTGGCGTCCAGATGCAGCAACATGGTCTCTGCCTCCACTAAACGGACACTGTGTCCACATAGATTAAGTGGACACAGCGTCCGGATACAATCCCAGGCATGGAGAGAGCCGACGCCGCGCGCAACCGCGCCAGGATCCTGGAGGCGGCCGCCCTTCTCTTCGCCGAGAAGCCGCCGCAGGACGTGACGATGGACGACATCGCCAAGAAGGCCGGCGTGGGCCGGGGCACGCTCTACCGCCGCTACCCGGACCGGGCCTCGATCGCCGTCGCGCTGCTCGACGAGCACGAGCGGGACCTTCAGGAGCGCATGCTGCGCGGCGAGCCGCCGCTGGGCCCCGGCGCGCCGCCCGCCGAGCGGCTGGCCGCCTTCTACGCCGCCATGGTGCGCCTGCTGGAGGACCACCGGCACCTGGTGCTCGGCGCGGAAGTGGGCCGCTCCCGCTTCGAGACCGGCGCCTACGGGTTCTGGCGCGCCCACGTCCGCGCGCTGCTCGCCGCCGCCGCCACACCCGATCCGGACGCTCTCATCGACGTCCTGCTGGCGCCCCTGGCCCCGGAGGTGTACGGCTACCAGCGCGAAACCCTGGGCCTGACCCCCGAGCAGATCACCACAGCACTGACCAGGCTCACCAGGACACTCGGCCCTGCCGCGGGACCTCCGCCTCGATCACCATGAGAGCAGGCGGTGTACGCCATGCCCGCGACGAGCGCGCGGCGTCGGCGGATCGAGGCGGGAGCTGATCTCGCGGCCTGCCCGACGCCGAGCCGGTCACTCTCACGCCGCCTGTCGCTGAGCTCAGCCCCAGGTCAGGAACCGGTAGTGCAGTCCGGTCGACGACTCCTGCCATGGCCCCACGGAGTCCGGCGAGCGCCCCACGGCCGGCGCGTAGGTGTCGCCTTCGAAGAACTCCCGGATCTCGGTCACCACGATCCGGTCCGCCAACGGCAGCGCCGCCCGATACACGGCTGCGCCGCCGATCACCCACACGTCCCCGGACGCCGCGGCGAGCGCCTGCTGCAGGCCGGGGAACGTCTCCACGCCCTCCTGCGGTGTGCGGGACAGCACAAGATTGCGCCTGCCCGGCAGCGGCCGGTACCGCGGCGGCAGCGACTGCCATGTGCGGCGGCCCATGAGCACCGTCGCGCCCGCGGTCAGGGCGCGGAAGTGCTTCAGGTCCTCCGGCAGGTGCCATGGCAGCGTGCCGTCGCGGCCGATGACGCCGTTGGCCGACTGCGCCCAGACGAGCCCGATCACACCGCCACCGGTGCCTTGATGGCGGGGTGCGGGTCGTAGCCGTGAAGCGCGAAATGCTCGTAGGTGTAGTCGAACAGGCTGTCCGCCGGTTTCAGGCTCAGCGTGGGGAACGGCCGCGCCTCACGTGCGAGCTGCGTACGGACCTGGTCCTCGTGGTTGTCGTAGATGTGACAGTCGCCGCCGGTCCAGACGAAGTCCCCGACGTCGAGGCCCACCTGCTGGGCGATCATGTGCGTCAGCAGCGCGTAGCTCGCGATGTTGAACGGCACGCCGAGGAACAGGTCCGCGCTGCGCTGGTAGAGCTGGCAGGAGAGCCTGCCGTCGGCGACGTAGAACTGGAAGAACGCGTGGCACGGCGGCAGCGCCATCCGCGGGATGTCGGCGACGTTCCACGCGGACACGATGATCCGCCGAGAGTCGGGGTCCTCGCGCAGCGTGCGCAGCACCTCGCTGATCTGGTCGACGTGTCCGCCGTCCGGGGTCGGCCACGACCGCCACTGCACGCCGTAGATCGGGCCGAGATCACCGTCCGGCGCCGCCCACTCGTCCCAGATCGTGACGCCGTTCTCCCGCAGCCATGCGACGTTCGCGTCCCCGCGCAGGAACCACAGCAGCTCATAGGCGATCGAGCGGAAGTGCACCTTCTTCGTCGTGATCAGCGGGAAGCCGTCGGACAGCCGGTAGCGCAGCTGATGACCGAAGATCGACCGTGTGCCCGTGCCGGTCCGGTCCTTCTTGCGGACGCCGGTGTCGAGCACATGGCGGAGCAGGTCTTCGTACTGTGTATCCGGCATGCTCGCAAGCCTAGCCACCTCCACAGGGCGCGGCACCTGATCAGGGGCCGAACAGAATCCGCAGGTCGAGACGCCCTCAGTCCTCACAGGACCGTCGAGGTATGGGCCGGGCTCAGACATGCCGAGTCCTCGCAGGTGTCGGCCGCCTTGCGGGACAGCCGTGCGGCAGTGGACGCGTCGGTGGGTGGCAGTCCTCACCGCTGGGCCGGTTGTAGTCGGCCGTCACCCCGGCTGGGGCCTTCGCGGGCGAGTCGTCAGGTGTTGCCGAGGCCCGCGGTGATGCCTCCGTCGACGACGAATTCGGCGCCGGTGGAGAAGCTGGACTCCTCGCCGGCCAGATACACGACCAAAGACGTGACCTCCTCGGGCAGGGCCAGGCGAGTCAGTGTGCTCTGGGTGCGGTCCACCTCGCTCGCTCCGCTCTCGGCCGCCATACCGGCGATCATCGGGGTCAGCACCGCGCCGGGGTGGACCGAGTTCACGCGCACACCGTCGGCGGCCAGTTCCAGGGCGGCGGACTTGGTGAGGCCGCGCAGCCCGTACTTGGAGGCGGTGTAGCCGTGCATGCCCGCCACGCCCCGCATGCCGGCGGCCGAGGAGATGTTGATGACCGAGGAGGGACGGGCCGTCACCAGCGCGTCGCGGGCGGCCGACAGGCCCAGGAAGGCACCGGTGAGGTTGATGTCCAGGATCCGCCGCCACTGCTGTTCGGTGTAGGTGCCCAGCGGGCCGCCGTCCAGGATGCCGGCGTTGTTCACCAGCACGTTGAGGCGGCCGAACCGCTCCATCGTCTCGGCGACGGCCGCCTCCCAGTCCCGCGACCGGGTGACGTCCAGATGGACGTAGGCCGCCGCGTCGCCCAGTTCCTCCGCGAGCCTGCGGCCCGCCTCGTCGGCGATGTCCCCCAGCACGACCTGCGCGCCGTGCTCGACGAACGCGCGGGCATGTGAGGCGCCCATGCCCGATGCCGCTCCGCTGATGAGCGCCACACGCCCTGCCAACCGTCCGTTCATGCCGTCCTTCCTCCTTGCGCGTCGTGAGCGCGGCCCTTGCCGCCTGTCGCAGCGAGTGGGTAACTGTCGGTGACTGCTGTCAGGCGAGGACGCAGTGGGTGCGGGTGAAGATCGTCGGCATGCACTTGTTGCAGTGGATGCACAGTGACCGGGTGGCGGGCTCTTTCTGAATACGGTCGATCAGGTCGGGTTCGCGCAGCAGGGCGCGGGCCAAGGCGACGAACTGGAACCCCTCGGCCATCGCCCGGTCCATCGTCGCGCGTTCGGTGATCCCGCCCAGCAGCACGAGCGGCATCGTCAGGGCGGCCCGGAACTGGCGGGCGCTGTCCAGCAGGAACGCCTCCCGGTAGGGGTAACTGCGGATGAACTTCCCACCGACCAGCTGGATGCCCAGCCGCTGCGGCTGCGGGAAGGTCGCGGCGAACTCACGCACCGGCGCCTCTCCCCGGAACAGGTACATCGGGTTCAGCAGGGAACTGCCCGCGGTCAGCTCCAGGGCGTCCAGGCCGCCGTCCTGTTCCAGCCACTGGGCGACCTGGAGGCTTTCGTCCAGCCAGAGGCCGCCGGGCACGCCGTCGTCCATGTTGAGCTTGGCCAGGATGGCGATGCGGTCCCC
Organism: Actinomadura miaoliensis; assembly: GCF_039536785.1. Lineage (NCBI taxonomy): Bacteria > Bacillati > Actinomycetota > Actinomycetes > Streptosporangiales > Thermomonosporaceae > Actinomadura > Actinomadura miaoliensis. The sequence continues at coordinate 249,587 of NZ_BAAAZG010000001.1, forward strand.
GACCGCCTCGCGGACGGCGCGTGCGACACCGCGGGCGACCTTGGCGCGGTTGGCCAGCGACCCGCCGTACCCGTCCCGGCGCTTGTTGATCTTCGGGCTGAGGAACGCGCTGGTGAAGTAGTTGTGCCCCATGTGGATCTCGACCGCGTCGAAGCCCGCCTCGACGGCCAGCAGCGCGGCGTCGGCGTGCGCCTTGGTGATCCGCTCGATGTCGGCGGCGGTGGCCGCGCGGGTCCGGCGCAGGCTCAGCGGGCTGATCGACCCGGAAGGCGCCAGGGCGGGCAGGCCGTTGGACGCCGCGTTGGCGACCGGCCCGGCATGCCCGATCTGCGCCGAGACGGCCGCCCCTTCGGCGTGCACCGCGTCGGCGAGGCGGCGCAGGCCGGGCAGCGCCTCGCGCCGCATCCAGATCTGGTCGCGCTCGGTCCGTCCCTCCGGGGCCACCGCGCAGTAGGCCACGGTCGTCATGCCGACCCCGCCCGCGGCGTGCCGCCGATGGAACTCGATCAGGTCGTCGGTGACCAGCGCGCCCTTGGTCATGCCCTCGAACGTCGCGGCCTTGATGGTGCGGTTGCGCAGGGTGAGCGGACCGAGCCGGGCCGGTTCGAACACGTCGGGGATGGCGTCTTCCTTGTCGATGGGGTCCATGGGCGGGTCTCCTCGGGACGGCCTGGCTGTACGCGAACTGCGCGACACACAGCAGTCAATCATTGATTGACGACTATTTGGAAGGGAGCTTCCGCGAGGATCGCGCCTCACGCGCACCAGTCCTTTATGCAGCCGGTGACAGCCCGCCACTGCTGCCGTTGCACGGCTCGGGGTCCGCTGTCACTGATGGCGCGGCTTCCGGACGAACTGGCGACGTTCGCCGAGCACTTCCGCCCCCGCCGACTCTGGTGCCCTTCTCCTGCGCCTTCCCGCCCGGCATCACCTCCGCGGTCATCGGCATGGCGAAGGGCACCCTCCCCCACCACCTCGCCTACCAGCGCGACCGCGCGCAGATCACCGGCACGAAGGTCAAGGACGATCCGGGCTCGTCGTCGCCGTACCGGGTAGTTGACGTTGAACGGCGCGACGCGGGTCTTGTGCGCGCCCAACAGTCCCTCCAGGTACTGGGGCCCGTTGTGCAGGTAGAGCACCAGGTGGTCGTGCGGCGACTCCCACGGGTGTGCGGCCTTCCCCCGGACGCCGACGCCGTGGTCACGTGCTGTACGCGATCAGCGAGGCCGCCGACGAGATCGCCGCCTCCCGCACGGCGATGCCGAACTTCGTCTGCCGGACGTACGGCCGCAGCGGTGCTTGAGATCGGCTTCGCCGAGCGCCCCGCCGGCCGTCGCCCCCAGGTCCGCGCGGCCCGGCGGGGCGGACCGGCGGCAGGCCCCACATGGAAACGAACACAGACCAGGCCACGCCGCCCTATGTCACACCCTCGACTCCGATCCCCGCGTCGGCTTCGCCGAGCCCCGGCCGACCGTCACACCCACGTCCGCACGGCCCGGCCAGGCGGCCCCGCGACAGGCTGCACACGGAAACGGACACGAACCAGGCCGCACCGCTCGATATCACGCCCTCGGCTCCGATCTCCGCGTCGGCTTCGCCAAGCGCGCCACCTTCCGTCGCACCCAGGCCCGCGCGGACCGGCGGCAGGCTGCGCAGGGAAGCGGACACAGACCAGGCCGCACCGCTCGATATCACGCCCTCGGCTCCAATGTCCGCCTCGGCTTCGCCAAGCGCCCCACCCTCCGTCACACCCAGGTCCACGCGGCCCGGCCGGGCGGACCGGCGGCAGGCTGCACATGGAAGCGGACACAGACCAGGCCGCACCGCTCAATGTCACGCCCTCAGCTCCGATCTCCGCCTCGGCTTCGCCAAGCGCCCCACCCTCCGTCACACCCAGGCCCGCGCGGCCCGGCGGGGCGGACCGGCGGCAGACTGCACATGGAAACGGACACGAACCAGGCCGCACCGCCCGACATCACGCCCTCGACTCCGATCTCCACGTCGGCTTCCAAGCACCCCGCCCTCCGTCACACCCACCTCCGCACGGCCCGGCCGGGCGGACCGGCGGCAGGCTGCACATGGAAGCGGACACGGACCTGGCCGCGCCGCCCGATGTCACGCCCTCGGCTCCGATGTCCGCGTCGGCTTCTCGCCTGGGGGCGGCAGGGACAGTGCGGGCGCGGGCGCGAAATGCCGGTTGTGTCGCTGACCTGTCGCCTGATTGGATGCCAGCGCCCTGTGGCCGCCCCGACGACGGAGTTCCGGGCGGCGCCCGCCGCACAACAGCACATCGGACTTGCTGAGGGAGTTTCATGTCGCAGACCCTTCCGGCCGACGGGCACGAGCGTGACGCTTCACCCGCGGGTGTGCTGCCCGCGCCGCGAACGCCGTCTCCGCGTGACGCGCCGGGGCTGAGGTGGGGGGTGATCGCTCCTGGAGGGATCGCGGCGTCCTTCACTCAGGCGCTGCACACGCACACTCAGCAGCGTGTGGTGGCGGTGGGGTCGCGTGACGCACGGCGGGCCCGGGTGTTCGCCGACCGGTTCGGGATAGCGGCGTCGTATGGCAGCTACGCCGAGCTTCTGGACGACAGCCGTGTGGACATCGTGTACGTGGCGTCGCCGCATTCGGCGCACTTCGCTCATGCCATGCAGGCGATCCAGGCCGGTCGGCATGTGTTGGTGGAGAAGGCGTTCACTCGTAACGCCCGCGAGGCGGAGCTGCTGATCGAGGCCGCCCGCCAGCGGGGTGTGTTCCTTATGGAGGCGATGTGGACGCGGTTTCTGCCACATATCGACGTGGTCCGGCAGGTGCTCGCGTCCGGGATGCTCGGGGAGGTGCAGACGGTCGTCGCCGATCACGGCCAGTTCATGGTTCCGGACGCGGCGCACCGCCTGTACGCCCCGGAGCTGGCGGGCGGGGCTCTTCTGGACCTAGGGGTCTACCCGGTGTCGTTCGCGTCGATGGTGCTGGGCCCGTTCACGTCGATCACCGCCGTCGGGACCAAGGCGTTCACCGGGGTCGACGGGCAGGCGTCGATCGTGGTGACCAATGAGGCCGGGGCCCACGGTGTGTTGACCACCACGCTGTTCGCCCGTACTCCGACGACGGCGTCGGTGTCGGGAACGCTGGCGCGCCTGGAGATCGAGGGTGAGTTCTACGCGCCGGCGACGGTTCGGCTGGTCAGCCGTGAGCGCGAGTTGCTGGACACCTTCGTTCCGGCCCAGCGTGACGGCGGGCTGTGTTACGAGGCGGCCGAGGCGGCGCGGTGCGTCGCCGCCGGGCGCCTGGAGTCGGAACTGATGCCGCTCGCCGAGACGTTGCGGATCATGCGCGCCCTCGACGAGATCCGCAGCGGCCTGGGCGTCGCCTTCCCCGGTGAATGACCCGCTCCATCGTCAGGCCGCCGCACGGCCGGCAGGAGCGAATCATCAATGGCCACGCGGCATCGTCCACCGCGGCACATCGACGCGGCGAGGGCCGACGCCGGACGCCCGGCGCGTGTATCCGACCGCACTCGTCCCCCCGAACCCGCCAACGTTTTCGGAGGAGCCCCTCATGACGGCAAGCGATCTCAAGGACCTCAAGATCCTTTTCATTGGCGGCACCGGTGTGATCAGTTCGGCGTGCTCCCGGCGGGCCGTCGAGCTCGGCGCCGACTTGTACCTGCTCAATCGGAACGTGTCGTCGGTGCGGCCCGTCCCCGACCAGGCCACGGTCATCACCGCCGACGTGCGCGACACCGAGCAGGTGCGTGCGGCGCTGAAGGGCCGCGAGTTCGACGTGGTGGTCAACTTCCTGAATTTCACCCCCGAGCACGTTGCCAGTGACATCGATGTGTTCACCGGACGGACACGCCAGTACGTCTTCATCAGCTCGGCGGCCACCTACCAGCGGCCGCCCAGCCGCCTGCCCGTGGTGGAGTCGGCCCAACTGCACAACCCCAACTCCGCCTACGCCCGCAACAAGATCGCCTGTGAGGAACTGCTCGGCCGCGCGCATCACCAGGAGCGGTTCCCCGTCACCATCGTGCGACCGTCGCACACCTATGACCGGACCGCCGTGCCCTTCGACGGGGGCTGGACGGTGGTGGACCGCATGCGCCGGGGGAAGGAGGTGCTGGTACACGGCGACGGAACCTCGCTGTGGACCCTCACCCACCACACCGACTTCGCCCGCGGCTTCACCGGGCTTCTCGCCCACCCGGCGGCCATCGGCCAGGCGTTCCACATCACCAGCGACGAGGTACTGAGCTGGGACCAGATCTACCTGTCCGTCGCCGAGGCCGCCGGTGTGGAGGAGCCACGGCTGGTCCACGTTCCCTCCGACGCCATCGCCGCCGCCGACCCGCGATGGGGCGAGGAACTGCTCGGCGACAAGGCGCATTCGATGACGTTCGACAACAGCAAGATCCGCGGGATCGTCCCCGGATTCGCCGCGTCGGTACCGTTCGCCCAGGGAGCACGGGAGATCATCGCCTGGCACGACGCAGACCCCCGCCGCCGCGTCATCGACACCCGCCTCAACGCACTCATGGACCGCCTCATCGACGCTCACCGACCGGTGCCGCTGTGAGCTGAACCATCTAGCCACCGTCCACACCCGCCGCCGGCCTGGACGGTGATCAGGTCGTCGGCGCGGGTGAAGCGGGGGGCCAGGCGGGGCAGGATGTCGCGGCGGACGTGGTCGGCCTCGCCGGGCACCCAGGCCAGGACGAGGGCTTGGCGGGCGTCGGTGGCGCGCAGGGTGGCGGGGTTGCCGCGGCTCCAGTAGGACCAGGTGTCGCCGACGCCGGGCCAGGCGGCCAGTTCGCGGGTCAGCTCGCGGCCGGCGGCGGCGACGCGGGGGTCGTCGACGGTGCCCTGGCGGGCGGTGACCAGCAGCGCGACGTTGGGGCTGCCGGCGCCGAAGCGGTCGGCGAGTTGGGCGCGGGCGGTCATCGACGCCGAGCCGGGTGCCTCGAAGCGGTGTGCTGGTCGTCGGCGAGCGTCTCTACCGGACGGCTCGGCGCATCGGGCGGCGAGCCGCGTGACGGACAGGCCCGGGACGGTGCGGGCAAGGCGTTGAACGGCATGACGAGCGGGCGCTGCCGGCCAGGACGCCGAACCCGCGCCGACGGGTTCCCCGCCACCGACGACATGTGCGCCCGGCTCTCGCCGATCGCCTACGAGCACATCAACTCCTTGGCGGGGACGACTGCCCGTGCGCGTCCAGGCGCTACGCCTTCACCCGCGCCGAGACGAGCGCCGACCTGCGGCCCTTCCACGACGCCACCCAAGAAGCGCACCAATGGTGGCGACGCAAGCCCGCCCGGCCCGTAGACACCGACCCCGAACTCGCCCGCATCCAGCAAGAGCTGGTCTGGAAGTTCGGCTAGGACATCCCCTACGCCAACGGCCGGCTGCTGACCGCCAACCCCGGCCCGGGCGCTGGGGGTCGAGTCGGTCGCTTGCCCGGCGATCCGCAAGGTACGGGCCGAGTGCCTCACGGCGTGGGCCCGGCTGATGGACGCGCTGGTGGCCGAGCGCCGCCCCGACCGGCCGGTATCGCCGATGGCCGGTACCGCCGCGATCGGGGCGGTTGTGCATCTGCCGGCCACCGCCATCGAGGAGGGCCGGGACTTGTCCTCGATGAGCGGCGTCCTGGCCGGCACCGCCTACCGTCTGCTGTCGGACTGACGGCAGGGCTGGTCGGCGGCTAGCTCAGATGCCGGGTGAAGAATTGGGCCGCGGCGTCCCCGGCGAACTGCGGGACGCCGGTGTGCCCGCCCATATTGGCGTGCAGCGTCTTCTCCTTGGAGCCGAAGGCGTCGAACAGTTCCAGGGCGGCCTGCCGGTCGTTCCCTTCGTCGTCCCACTGCAGCAGGACGTGCAGCGGAATGGTGACCTGGCGGGCCTCCTCGAACATGGTGCGAGGCACGAAACTCCCGGCGAACAGAACGGCGGCCGATATGCGCGGCTCGACCACCGCAAGCCGGATCCCGATGGCGATCACTCCCCCCGAGTACCCCACTGGGCCGCCGATCTCGGGCAGCGAAAGGAGGGCGTCCAGGGCGGCCTGCCATTCCGGGACCGCCTTTTCCACCAGCGGGAGCACGAGCCGGTCCACGATCTCCTCGTCGACCGGCTCTCCGGCCTCCAGCGCACGGCGCAGGTCGGCGCGGGCCTGCTCGGCGGCTGCCGAGCGAGGCCGGTCACCGCTCCCCGGGAGCTCGATGGTGGCCGTGGCGAAGCCGTCCGCCGCGGAGTGCCGGGCCCGGGCCACCAGCCGGGGGTACATCTTGTGCAGTCCGCCGGGGTGGCCGAGCAGGATCAGCGGGGCCGGTGTGGATGCGGATCCGGGCGTCCACAGGATGCCGGGGATCTCGCCGAGGGTGAATTCGCGTTCGAGGACGCCGTCGTCGAGGCGCTGCTCGGAGGTGAAGCGCATGGTCGTGCCTTTCGGGAGTGCTCTTGAACGGCGCTCCCGGACGACCTATCGCCCGACCGTGACCCCGGAGGGGAGCACCCATGTCGATACTGCGTTCACGGGTACCACCTCCTCGTTCTCTTGCACGGCCTCCGGAAAAGTAGCAGTGGTCGCCGTGGTCCGCCAACGGGTTTTACGGGAGCTCCGTGGCCGGATGCAACGGAGCCACTCAAGGCCAAGGCCGTGTAGTTAAGGGCTTCGGGCCTGTGTGGTCACGGTGTGTGGTGTAGGCCGGGACGTAGAAGCGGAGCCCTGTTAGGGACGGTTGCGCCCGGGCCTGGTACAACTGCAACGATGCCGCCGAGACGGGTCGCGCCGCTCTTGTTGCCGAGCCCCTTGAGCTCAGCACCCCGTTACGACCTACGGCGTCGACGGCACCAGTCGGGGGTCTGGTCCACCCTGACAGTCTGGACCCTCGTGCCCAGTTGTTGGCCGGGGATGCCTGGCGGGCGGCCAAGGGCTCGGCGCCGACCGTCCTGTGGCTGCCCGACGACCCGGGCACGCTGCTGCCCGAGCACGCGATGGTGCTGCACATGGCGCTGCGGGACGAGGCCGGCCCGGTCGGCGGCAAGTCGGGCCTGAGCGCGATGACGAGGCCCCCTGCACGTGGCCAGGCTGGTGGCGCTGCCGGACCCGACGTCGCTCACCGACCTGCGCAAGCGGGTGGCGGGCATGCTGCCGCGCTTGGACCTGCTCGGGCCGCTACTGGAGGTGGTGGGCCGCGTCGAGGGGTTCGAGCAGGCGTTACCTCGGTGGCCGGCGGCGCCAGCAAGCCCGCGACTTCATCACGACGGCTGCGCGTCAGTCCCCGCATCGTCAAACGCGCCATCTCCAAGTACCAGGCTCGCGGTCCTCACATCGACCGGACCATGCCACCACGGCCTTGGACATCCTGGTGTCCCATCACCTTGACACCACCGCCAACTACACGGCATTGCCGCCTGCCCTTGTGCTGCCGGGGTCGGTCGGGGACGGTGATCGCTTTTATCTAGGATCGGGGGTCGACCGCTGAACTGTGGGGAGGCAGGTGGCCGAGGGTGGAGTTGCCGGGCACGTTGGCGGAGGCCGACTGGGAAGTGCATCGCCCGGCGGTCTTCGGGGCGGCCTACCGGATCCTTGGCAGCGTGGCCGAGGCAGAGGACGTGACGCAGGAGGTCTGGTTGCGCGCCATGGCCGCGGACCTGGCGCAGGTGCGGGATCTGCGGGCCTGGCTGGTGACCGTGGCCGCCCGCACGTCGTACAACGTCCTGCAGTCGGCGCGGGTGCGGCGCGAGTCCTATGTCGGGCCCTGGCTGCCCGAACCGCTGTTGACCGGCCCTGACGCCGCCGCCCCGGTGCTCCTGGACGAGTCCGTGAGCACCGCGATGCTGGTGGTCATGGAGCGGCTCACCCCCGCCGAACGTGTGGCGCTGGTGTTGCATGACGTCTTCGACTTCCCGTTCGCGCACATCGCCGAGGTGCTGTCCGTCACGCCCGCTGCCTGCCGCAAGCTCGCCTCCCGCGCACGGGCGCGGGTCGCCGCGGTGCGGGAGCGTCCGCAGGCGAGCCGGGCCGAGACCGAACGCGTGCTCAAGGCGTTCAAGGCGGCCGCCGACGCCGGTGACATGGCCCGGCTCGTCGAACTGCTGAACCCCGAGGGGGTCTATGTCGCCGACGGCGGCGGCAGGGCGACCGCCGCGCGCCGACCGGTCCGGGGCGCCGAACCGATCGCCCTGCTGGCGATCAGGCAGATCGAGATCAGACGCCCGGACGCGTTCGCAATCATCGAGGTGAACGGCCAACCGGCCCTGGCGACCTACTGCGGCGGCAAGCTGATCTGGCTCGACACCGTGGAGATCACCGACGGGCGGATCAGCGAGCTGCGGAGACTGGTCAATCCCGAGAAGCTCGCCCGCATCGGTCACATCTGAACCCGCCGTCTTGTCTCCCTGTCGCCTCCACCGATTCCCGGAGGGGGCGAGACTGAGAGAGGACGACACGATGGCACGCGTTGTGATCATCGGAGGCGGTTTCGCGGGCGCGTGGAGCGCGGCGGGAGCGGCGCTGGCACGCACCCGCACCGCGCACGCGGACACAGGCACGGATGCGGACCTGCGCATCACGCTCATCACGCCGAACGAGCATCTGGTACTGCGGCCGCGCCTGTACGAGCCGGAGCCGGACCTGGCCAAGGTCGCACTGGGCAGGATCCTCGACCCGATCGGCGTCGAGCACCTGCGGGCCTCGGTGAACACGATCGACACCGACCGGCGAGTGGTGGTGGCAGGCGGTGAGGAGATCGGCTATGACCGCCTGGTGCTGGCGGCGGGTAGCGCGCTCATCCGGCCGCGGGACCTGCCCGGCAAGGAACGGCTCTTCGACATCGACACTCTGGAGGCGGCCCGTCGGCTCGCCGACCATCTGCGCGGCCGGGAGAACTACTCCGTCGTGGTGGTCGGTGCCGGGTTCACCGGCCTGGAGGCCGCGACCGAACTCGCCGCCCGCGGCCGGGTGCTGCTGGTGGATCGGGCGCAGGCGGTCGGAGAGCAACTCGGCCCGGGCCCGCGTACGGCCATCGAGGCGGCCTTGGACGAACTGGGGGTCGAACGGCGCCTTGGAACGACGCTGAAGGAGGTCGGCGACGGATACGCCGTCCTGTCCGACGGCACCAAGGTCCCGGCGGACGCGGTGGTCTGGACCGTGGGGATGCGGGCCAGCGAGCTCACCCGGCAGATCTCCCGCGAACTCGACCACCTCGGCCGGGTGCCCGTAGACCGGCGGCTGCGCGCCCTCCCCGAGGTGTTCGTCGCCGGGGACACCGCCGCGGCGCCGTTCGACGCCGAGCACACGGTCATGCAGGCCTGCCAGCACGCCACCCCGATGGGCAAGGTCGCCGGGTACAACGCGGCTGCGGACCTGCTCGGCATCCCGCCGCGCGACTTCACCCCTGGCCCCTACGTCACCTGCCTGGACTTGGGCGACGCCGGAGGGATCTTCACCCGCGGCTGGGACCGCAGAGTCATGGCCGTCGGCACCGACGGCAAGGACATCAAGCAGCGGATCAACCGGGCGATCCACCCGCCGGTAGACGACGCCTCGAAGATCCTCGCCGCTGCCGACCGCGTCCACATCGAACTTCCCTTCTTCCCCCGCACCGAGGAAGCCACCACCCCTGAGGCATAGCCCCTGCCCTGCAGAACACGGGCGGCCACCCGGCCGCCCGTGTGGCAAGCATCCCTTGAGCCCAAGCACCTAGGCCGTGTCGTCAAAGTGTCTAGCCACATCAGCAGGGCGGCCAGAGTGACGGCGGCCTGGTAGGAGCGGGCGGTCTTGCAGTAGCGGGTGGCGATGCCGCGCCATTGCTTGAGCCGGTTGAAGCAGCGTTCGACGACGTTGCGCCGCCGGTACACATGCGCGTCGAACGCGGGTGGGCGGCCTGCGCGGCGTCCTTTGCGCAGCCAGTTGCGAATCTGGTCGGCGCGTTCGGGGATGGTGGCGCCGATCCCGCGCTCGCGCAGCCAGGCGCGGATGGTGCGGGTGCTGTAGCCCGTGTCCGCGACCAGGTGCCCGGGCCGCACGCGGGGGCGGCCCGGCCCGAGCGGCGCACGACCTGTCCACGCTGCTGCGCATGGCGGCCCTGGACGGCGCCCTCGCCCTGCTCGGTAACCCCCTGGAGCAGGCGGCGCGGACTCGGCCGAACCTCCTCGCGGGCCTACGCTGCTGTCCGCCGGCTCGCCCACGTCGTCAGTGTGGGCGGCACCATGTGGGAGCCTCGGCGCGAAGGCTCCGTGTGGCACCGGTACCGCTCGCCCGGGGGCCGGCGGACGGCAGGCGGTCATGGAATGCGGTGACCGGCGGCCCGGAAGAGTTCGTACCACTCGGGGCGGGTGAGGGGGATGTCGGAGCCCTGGGCCGCCCCGGCCACGCGCTCCGGGGTGGTGGTGCCGAGGACGACCTGCATGCGGGCGGGATGCCGGGTGATCCACGCGGTGGCGATCGCGATGGGCGGCACCCCGTACTCGGCGGCGAGCCGGTCGATGACCGCGTTGAGCTCGGCGTGCTCGGGCGCGCCGAGGAAGACGCCGTCGACGATCCCGGACTGGAACGGCGACCAGGCCTGGACGGTGATGTCGTGGAGCCGGCAGTAGTCGATGATCCCGCCGCCGTCCAGAGTGACCGACTCCGGTTCGCCCATGATGTTGGCCGTCAGGCCCTGGGCGATGATCGGGGCGTGGGTGATCGACAGCTGGAGCTGGTTGACGACGATGGGCTGGCGTACATAGCGGCGGAGCAGCTCGATCTGGCCCGGGGTGTGGTTGGAGACCCCGAACGCCCGCACCTTCCCGGCCGCCTCTAGCTCGTCGAAGGCCCGGGCGACCTCCTCGGGCTCGACGAGCGCGTCGGGCCGGTGCAGCAGCAGGATGTCGATGCGGTCGGTGTCCAGGGCGCGCAGCGACTCCTCGACCGTCGCGATGAGGTGCTCGTAGGAGTGGTCGTAGTAGGGGCCCTCGCGGACGATGCCCGCCTTGGTCTGGATGGTGACGGCGTCGCGTTCGGAGGGTGTGAACCGCATCGCCTCGGCGAAGCGCCGTTCGCACTCGTGCGTCGTCCGGCCGTAGATGTCGGCGTGGTCGACGAAGTCGATGCCGACGTCCCGGGCGGTGCGCACGAGCGCGCGGATCTCCTCGTCGCTCTTGTCCGCGATGCGCATGAGACCGAGCACGACATTCGGGGCGGAGATGTCCGTCCCGGGCAGGGTGAACGTCTTCACTGGCTGGTTGTCCTCTCCGATATGGCGCTCACGCTGGACGAGTGGTCACGGTGGGGGGCGGCCACGGAACGCGAAGAGAGTGTCCAGATCGCTCTGTGACGAACAACCCCGACACCCTCGTCAACGCACTGTACTCAAGATCGTCGATACCACGGTCACGAGCTCCCGGCTCCCCAGACGGCCGCGCCTACCTCCACCGGGACCACCATGCGAGACACTCCTCAGCCGGGTGCGGGTACGCGCCGCGGTGCCGGCTCAGCGGCGGATTGTCTTGGGCCCGGCGGCCGGTCCACAGTTGTGAACCGACGTACCGACCGCGCCGATGAATTGGGGCCATCTATGACATTCAGGGCGGCCCGGGGGGCGTACGCATCGGCCCCTGGCGGGTCGTCGACTGACACAACGCCTACGCCAGGGGCGGCGCCGAGGCGGTCGACGCGCTGCCCGGTGGCCGGACCTGGTGCGAGGACCTCGAGGCCCTCGCGCCAGAGGACGAACGTCACCTGCTGACCTTCGAAGGGCACGTCACCCACCTGCCCGACCGTGACCACCGGCTCCTGAAGCACATCGACGTCACGACCCACTCGTCGGAGGCGGAGCGGGCCGGCCTGGATGAGCGGCCCGCCACTTGCTGGCCAAGGGCTGCGGAGCAAGGTTAGGCCAGCAGGGAGGTCAGGGAGCGCAGGTCGTTCACCTCGGCGAGGCCGTAGGTGAGCTCGATGATCGCGTCTGCTCGTTCCGCGGGGGCGCGGCGGCTGGCGTTCAGGCGGAACTTGGTGGCCAGTTCCTCGACGGACAGCGGGTTGCCGGGCCCGCCCCTGTTGGCGTCGACGCGCTCCTCCAGGACGGAGCCGCTGCGGGTGCGCACCCGCAGCACCGCCGGGAACTGGTGCGTGAAGATCTCGTCGCAGCGGGCGTGGGGGACGCAGCGGACCTTCGCGGCCAGTGCCAGCCGGCCGGGGTCCGCGGCGGCCTCGTCGGTGAAGTCCTCGTGGAAGACGCCGAGGCCGCCACCGCCGAGGAGCGCGGCCGCGACGGTGTAGGGGCCGGAGAACGCGGCGTGGTAGCCCGACTTGGGGCGGGCCTTCTCCTCGTGCGGCTCGCCGATGGTGCGCAGGACGGGCGCCAGCGCGCCCAGTTCGATGCCGTCGATGTCGGCGGGGCCCAGTCCGCGGGCGCGCATCCGCAGGACGGCGTAGATGCCCGCGTGGGTGAAGTGGTTGCACGGGTACGGCTTGAAGAAGATGCCGGGCAGTTCCCAGTGCTCGTCCAGACCGGCGGTGAGGGCGTCCAGGTCGACCCGGTCGCCGCAGAACGCCTGCAGGAAACCGAAGCGCCCTTCGAGGGCGGTGGGCGGGCCGGTGATGCCGGTGCGGGCCAGGCCGGCGGCGGTGACGGCGGCGTGCGCGGCCCAGCCGCAGTGGATCCGCTTGACGGTTCCGCCGGTGCGGTTGGCCTCCAGGATCCCCGATCCCATGCTCGCCGCGATCCCCATCGCGTCGGCGATCCCGGCCGCGTCCAGGCCCGACAGCATGGCGGCGGACGCGGCCGCCCCACGGCCCCGCAGATCGCGGTGGCGTGCTGGCCGCGCTCGAAGAACACCGAGTTCCGAGGGTGCGGTCGTAGCCGGCCATGCCCAGCCGGACGGTGATCTCCACGCCGACGCCCACCGCGTCCAGCGGCCGGGCGCCGGGCGCGTGGCGGGCCTCCGCCACGGCGAGCGCCGCGGGCACCACGGACGCGGACGGGTGCAACTACACGCGGGCTCGTCGAGCCGGGTGATCCTCGCGTTCCTGCCCGAGGGCCGCCGCGAGGCCGTCCTGTCCCGCCCGCTGGCCGCCCTCACCGACCGGACCATCACCGACAAGCCCGACCTCCGCGCCAGGCTCGCCGAGACCGCGCGCGACGGCGTCGCCGTCTCCCTCGGAGAACGCCAGGCCGACGCCGCCTCGGTCGCCGCGCCCCTGTTCGGTCCGGACGGCGAGGTGCAGGGCTCGATCAGCGTCTGCGGCCCCCTTCACCGCTTCACCCCCGAGGCCATCGCCCGCTACCGCACCCTTGTCCGCGAGGCCGCCGAGGAGATCACCCGGACCTGGACGGCCCACCGCTGACCCCGCGGCCGGCTCCCGCTCGGCCCACTGCGGCCGCAGGGCGGCTGCCCGGACGCGTGGGACGGTGCCGCCGTGTGGGCGGCCGGAACGCGGACCGGCCCCGGTCGGCGCGACAACGCACCGTTCTCGGGGCCGGCCGTGGATCTCGGTCGTTCAGCTTCCGGAGACCGGCGTGGCCCGGCCCAGTGACGGCGGGCTGACCGGGGACCTGGCCTCCAGGTAGCGCCAGAGCGCGTCGCCGCCGTTGTAGAGGCTGCGGTCCTGCTTCTTCGCCTCGAACAGGGCGGTGAAGCCCGGCGTGGCGTTCTTGGGGAAGAAATTGTTCGCCAGGGTGGCGATCCGGTACCTGGCCTGCGGCCGGACCGGCCGGTTGCCGATCCGGATGTCGCCCTGATCGATCCGGTGGCCGACCGGCTTGGCGGGGTCGTACGTGTAGCGGACGTTGCCGGAGACCGCCATCTGCCGGTACCGGACCGACCCGTCGGCGGCCTGCTGCCACTGGCTCTCCAGGAGCGCGTCGAGCTGGGCGCCGGTGATGTCGCCCCGCACCAGGCCGACGCCGATGCCGCTGTCGTAGACGGTGCCCAGGGCGACTTCGGAGAAGAGCACCCGGCCGGGAGCGTCGGCCGGGTTGGCCGGGTTGGCGGCGTACCGGATGTCGTTCCGGAGGATGCCCGGCATCGCGACCGCCAGGTCGGCCCGCCCGTCCTTGTTCGCCGCCCAGAGGAACGCGTCGGCGGTCGCGTTGTACATGGTCGACTCGGCGGCGTCTCCAGGCGCCCGGGTGAGATCGGCGGTCACCTTCGCCACCGGGGTGTTGCCCCGTTCCACCGAGCGCTTCCTCCAGTACTCCGCGATCCGCGACGTCTCCGGGTCGGGCGTCACGTCCTTGGTGTTGGCGTGGTTGACCGACGTGGTCCGGTCGCGCAGCACCTCACCCGTCCTCGGGTCGAGCTGGAGGTTGATCTCGTTGATCAACCGGCCGTGGTTGGCCGCCTCGACCACCGGCCGGGGCGTGCCGGACGGGTCGGGGAGCATGCAGTTGACCAGCGCGTGCCAGTGCCCGGTGACGATCGCGTCGACGTCCGGGCTGATCCGGGCGTTGAAGTCCACCACGGGACCGGACGGGTTGACGCACTCGTCGTAGCCGGCACCGGACTTCTGGGAGAAGCCCTCGTGTATGACCGCCACGATGGCCCGGACGCCCTGCCGGCGCAGGACCGCGGCGTACTTGTTGACCGTGTCGGCCTCGTCGAGGAAATCGAAGCCCTTCGGGGTGTACGACATCTGCTCCTCGGAGAGGAGCTTGGTGGTCGCGAACACGAAGCCGACCGGGATCCGGCCGCCGCGCCCGTCGTCGACGTACTCCACGCGGTACGGCGGCAGTTTCGGCTTGCCCGAGTGCTCGTCGACGAGGTTGCCGGAGTGGTAGTCGAAGTTCGCGCCCCGGAACCGGCGCCCGGTCGAATCGGTGAAGCACAGGTCGTCGTCGGGACGCCCCTCGCAGGTGCCGTCGATCATGTGGCGCAGGAACGGATAGCCCCGGTCCATCTCGTGGTTGCCGACCGTCGAGAAGTCCAGCCCGATCGAGTTCAGGTACTCGATGGTCGGCTCGTTCCAGAACCAGCCGGTCTCGTTCGGCCACCCGGTGAAGTCGTCCCCGGCGGAGAAGAGGATCGAGTTCCGCTTTCCGGCGCGGAGCCGCTTGAGATGGGTGGTCAGGTACGCGCCGCCGCCGACCTGCTGGGCGGGTTCCCCGGCCCGCGCTCCGGGCACGGTGGTGGTGTAGTCACCGAAGTAGCCGTGCAGGTCGGTGATCGACAGCAACTGCACCGGTACCGGCGCCCCGGCGGCCGACGTGGCCGCGCCGGCCACCGGGGTCGCCGCGAGGGACATGACCAGTCCGGCGATGGTCCCCAGGGCCAGGGTGGCGCGTTTCCGTCTCCGGGCGAGGCCCGAGCGGAACAACAATCGTGGGGCGTGACGCATGTGGTCGGGCTCCATGTGACTGAAAGGATCTTGGTCACCCGGAAGCGTCCCGACCTGCGCTTAACAACGGATGAATGGTGGACCGGCTCGGCCTGACCAGGGCCTTACCAGGTAACGCTCGGGAGCCGCTTCCGGCACCCAGCCGGACAAGCCGACGCACGCGCCAGGCCGACGCGTCACCGGGGAAGCACCCCAACCCTGAGGTCACCAGACCCCTGCGCTAGCCGTAGACCACCTTGCACGCGCGTCCAGCATGGTGAGGCAACGCACGTCGCTCTGACGTCACAGTGCAGACACGTCGACCCTGGCTGAGTCCGCACCCAACCAGTCATGAGGGAGGTACGGGGAAATCGCTTCCGTCGCACGCGTCAGGCCGACCCGTCGCCAGGGAAGCGCCCCAATCCTCAGGTCACCAGACCCCTGCGCTAGCCGTAGACCGCCTTGCGCGCGTCCAGCTTGGTGAGGCACGCACGTCGCCCTGACGCCACAGTGCAGACGCGACAGCCCTGGCTGAGTCCGCACCCAACCAGTCCTGGGGTGGCACGGGGAAATCGCTGCCGTTTGCCGGGCGCCTGACGCGGCGAACAATAACGGCCGTCCCGATCGCTCCCCCGGTCACACGGCATGGCACGGATGAAGCGCCACGTCCATACTGGGCCCCGTGATGAGCGACCCTTTGCCCCATGGGCCCTACCAACCGGCGCCCGGCGGTCCGCCGCCGAACAGAAGTCGGCTCCTGCCGCATCTGCTGCTGGGACTGGTGTTCGTGATCGCCGTGGTCGCCGTGGCCGCGCTGGTGACATTTCGGGTGCTGCGCGACCAGGAAGACCCTGGTACGGGCGGGCCCACGGTGCTGAGTCGGCCGGTGCGGTTTCTCGCCGTCGAGAAGTCCGAGCCTGGCCCGTGCAAGCCGGGCCTGCTATCGGACCCGTCCTCCGCCGAATGCCTCCAGGTCGGGTCCGGCATGACGATCGGCCGGGTCGCCGACATCCGCGTCCGGCCGCCTGACGCCGCGCGTGGCCGTACGAGTCACGTCGTGGCCATCTCGCTCATCCGGCAGGACGCCCAGACGTTCGCCACGATGACGACGAAGGCCGCCCAGGCGCAGCCGCCCGCCAACAGGATCGCCATCGTCGCCGAGGGCCGGGTGCTGTCCGCTCCGGCCGTCACCTCGCCCATCACCGGCGGGGAGATCGAGATCACCGGTTCCGCGAGCCAGTTCACCAAGGAGTACACCGAAGGTCTGGTCCGTCGCATCACCGGCCGCTGAACCGGAGGGCGTCACGGCGCCGCCTTGCGCATCCGCGTCTGGAGGTCAGACCGAGACGCCGCCGAACGCCAGGCCCCAGGCGACCGGGAGTGGCTGACAGTGCCCCGGACCAGCAGCAGGAACGTCGGTCGCACCGCGGCCAGCACGAGGCTCATCACCCATACCGTGAAGATGGCGAGGTCGACATCACGGGCGGGTATTCCTGGACGACGGGCGCGCTTGCTGGCTCTTCGCTACCGTGTGGTGCAGACCCAGGTGATCCAGCGGCCGCCGCCCGCGTTGGATATCGCGTCCCTCTGGGCCGCGGCCCGTGTGGCGCCGCTGCCGCCCCAGTACTTGTTGGTTCTCGAGTTGTATGCGACCGCGCCGCAACCGTTGACGAAGGTCGTGAGGACCTTGCAGCCGGAACTGGGGCACTCGTTCAGCGCCCGCCGTCTCGCGGCGGCCGCCGAATCGTAGTCCCACGCTTTGCCGACGGCGCCGTTAGGCGCCACGGCGATGGCTCCGTAGTTCTGCGGTGCCGGTGCGTATGTGCGGTCCGGGGTGGACGGTTCCGAACTGGGCGGACTGTAGGTCGGCGGACTATAAGTCGGCGGACTGAACGTCGGGGGGCTGTAGGTCGGCGGAGTCGGGAAGCCGCGCAGCGTGGATCTCGCGGCCGCCGGTGTCCCTGGCGAGCCGTCGGACCGGACCAACAACCACAGGACGGCGCCACCTCCGATCAGCAGCAGGAAAGCCCCGACGACCACGATGATGACGACGGCCGGGTTGTTGTTCGGCGGCCGAGGGCCGGGCGGCCCCCATCCCGGCTGTCCGGGCGGCATCGGGGGTCCGGGCGGGCCGGCCGGGGATCCGTAGCCGGGTGGATGGCCACCATGCGGCGGCTGAGGGGGTTGCACTGTGACCGCTCCCCGGGATGCGTCGATATCCGGAAGATCATAGCGACTTTTCCACCAGGACAAAGTGGTGGTGACAAGCGCCCACCCGCACCGCGTGGCGCCATCAGGGATTCGCCAACTATCGCTGGCCGTCACAGGCGGAAGTGACTTGCTTCCCAGCGCCCCCGCCTAGCCACACCACAAACACGTGTCCGCGGATGGGGACAGCACGCAGGTCAGCCCCCAGCCAAGAAGGCGCCCCTCCCCCTTTACCGAGACGACCGCATCCGGCCACACCACCCCGTGTCGGACCCGCGTCGCCGACGCCTGGCGGCGCGGCTGGGCGCACTACTGGCTCGACAGCACGGCCGAGTGGCTGGCCTGGGTGCAGCAGGAAGACCCCGAAGGGCAGCCCTGGCCGTGGTTCGGTTCGTTCGCCTACTGGCCAGAGTCGATCGCGCGCAGGGAGAGCGAACAGCCGCCGGGGTGATGCACTGATCGCCGCGCGTACAGCCGACCTCCCTCCGGGCAACAACGCCTGTTCGAACTCGCCGAAGCCGACAACTGGCAACCACGCGGTGTTGCCTGAGGAAGTTGTCGAGCTCCGTCCTGACGTCCATGCGCCGCACCCCCGTTGTGGCTGAATTCAGTCCAGACGCGAATCAGGCCGCACCAGGTGCAAGTTGCTCAGCCTGTCCTCACGTCGCGCTTCCCCGCGTTGCGGTCTCTGCTGCGAGGTCTGGCCATCTGGAGCACCGGAACGGCCCCCGGTCAAGGTCGCGGAGCTGAACGTCGCCGTTGCCGTGCGGATCGGTGCCAGCGATGCCGCACCAGTCAGCCGCAGCTGCCGACGACATCCTGACTGGTGGTTGGCTGGTGGTGACCGTCGCCTGGACCCGCCTGAGTATGAGCCCGTTCAGCGAATCGAGGTCGCCGCTGCGTACCGGACTTGGCTGGGCCACGGCCGACCGGGTGTCACCCGCTTCGGTATGGCGGTCCTGCCTGACGGGCGACATCAGGTGTGGCTCGATGCGCCATCGATGTCGTCTTGGGCCCCGGTGCGCTACTGAGCGTCTCGGCTGGTTGACCACCAGAACAACGGGCCGCGGGAGAGTTCCTGGTCGGGCTCGGCGGGGACGTCGTGCGCGCGGCGATCCCGGCATCGGCGACCGGACTGACCGCTTCCCCAGATTTGCTCGGTGTCGTTCCTGCAGATGTACAACCACCCGGCCGAACAGGCACCTGATCCGGAGGTGCGCCAACGAGGCGTGCCGCCGCGCCTTCGTCCGCCCCGAAAACGGGCAGGACCACCGAAGTGAAGTACCGCTCACGCGAATGCGCCCGCACCCAAGCACAACGAAATTTGCGCCGCAGGCGCAAACAACACCGGTCCCAGTAACCAATTCCGTAGCCGCGCCCGCCCGGCGCAACCAGGGTTCGGGTACCGGTGGGAGTGGTTCGCCAGAGCGTGCGCCGAGCTGATGTCAGTGGTCAGCCGGTGTGGCGCCGGGGTTCTCATCGGCCAGCCGGGCAGCCTTGCGAGCGGCGGACAGGCGCAGGCCGGCGCCTCAGACGTCGGCCTGCTTGTGGATCACTTCGGGCCCCGGCGGTCCAGGCCAGACTTGGATGAGGTAGTCCTCAACGATCTCATCCACCAGCGACAAGTCGTAGGCGATGTCGCGGCCGCGGGCGTGCACGCGCACCCGGTAGGTTCCGGGACCCGCAATCGTGAGTGGCGGGAGGTCGGGCGGGTCCTCCATCAGGGCGTACACCCTCAGCTGCCCGACGGGTGCCTCCACCGTGACCTCGGCGACCTCCTCCCACTCGTCCCAGGACGGAGCGCCGGGTGGGGGAGCCTGCCGGCGCAGCTCGACGCTGACGGCGACGGCGCCGGTGGCGATGCCGGTGTAAATGACCGCTCCCCAGGGTGGGTCAGGGGTGATCAGTCCGTTGGCGGGGCGGTCGGCAGGAGGAGTCGGCGGGGCGTCGCTCCACTCGGCGAGCAGGAACTGGTGGTAGTTCACCGGGGTGGGTTCAGGGCCGTACGTGAGGCTCGTGTTTGTCCCCGGGGTGTCGGGAGGCATAGGTCTCGATCTCCATTACTGGGCGCCACGTTCGTTTGTCAGTTGCTCGCACCGAGTCATCGTCGACGGCGCGTCGGCATGGATCCAGCTTTCAGCGAGCGGCGGCGGTCGCTGGAATGCCGTGGAGGTCAGCGCAGTGCACGCAGTTGACGAGTGCGCAGCGGCAATTGGCGTATCTCCAACGCGTTGAGCACTCCAAGCCAGCCCTGAGGTCCATCGATGATGGTGGTGCCCTGGTCGACGATCCGGACGTGGGCGATCGGTCGACCTTGGTTGAGCGGCTCGACCAGATCACACAGACGGGCACCGAGTTGCTCGGCCTGGTCGGCGAGGACGCCGAGCCCGCTCCCGGCATAGCGAGCGAGGGTGGCCGGGGCCATCGCGTCGTAGTTGTCATAGCGGATGCCGGCGGCGGCGCGCTCGGCGGACGCCATCAACTCCCGATGCCGCGTCCAGTCTTGCGCGGCCCACGCTGCGGCCCGCTGCTGTTCGCGGCCGGCCGGGTCGTCGGCGAGCACTGCCTGAGTGGTGGCGAGGAGCAGTTCGGTGCTGCGGACCACATGCGCGGCGATCCAGTCGGCGGGCCACGAGCCCGCCGCCGGCTCGTTGAATCCGCCTGCCCGCGCCTCGGCCACGAAGGCGGCGTACCGCTCGCGTAGCCTCGCGACGTTGACCGGCACATTTCCACCGGTCGACCAGCGGCGTGCGGCGCTGTCCCAGGACATCCTGCCGTCGTCTTCGACCCAGACGCGATATCCGTGAACGGGGACCTCCTGCGTCAGCCCAGCGGCGACGTCGGCGAGCATCTCCGCCACACCGCCCCACCACACCGCATCACCAGCTCCCCCATCACGGAAGAACCGCCGAACACAGCCATGGGCTGGACCCGGCCGAAGATCGACGAACAGGACGCTGCCGCCTCCGTCGCCGGCGATCGGCAACCAACGCGGCAGCCAGGCACCCGTGCACGGGGTGCCCGCCGACGCCCGGTTCTCCCGCTCCACGAACGCCGCGAACTGCGCAGGATCAGTGGTCTGTTCTACCACCCCGTTCCAGACCGTCATCCGTATCTTCCGGCTGTCCAAGGCCATCTGGATCGAGCATGGCGTGTAGAACGGCGGCAGCAGACTGCTGAGGCCGGCCTGGCCATCGGCCCGCCGCCACCAGGCGACCAGATCGTCTGGCAGGGCCGTCCCCACAGTGCGTTCCGCCTCGCGGATGTCGTCCTCCGCCGCCGGCGGCCCGATCGCGTCCAGTTCGTGCGGGCAATGCCGGAGCAGCCAGTCCACGATGACGTCCCACGAGTCGTCCACGCCGCGCCGCATCCGCCAATCATGACCCACCGCATTGCGACGCGAAGACACGTGTCGCGATGCTGATCAACGCGAACGGCTCCGGCTCGGGCAGTGTCCGGTCCCCTGGGCCCCCATTCCCCGGTCCGATGTGTGCCGTGAGATCAGTGCGCTGCGGTACATGCCGGTTGGCGCCTGTGCGAGCCGCGGCGAAGACCCGGTCATCGCCGTCACCGGCGTGGACGGCCCAGACCATGGTCGAATAGATTTTCGAATGTGGTTCCAGGTCTTCTCTGTTTGCCCGGCTGGCTGGACGACGCCGCCCAACGGCGACTGTCCCAGGACATCGACACGGCTCCCTGGTCGTCGCAGCTGCGGCGGCGCGTACAGCACTACGGGCACCGCTATGACTACGGACGTCGCGGCGTGGGCGGCGCCTCCGCCCCGCCGCTCCCCGCCTGGGCGGTGTCGCTGGCCAACCGGCTGCATGAGGAGGGCCACTTCGACCGCCCGCCCGACCAGGTGATCGTGAACGAGTACCTCCCCGGGCAGGGCATCAGCGCCCACGTCGACTGCGTGCCGTGCTTCGGTCCGGCCGTCGCCTCGGTCAGCCTGCTATCGGCGTGCGTCATGGAGTTCACCCACCCCGAGGAGGGGACGCGCGTACCGGTGCGGCTCGTGCCCGGCAGCCTGTGCGTGATGACCGGCCCGGCACGGTTCACCTGGCGGCACGCGATCCCCGCACGCAAGAGCGACCCGGGGCCGGACGGACGCATGCCACGTGGCCGCCGGGTGTCGGTGACGATGCGAACCGTCCTGTGATCCCGGGCGCGGCCGAGGATGGTCAGGCGGGGCGCCCGACGCGTCGATCGCCGCCGGCTCTGCGGCCACCTGCCCGTCCATGAAAGTCACCGCTCCCGCACCAAGATTGCCTCGGCGTCGGATTGACCGATCCGGCATCGAGGTTTCCTCGCCGAGGCTGACGTAGGAGGCGAGGCTGCCCAGCTGGGGGCCAGCCTTGGCCTGCAGGTGAGGAGCGGTGCGTACGGCGGCGGTCAGGTGGGTGAATGCGCCGTGGCGCGGCTTGTGCAGCGTCCAGTTGGCACGGTGCGGGTCGATGGCGGAAGAGGCGGTCGTGAACAGGCGCTCGGAGCGCGGCCGGTGTGCGGGCCAATGTTGGGGCGGCGCGGGGGCGCGGGGGCCGCTGGTGCAGCGCGGCGGTCGGTGAGGAACGGCAGCCCGCTGGTGCCTCCGGCGGTGAGGTGAGATTGCAGCCGGGCGGTGCCGGTCTGCCAGGGTGCGTACTCGATCGCTCCGCTGGTCGCGCCGGAACTCCAGATCCGGGTTCTCCATGTTCAGCGAGAACATCTCATCGGCACGCGCGGCGGTCTCGTACAGCAGCCGCCAGAAACACCCGCTCGCGCAAGTCGTGCCGGACGTCGCGAAACAGCTCATCCGGGCGGGCTCATCGTGCGGATGGGCCGCAAGGTCGCCGGTAGAGGGGGTGCTGGGCTTCCGAAGCCGCACAGGTCCGAGACCGCTCCCCCGGACCCCTGGCCCTGGCCCTGGCCAGCGGAACTGGGCGACGCCGTCCTGCTCTACAACTACGGCGTCTCGCAGCACGTCAATGGCGGCCGGACCTGCCCCCAGAGCTTCCTGGAAGAAATGCCCACCGTGCTGGTCACCGTCCGCGGCGGCGGCTACGGGCCCCCTCGCAAGGGCTGGGACCATTCCACTCCCTACCTGCAACGCGTCCTCGCCGACCTTTGGGAGGCGGACCTGACCGTCGTCGGACGCGAACTGACGCTCGTCGGCGTCGACCAGCCCCGGACCGACCTCGCCGTCCAGCGACACGCCGAGGCCCGCGACGCCGTCCGCCGCACCGGCCGCGCCCTAGCCGCCAAGTAACCGGCCCCCGGCCCGGCGGCGGCCAGGACGGGTGGTTGTCAAAGACCGCGTTCGTGCAGCCGAACCCGGCACGGTGGTAGTAGTGACCGCCCTGCCGGTCACTCATTCCGCCTGCCCGCGTCGACGATAAGTCAGGGTGTTTAAGACGTGGCGTCTTCGTCCTCAGGGGCGAGCCGTGTCCAGATGGTGGTCAGCTGGCGCAGATCGTCCTCGTCGAGCCGGTCGAAGAAGAGCCTCCGGAGGTCGCCGTGGTGCTGCTTCCAGGCCTTGCGCAGGAGTGCCCGCCCCTCTCGGGTCAGTACCGCCTCGAAGCCGCGGCCGTCCTCGGCCGACCGCCGCCGCTCGATCAGCCCACGGCGCTCCAGCCGGTCGGCGAGCCGGGTGAATCCGCCCGTGGACATCAGGCGGCGCTTGGCGAGTTCGGACATGCGCATGCCGTCGCGACCGGCCTCGCCGAGCAAGGCCAGGACGCTGTACTCGGCCATGCTCACGCCCAGCGGTGCGAGACCGGCCTCGATCTCACGCCAGATCCGATCGTGTGCGTAGAGAAACCCTCGCCAGGCCTCGTCCTCGAGCTCGCTCAACCGCACGGTCGCCATATGCCGAACACTACTGCCCCACCCGTCGTGTACAGGCAACGAAGCTTGACTGCACAGGCAGAGCTCATAGTGAAATGTTTGTCTGCGCAGATAATCCTGACCGGGCGTGGTCGGCGCCGGGCAGCGGCGACGCGTCCGCAACGCGCAGGAGGATCGAGAACCGGTCAGTGATGACGGGCACGGCGCCGCAATGATCAATGACGGTCGTCGGGCTGGTGGGCATGCGGGAGCGTGTCGCGTGGACGGCGGCGATGTGCAGGCCAGGCGGCGGCTTTGAGGTGCGCGCTGGTATTCCGGTGCGCGGAAGGCCTGACATCTGCTGGAGGACTCGCCCCGCTTTACACGAACCACCGACAGGACGCTGGACCCGACGCTACGCGCAGTCGTCGTGAGTGCCGTCGCGTTCAGCGACCGGCCCCTGCGGCATGGCCCCTGGACGGCAGGGCGGCACGCGCCCTGCCGACCTGTCGTTCGCCCTGCGCGACGAGGGATCATGCCCTACTACCTCTACATGTAGGACATGATCCCGTTCAGCGGGCTTTCCTACTGGAGTTTGGATATGCCTCCTCACGGAAGGCGGGCGTGTGGGTTCGTTAGCGTCAACGCTCGATCAGCGCGCATTCCCCGTTTCCGGGGTGTTGCAGATGAAGTACGTGACGATCCGGTTGAACTCGTTCGCGTGCTCGATCATCGCCCAGTGTCCGCACCGGTTGAGCAGCACCAGCCGGCTGTCGGGGATGCTGGCGAGCAGGTAGAGCGAGTTCTCGAAGGGCACCACCCGGTCGTCGCGCCCGTGGATGAGGAGCGTGGGGACCTGGATGGCCGGGAGCAGTTCGGGCTTGACCCAGATCGGGAGCGGCGCGCCCTTCGGCAGCCCCTCGACGTAGTTGCGCAGGTGCTCGGGGCGGGCCAGGGCCGCGTCGGAGCGGGCCTTGCACAGCTCGGGCGTGGCGAACCTGGCCTTGTCGAAGCACATGATCTCGACGAGTCGGCGCATGTTCTCGGGGCTCGGGTCGCGGTAGGCCTCGATGAGGACCTTCAGGCCCTCGGACGGGCCGTCACCGGCGGCGAAGAGGCTGGGCATGCGCCCCACCGGCGGGCCCATGGTGACCAGGTGCGTGATCCGGTCCGGGTGCTCGGTGGCAAGCCGGAGCGAGGTCTGCCCGCCCATCGAGTTCCCGACGAACGCGGCCTTCTGAATGCCGAGGGCATCGAGGAACTGGATCGCCGCGTCCACATGGTCGAGGCGTTCGACCGTCGCCGCGTCGGAGTCGCCCCAGCCGGGCATGTCCACCGCGTACACATGGAAGTGCCTGGCCAGTGCCTCGATGTTGGCGGAGAAGTTGCTCCAGCCGGTCGCGCCCGGACCGCTCCCGTGCAGCAGGACGACCGGGTGCCCGTCGCCCGCCTCGTAGTAGCGGAGCCTCCAATCCCTGGTCTGGACGGTGCGCGCGGCTTCGGCCTGGGTCAGCGACATCAGTGAACGTCCTTTCCGGATGCCTGGGAGAGCAGGTCGGCGACGACCTCCGGTGACCGGTGGCCCCAGCTGTGCAGCCGGTCGAGCGTCTTGACCTGCCAGGTGTCGTCGTCGACGAGCAGGCCGCCCCATCCGTACTCCACGCTGAAGCCGGAGGGCGTTCGCACGTAGAAGCTGAACATGTGGTCGTTGGGGTGCATGCCCAGGGTCATCTCGAACGGCTGCCCGGCGTCCATGCAGCGGTCGTAGGCCCTGCCGACATCGCGGATGTCGGTCACCTCGATCATGAAGTGGTGGGTCTTCTTCGGGTGCGGCATGTCCCCGAACGCCACGGAGTGATGGCGCGGGTTGCAGCGCAGGAAGATCAGGTCGGCGACGACGCCGGGCGCGAGCTCCTCGACGATGACGTCGGAGATCCTGAAGCCGAGCAGTCCCTCGTAGAACTCCAGGTACGTCTCGCGCGGGACCCCCTTGGACAGCAGCACCTGGTGGCCCGCTCCTCCGGTGCCGGTGACGAACTCGCCGAGCAGCACGTCGGAGTGGAAGGGGCTGCCGGCGTCGGCGAAGCCGGTGACCAGTTCGACGCGATTGCCCATCGGATCCGTGGTCACCACGATGCGGTCGACCTTGCGGGACGCGGCGAGCGCGGTGCCGCCCTCGGTGACCTCGACGCCGGCGGACGTCAGCCTGCCGACGATCTCGTCGAGGGCCGCGTCGTCCGCCACCTCGTAGCCGCTGGCCACCAGATCATCGGCCGGTCCCCGCCGCACCAGCCACCGGTAGGCCTTCTCATCGGTACGGAGGGCCAGGGCGTCGGCGTTCTTGTCGGCGAGCTGCATTCCCAGCAGATCGACACCGAAGCGCTCCCAGTCGCTGAGGCTGCTCGCCTCGTAAACGACGTACGCCAGTTCCTTGACTCCAGTCACTGAGACTCAGCTCCTCATGCTCGATGCCGCGGTACGGGCGGCAGGCAAGTCGGGGACGGCGAGGCCGGAGACGTCGGCGGCCGCCACGAATCGGTCGGGGCGCACTGCGACGGCGCGGACGCCGTAGCGGGCCAGCCACGGGAGAAGGACCTCGTCCAGGTCGACCAGTTCCTCGGGGCCCCGCGTGTAGGCCGTCTTGGGGCGGATCGCGACGTAGCGGGCGCCGAGCGCGTCCCACCGCGCGCGCTCCTCGGCCGGGAGCAGCGTGGCCGGGTCGACGTCCGCTCCCAGCAGCACGAAGCCGTCGCCGAGCAGGTCGTCCAGACGCGCCATCCGGCCGGTCGCGTCCCCTGTGATGGGCTGCGGAACCATACGGCCGACGATGCTGGCGTCCCCGACGGGCCCCCGGAGCCAGCCCGTCTCCAGCACCGGCGGGGCGATCAGCGGCGGCTCGAACGGGGTGACCGTGTTCTCCGGCACCCGGTTCATCTCCTCGATCTCCGCGGGCGTCGCCTCCTGCTTGATGACCCGGCCGAGCCGGACGGCCAGGTCGGTGAAGAACGCGGCATTGGGGCGCCGCTCGATCTCGTAGGTGTCCAGCCAGCTCTCGTCGAGTTCGCCCTTGAGGACCCGGGCCAGCTTCCAGCCCAGGTCGTGCGCGTCCCGC
This sequence comes from Actinomadura miaoliensis, assembly GCF_039536785.1. Classification (NCBI taxonomy): domain Bacteria; kingdom Bacillati; phylum Actinomycetota; class Actinomycetes; order Streptosporangiales; family Thermomonosporaceae; genus Actinomadura; species Actinomadura miaoliensis. Next base: position 276,006 of record NZ_BAAAZG010000001.1, read on the forward strand.
ATACCGGTCTGCATCCCGGCTCCGGCCCAGGGCGGCATGAGGTGGGCGGCGTCTCCGGCGAGGAAGACGCGGTTCGCGCGCCAGGTCTCGGCCATCCGGGTGTGGTGGCGGTAGAAGGCCCACTGGTGGATCGAGACGTCCTCGTCGGTGACACCCATCGCTTTGAGCAGCGGCCAGACGTCCTCCTCCGACGTGAAGTCGGCCTCGGTCTCATGCGGCTTGAGCGGGATCTCCCAGCGGTGGTTGCCGGCGGAGAGCGCGATGTCGACGACCGGGCGCTGCCTGTCGGACCAGAAGGTGAGGAGGTCGCGGTCGGGCCACCAGCGCTTGACACGGCAGTCGATGACGATCCACTGCACGTCGAGCGTGTCACCGAGCAGCCGGCTGCCGATCATGCCGCGGGTGGCGCTGCCGCCGCCGTCGGCACCGATCACGTAGCGGGCGCGCGCGGTGCGCTTCTCCCCCGTCGCGGTGTCCGTCGTGGTCACCGTGACCCCGTCGAGGTCCTGGTCCAGCCCGGTCACCTCGACGCCGTAGCGGACGTCGACCAAGGGGCCGTACCCCTCCGCGCACGCGCGCAGCTCGGCCTCCATGACCGGCTGGTAGATGTTGTAGAAGCGAGGCTTGACGCCCAGCGTCGACGGCGGGTGCTCGACACGCATGATCTCGGTGCCGTCATAGGTCACCCAGCGCAGCGCCCGCTGCGGCTCGATCACCTTGGTGATCCGCTCGTCGATGCCGAGGCTCTGGAAGATCCGCATCGTCCAGTCGTTGACGGTGACGGCACGGGCGCGGGGGTAGATGTCCGCGTCGCGTTCGAACGCCACGACCGAGATGCCGTGCTTGGCGAGGGTCAGCGCGGCGGTCACGCCGGTGGGACCGTAGCCGACGATCGCGACGTCGGCATCGAAGTGCTGGGTCATACGGGCTCCGGACGGCTTCCGATCGGCAGTTTTGTACCGATCGTTCGGTACGATACCGCCACCCTGGCATGGCCCTCGGGGGGTGTCCACGAAATTCCACGGTGCAGAAACGGGCATGTGGGATGCCGCTCGCGGGGGCCTCTATGCTTCAACGCGTGGAGGGCGAGAAGATCGGCAACAGCCGTGGCCGCAGGTCCCGGGAGGAGATCCTGGACGTCGCCTCACGGATCATGGCGGAGCGCGGTTACGCCGCCACGTCGCTGTCGGTGCTGAGCCGGGAGACGGGCCTGCCGAAGAGCGCGGTGTATCACCACTTCCACTCCAAGGCGGGGCTGCTGTCGGCGGTCATGGCCCGCGGTGCCCGGGAGTTCTTCGCGGCGATGCGGCAGGCGCAGGCGGACGGTCCGGAAGGCGACACCCCGCGTGAGCGGCTGACGTGGTTCCTTCTGCGCACCGGTGAGGCCTTCATGGCACGCCCGGACTTCCTGCGCCTGCATCTGCTCCTGGTCATGAGCGCCGAGGCCGCCGAAGCCGAAGTCGACTCCATCATCGAGCAGGTGCGGCACGACGGCCGCGTGCACATGAACAGGATGATCGCGGAGTCCTTCGCACCGGAGGGCGAGGAGATCGCTCAGGCCGTCGCGGACGACCTGGACTACTTCGGCATCGCCGGGTTCGACGGCGCCTTCGTCGCCATGCAGGCCGAGCCCCATCGCGACCTCGCCGACCAGATGAGGCTGCTCGCCGAGGCCATGGCCGCGCTCGGCGAGGCACGAGTGGCCAAGCTGCGCGCCGGCACCGCCACGCGGGACTGACCCCCCGGTCAGCCGGGCCGCAACCTCGTTACGAGCGCGCCCGTTCCCGACCGTAAAGCCGGTACGACGGACGCCGCCCCGCCGATCCTCGTCCCTCGCGGGCGGTGGACGCGGCCGTCAGGGGCGCCGGGTGATGTGGCGCCACCATCCGGTCGCGACCAGCGCCGGGATCAGCCAGGTGCCGAACGCCCAGAACGCCACCGAGACGGCGGCGGACAGGGGACGGACAGCGTCGGCCGCGGGCACGCCGGCCATCTGCCCGATCTTGGTGCCGCTCAGCACGGAGATCGCGGTGGCGCCCATGGCGACCCAATACGGCGGGATCAGGTCCCCCGGACGCGGCGGGTGCCGCAGCAGCCTGGCGGTGACCAGGACGCCCGTGGAGGCGTAGAGGAAGGCGCGCACCGGATCGGCCAGGTCGGATCGGAGCGAGGGCGGAACGCGGCGAGACGCCAGCCGGTCAGCGCGACGAGGACGCCGTAGGCGGCGGCCGCGATCCACAACGGCAGGCGCGACAGCGTGACCAGGCCGTGCTCGCCAAGGCCGATGGAGAGGATGCCGGTGGCCATGACCAGGGCGAACGCGATCGGGTCCAGGTCGGCCGCGGCCGCTCGCACACCGCCGCCGGTCCGGCCGCACCGGCATGCCCGGGCGGCACGGCCCTCGCCGGCCGCCCGGGCATCCACCGCTCACCTGATCGCATCCCCGCGCAGTCGTGCTGGTCGCGATGGATCGGATCCGGCGGGTCGCGGTTCACTGCGCACAGGGCGCCCGTCACTCACGGGTCACAGACCGGCGCGGCCTAGCTTCGCGTGGCGGTTGACGTCCTTGTAGAGCAGGTAGCGGAACCTGCCGGGCCCACCGGCGTAGCACGCCTGCGGGCAGAACGCGCGCAGCCACATGAAGTCGCCCTCCTGCACCTCGACCCAGTCCTTGTTTAGCAGGTAGACGGCCTTGCCCTCGAGAACGTACAGCCCGTGCTCCATGACGTGGGTCTCCGGGAACGGGATGGCGCCGCCGGGTTCGAAGTTCACGATGTTGACGTGCATGTCGTGGCGGATGTCGTCGACGTCGACGAAGCGCGTGGTGGTCCAGACGCCGTTCGTGTCCGGCATCGGGACGGGCTCGACGTCGCGCTCGTTGGTGACGAACGGTTCGGGCGCCTCGATGCCCTCGACGCGTTCGTAGCTCTTGCGGATCCAGTGGAACCGGGCGGGTTCCTGGCCGCCGTTGCGCACCGTCCAGGTCGCGCCGGGTGGGACGAACGCGTAGCCGCCCTCCCCCATCGCGTGCCCGTCCCCCTCGATCGTGACCTCCAGCTCGCCGCCGACGACGAACAGCACGCCCTCGGCGTCGGGGTCCGGCTCGGGACGGTCGGAGCCGCCACCGGGCGACACCTCCACGATGTACTGGGAGAAGGTCTCGGCGAAGCCCGACAGCGGCCGGGCGATGATCCACAGCCGGGTGTCCTCCCAGTGGGGCAGGCGGCTGGTCACGATGTCGGTCATCGTGCCGCGCGGCAGCACGGCGTAGGCCTCGGTGAAGACGGCACGGTCGGTGGTGAGCTGGGTCTGGGCGGGGAGTCCCCCCGTGGGGGCGTAGTACCGGCCGCTCATGCTCTCCTGCCTTTCGTCGTCGGTCACGTGTCCTGCCGGGTGAGCATCCGGCCTCGCGGGGCGGAGTCCAGGTCGATCCGCCGGCCCCGAAGCCAGGTGCCGCGCACCACGCCGGTGAGGCGGCGGCCGTCGTACGGCGTGATCGCGTTCTTGTGGTGCAGTTCGCGGGCGTCGACGAGGAACTCCTCGTCCGGCGCCAGGACGCAGAAGTCGGCGTCGTGGCCGGCCGCGATCCGGCCCTTGCGGCGCATTCCGGTCTGCAGCGCCGGTGCCTGCGCCATCCACCGGACCACGTCGGGGAGCCCGAAGCCGCGGGCGCGCGCCTCGGTCCAGGTCGCCGGCAGGCCGAGCTGGAGGGAGGAGATGCCGCCCCAGGCCGCGCCGAAGTCGCCGGTGTCCAGGCACTTGAGGTTCGCGGTCGACGGCGAGTGGTCGCTGACCACCAGGTCGATGACGCCGTCGCGAAGGGCCTGCCAGAGCCGGTCGCGGTTGTCCCGCTCGCGGATCGGCGGGCAGCACTTGTACTGGGTGGCGCCGCCGGGGATGTCCTCGGCGGCGAAGGTGAGGTAGTGCGGGCATGTCTCGGCGGTGACGCCGACGCCCTGGTCGCGCGCCTCGGCGATGATGGGCACCGCCTCCGCGCTCGACACGTGCAGGATGTGCACCCGGCAGCCGGTGCGCCGGGCGAGGTCGACGGTCCGGCGCACCGCGCGGTTCTCCGCCTCGCGCGGCCGGGAGGCGAGGAAGTCGCCGTACCGCGTGCCGTGCGCGGTCGGCGCCTGCGCGATCTCGGCGGGGTCCTCGGCGTGGACGATCAGCAGCCCGTCGAACGAGGCGATCTCCCGCATGGCGGCCTCGAGCCGGCGTGTGTCGAGAGGGGGGAACTCGTCCACGCCCGAGTGCAGCAGGAAGCACTTGAAGCCGAAGACCCCTGCCTCATGAAGGGGACGCAGGTCCGGGACGTTGCCCGGGACCGCGCCGCCCCAGAAACCAACGTCGATGAACAGTTGCTCCGCGGCGGTCCTGCGCTTGATGTCCAGCGCCGCGACGTCCACCGTGGGCGGGATGCTGTTGAGCGGCATGTCGACCAGCGTCGTGACACCCCCGGCCGCAGCCGCCCGGGTGGCGCTGGCGAACCCCTCCCAGTCGGTGCGACCGGGGTCGTTGACATGGACGTGGGTGTCCACTAGCCCGGGCAGCAGCACCTCGTCGTCGGCCAGCCGCACCACATCTGCGTCCGGCACGGCCACGCCGAACGGCTCCACACCGACGATCTTCTCTCCCCGGACCACCACGCTCGCGGACGTCTCCCCCTCGGCCGTCACCATCCGGCGAGCTCGGATGACGCGGAGACGTCCGGTGTCGTTCGTCGTCGTCACTTGCTGCACGTCGGGCGCCTCAGTCCAGCAGTGCCGGCGCGGTGGGGGCGTCGGCGTCGCGTCCGGCGAGGTCCTCGAACTCGACGACGCCGTCGATCTCCGTGCCCATGGCGACGTTGGTGACGCGCTCCAGGATCACCTCGACCACCACCGGCACGCGGAACTCGTCCACCAGCTTCTTGGCCTGCTCCAGCGCGGGCAGGATGCCGTCGGGCTCGAAGACGCGCAGCGCCTTGCAGCCCAGCCCCTCGGCGACCTTGACGTGGTCCACGCCGTAGCCGCCGACCTCCGGGCTGTTGACGTTGTCGAAGGACAGCTGCACGCAGTAGTCCATGTCGAAGTTCCGCTGGGCCTGGCGGATCAGGCCGAGGTAGGAGTTGTTCACGACCACATGGATGTAGGGGATGGCGAATTGCGCCCCGACCGCCAACTCCTCGATGAGGAACTGGAAGTCGTAGTCGCCGGACAGGGCGACGACCGTGGCCTCGGGGTCGGCGGTGGCCACGCCGAGGGCGGCGGGGACGGTCCAGCCCAGCGGCCCGGCCTGGCCCGCGTTGATCCAGTGCCGCGGCCGGTAGACGTGCAGCATCTGGGCGGCCTGGATCTGCGACAGCCCGATCGTCGAGACGTAGCGCACGTCCGGGCCGAACGCCCTGTTCATCTCCTGGTAGACACGCTGCGGTTTGATCGGGACGTCGGCGAAGTCGGTCTTCCGGAGCATGGTCTTCCTGCGCTCCCGGCAGGACCGCGCCCACTCCCGCCGGTCGGGCAGCCGTCCGGCGGCACGCCACTCGCGCGCGACGGACACGAACATCTCCAGCGCCGCCTTGGCGTCGGACACGATCCCGTAGTCGGGCGGGAACACCCGGCCGATCTGGGTGGGCTCGATGTCGACGTGCACGAAGGTGCGTCCCCTGGTGTAGGTGTCGAGGCCGCCGGTGTGCCGGTTGGCCCAGCGGTTGCCGATGCCGAGCACGAAGTCGGCAGCCAGCATGGTGGCGTTGCCGTAGCGGTGCGAGGTCTGCAGGCCCACCATCCCGGCGGCCAGCGGGTGGTCGTCGGGAATCGCGCCCCACCCCATCAGGGTCGGGACGACCGGCACACCGGTGATCTCGGCCAGTTCCACCAGCGCGGCGGACGCGTCGGCGTTGATGACGCCGCCGCCGGCCACCAGCAGCGGGCGTTCGGCGGCGGCCATCATCGCCAGCGCCTTCTCCACCTGGGCCCGGGTGGCGGCCGGGCGGAGCACCGGCAGCGGCTCGTAGGTGTCGGGGTCGAACTCGATCTCGGCCAGCTGCACGTCGAGCGGCAGGTCGATCAGCACCGGGCCCGGCCGGCCCTCGCGCATCACCTGGAACGCCTTCTGGAAGGTGCCGGGCACCTGCGCGGCCTCCATGACGGTCACCGCCCACTTGGTGACCGGCGCGGCGACCGCGGCGATGTCGACGGCCTGGAAGTCCTCCTTGTGCAGCTTGGCGACCGGCGCCTGGCCGGTCACGCACAGGATCGGGATCGAGTCGGCGCTCGCCGAGTACAGCCCGGTGATCATGTCGGTGCCGGCCGGGCCGGAGGTGCCGACGCACACGCCGATGTTGCCGGGCTTGGCGCGGGTGTAGCCCTCGGCCATGTGGGAGGCGGCCTCCACGTGCCGTGCCAGCACGTGCCTGATGCCGCCGTGGTTCTTCATGGCGCTGTAGAACGGGTTGATCGCGGCGCCGGGCAGCCCGAAGGCCTGCGTGGCGCCCTCCTTCTCCAGGATCAGAACCGCGGCGTCGACCGCGCGCATGCGTGCCATGTTCACTTTTCCTTTTCTGTACGGCGGCCGGGGAGGTCGCGGCACGGACCGTCCCCGGACCGCCTCGGCTGGTGGGGGTCAGCGGCCGCTGAGCCGTTCCACGCCGCGCAGCAGCGCGGAGTGGTCGAGGCCGCCGTCGCCGTTGGCCAGCGCTGCGGCCATCAGCTGCGCGACGAGCGCGCCGAGGGGCACCACCACCCCGGCCTCCCGGGCCGCGGCCGTGACGATGCCGAGGTCCTTGTGGTGCAGTTCGATGCGGAATCCGGGGTCGAAGGAGCGCGACAGCATGGCGTCCCTCTTCTGGTCCAGCACCTTGGACCCGGCGAGCCCGCCGCCGAGCACCTGCAGCGCGGCCGCGGTGTCCACACCGTGGGCCTCCAGGAAGACCACCGCCTCGGCCAGCGCCTGAATGTTCGCGGCGACGACGAGCTGGTTGGCGGCCTTGACGGTCTGGCCGGCGCCGCTCGGGCCGACGTGCACGACCGTCCGGCCGACCACGTCGAAGATCGGCCGGGCGGCCGCGAAGTCGGCCGCCTCCCCGCCGACCATGATCGACAGCGTGGCGTCGCGTGCGCCGGCCTCACCGCCGGACACCGGCGCGTCCAGCGGCCGCAGCCCCAGCTCGCGGGCCTGGTCGGCCAGTTCGACGGTCACGTCGGGGCGGATGCTGGAGAAGTCGATGACCAGCGTGCCGGGGCGGGCGTGGGCGAAGACGCCGTCCTCGCCGGCGAGCACGTCCCGGACGTCCGGCGAGTCGGGCACCATCACCGCGACCACGTCGGCGTCCGCGACGGCCTCGGCGACGGATCCGGCCGCGCGGCCGCCCGCCTCGACCAGCGGCCGGGTCTTGGCGGGGGTGCGGTTGTATCCGACGACGTCGTGCCCGGCCTTGACCAGGTGGACGGCCATCGGGCCGCCCATGATGCCCAGGCCGATGAAGGCGATGTTCGTCATGACGTCCCTCGATGTTCCGGTTGCGGGTGTCGGTTGTAATGATCAGGCGTGGGCGGCGCGGCGTGCCCGGTCCAGCCAGGCGAAGCCGTCGGCGGACGCTCCCGAGGGCTTGTACTCCAGGCCCACCCAGCCGGCGTAGCCGGCCTTCTCCAGGTCGGCGAGCTGCCGGTCGAGGGGCAGCGTGCCGGTGCCGGGCTCGTTGCGGCCGGGGTGGTCGGCGATCTGCACGTGGGCGACGCGGCCGGCGTGGTCGGCGATCACCGCGTCGACGTCGTCGCCGTTGACGGCCAGGTGGTACAGGTCGGCGAGCAGACCGACGTTGGGCGCGCCGGCCGTGTGGAGGCGGTCGATGACGGCCAGGGCGTCGGCGGCGGTCTTCAACGGGTAGGCGGGGGCGCCGCTGACCGGCTCGACCAGGACGGTGCCGCCGATTCGCCGCGCTGCCCGGGCCGCGAGCAGCAGGTTCTCGGCGGCCAGCGCGTCCTGCTCCTGCGGCGTGGCGTCCTCGACGCGGTTGCCGTACAGCGCGTTGAACGCCGTGCAGCCGAGCCGCTCACCGATCTCGACCGTGACGTCGATGTTGTCGCGGAACTCCCGGGAGCGGGCCGGCCACGACACCAGCCCCCGGTCACCGGCGGGCATGTCGCCGGCGAAGAAGTTCAGGCCGACCAGCCGGACACCGGCGTCCCCGATCGCCCGGACGAAGGCGTCCACGTCCTTGTCGGCGGGCACCGCCTCGGCGAACGGCCACCAGAACTCGACCGCGTCGAAGCCCGCGGCCTTCGCGGCGGCCGGCCGCTCCAGCAGCGGCAGCTCGGTGAACAGGATCGAGCAGTTGACCTCGTAGCGGAGGGAGTGGCTCATCGGGACTCGCTTCCAGGACGAACTTTTCCGTATAGTGTAGTGCTAATTCCGTATCGCGAAATGAAGTCGGGGTGACGGCCTCGCGTCGAGTCGGTCGCACGCGGCGGGCCCGGCCCGGCGGGCCGCCGCTCCCGAGGTGCGGGGTCCGGGAGCGGCAGCCGTGCGGGGGCATAGGCCGCTGGGGTCAGGAGGCGCCGGCGATCCCGGGCGAGGGCGGTGGTTCCACCGCCGGCCGATCGGGGGTGCCGGAGGCGGGGGTCGCCCGCTCCGGCGCGGCGGCGAAGACCGATGGTTTGTCCTTCTTGTAGGCCGACCACTGGTTGAAGAACAGGTTCAGCAGGACCGCGGTGATGGCCGCGGCGCTGATCCCCGAGTCCAGGATCACGGCCACGCCGTCGGGGAACCCGTCCCAGAACTCGGGCCGCGCGATCGGCACCATGCCCATGCCGAGTGAGACGGCCACGATGACGATGTTGAGGTTGTCGCCGTACTCGACGCGCGACAGCGTGCGGATCCCGGAGGCCGCGACGCTGCCGAACAGGACCAGGCCCGCGCCGCCGAGGACGGGCGCCGGGATCGCTGCGACCACCCTGCCGAACAGCGGCACCAGGCCGAGCACCACCAGCACGCCGCCGCCGGCCGCGACGGCGAACCGGCTCTTGATACCGGTGATCGCGACCAGGCCGACGTTCTGCGCGAACGCGCTGGCCGGGAAGGCCCCGACCACCGGCGCCACCGTGGAGGACAGCATGTCCGCGCGCAGCCCGCCGGCGACCCTGCGGTGGTCGACGGGCGTGCCCACGATCTCGCCGATGGCCACGATGTCGGCCATCGTCTCCGTCATGATCACCAGCACCACGATGGTCATCGCCACGATCGCACCGGCGTGGAACACCGGCGTGCCGAAGGCGAAGACCGGCGGGAGCGAGACCACCTTGCCCTCGCCGATGCCGGAGAAGTCGGCCTTGCCCCAGGGGACGGCGACGAGCGTGCCGGCCACGATGCCGATCAGGATGGACAGCCGCGAGACGAACCCCTGGAACAGCCTGCTGATCACGAGAATGACCAGCAGCGTCACCCCGGCCAGCGCGATGTTGCCCGGATCGCCGTAGCCGGACGTCCCGCGGCCGCCGAGCGCCCAGTCGAACGCCACGGGCAGCAGCGAGATGCCGATGACGCTGATGATCGAGCCGGTGACCACCGGGGGGAAGAGCCGCACCAGATGCGCGAAGAACGACGAGACCACCACGCCGATGACCCCGGCCACCATGATCGCGCCGAACACGGAGCGGACCCCGTCATGACTGGCGATCGCCACCATCGTCGAGACGGCGGCGAACGAGATGCCCTGCACGATCGGCAGCCGGGCCCCGAAGGGGCCGAGGCCGAGCGCCTGCAGCAGCGTCGCCAGGCCGCTGACGAAGATGCCCGCGGTGACCAGCAGCGCGATGTCGGCGGGCTTGAGACCCGCCGCGCCGCCGACGATGAGCGGCGGCGCGATGAGCCCGCCGTACATGGTGAGGACGTGCTGGGTTCCGTAAGCGAGCAGCTGCCCGAACGGAAGCCGCTCGTCCTCGGGCCGTGCCGGGGCGGGTGTCTCCCCGGTGTCCTTGCCGTGTCCCATCGATGCTCCTCGGCCGGCCGGTCAGACCCAGCCGGGTACGGCGTGCCAGGCCGAGCCCGGGTCGGACGCGTCGTCGCGGACCACGCAGGCCTCGATCAGCCCGAAGGGGCGGTCGGCCGCGTAGAACACCTCGTTCGGGTTCTCCAGGCCGAACGGCGCCAGGTCGACGAGGAAGTGGTGCTTGTTGGGCGCCGAGAACTTGATCTCGGCGACCTCGGGATGCTTCTCCAGCACCGCCTGGCCCATGCCGTAGAGCGTCTGCTGCAGGGCGTGGCTGTGGATCTCGGCGAACTGCTTGAGCAGCAGCGCCCTGACCGACTCGTAGGCGGCGTCCCAGTCCACGTCGGTGTGGTCGTAGCGCCACCGCGCGACCAGGTCGGTGGCCAGGATCCGGTCGTCGGTCTCCTGCAGCGTCGTGTACCTGTCCCTGAGGAAGCCGTGGAACTCCGAACCGGTGGACTTCAGGAGGGTGACGTCCTGGATGCCGGAGACGACATGGGCCCTGCGGTCGGCACCGCGCCCGTCCACGTTGACGACCGTCGTGCGGGTGCCGATGCCGCTGCGCACGAAGGCGTGGTCGTGCCCGTCGCCACCGCCATCGATATCGATGCGCTGCCAGGGCACCTCGCTGATCTCGACCCGGGCGCCGTCGGCGGCGGGTGTCTGGGCGATGAAGTGGTCGGCCAGGGTGAGCGCGAAATCCTCGATCGCGCCGACGCCCTTCTCCCTGGCGAACGCGAAGACGGTGTTCTTCTGGGTGTCGGTGGGGAGCACGTCGGACTGGTCGCCGTCCACGTGCGAGAGGGTGAAGTCGCCGCGCAGCGCGCTGGAGACGGTGAGGTCGCGGATCTCGTGCCGGGGGGTGTCACGGTGGACGCGGACGAGGTGGCTCTGTGCTTTTCCGTACTGGTTGGGGCCCAGGACGATGGCCATCGGAGTCAGCTCCCTCGGTAGGTCGAGTAGGCGAACGGGCTCAGCAGGACCGGTACGTGGTAGTGCTGCGTGGCGTCGGTCAGCGTGAAGGTGACGCCGACCTCCGGGAAGAAACCGCTCTGGCCGGTGGCGGCGAAGTAGGCCGCCGTGTCGTACCGGAGCGTGTAGGCGCCGGGCTCGACCCGGTCGGGACCGAGCCGGGACACCCTGCCGTCCGCGTCGGTGTACGCCGACGCGAGGACGGTGTTCTGGTCGCCGACGACGCGGCACAGGCGGACCGGCACTCCGACCGCCGGCCGCCCCCGCGTGGTGTCCAGGACATGGGTAGTAATCGCACTCCGCGCACCCCCAGCACCGGCCGCACCCTTCGCGCCGGTCGTGTCCTTTGCGCCCGGCGCGTCGGTCGCGCTCATCGCGTCGCCGCCGCGCCGGCAGCCTGATCCGCGTCGGCCACCCCATCCGCACCGGCCACCGGATCCGCACCGGCCGCCTGACCGGCTTGGGCCGCGTGGTTCGCGGTGGCCGTGTCGGCGCCGACCAGTCGGGCCAGGCGGAGTAGTGCGATCTTGCGGAGCTCGCTCGCGACCACGGCCGCCTCCGTGGCGGGGTCGTTGCGGAGCCGGGCCCGCAGCTCGGCCAGGATCTGCGCGCCGGACCGTCCCGTGGCGCAGATCAGGAAGACCCGGCCGAAGCGCTCCTCGTAGGCGCGGTTGCCTTCGGCGAGCGCGGCGACGGTGACCGTGTCACGGTCCACGCCGGCCTGCTCCCGCCGCGACCAGGCCGCCGAGGCGTCGTCGCCGCGGGCGCGCTCGCCGATGCGCGGGTGCGCCGCCAGCGCGCGGTCGACCTCCGCCGGGGTGAGGTCGCGGGCGGCGCGGTCGGCCGTGTCGAGGAGCGTCTCGGTTTCGGAGTAGGGGCGTCCGCCGCTCACGGCGGCGACCCAGCGCGGGACGTCGCAGCACGCCCGCAGGTGGTCCGCCAGCGCCCGCTCGGGCGCGGCGTTGAACTCGTCGAGGGTCACAGTGCAACCTCTCTTTCGCATCGCGGAATTAAATTTCCGCATGTGCCATGAGAGTGACACTGTGGTCGCCATCACGTCAACACTTCGTTGAAGGAATTTCCACGGTTTGTTGAAAGAGGCTGCTCAGGAGCGGTTCCGGTTCAGGTAGTTGTAGACGGTGAAGCGGGTCACTCCCAGCGCGTCGGCCACCGTCTCGGCCGAGCGGCGGTAGCTGAACGCCCCGCGCTCCTCCAGCAGCCGGACCGCCCGCTGCTTCTCCGCCCGCGGCAGGTCGCGCAGCGGGCCGCCGAGTTCGCGTTCGAGGTCGGCGAGCAGCAGGCCGAGGTCGCCGACGGCGTCCCTGCCCTCCCCCGGCGCGGGCAGGCGGACGCCGGCGATGATGTGCCCCTCCCAGACCAGCGGCACGTCGGACGCGGTCAGCTCCGACGGTGCGACGACGCGCGCGCGGATGCGGTCGAGCAGCGGCGCGACCGCCACGAGCAGGGGGTGGCCGGTGTCCAGCGGGTGGTCAGCCATCGGCCCGCTGCGCGCCGTTCCCCGTGTCGACCCGGTCGACCTGGAGCGTGATCCGGCTGGCGCCGTGAGCGAGCGCGGTGGCGAGGACGCGTGCCAGCGCGGGCAGCAGCACGTCGTCCTCGCCGCTGACGAACGTGCCCAGCGGCCCGAAGTCGCAGGTCAGCCCGGCTGCCTGCGCCACGCGCAACGACTCGACCGCATGAGCCGGCGGATCCCCCTCCCCGTGGAAGGGTTCGGTGGTGAACTCGGCCTCGAGGCGCATGGCCCCGAGGCTACTCCGCTAGACCCTCCGGCGGGCCAGCGCCGCCAGCCGTCCGGTGTCCACTCCGATCAGGGCGTCGACCTCGGCGGCGTCCACCGCGCCGCACTCGACTCCGCGCAGCACGAACCCGGCCAGCGCCGCGGCGGTCGCGGGCTCGTCGAGGTAGCCCGAGTCGCCCGCGCCGACGTAGGCACGGAGCCGGGCCGCCGCCGTGGCGAGGCCCTCGCGGTAGAACGCGTACGTCGCCGCGTACCGGGTCGGGAGCTGAGCCGGATGCAGGTCCCAGCCCTGGTAGTAGCCGCGTTCCAGGGACCGGCGCACCAGCCGCGCGTGCAGCCGCCACGCGTCCTTCACCGCCTCCGGTGACCCGACCGGCAGCACGTTGGTCGACCCGTCCGACAGGAAGACGCCGGTGCCGGCCGCGGCGACCTGCATGACCGCCTTGGCGTGGTCGGCGGCCGGATGCTCCATGCTCTGGTAGGCCGCCGAGATCCCGCACGAGGCGGAGTAGTCGTAGGTGCCGTAGTGCAGGCCGGCGCAGCGCCCGCCCGCGGCATGGATCATCCGCGCCACCGGCGCCGTGCCGTCCGCGCCCAGGATCGACTGCGGCGTCTCCACCTGGATCTCGAACCTCAGCGTGCCGGGGGCCAGGCCGAGCGAGGACTCCACCCGCTCGCAGGCGGTGACCATCGCCTCGACCTGCTCCACCGCGGTGACCTTCGGCAGCGTCACCACGAACCCGTCGGACAGCGCGTCCGCGGCCGCGAGCCCGCCCACGAACAGCGCCAGCGTGCGCAGCCCACGCCGGCGGGTCGGACGTTCGAAGCCCTTGAACCGTATGCCGTGGTACGGCGGCGCCGTGCCGGCGCGGACGGAGGCGGCCAGCGCCGCGGCGGCCGCGGCGACGTCGGCGTCCTCCCGCTCGTCGGGACGCTCGCCGTAGCCGTCCTCGAAGTCGATGCGCAGGTCCTCGATCGGCTCGGTGGCGAGCTTGGCGCGGACCCGGCCCAGCACGTCGCCCGCCAGGTCGGCGGGGACGCCCGCGACCGCCGCCAGCTCGGCGGGCCCGGACACGTGGGCGTCGAGGACCGCGGCCGCCCGTTCGCCCCAGTCGCGTACCAGCCCGGCGCCGTAGCGGTCGCCGGGGACGTAGACGGTGTGCACCGGCTGCCGCCGCGCCTGGTCGCCGGGGTACCGGGCGAGCAGCGCCAGGTCACTCCCGGCCAGCCGCGCGTCGAGATCGTCGGCCAGGCCCGCCAGGTCGTCGAGGAGCTTCGCTCTGCGGCCGACCGCCCGCCGGGTCGCCTGGACGTCCATGGGAGCTCCTCCTTCTGCCGTCTGCCGCATGTCCACCGCTACGCCCCCTGCCCCGCCGCCTCGCGTACCGCCGCCGCGACCGCCGGCGCGACGTCGCCGTCGAACACCGACGGGACGATGTAGCCGGCGTCGAGCTCCGCGGGCGCGACGCAGTCGGCGATGGCCGTCGCCGCCGCGAGCATCACCTCCTCGGTGATCTCGCGTGCCCCGGCGTCGAGCATGCCCCGGAAGAAGCCGGGGAAGGCCAGCACGTTGTTGATCTGGTTCGGGAAGTCCGACCTGCCGGTGGCCACCACCGCCGCGTGCTCGCGGGCCGCGAACGGGTCGACCTCCGGGTCGGGGTTGGCCAAGGCGAAGACGATCGCGTCCCGCGCCATCGTGGCGATGTCGTCGCCGGTCAGCAGGTTCGGCGCGGACACGCCGACGAACACGTCGGCTCCCGCCAACGCCTCGGCGAGCGTGCCGGCGACTCCCCGGGGGTTGGTGTGGTCGGCGATCCACTGCCGCGCCGGATCGAGCCCGCCGCGGCCGCGGTGCACCGCGCCCTTCCGGTCGCAGGCGACGATGTCGCGGACGCCCTGGGCGTGCAGCAGCCGGATGATGGCGTGCCCGGCGGCGCCGACTCCGCTGACGACCACGCGCAGGCCCGTCTTGTCCTTGCCGACGACCCGCAGCGCGTTGGTCAGCGCGGCGAGCACGACGATGGCGGTGCCGTGCTGGTCGTCGTGGAAGACCGGGATGTCGAGTTCCTCGCGCAGCCGCCGCTCCACCTCGAAGCAGCGTGGCGCCGCGATGTCCTCGAGGTTGATGCCGCCGTACACGGTCGCGATCGAGCGGACGATCCGGACGATCTCGTCGGTGTCCCGGGTGTCCAGGCACACCGGCCAGGCGTCGACCCCGGCGAACCGCTTGAACAGCGCCGCCTTGCCCTCCATCACCGGCAGCGCGGCCGCGGGGCCGATGTCACCGAGACCGAGCACCGCCGACCCGTCGGTGACGACGGCGACCGTGTTGCGCTTGATGGTGAGCCGCCGGACGTCGTCGGGATTGTCGGCGATGGCCCGGCAGACCCGGGCGACGCCGGGCGTGTAGGCGCGCGACAGGTCGTCCCGGTGCCTGATCGGCACCTTCGGGTTGACCTCCAGCTTTCCGCCGAGGTGCATGAGGAAGGTGCGGTCGCTGACCTTGCGCACCGACACGCCCTCGACCTCGCGCAGGGCCTTGGTGACGGCGTCGGCGTGCGCCGCGTCCACGGCGTCGCAGGTGACGTCGACGATGAGCCGTCCGGCGTGGGACTCCACGACATCGAGCGCCGTCAGGGAACCGCCCGCACCGCTCACCGCGGCCACCAGGGCGCTGGTGGCACCGGGGCTGGCGGGTGTTTCGACGCGGACCGTGACGGCGTAGCCGGGACTGGTGTTCGGCATGTGTTCCTCACTGGGCTGCGAGCGGGGGGCTGAACTTCACGGAGGTTTTCCGTTATGCGGATAGTAGTATCTGTATGCCGAAAAAACTATGCCCCTCCTCGCGCCGTCCCGCCGCAAGGCGGCCACTATGATTCCGCCATACGAAAAACCGAGCGTCTGAGACACGGCAGGGGACCACCATGACGACCCCGGACTCCGGCACGGGCAGCGCGGACCGCAGGTCCCGCGGCGGAGTGCAGTCCATCGAGCGCGCCTTCGGGCTCCTTGAGACCCTGGCCGCTCATGGCGGGATGATGGGCCTGTCGCAGCTGGCGGCCGCCTCCGGCCTGCCCCTCCCCACGATCCACCGGCTGGTGCGGACCCTGGTGGACCTCGGCTACCTGCGCCAGGAGCCGTCCCGGCAGTACGTCCTCGGCCCGAAGCTCATCCCGCTCGGCGAGAGCTCGTCGCGTCTGCTCAGCGTGTGGGCGCGGCCGCACCTGGTGCGGCTGGTCGACGAGCTGGGCGAGTCGGCGAACCTGGCCATGCTCGACGGCGACCAGATCGTCTACGTCGCGCAGGTCCCCTCCCGCCACTCGATGCGGATGTTCACCGAGGTCGGCCGGCGCGTCCTCCCGCACTGCACCGCCGTGGGCAAGGCGATCATGGCCGGGATGCCGGGTGCGGAGGTACGTCAGATCCTGGGGCGTACCGGCATGCCACGGCAGACCGACAACACCGTCACCGACCCCGAGGTGTTCGCCGCGCAACTGGACCAGGTCGCCGAGCAGGGCTACGCCGTCGATGACGGCGAGCAGGAGGTCGGCGTCCGCTGCGTCGCCGTGGCGGTGCCCGACGCCCCCTCCCGCCTGGCGCTGTCGGTCTCCGGCCCCGCCGCCCGCATGACCGAGCAGGTCGTCGGCAAGGCGGTGCCGCTCCTGCAGGAGGCGGCCCGGGCGCTCTCGCACGACCTGTCCTGAACAGGCGACGCACGCCCCGGCGCACCGCATGCCGGGACATGCGTTTCACGCAGACCGGACACCGGCCAGCCCGCCGGCCACGACGGTCCTGTTCATCACGGCGCCCACGCTCATGGGGTTCCAATTCGCCGAGGGCGCCACCGCGGTCGTCGATCCAGCGGCCGTGCGCCTCCAATGCCGTCTCCTTGCCGATGCCGCGCGCCGCCGATCCGCGTCCATGACGCGCGGGCGGGCCTAGGGAACGCACGCGGCGAGTTGCCGCCCGTACACCGCCTTGCGCGCGCTCACTTCATCGAACGCGAACATCTCGAGGGCCTCCCCCGGCCGCGGGGACCGCGTGCGCGTGGCCCGCCGCTCGGGCTGCGCGGCGTCGATCGCACGCGCCGTGGCCGCCGCCGGACCCTGGCCAGTGAAGCCCGCTTGGACATCCCCGACCGCATCCCTGCCCCACAGCTCGTCATACCGCACGGCGGTGCGGAGGGGCAGCCGCGCTTCGGCTCCGTCGGCAGGCACCATGCCCGCGCTCTCCCGTCGGGCTGCCCGGATGGCCGAAGCGTCTGACGAGCTACGGGCATTGCATACAACTTCGCCCTTTAGTCCGCTCCAAGGGGTAGAAATGTCATCGATCGCATGCAATCGTGTGCTCGGCGGTCACGCACGCGAAGGACGGTGGCGATGGAGCGGCTCACACGGCGATCGGTGATGTCGGGGCTCGGGCTGGTCGCGGGCCTCGCCGTCAGCGGCGCGGCCGGCGGCACCGCCGCCGCCGCCCGGCCCGGCGGGGGCCCGTCCGGCGGTCGCGGGCGGCACAGGCATCCGAAGGGACCCAAGATGAAGATCACCAAGTTGGCCGGCGGGCTGCTGTTCCCGGAGGGCCCGGTCGCGCTCCCGGACGGCGACGTCCTGGTGGTGGAGATCCACCGCGGCACGCTGACCCGCGTCCGCCCGGACGGGACCACGTCCGTCGCGGCGGAGGTCGGCGGCGGTCCGAACGGCGCGGCGCTCGGCCCGGACGGGCGGGTCTACATCGCCAACTGCGGCGGCCTGCGCCGCTTCGAGGTGGGCGGCTTCGTCTTCGCGGGCGGCATCCCCGACGACTACACCACCGGCAGCATCCAGGCCGTCGACCTCTCCGACGGCTCCGTCGAGACCCTCTACACCGGGGCGGACGGCGTCCCGCTCCGCGGACCGAACGACCTGGTCTTCGACGCCCACGGCGGCATCTACTTCACCGACTACGGCAAGAGCGACGGCGTCACCGGCGACAAAGGCCGCCTGTTCTACGCGAAGGCGGACGGCTCGTCCATCACGATGATCGCGGGCGGAATGGAGGGCCCGAACGGCATCGGCCTGTCCCCCGACGGCAAGCGCCTGTACGTCAGCGAGACGTACACCGCGCGCGTCTGGTGGTGGGACGTCACGGCGCCCGGCGAGATCAAGGGCGGCAGGTCGCTCGGCGGCTCCGGCGGCGGCAACTTCCTCTACACCGCGCCCGACTACACGAACTTCGACTCGCTCGGCGTGGACGCGCACGGCAACGTGTGCGTCGCGTCCATGGTGCACGCGGGCATCTCGGTGATCGCGCCGTCCGGGAAGCTCGTCGAGTTCGTGGACATCGACGTGGACGACGACCCGGGCATCACGAACATCTGCTGGGGCGGGGACGACATGCGCACCGCGTACGTCACCGCGTCGAGCACCGGCCACCTCCTCAAGGTCGAGGACTGGCCGCGCCCCGGTCTGAAGCTCAACTACGCCTGATCCGGCGCATCGAGTCGCAGCGTGCCGCCCTCCGCCGGCGCAGGCGGGAGGGCGGCACGCCGCGGGTCAGCCGGTCGCCACCTTGAGGATGCGGCGGGCGGTGCTCTGGATGTGAACCTCGTCCGGGCCGTCGTAGATGCGGCCCTCGCGGGCGTGCCGGTACATCCGCGACAGGGGCAGGTCGTCCGTCAGGCCGGCCGCGCCGTGGACCTGGATGGCGCGGTCGATGACGTTGTGCAGCATCCGGGCGCCGACGACCTTGATGGCGCCGATCTCGATGCGCGCCTGGTCCCCGGCGTCGATCCGCTCGGCGGCCTGGAGGGTGAGGAGCCGGGCCGCCTGGATCTCGGTGTAGGAGTCGAACACGTGCTTCTGCATCAGCTGCTTGGCCGACAGCGGCTCCCCGAACGCGGTGCGGACGCCGAGGCGGGCGCACATCAGCTCGAACGCGCGCTGCGCCTGGCCGAGCCAGCGCATGCAGTGGAAGATGCGGCCGGGTCCGAGCCGGTCCTGGGCGATGACGAAGCCGTGGCCGCGCGGGCCGAGGAGGTTGTCGGCCGGGACGCGGACGTCCTCGTACGCCACCTCGTAGTGGCCGCCGTGCAGGCCGAGCACCGGCGTCTCGCGGACGATCCGGTACCCCGGCGTGTCCGTCGGCACGATGATCATGCTGAAGGCGCGGTGCGGGCTCGGCGGATCCTGCTCGGTGCGGCACATGACGGTGGTGTACGCGGCGTCGGCGGCGCCCGTCGTGAACCACTTGCGTCCCCGGATGACCCATTCGTCGCCGTCGAGTTCGGCGGTCGTCCGGATGCCGGTCGGGTCGGACCCGGCGACGGACGGCTCCGTCATCGCGAAGCTCGGCGACACCTCCCCCGCCACCATCGGGGCGAGGTAGCGCTCCCGCCAGCGGGGGCTGGCGTACTTGTGCAGCATCAGCGAGTCCTGGAGCGTGAACGTGCCGAGCGCGAGCTGGCCCCACTCGCTGCGACCCTGCACCTCGTTGACGTAGACGTAGTCGAGGAACGGCATGCCGCCGCCGCCCAGCTCCTTGGGGTGCCCGAGCGCCCAGAGGCCCTCCTCCTTCGCCTGCCGGCGCAGGTCGCGCAGGGCGTCGCGGGACTCCTCGCCGCCCGCGTTCAGCACCGGTTCGGCGGGCTCGACCCGCTGCGTCATGAAGGCGTGGACGGCGTCGCGGACGTCCCGGACCCGGTCCGGCACGGGGAACAGCATCACGCCTCCCCGGTCAGGTCGGCGGCGATGTCGCGGTTGCCGTAGCCCTCCGGCGCGGCGACCTCCACGACGGCCTCGGGGCGGTCGTCGAACTCGACGCGCAGCGCCTTCGACATCGTCGCGTGCATGTCGTACATGCAGGTGATGTAGGTGAGCTGGAGGATCTCCCTGTCGGGGAGGTGCTCCTTGAGGATGTCGAACACCTCGTCGGGGACGCGGCCGCCGTCGAGCACGAGCCCGTCGGTGTAGGCCAGGACGGCGCGTTCCAGCCGCGAGTAGCAGTCGGCGGTCTGCCAGTGCGGGATCGCCTGGATCTTCTCCTCCGGCATGCCGAGCGCCCGCATCTGCTTGCAGTGCTGGGAGAACACGAACTGGCTGCCGCGCGCCCAGCCGGCCCGGCACTGGCCGAGCTCGCGGAGCACCGGGTCGAGGCTGGCGTTGCGGTAGAGCGCGAAGCCGCGGACGGCGTGCCGGAACACGTCGGGCGACTGGGCGAAGACCGTCCACCAGTCGCCCGGGGAGCCGGTGGCGGTGCCGTGGTCGACGGCGGGGTCGCGGTCGGGGCCGAAAAGGTGGTCGTAGAAGAAGAGGACGCGCTCGTCGGTGACCTCGGCGCGGGGGACCTCACGCAGTCGGGGCATGCTGCTCCTTCGTCGTCGCCGTGGGGACGGCCGTGGGGACGGTCTTCGGGGCGGTGCGGTCGGCGGCGGTCTTCGGTTCGTGGGAGACGTCGGCGTCGGTGAACGTCCGCGTCCAGCACGCGAACTCCAGCAGGATGCCGTCCGGGTCCTGGAAGTAGAAGGACCGGACGAAGACGCCCTCGCCGAACTCGGGTGCGATGCCCAGCGGGCTGTCGTCGTGGTTGAGGATCGGGCTGACGGTGACGCCCTTGTCCTTCAGCCGCCGCCGGTACTCCTCGAACTTCTCCGGCGGGACGTGGAACGCGACGTGGTTCATCGACCCGACCGCGCTGAGCAGCTCGCCCTGCTCGGGACGGCCCGCGGGCGCGGACACGCCGGGCACGCCGTCCGGGGCGTCCGGGAACCAGAAGAACGCGATGCAGTCGCCGCCGCCGCAGTCGAAGAAGAAGTGCTGGCCCATGCCGGCCGGCAGGTCGATGGTCTTGATGAGCGGCATTCCCAGCACGCCGCTGTAGAAGTCGACGGTGCGCTTCATGTCGGACGACACGAGCGCGAGATGGTTGATGCCGCCCAGCTCGAATTCGGTGTTCTTCGGGCCCGTCATGAGACCTCCCTGTACCTGGCGCGCAGCTCCCGCTTGAGGATCTTGCCCGCGACGTTGCGCGGCAGTTGCGCGACGAACTCGACGCGTCGCGGGACCTTGTAGCCGCCGAGATGTTCGCGGCAGGCCGCGATGATCTCCTCGGCGGTGGCGGACGCGTCCGGCCGCAGCACGACGGCCGCGGCGACGGACTCGCCCCATCGCGGGTCGGGGACGCCGAAGACGGCGGCGTCCGCGACGGCGGGGTGACGGTGGAGCACCTCCTCGACCTCGCGGGACGCGACGTTCTCCCCGCCCGTGACGATCATGTCCTTGATCCGGTCGACGATGTAGACCATTCCCTCGGCGTCGCGGCGGACGATGTCGCCGGTCCGCAGCCAGCCGTCGCGGAACGCCTCGGCGGTCAGCTCCGGCTCCCGCCAGTAGCCGGTCATCACCTGGTCGCCGCGGACGAGCATCTCGCCGGCCTCGCCGTCCGGGACGTCGCGGAACTCCGCGTCGACGATCCGGACGTCGGCGATGTCCATGGCGCGTCCGGCGGCGGCGAGAAGGTGGGTCTCGCCGGCGGCGGCGCGGCGGTGCTCGGCCATCCCGAAGTACAGGATGTTGCCGCCGGTCTCGCTCATGCCGAAGCCCTGGTAGAAGTCGCAGCCGAGGACCTCCATGCCGCGCCGCAGCACCTCCGCCGGGATGCCGGACGCCCCGTACCCGATCGCCTGGAGCGTGCCGAGGTCGCGGTCCCCGATCCCGGGATGGCCGAGCAGGAACGCGATCATCGTGGGCGCGAGGCCGGTCTGGGTGACCTTCCATTCGGCGACCAGCCGCAGGAACGTCTCGTTGTCGTACGACCGGACGATCCCGACCGTGCAGCCGCGCAGGTGGTTGACCAGGACCGCGTAGCCGCCGACGTGGCACAACGGGAAGCAGAACAGGAAGACGGTGCCGTCCGGGATCTCCCAGTGGGCGGCGGAGCTCATGACCCCCGCGACCAGGTTGCGGTGGCTGAGCATGACGCCCTTGGGCCTGCCGGTGGTGCCGCTCGTGTAGACGAGCCAGGCCAGCGCGTTCTCGTCCGGGCGGGGCGGCTCGGACGCGGGCGCGGCGCCGACGAGGCCGGCCCAGTCGCGGTCGCCGCCGCCGTCCAGGCCGATGACGGTCTTCACGGTCGGCATCGCGGCGCGGTGCTCGGCCATCGCGTCCAGGTACTCGCCGCTCACGACGAGCACGGACGCCCGCGCGTGGTCGGCGAGCGCGGCGATCTCGGACGGGTGCAGCCGGTGGTTGAGGAACGTCAGCGCCATCCCGGCGGCGGGAACGCCGTAGTACAGGTCGACGTACTCGGGCCTGTTCCCGGTGAGGACGGCCACGCGGTCGCCCGTCTCCGCCACGGTCAGCAGGGCGTTCGCGACCTTCCGGACGCGGTCCCGCAGTTGCGCGAAGGTGATCGCCTGGTCCTCGAACCTGAGCGCGGTGCGGGCGGGGTGCTTGCGGGCCGCGTACTCGACGATGTCGCTGATCAGCATGGCTGCTCCGGCACGCGCTCCTCCTCGGAGTTGACTTGACAGTCATGTCAGTTCTGGCCGATGCTCGGGATCCTGATCCTGGGAACATCGGGTTGTCAACCCCCGCACGGGGGCCGATGGGGAGGGGCACGGGACATGCGCAGCAAAGCCGGACCGATCGAGGAGGCGGCCGGGCAGGCACCGCTGACCGAGCGGGGCGCCCGGACGCGGGAGCGCATCCTCTGCGCCGCCCGCGAGGTGTTCGAGGAGCGCGGGTTCCTCGACACGCGGGTCGCCCACATCGCCCGCCGCGCCAACGTCGCCTACGGCTCGTTCTACACGTACTTCCCGTCCAAGGAGGCGGTGTTCCTGGAGGTCGCCGACCGGCTCTTCCAGGACATGACGCAGCATGACCTCGTCCCGTCCACGGGCCCGTCGCCGGCCGCCCGCGTCCGCCGCGCCAACCGCTCCTACTACGAGGCGTACCGGCGCAACGCGAGGATGATGGCGATCATCGAGCAGGTCGCGACGTTCAACGTCGAGTTCCAGGAGATGCGGCGCAGGCACCGCGCCGGGGCGATCGGACGGTCGGCGAAGGCCATCGAGCGGTGGCAGCGCGCCGGGCTCGTCGACGCGGACCTCGACGCCGAGATGGCCGCCCGCGCCCTTGCCGCCATGGTGGATCACTCCCTGTACCTCTGGTTCGTCCAGGGCGAGGACACCCCCGACACCGAGCGCCTCCTGGACACCCTGGACGCCCTCACCATCCGCGCCCTCGGCCTCCCGACCTGAAGGCCCGCAGCCCCGAAGGAGCCCCCCTTGGAACTCGCCGACCGTTTCATGACCGCGATCACCGCGGGGGACGTGGAGACGCTCCGCTCCCTCTACGCGCCGGACGCGAAGATCTGGCACAACGGCCCCGGCGAGGGCGGCGGCGCCGAGCAGGACGTCGAGGACAACCTGCGCACGCTCCGCTGGCTGTCGCGGAACCTGGCGGACTTCCGCTACGAGGAGATCAGGCGCGACCCCCTGCCGGACGGCTACGTCCAGCGGCACGTCCTGCGCGGTTCCCTCCCGGACGGCAGCGCGATCGAGATGGCCGCGTGCCTGTTCGTCACCGTGGACGGCGCCGGCCGCATCGCCCGCATCGAGGAGTACGCGGACACGCGCGGCAGCGACCCGCTGCGCGCGCTCGCCGCCGCACAGCGGGCGGCCCGGGCATGAGCGGCGCGGGCAGGGGCGGCCCGGACACGAGCGGCTTGGGCGAGGCGCTCGCCGGGTTGCTGTCCGCCGAGGTGACGGGCCTGCGCCGCCTGTCGGGCGGGGCGAGCCGCGAGACGTGGGCGTTCGAGGCGGACGGCCGCGCCCTCATCCTTCGCCGCGATCCCCCCTCCGCCCCCGACCCGTCCGCCCTGAATGCAGGCGACATGGCGCGCGAGGCCGCCCTCCTCGCCGCCGCCGCGGAGGCCGGCGTGCCGGTCCCCCGCCTCGCCGGGCACGGCGACGCGCTGCTCGGCACCCCGTACCTGATCATGGAGCGGCTGGACGGCGAGACCATCCCGCGCCGGCTGCTGCGCGACGACCGCTTCGCCGAGGTCAGGCCGCGCCTCGCCCGGGAGCTCGGCGGCATCCTCGCCAGGATCCACACGATCCCGCCGGATCGGATCCCCGGCCTGCCGTCCGGCGACCCGCTCGCCGAACTCGCCGCGCACTACCGGGCGTTCGAGGAGCCGCGGCCCGCCGTCGAGCTGGCCCTCCGCTGGCTGGACGAGCACCGTCCGCCGTCGTCCGGGCGCCGCTCCCTGGTGCACGGCGACTTCCGCAACGGCAACCTGATGATCGACGAGTCGGGTGTGCGCGGCGTCCTGGACTGGGAGCTCGCCCACGCCGGCGACCCCGCCGAGGACCTCGGCTGGCTGTGCGTGAAGGCGTGGCGGTTCGGCTCGCCGCTGCCGGCCGGCGGCTTCGGCACCCGCGAGGACCTGCTGGACGGTTACGCGGCGGCGGGCGGCGTTCCGCCCACACCGCGGGAGCTGCACTGGTGGGAGGTGTACGGCACGCTCCGCTGGACGATCCTGTGCCGGCACCAGGCCGAGCGTTTCCTGAGCGGCTCCGATCCGTCGATCGAGTACGCGGTCCTCGGCCGGAAGGTCTGCGAGCAGGAACACGACCTCCTGCTGGCCCTCGGGCTGACCGAGCCCGAGGAGGTCGCCGACCCGCTGGACGCGTCCGGCACGGCGCCGGAGCGGTCCGCGCCGCACGACCGGCCGTCCGCGCACGCGCTGATCGACGCCGTGACCGGGTTCCTGCTCTCGGCCGAGCAGCCGGACGACCGGCTGCGCTTCCACGCGCGCGTCGCGGCGGGCGCGCTCCGCATCGCCCGCCGGGAACTGCTCCTCGCGGACGGGCACCGGGTCGCGCACCGGGACCGCCTCCGCGCCCTGGGCTGCGCCGACGACGCCGCCCTGGCCGCAGCCGTCCGCGACGGCACCCTGGACGGGCGCATGGACGAGGTGGTCGCGGCCGTCCGCGCGTCCGTCCGGGACAAGCTGACCGTCGCCAACCCCGCCTACCTGAACACCCGCTAGCCCGGGAACGGGCCCGCGCGGCCGAGCAGGGCGGGCGGCTGCTCGCCGAGCAGTTCGCCGAGCCAGGCGCCCGTCTCCGCCACCGCCTCCATGTCGATGCCCGTCTCGACGCCACTGCGGTGGAGGGCGTAGAGGAGGTCTTCGGTCGCGATGTTGCCGGTGGCGGACGGGGCGAACGGGCAGCCGCCGAAGCCGCCGGCGCTGGCGTCCAGCGTCGCGGCGCCCTCGTCGAGCGCGGTCAGCGCGTTCGCGTAGCCGGTGTTGCGGGTGTTGTGGAAGTGGAAGCGCAGCGGCGTGCCGGGGGCCGCCTCCCGCGTCCGGCGGGTCAGGTCGCGGACCTGCGCGGGGACGCCGACCCCGATCGTGTCGGCGAGCGCGATCTCGAAGGCCCCGGCGGCGTGCGCGCGGCGCGCGATCTCCGCGACGCGGTCCGGCGGCGTCTCGCCCTCGAAGGGGCAGCCGAACGCGGTCGCGATCGTCACCCCGGCCGGGACGCCCGCGTCGGCGGCGGCCGCGGCGATCTCGTCCCACGCGTCCAGCATCTGCGCGGTCGTGCACCCCTGGTTGCGGACGGAGAACGTGTCCGACGCGACGACGACCACGTTGACCTCGTCCACCCCGGCGGCGAGGGCCCGGTCGAGGCCCCGCCGGTTGAGGACCAGCCCGCTGTAGGCGACGCCGTCGCGGCGCGGGACGCCTGCCATGACCTCCTCCGCGCCCGCCATCTGCGGGACGCGCCTCGGGTTCACGAAGGAGACGGCCTCGATCCGGCGGGTCCCGGCTTCCACGCAGCGGGTGATGAACGCGATCCTGTCCTCGGGGGAGAGGGTGCGCTGCTCGTTCTGGAGGCCGTCACGCGGGCCAACTTCCAGGACCGTTGTATGCAATCCATTCCCCTCGCTGGAGTTGTCGTCGTCTCTGCGACTATATTGCATGCAATAACGCAAGGAGGGTTCATGCCCCGCGCCACCGACACCGCCTACGAGGCGGTCCGCCAGATGATCCTCTCGGGCGAGGCCGCGGCCGGCAGCCGACTCGGCGAGGCGGAGCTCGCCGAGTCGCTGGGCCTGTCGCGCACCCCTGTCCGGGAGGCGCTCCAGCGGCTCGGGTCGGACGGCCTGGTCGAGGTCCTCCCCCATCGCGGCGCCCGCGTCGTCCAGTGGACGAGCGCGGACCTGGAGGAGATCTTCGAGTTGCGCTCGCTGCTGGAGCCGTACGCGGCGGCGCGCGCCGCCCGCCTGCGACCGGACGACACCGTCCTCGCCGACCTGCGCGGCCTGTGCGCGGAGATGGAACGGGCGGCGGCCGACGGCGACCTGACCAGGGTCGCGCGGCTCAACTCCCGCTTCCACGCCGCGGTGATCGAGGCGTCCGGGAACCGGCGGCTGCCGGCGATGCTGACCTCGGTCATGCACGCGCCGCTGATCATCGGCACGTTCCGCCGGTACGGCGCGGACGCGCTGGCACGGAGCATGAACCACCACCGGGAGCTGGTCGCCGCCATCGCCGCGGGCGACCCCGCGTGGGCCGAGTCGGTGATGCGGTCGCACATCCGCGCGGCGGCGGCCGAGCTCACCGCGGACGAGAACGAGGAGACATGAGCGACGACGCATCCCCCCGCCCCGGCGGCGCCTCCCCCGGCACCGGCGGCGCGGCTCCCGGCGCCCTCGGCGACCTGCGGGTCGTGGAGATGGGGCAGCTGCTGGCCGGGCCGTTCTGCGGGCAGCTGCTCGGCGACTTCGGCGCCGAGGTCGTCAAGGTGGAGCCGCCGGGCGCCGGCGACCCGATGCGCGAATGGGGCCGGGAGAAGCCGCACGGGCAGTCGCTCTGGTGGCCGATCCTCGCCCGCAACAAGAAGTCGGTCACGCTCAACCTGCGCACCCCCGAGGGGCAGGCGCTGGCGCGGCGCCTCATCGCGGGGGCCGACGTCCTGGTGGAGAACTTCCGTCCCGGCACCCTGGAGCGCTGGGGCCTCGCGCCCGAGGTCCTGCACGCCGACAACCCGCGGCTGATCATCACCCGGGTCACCGGCTACGGGCAGGACGGTCCCTACGCGCCCCGGGCCGGGTTCGGCTCGATCGGCGAGGCGATGGGCGGCATCCGGTACGTCACCGGCGACCCCGACCGGCCGCCGTCCCGCGCCGGTATCTCCCTCGGCGACGAGCTCGCCGGGACGTTCGCCGCGCTCGGCACCCTCGTCGCCCTGCACGCCCGGCACCGCACCGGACGCGGGCAGATCGTCGACTCGGCGCTGTACGAGGCGGTGCTGGCGATGATGGAGTCGCTGATCCCCGAATGGGAGATCGCCGGCTACCAGCGGGAGCGCACCGGCTCGGTGCTGCCGAACGTCGCGCCCAGCAACGTGTACCCGACCAAGGACGGTCCCGTCCTCATCGCCGCGAATCGCGACACGATCTGGCGTCGGCTCGCCGCCCTCATGGGACGTCCGGAACTCGCCGACGACGAGCGCTACGCCACGCACGGCGCCCGCGGCGCCAACGCCGGCGAACTGGACGACCTCATCGCCGCCTGGACGGCGGACCAGGAGTCGTCCGCGCTCCTGGAACTGCTCCACGAGAACGGCATCCCGGCGGGCCTCACCTACCGCGCCAGGGACATGCTCGCCGACCCCCACTACAAGGCCCGCGAGGCGATCATCCGGATGGCGCATCCGGACTTCGGCGACTTCCCGATGCAGGGCGTCTTCCCGAAGCTCTCCGACACGCCCGGCGAGGTCCGCACGGTCGGCCCGTCCCTCGGGCAGCACAACGCCGAGGTCTACGGCGCACTCGGCCTGACCACCGAGGAGATCGCGGCTCTGGCCGCAACCGGAACGATCTGAGGGAAGGTGCGCGGCCCGCCGCCGTCCCTTGCACGTCGTGAAGGGCCGATGGCGGACCGCCCAGCCGAGCAACGCTCCCGCCCTCGGCCGCCGGCGCCGCGACCACCGTCCAAACCGCCGCCAATGCCCGGCGGCCGGGCTCCCACCGCCAGACCGCCCGGGGCGGCGGCCGGAACTCCGACTGCTCGGGCGAGACAAGCGGTCCGTCACCGACGCGAGACCCCGAACGGGCACAGCGCGCTCAGCGGAATCGGGCGGAAGTAACGCACGGAACGGCCTGGCGCGATGCGCCCGAGCGGTAAGGACCACACCGCACCCACCGATGGGCAGCTGCCGGACAGAGTCGCCTGTCAGGCGAGACAAGCGGTCCGTCACCGGCACGAGGCCCCAAACGGGCACCGCGTGCCCAGCGGAATCGTGCGAAAGTAACGCACAGGACGGCCCGGCGCGATGCGCCCGAGCGGTAAAGACCACACCGCACCCACCGATGGGCGGCGGCGACCGGACGGAGTCGCCTGTCATCGGACAGGGACCGTCCTGCCTGCCAGCCGCCCGGCGGCGGCCTCGTCGTGCACGGTGGCCAGGCCGGTCAGCGGCCGCCGTCTCCCGTGACTGCCTCGCGTGCCCTTCAAGGACGGCGCGGGCTTCCTCGGGGTGCCGTCGAGCACAAGGCAGAGAAGAACCGCACGCCACGTCAGTCCGGCTCGCGCGATGAGGGCATGCCGCCTGGTTTGGGGCGGCCAGGCGGTGTTCCGGTGGGCGATCCCCAACCAGAACAGTCCTTCGGGTTGAAGAACCGGTCGTCCGGAGTGCCGAGGGCGTGACCGCTTGTGGCCGGAGTTGATCCGTTCCGTCCGGGGTGTCGCCAGTGATCAACGGTCTGCCAGGTTGGGAGGCTGGCGGCAGCGCGTTGACCAAGGGGGAGGGCATCGTGGCGAGCACAGTCACCCGTGACGGTTTCACCTTGTGGTACGAGGTGAAGGGCGACGGTCCTGCG
Organism: Actinomadura miaoliensis; assembly: GCF_039536785.1. Lineage (NCBI taxonomy): Bacteria > Bacillati > Actinomycetota > Actinomycetes > Streptosporangiales > Thermomonosporaceae > Actinomadura > Actinomadura miaoliensis. The sequence continues at coordinate 304,576 of NZ_BAAAZG010000001.1, forward strand.
GTCATCTTCCCGTCGAGAATGCGCAGTGAGCACTCGATGCTGGCCGAAGCGCTGGCGGCGAGTGGGTATCGGGTTGTGCGCTACAAGCCCCGCCAGGTCGTCGGCGTGATGGAAGCCGAGGACGAGGCGGGTGGCTCGTGGGAGCCGCGAAGCTGGACCCGCTTCCCAACCGAAGTCGAGATCGCCGACCTGCACGCGGTGGCGGACGCCGCGAGTGTGGGTGACTTCGTGCTGGCCGGATACTCCGGCATGGCCGCGCTGGCTGGTTTCCTGGTGGGTGCCACCAAGCGGGCGGTCGGCCTCATGGTCGGCGGCTTTCCGCTGCTGTCCGGCGCCGACTACTGGCTCGGCTATGTCGAAGGTGCTCGCGCGGCGCTGCTGCAGGCCGGGCTGCGGGACAAGGCGGACGAGCACCACCTGGGCATCCTGATGTACCGGGAGTGGGCGGCACGCGACGACGCCGAGATGCTGGCGGCCCTGAAGGGGCCGAAGATCCTCTGGTACGGCTCGATGGACGGCGAACCCTCATGCCGGATGTATGACTACGTGGGGGGACGCGCGATCGCACGCCGCGTCCGCGACCGTTCCGAACAATTGCGACAGGCCGGGTTCGAGGTCATCGAGTTCGAAGGGCTGGACCACATCGCCGGCCTGGCCGAGGCTCCCCTGGTCGCCCCGAGACTGTCCGCCGCGCTGGCCGCGGCCGAATGGTAGCCCCTCGGCAAGGCGGAGGGACGACCGGTTGCGCACAGGAAGGCGATCCATGACTGGCGGTCAGCGGCAGCGACGGGACAGTTCAGGGGCCACCCGTCTGGTGACGCCGGCGATGGGCGCCCTCGCAGTCGGAGCGATATTCGGCGCGGTGACCTCCCTGGTCAATGCCCTCTCCGGCCACTTCGCCGACCTGGAAAGCCGGGAGGCCACCTCCAGCGGAGCGTCGCCGCTGGAGGTCATCAGCGTGCTGCTGGACTCGGGTTGGGCCTGGGCGGGGCTGGCGGTCGCCACGGGCTGGCTGGTCACCCGCACCGAACAGAACCCTCGTGCGGCGCTCGCCACGGGTGCGGCCGCCGGCGCTCTGGCGTTGATCGCGGCCACGACCGCCTACAGCGTCGTGGACACCATCCGCGGCGCCGGGGCCGCTCACTGGTACCAGTCCGAACCATTCTTCTGGTGGGTCGCCGGCGTCGTGTTCGGACCTCCCTTGGGAGCCATAGGCGCCTGCATCAAGCGGCCCACCATGATCGGCCTGCTGGCGCGACTGACCGTGCCGGTCGGCGCCGCCGCGCAGATGTTGGTGCTCCCACCTGGCCGCAACGACACGATCACCACCATCGGGCAGGCGGTCGTGGGGACGGCTGCCGCCGCGAGCATCGTCTTCGCCGTCAGCCACTTCTTCAACGCGAAACGGCGTCTCTCCTCGTAGACCGGCACGTGCGTCGGCCAGGATCGGCGCCCCCGCGTGCCGCCAACGGACGCAGCCATGCTGCCAAGCCCCCTTCCCGCCGGGGTAGGAGCCCCGCGCTCACGGCGTCCCTTTCGGCCCGTCCTCGGAAGAAACGCCAGCCGCACATCCCAGCAGGGGCGAGTTCGGCTGAATGGCCGCTGTCAGCCACCGGACAGGGTGTCGTTCACAAACGCCACCTTCGCCATCTTCGCCCGGACGGCGGCGTCGAGATCGATGCCCATGCGCGCGGCCAGGATCGCCGCGCAGATCATCACATCGGCGACCTCCCCGGCCGCCGGCTCGAGAGTGAAGCCGCCGAGCTTGTCGGCCCGCTGGTAGCGCACGAACCCGAGCACCTCCCTCTGCAGTTCTCCCGCCTCCTCACCGAGCTTGGCGCTCTGCGCCAGCAGGAAGAACTCCCGGTCCCTGGCGTCGTCGGCGGCCAGGCCGAACACAGCCGCCAGACGATCGGCCTGCCAGGCAGCCCACTGGCCGAGTTCCTCCAACGCCATGCCGCCCGCCTCGTCCCCGAACGTGGGCGCGCTGCCGCCGAACGTGGATGCCTCGCCGTCGCGGGACGTGGGCGCCACGCTGCCACCGGACGTGGGCGCCACGCCGTCGCCGCGCGCGCCACTCGCGGAAGTCAGGACGGCTCCTGCGATGCGAAGCGGCGCCTGGTGACGCCGCTGTCCAACTCGATGACGCTGCGGGCCCACGGGCTCATGCGCAGCCGGGGCACGACCGCCGCGGCGAACCAGTGGAACATGATTCCCTCCGTGACCGGCAGAGCCGCCGCGTCCCCGTCCCACCGCCCGCGGAAGACATTGATGTGGCCCTTCGTCGTGCCGTCCGGCCCCAGACTGCGCGCCACGGTGAACCGCTGCAGGCCGGGAATGGACAGCCCGGCCTCCTCCATCAACTCACGGCGGATCGTCTCCTCGGGAGACTCCCCCGCCTTGCGGTTGCCACCGATCAGGGACCAGGTGCCCGGATCGCAGATGCCCGGCACGTCATCCCGCAGGTGCAGCAGGTATTCGCCGCGGGCGTTCACCAGCAGCGCCGCTGTGCCCTTGACCCGCTCATCGCCGGGCGTCTCGTCCTGGCCGTCGTTCCTGCTCATCCGTCCTACCGCCCGTCCTGCTCGTCGCCTTGCAGGTACTGCCGCACAGCGCCCGGGCCGGCGTGCCACCGGTGCCGCTCGGCTGTCTCCAGCGGCAACGTGCCGGATGTGCACGCCTGCGTCGCCACCTTCCACACCCCTCCTGCGAGACCGCCAGGACGGCGACGTGCGTCTCACGGGTATCGGCCGGCGGGTCGTCCGCCGTTGCCTTCCGAGCGCGCGTCAGCAGGCCCTCCCAGCCGAGCCGGCCGTCGCCCCGTCGCAGGTACAGCGCCGACTGGCCGAGCATCTGCTGTCCCGCCCAGTCGGCGTACAGCGCTACCTCAGCCTCGTCGACAGGATGGCGCGAAACCAGGGCCAGTTCACCACGCATCGGCGACGCCCAGTTGCGATCCATCGGCCGCGGTGACGTCACCGAACTGCAGCAGGTCGACGCCGACGGACAACTTCATCTCCATCGACACCGGCGCCACGCCACATTCGGCTGAATCCAACGGCGGGCGGAGCGCACGGTCGCTCATGGCCCCAAGCGTAGGGGCAGGCACTGCGGAGCGGACCCGGCGCCGGAATTTATACCGGCTCAGCTAGTCATGTATGTGTCCAGCAGGTGGAGGGGGCGGCCCCGACGATCAGACCGCCCCGGGCAGCGGCGCCCTAGGGACGCCTGGCACCCTCCCCACGTCCGACGGCGAGAGGATCGCCCTGGCGTCCTGACCAGCAGACATACCTACAGGAACGATTCGGGGCCCGACATCAGCGCACGCCGTCCCCACGGGCTGGAAGGGATGCCGTGGCCTGCACGGCCGGGCGCGTGGCGGCGCCACCGCGCCCACTCCTTAGCCGACGCCGGGAGCGTGTACTAGATCTGCGGTCACGTCGACGCCCACTGCGCCAACCATGAGATACCTATCGCGCAGTGGTACGCGATAGGGACGCCCTGACCGCCCCAGAACCCTCCCCCCGCCGACGACTCTGAGCAGCGGTCTCTACCCGCGCCCAAGGGATCACAGGCGTCACCTCCGACCAGCGACGCTGATGGCCGACCCGGGCTGTGAACCCCGCAGCGCATTCAAGTCGACGCCACCGCTGATTTGAGCGACGGTCCCTACCCCACGCCCAAAGGATCACGGGCATCACCTCGGACTGGAAACGCCGGTGGCGGGCCCGGGCTGTCAACCCGACAGCGCGCTCAAGCCGGCGCCATCGCCGATTGAACAGCGGCCCTACCCCACGCCCAAGGGATCACAGGCGTCACCTCCGACCGGCTACGCCGATGGCCGCCCCAGGCCGTGAACCCGACAGCGCGCTCAAGTCGACGCCATCGCCGATTTGAACAGCGCCCCCTACCCCACGCCCCACGGTTCATGCGCATCACCTCCGACCAGCGACGCCGGTGGCGGGCCCGGGCTGTGAACCCCGCAGCGCGTTCAAGTCGGCGCCATCGCTGATTTGAGCGACGGCCCTTACCCCGCCCCAGAGCTCACGCGCGTCACCTCCAACCAGCGACGCTGATGGCAGGCCCGGGCCGTCAACCCGACAGTGCGCTCAAGCCGACGCCATCGCCGATTGAACAGCGGCCCCTACCCCACGCCAACGGTTCACGCACGTCACCCCCGACCAGCAGCCCGGGCCGTGAACCCGACAACGCGCTCAAGCCGGCGCCATCGCTGATTTGAACGGCGGTCCCTACTGCGCACACAGGGGTGCGGGGGTCACCTCGGAACAGTGACACCCGGTGGCCGAGCCGGGCTGTGAAGTCGGCGGCGCATTCCGGGTCGGCGTTCAGGCGCGGGGGCCTCTGTACGAGTCGATAGCGGTGCCGCTATGGTTTCTCATATGAACAGTGGCTCAGATGTTCAGATATGGTTCTGGACGGATGCCCGAGCCGGGCGGCCTTTCCCGAACGGGTGGCGCGGGGTTGCGACGCAATGTCGGACGTCCATGCCGTCCAGGACCTGACGGCGGTGATTCATCTGCTGGCCCCGGTCAGCTGCGTCTGCTGACCGCTCTGCTGGAAGGCGGGGAAATGCGCGAGTCGGATCTGGCCACCATGACCGGGCAGGGCGAGTCGGGGTGTCGTACGCCTGCTCCTGTTGCGCGCACCGGGTGGTGACCGTCCGTCGGTCCGGCCGCATGGCCTACTCCCCCGACGCCCACATCCGCATGCTGCCAGCCCTGGCACTAACCCCCGTCTGAAGCGGTCCCGACAGCGATACCGCACACGGCACCGACTGACCCCCAAAACGACACACGAACACCACAGGAGGACACAGGTGGGACACGGACACGGGCACGGACATGCCCATGCCGCCGGGCACGCGGGCGGAAAGCATCGATGGCGGCTGGCTGTCGCGTTCGCGCTCATCGCCGGGTTCTTCGGAGTGGAGCTCGCGTATGGGCTGCTGTCGGGGTCGCTGGCGCTGCTGTCGGACGCCGGGCACATGGCGGCCGACGTCGTCACGCTGGGCGCGGCGCTCGTGGCCACCCGGATCGCCACCCGCCCCGACACCACCGGGCAACGCACCTACGGCTCGTACCGGGCCGAGGTTTTCGCCTCGGGGTTCGCCGTGCTGGTCATGGTGGGTGTTGCCGTCTACATCGTCGCCGAGGCGCTGATACGGATCGGCGACCATGCCGAGGTGTCCTCCACGCCGATGCTGGTGGTGGGGGCGCTGGGCCTGGCGGTCAACATCGCGGCGATGGTGCTGCTGCGCGCGGGGGCGTCCGAGAGCCTCAACGTGAAGGGCGCCTATCTGGAGGTTGTGGCCGACACCGCGGGGTCGGTCGGGGTGATTGTCGCCGGTGTGCTGGTGGCGGCCACCGGCCAGGTGCTGTTCGACACCGTGGTCGCCATCGCCATCGGCGTGTTCGTGGTGGTGCGGGCCGTGGCGCTGGGCCGCCAGGTGGTGGCGGTGCTGGGGCAGCACGCCCCCGAGGACGTGAACGTGGGCCGGGTGGCCGCCGACCTGGGTGCGGTCGACGGTGTCCAGGACGTCCACGACCTGCATCTGTGGACGCTCACATCGGGCATGCACGTGGCCACCGCCCACCTGGTCACCGCCGACCAGACCGCCACCCACGGGGTGCTCGACCGCGCCCTGCAGGTGCTACGCGAACGGCATGGTGTCGCACACGCCACCCTGCAGGTCGAACCCGCCGACCACACCGGCTGCGACGCCGTCTCCTGGTAAGGCCCACAGGGCCCTGGTGTTCGAGAGCGAGCCTGCGGATGCTGCTGTTCACCGCCGCCAACCTGGCCGCCCCACTGGTCACCACCCGGCCCGCGACGTCACCAAACCCGTTTCGATGCCGCCAAGGCCGCCGCCAAGAACCGCGTCAACGATCCGGAACTGGTGGCGTCCAGGCTGCTGGAACCCACCTGACAGGCGTCGAGGAGGTGGGCCAGGCCGTGGGAGGCGCGCGGATTGAGGCGATGCGTCAGGTTAGACGTTGCGAACGCGGTGGACATGCGCGGTGGGGCGGGGCCGGGAACGCGCGGACGGCACGCTGCCCCGCCGGGCCCGCGACGCGGCTCAGCCCGGGGCCTTGCGGCTGAGGTGCTCCCAGGCGCGGTACTCCTCGGTCTTGGCCTGGTTCATCTGCTGGACCAAGTCGAAGGACTGCGCGCCGACGATCAGACGCAGGGGCGGCTGCGGCAGGTCCACCAGTTCCATGACGACCGGCGCGGCGGTGCTCGGGTCCGGTCCCACCTCGTCGCCCCACATCTCGGCCAGCTTCTCCCTGACCGGGTCGTAGGCCGGGTTCGGCGCGGTGGCCGTGGTGCCGATGGTGAACAGGCCGGTGTCGTAGCCGCCCGGCTGGACGATGGTGACCTTGACGCCGAAGGGCTCGACCTCCATGGCCAGCGCCTGACCGAGGGAGTCCAGCGCCGACTTGCCCGCCGCGTACAGGCCGGCCGAGGCGACGCCGCCGCCCGTGCCCATGGTCGTGACCAGGAGGATGTGGCCCGAACCCTGGGCCCGCAGGTGCGGGAGCACGGCCTGGGTGACCCAGATCTGGCCGAGGACGTTGACGTCGAAGTGGGCCCTGATCTGGGCCTCGGTGGCCTCTTCGATCATGCCGTACAACATCGTCCCGGCGTTGTTGACCACGATGTCGAGCCGGCCGAACGCCGCCGCCGCCCGTTCCACGCCCTCGTGCACCGCGGCGCGGTCGGAGACGTCCAACGGCAGGCACACCAGGCTGTCGGGATGGTCCGCCTTCAGTGCCGACAGTGGTTCGACGTCGCGGGCCGCGGCCACCACGCGATCTCCCCTGGTCAGCGCCGCCTCGGCGAACGCCCGGCCCAGCCCCCGCGACGCACCCGTGATGAACCAGACGCGCATGCCGATCAACTCCTCACCGTGTATACGAGACGAGACGGTTCGTTCCGTCTTGTCGAAACCTTAGCGGTGCCTGCCCTCCGTCTGTCAAGACGGTCCGTCTCGTCTCGTGTGGGGTAGGATCGTCCGCGTGCATAAGAAGCCCGATCCCGCGCGCCGCAGCGAACGGTCACGGCAGGCCATCCTCCAAGCCGCCAGGGAACTCGTCACCGAGGTGGGGTACGCCAAGCTCTCCATCGAGGCCATCGCTGCGCGGGCGGGGGTGGGCAAGCAGACGATCTACCGGTGGTGGCGGTCCAAGGGGGCCGTGGTCTTCGACTCGTTCCTGGCGTTGAGCGAGGACACGCAGGGGATGGCGCTGCCCGACACCGGAGACATCGAGGCCGACCTGAAGACCGTGATGCGGGCGACCGTCGCCGAATTCGCCGACCCGGCGTTCGAGGCGCCGATCCGGGCGCTCAACATGGAGATCGTGGCCGATCCGGAACTGGCGGCCCAGTATCGGGACAAGCTGGCGGGGCCGGTGGACGAGGCCAAGAAGGAGCGGCTGCGCAGCGCGCAGCGGGCCGGGCAGATCGCCGAGGACGCCGACCTGGACCTGGCGCTGGAGCTGCTGTACGCACCGGTCTACCAGCGTTGGCTGCTGCGGACCGGGCCGCTCACGCCCGAGTACGCTGACGCCCTGGTCGATGCCGTGCTGCGGGCGCTGCGTCCCTGAACCCTCCGGGCTCGCTCTGCCGCTTCTGAGGCGCCGGCTCGCGGAGACGTCGTCATTCTCAGGGTGTCCCGAACCAGCCGCAGAGCGCCTCTCGCAGCGCGGGCACTACAGATTGCTGATCAGCCACCAACCGCTGACACACGCCTACCCGACCGCAACCTCCAAGCGGTCTTCGCCGGGGTGAGCCCCCAACCGCAACAGAAGCACGTGCTCCCGTAACCACCCGCATCCAGGACGGCCACGCCAAACATCGCATCGCACCGGACACACCAGCCGACAGCGTCAGCACCATCGCGGCCCTCGACGATCGGCAGTCCCCCCGCAAGGCCACCGCCATGGGCACTGACCACGGCTTCCCCTGGCCCGGCCCCGTGCCCAGGCCTGCCGCTCCCCCCGACCATCTGCACCCAAAGCAGCGGCACCGCCTGATCGTGCGGCTGGGCTCGACCCGCCTGCTCACCTAGGGGCGACCACCGCACCGCGCATCACGCCGCACCGCGCATCACGCCGCACCGCGCATCACGCCGCACCGCGCATCACGCCGCACCCCGCATCACGCCGCACCCCGCATCACGCCGCACCCCGCATCACGCCGCACCCCGCATCACGCCGCACCCCGCATCACGCCGCACCCCGCATCACGCCGCACCCCGCATCGCGTCGCGCTGGTCGCGTTCGACGTGGAACGCCGTGGCCTAACGTCCGGTTTTGGCGCGTTCGTAGTGGCGGGCGGCTTTGGCGCGGTTGCCGCAGACGGCCATGGAGCACCAGCGACGGGTGCCGCTTTTGGTCGTGTCGTAGAAGTACAGCACGCAGTTGGGGTGCGCGCAGGGTTTGACGCGGCCGGGGCTGTCGGCCATGAGTCGCAGGTAGTCGGTGGCGGCCAGCCAGGACGGCAGCCAGGCGGGGTCGTCGGTCCGCGGGTGGCTCTCCGGGCCACCGAGCCCGAGCCGGTAGTGCAGCGCACCGCGTTCCAGGACCTGGTTGAGCGCGTCCATCGCCTGCGGGGACGGGCCCCGGTCCAGCAACTCCAAGAGGATGCCGCGGGTCTGCAAGGCGGCATCGAGCGTCGCCTGGTCGGCCGCCGCGCGGTCGTCCAACCCGGCCGAACGCAGCCAGACGGCCAGACCGTCGGTGGAGTCAAGCAGGTCGTGCCGGACGCCGTCGTCGTTCCACCGCGTGTTGAGCAGGTCCAGGCACAGCGGTTCCCCGACCAGCGGACGAGGGTCCGCGGCGTCCCGCTGCTGGGATCGATCTTCCTGCGCCACACCGCGATTCTACCCACCTAACGCGACTTAGCCGGTTGACGATCGAACGCCTAACCTTCTATATTCCAATAGCCAGTTAGGTCGATCGCCGGGCGAGACAGCCCGGGTTTGCGAGGTGTGTCATGGAAACGGTCGCCATCAAGGCCCTGCAGACGGGACACGTCGGGCTGAACGTGACCGATCTGGATCGGTCGCTGCCCTTCTACCTGCGCGTCTTCGGGTTCCAGGTGCAGGCCGAAGGCAACGAGGCCGGACGCCGCTGGGCCTTTCTCGGACGGGACGGGCGGCTGGTGCTGACCCTGTGGCAGCAGAGCGACGCCGCCTTCGCGACCCGCTCGGCCGGCCTGCACCACCTGTCGTTCCAGGTCGAGTCGATCGACGAGGTGAAGGCCGCCGAGCGGGTGCTGCGCGAACTGGGCGCCGAGTTCGCCCACGACGGCGTCGTCCCGCACGGCGAGGGCGTCTCGTCCGGCGGGATCTTCTTCACCGACCCCGACGGGATCCGCCTGGAGATCTACGCGCCCACCGGCGCCGACACCGCTCCCGCCCCCAGTGGAGCGGCTCCGACCTGCGGTTTCTTCTAACCTTCACCGGCTCATCGAAAGGAGGCCGCTGTGGCGGCCGACGTCTACCACGAAGGCGAACGAGCCGCCCAGCGGCGCGCCGGCCTGCTGGACCAGGGCGCGTTCTCCGCCCGCGCCGTTCGCGCGGAGATCCCCGAGGTGGCGCGCAAGTTCCTCCTCCAGCAGCCGATGCTGGTGCTCGGCGCCGCCGACGCTCAGGGACGGATGTGGGCCACGCTGCTCACCGGACGGCCCGGCTTCCTGAACGCCGAGGACGCCCGCACCCTCACCATCGACGCCCGCCCGGCTGCGGGCGACCCGCTGCACGACCGGCTCACCGAACCTGCGACGGTCGGGATGCTGGCGATCGAACCGGCCCGGCACCGGCGGATGCGGATGAACGGCCACGCCATCCCGACCCCGCACGGCCTGCACGTCACGCTCGACCAGGTGTACTCGAACTGCCCCAAGTACATCCAGAAACGCGAATCGCGGTGGGAAGCGGCAGTTCCGGCCCCTCCGCGACGGTCCCGCGCATTGACCGGCGACCAGCAGCGGTGGATCAGCGGTGCCGACACCTTCTTCATCGCCACCTCCGACCGCGAGGGCAATGCCGACGCCTCCCACCGCGGCGGGAACCCGGGCTTTGTGGAGGTGGTGTCACCGACCGTGCTGCGCTGGCCCGACTACACCGGCAACGCCATGTTCAACACGCTGGGCAACCTGGAGGTCCAGCCCCGGGCCGGGCTGCTGTTTGCGGACTGGCGCACCGGCGCCGTCCTGCACCTCACCGGTACCGCGCGCACCGACTGGGATCCCGCGCACGCCGCCGCGGTGCCCGGCGCCGAAAGGCTGGTCGAGTTCACCGCAACCGACGTCATCGAGATCGCCGGGGCCGCGCCGCTGCGATGGAGCGAACCCGTCCCGTCCCGTTTCAACCCGCCTGTACGTCCGCCTGAGGAAGCCCTGTGATCCCCATCGCCCGGACCGGCGTCGCCCAGGCGCTCACCGGCAAGGCTCCGGCACGCCCCACCGCCTCCACCATCGCGACCGCCACCGCGGCCGGCGCCATCGCGCTCACCCTGCTGGTCGCGATCGGTCACGTCCTGCACCGGCCGGTCCTCGTGCCGCCGCTGGCCGCAAGCGCCGCCCTGGTGTTCGCCGCTCCCACCCTGCCGCTGGCGCAACCCCGCAACGTCATCGGCGGCCAGCTCGTCTCCGCCTGCGTCGGTTTCTGCGCCCTGGCCCTCGCCGGCGACGCCCCTTGGACGGCAGCCCTCGCCGGCGCCCTCGCCATCGGCTCCATGGCCTTGGCCCGCACCCCGCATTCCCCCGCCGCCGCGACCGCCGTCCTCGTCGTGCTGACCGACCCCGAGCCCGTCGCCTTCCTGGGCCTGCTGCTCCTGGCCACGATCGTCATCGTGGCCGTCGGCGTCATCGCCGCCCGCCGCACCTACCCGGCCTACTGGTGGTGACCCGCCGATCGCCGCCAACGGCCCGGACACCGTCCCCGTCTGCCCTCGCCGAACACCTCGGTCTGATCCGGTGTCGTTCAGGATGTGATGGCGGATGTCGTCGATCCGCTCGGCATCCATCCCGACCATGCGCGCCGTCTCATCGGCGACGCCTCTAGCCAGGAGAAAGAAGCTCCATGGGTTGGCTCCCTCCCGAGCAGTACGTCCAGACGTTGCCGAATGCCACGATGTACGCCGCCCTGTACTTCACCGACGTCCACGGCAACCCCTTCGCGTTGCGCTCTGCCCAGAAGGTGGAGGCGTGGCAGTTCCCGGGCGGCAACGTCGAACACGGCGACATCACGCCGTTCGCCACGGCGGTCCGCGAGTGCCGGGAAGAGACCGGCATCAACTTCGTGGAACCGCCGCGCCTCCTGCTCACGCACTTCCTGGCACCCGAGTCCGGATGGCCTTGCGCGAAGATCGGCTTCGTCTTCGACGGCGGGGTCCTGACCCCGGACGATCTCGACCGGATCGTCCTCGACCCGGCCGAGCATTCCGAATGGCTCATCCAGCCTCTCGACGAATGGAAGAGGGTCATGAGCCCCCGTCTCTTCGCACGTACCGCAGTGCTGTTCGAAGCGCGCCGGACCAACTCCGCGACGTTCTTGTGCGAGCCAGGCCATGTGACTTCCTGAACTGTCAGGTGTCAGTGAACGTCATCGTGCTGCTTCCACACGCCGAGGTCACGCAAGCTCTCGGCCGTCTGCACAATCGTCGTTTCGGCGGGGCGGGGGCGCCATCGGAGTTCCTTGCGGGCCCGGTCGTTGTGAATGACCGGTCGCGGCGGGTCGTCCCCCGGCGCCTCCGTCGTGGGCACGCGCGAGGCGCCGAGCCGTCGGCGCAGGATGCCGGCGACCTCCAGGAAGCTCAGCGCCGGGCCGTCGGCGACGCGAGGAAGCGCTTGCCGGCGGCCTCGGGCGCGGCCATGGCGCGCAGGTGCAGGTCCACCACGTCGCGCACGTCGACGACGCCGAAGCGCCGGCGGGGCGCGACGCTCATCGTCCCGTCGAGCATCGCCTTGATCAGTTGCGTCGAGGAGCGCAGGTCGGTGGTGAGGGTGGGCCCGAGGATGAACGTCGGGTTGACGACGACGAGTTCGGTGTCGCCGCCGTCGCGCCTCATCAGGTCCCACGCGGCGCGCTCGGCGATGGTCTTGGAGCGCGGGTAGGGCGCCAGTCCCGGGGTGTCGGGATCGGTCCAGTCGTCCTCGGTGAACTCGGCGCCCGGTTTGGGGGTGTACCCGACCGCGGCGAACGACGAGGTGAGCACGACGCGCCGGACGCCCGCGTCGCACGCGGCACGCAGCACCCGCAGCGTGCCCTCGCGGGCCGGGACGATCAGCTCGTCAGGGTCCTCGGGCTGGGAGACTGGAATGGGCGAGGCGACGTGATGGACCTCCGCGCACCCGGCCACGGCGGCGGGCCAGCCGTCGTCGGCCGCCAGGTCCGCGGCGACGACCTCCAGTCCGGCGTCGTCGGCGCGGCCGCGGCGCACCGCCGCGCGCAGGTCGGCCTCGCGGGCCGTCGAGCGCACCGTGGCGCGTACCGGGCGCCCGGCCCGCAGCAGCGCGGCGATCAGATGCGTCCCCACATACCCGGACCCGCCGGTGACCAGGACCCGGCTCATCGCAGCACCCCCAGGCCGCCGACCGCATCCACCAGACGCCGCACCGCCGCGGCCTCCGCGGCGGTGTCGCCGCGGTCACGGGCGTCCCACAACGCCGCCTTCTCCCGCAGGTAGCGCAGCCGGGCCTGGTGGGCGGCGATCTCGGCCTCGATGCGCTCGGCATGCCGCAGCAGAAGATCGCGCTGCTCGGCCGCCGCCGCCCGTCCGCGGGGACGGTTCGCCAGGTACGTGCGCATGTCCTCGATGCCGACGCCGACCGCGCGCAGACAGGCCAGCACCTCGATCACGTCGAGGTCCCGGGGGCGGTAACGGCGGTGCCCGCTGTGCTCGTCGCGGTCGACCGGCCCGATCAGCCCGACATCTTCGTAATAGCGCAGCGTCGGCTCGCTCAGCCCGCTGTGCCGAGACACGTCCTGGATGGTGAAGGTCGTCATGCCAGGCAGCAGACCACACCTCAAGCGCTTGAAGTCAATCCCAGGCGGCAGAGGTAGCGGCGGCCAGAACGGCTCACGGGGTCAGCGGGTAGGCTAACGTACTAGTTCGTTCATTAGTGGAGGCGTCCGGAACATGCGCAGATCCATCGCCACGGTGTCGCTGAGCGGCTCGCTGCCCGACAAGCTGACCGCGATCGGCGCTGCGGGCTTCGACGGCGTCGAGATCTTCGAGAACGACCTGGTGGCCGGCCCGATGAGCCCGGAGGAGGTGCGAAGCCGAGCCGCCGACCTGGGCCTTTCCATTGATCTGTACCAGCCGTTCCGCGACTTCGAGGCGGTGCCGCCCCCGGTGCTGGCACGCAACCTGCGGCGCGCCGAGCACAAGTTCGCGGTGATGGAACGGCTCGGGGCGACGTGCATGCTGGTCTGCTCCAGCGTCTCCCCCGATTCGGTGGACGACGACGCGCTGGCGGCCGAACAGCTGCACGCCCTGGCCGAGCGAGCCGCCCGGCACGGGATCCGGATCGCCTACGAGGCGCTGGCCTGGGGCCGCCATGTCAGCGACTACCTGCACGCCTGGCGGATCGTCCGGGCCGCCGACCATCCGAATCTGGGCCTGTGCCTGGACAGCTTCCACATCCTGGCGCGCGACGTGGACCCGTACGCCATCGAGACGATCCCGGCCGAGAAGATCTTCTTCCTCCAGCTGGCCGACGCCCCGGCACTCCCCATGGACGTCCTGTACTGGAGCCGGCACTACCGCTGCTTTCCCGGCCAGGGGGACCTGGACGTCGCCGGACTGGTCGGGCACGTCCTGCGCACAGGCTATGACGGGCCGCTGTCGCTGGAGGTGTTCAACGACATCTTCCGGCAGGCCGCGGCCATGCGCACCGCGCAGGACGCCATGCGCTCGCTCGTCGCCCTGGAGGAGGCGGTCGACCATAGGCTCGACCGCACGTCCCGTCCGGCAGCGCTTTCCAAGGCGCCTTCTCCCGTGGTTCCGAGCGGGTTCGCGTTCGCCGAGCTGGCCACGCCGGACACCGAGGCTCTGGGCGGCCTGCTGACCGCGCTCGGATTCGCGCGCACGGGCGTGCACGCGCACAAACCCGTCGAGCTGTGGGAACAGAATGAGGCCCGCATCCTGCTCAACACCGGCAGTCCCGAAAGCCAGGACGGCCCGGTTCTCGGCGCCATCGGGCTGGAATCACCGGACCCGGCCGCCGCCGTCAAACGCGCCGAGGCGCTGCTGGCCCCCGTGCTGCCGCGGTTGCGGGCCCCTGAGGACGTCCCGCTGGACGCGGTGGCCGCGCCGGACGGCACCGAGCTGTTCTTCTGCCGTACCGGCCATCCCGACCATCCCAGCTGGACCGGCGACTTCAGCCAGGACCCGGGCGAGGCCGGAACCGGAGAGATCACTCATATCGATCACGTCGCGCTGACACAGCCCTGGCACCACTTCGACGAGGCGTCGCTGTTCTACCGCAGCGTCCTGGGCCTGCGCCCGCACGAGAGCCTCGAACTGCCCGACCCGTACGGGCTGATGCGCAGCCGTGCGGTCTCCACCGAGGATGGGCGGGTCCGGATCGCCCTGAACGTCGCCTACGTCGGTGCGCACGATGGCGCACCCGACGTGGCCTGGCAGCACCTGGCGCTGGCCAGCACCGACATCGTCACCACCGTCCGCAGGCTGCGGGACGCCGGAGCCGCACAGCTGGCCATCCCGGACAACTACTACGACGACCTGGAGGCACGGTACGACCTGGGCGCCGAACGCCACCGCCTGCTGCGCGAACTCGGCCTGCTGTACGACCGCGACGACCACGGTGAGTTCCTGCACTTCTACACCGCGACCACCGGCCGGGTCTTCCTGGAGGTCGTCCAGCGCCTGGGCGGGTACCGCGGATACGGCGCTCCCAACGCGCCTGTCCGGCTGGCCGCCCAGTATGCGGACCAGGGCGGCCGTCGGCGAGGCAGCCGATCACGATCGTCCTAGGATGGCTGTCGTCCGGCAGCCTCTCCAGGAGTCACATGTCGTCCCAGTCCCCTGCCCCCGCTTCGAACGGGCGCCGGCGCGACGCCGAACGCACTCGCGCCGAGATTCTGGAGGTCGCCCAGCGGGAGTTCGCGCGCAAGGGCTACGCCGGCGCGCGGGTGGACGAGATGGCCGCGCTCATGCGCACCACCAAGCGGATGATCTACTACTACTTCGGCAACAAGGAGAAGCTGTACATCGCGGTGCTGGAGAAGGCCTACACCGAGGTCAGGACGGCCGAGTCCGCGATCGACGTCCAGCACCTGGCGCCGGTCGAGGCGATCCGCACGCTGGCCGAACTGACCTTCGACCACCACGACGCCCACCAGGACTTCATCAAGCTGGTCAGCATCGAGAACATCCACCATGCCGAGCACCTGCGCAAGTCCGAGATGCTGACCAATCTCGGCGGACCGGTGACCGGGCTCATCTCGCAGATCCTGGAGGCCGGACGGGCGAGCGGCGACTTCGTCACCGACGCCGACGCCATCGACGTGCACATGATGATCAGCGCGCTGTGCTTCTTCCGGATCTCCAACCAGCACACCTTCGGCGCCCTGTTCGGTCGCGACCTGACCGCCCCCGAGCACCGCGCCCGGCACCGCGAGATGACCGGCGAGGCCGTCGTCGCCTACCTCACTGGGAGCGGTCGCCGGCAGTCGGCGGGGCGAGGCGAGGCCGGCTGAGCGCGTCGAGCACGCGGCCGGCGGGCGATGCGGCACCGCGCATGATGCATGGAAGGGTTCACGCCGGCCGCCTCTCCCGCCTGGGTCGTGCATGCCCAGGGATGCCTTGTGGGACGAGGCGACACGCTGGGCGACCATCACGGCGGCGACGGGAGCAATAGCGTCCGCTTCCTCGACGAGATCCTGCGCCAAGGGCAGTAAGCCGAGCCCACGGCGCCACCGGCAGCTGCGCCGAGTCGAGTTTCCCCGCTCCCCTGGCCCGGGGCCTGTTCGTCCTCAGCCGTCGAGCATCGGGATCCTCGTCCACGCCTGGGAGGAGACCCAGCGGGGCCGTCGCGACAAGGGCCCGATCCCCCGCTCCGTCCTGCCCGGCAGCCTGACCTGACGTACGCCGGTCCCTTGCGCAGCCGGGGCGGCGCCCCTTGCTCACGGCGCCGTTGATCCGGGCGCCCGGTCGGCATCATCCGAGGTGAAGGTTGCCCTGATCTCTTGACATGTGATGCGGGACACCAGAACATACGTGACGGCCCGGTAATTAACTATCTAGTTCGTACTTACGGGCTCTCACCCCGAGGAGCATCACGTGCGCGACCACCCCACCGCCGTCACGACGGGGCCGCCCGGGCAGGGCCAGCCCCGCAGGGCCGCACTGGCCGCCTGGATCGGCAGCGCGCTGGAGTACTACGACTTCTTCATCTACGGCACCGCCGCGGCGCTGGTGTTCGGCAAGATCTTCTTTCCCGACTCCGACCCGGCCGCCGGCACGCTGCTCGCGCTGGCCACGTTCGGCGTCGGTTACCTCGCGCGGCCGGTCGGCGCGTTCGTCCTGGGGCACGTCGGTGACCGGTTCGGCCGCAAGAAGGTGCTGGTCTTCACCGTCATGCTGATGGGTGCCGCCACGTTTCTCGTCGGCTGCCTCCCCACCTACGCCCAGGTCGGCCTGCCGGCACCGGTCCTGCTGGTGCTGCTGCGGCTGGCGCAGGGCTTCTCGGCGGGCGGCGAGCAGGCCGGCGCGAACTCCATGACGCTGGAGCACGCTCCCGCCGACCGTCGCGCCTACTACACCAGCTTCACCCTCAACGGCACCCAGGCCGGCCAGATCCTGGCCACCGCGATCTTCCTGCCGGTCGCGGCCCTCCCCGACGACCAGTTGCTGAGCTGGGGCTGGCGGGTCCCGTTCTGGCTCAGCGCGGTCGTCATGGTGGTCGCCTACGTCATCCGCCAGAAGCTCGCCGAGACCCCGGTGTTCGAGCAGGAGGCCGCCCAGGGCACCGTCGCCGAGCTGCCGCTGGCCGTCCTGTTCCGCGACCACTGGGCCGATGTGCTGCGCGTGATGGTCGCCGCCGTCATCGCCTCGGTCAGCACGATCTTCACCGTCTACGCCCTCTCCTACGCGGTCAACACGATGGAGTTGGAGAAGACGCCCATGCTGTGGGTCGGTGTGCTCGCCAACGCGGCGGCACTGGTCGCGCTCCCGCTCTTCGGCGGTCTCGCCGACCGGATAGGGCGCAAACCGGTGTTCATCGGCGGCTCACTGGGCTGCGCGGTGCTGATGTTCGCCTACCTGTGGGCCATCTCCGAGGGCGACTACCCGATCATCTTTCTGGTCGGCATCCTGATGTTCGGTGTCGTGCACAGCGCCACCGGCGGCGTCTGGCCCGCCTTCTACGGGGAGATGTTCAGTGCCCGCGTCCGGCTGTCGGGCACCGCCATCGGCACCCAGATCGGCTTCGCGATCGCCGGTTTCGCCCCCAGCATCGCCGGCGCCATCGCCGGTGACGGCCCGGACGCCTGGCTGGGAGTCTCGATCATCACCGCCGTTCTGTGCCTGGTCAACGTCGCCGCCGTCGCGACCGGCCGAGAGACCTACAAGGTCCCCACCGAGCAGCTCGGCACCCGCCCGACGGCCCCCTCCCCCGCCCCCGCAGCGGCGGAGCCGGCATGAGCGGTGACACCTTCCGGGTGTACGCCCTGTACTACGCACGCCGCGACGGACAGCGCGGCCAGCACTTCCACGGTTACGACGAGCGCTGGAACGAACCGCACCCGACCGCGTACTACGTCTGGCTGGCGGTCTCCGACCGGCACACGATCGTCGTCGATGCCGGGATCAGCCCCGATCAGGTCCATCGGCTCGCCGGGATCGACTACCGCTCCTCGCCCGTGACGCTCCTGGCCGACATGGGAGTGGCCGCCGACTCGGTCGACCACGTCGTCCTGACCCACCTCCATTACGACCACACCGGCACGGCCGCCGCCTTCACGAATGCGCGATACGTCGTCCAGCGGCCGGAGCTGGAGTACTGGACCGGCCCATGGGCACGCCGCATCGAACGGGAACGCTGGCTGGTCAGCGACGACGACCTCGCACACCTGCGCGCCGCCGGGGACAGGCTGCGGCTCGTGGACGGGGACGCCGACGTGGTACCGGGCCTGAGCGTGCACCTGGTCGGCGGCCACACCGCCGGCACGCAGGTGGTACGGATCCGTACCGCCCGCGGCCACGTGGTGCTCGCCTCCGACGCCGCCCACTTCTACGAGAACCTGGAAGCCGACCGCCCGTTCGCGATCCTGCACAGCATGACCGGCATGTACGGCGCGTTCGACCGGATCAAGGAGCTGGCCGACCGCCCGGACCTGATCGTGGCCGGCCACGACCCCGAGGTCCTCGAACGCTTCCCGCGCCTGTCGGGACCCTTCCGCGACCGCATCGCCCGCATCGCCTGAAACCACAGATATCGGGGTACCAATGCGACCAACCGTCCTCGTCCTGAACGGCCCCAACCTCAACCTCCTCGGCCGGCGGGAGCCGGAACTCTACGGCACCGTCACACTGGCCGAGATCGAAGCCCGCTGCCACGCGGTCGCCGCGGAACACGGCCTGCGTGTGGACTTCCGCCAGAGCAACCATGAGGGAGCCCTGGTGGACGCCGTCCAGGAGGGCGCCGACGGGATCGTGATCAACCCGGCGGCCTACGCGCACACGTCCGTCGCGCTGCGCGACGCCCTCGCGACCGCGGGCGTCCCGATCGTCGAGGTCCACCTGACCAACATCCACCGCCGCGAGGCGTTCCGGCACACCTCCCACAGCGCCGCCGTCAGCGACGCCGTGATCTGCGGCGCCGGCGCGCACGGCTACGAACTGGCGTTGCTCCACCTGGCCGAGCTGATGGGCGAGGAGGGCCGGGGATGACCGCGCACCTCATCGGGTTGATCGGCTCGGGGATCGGCTCCTCCCTCAGCCCCGCCCTGCACGAGCGCGAGGCACACCACCACGGCCTGCGCTACCTCTACAAGATCCTCGACATCTCCGACCTCGGAGTCGCCGCCACCGCCGCGGGCGACCTGGTCCGCACCGCCCGCCGGCTGGGTTACACCGGACTCAACATCACCCATCCGTGCAAACAGACAGTGATCGACCACCTCGACGAGCTGTCACCGGACGCCGCCCGCCTCGGCGCCGTCAACACCGTGACCTTCGACGGCGACCGGGCCATCGGCCACAACACCGACTGGACGGGCTTCGCCGAATCCTTCGCCCGCGGCCTGCCCGACGCCGCCACGCACCAGGTCGTCCAAGTCGGCGCCGGAGGCGCCGGCGCCGCCGTCGCGCACGCACTGCTCACCATGGGCGCCGACCAGGTCACCCTCGTCGACACCCGCACTGCCCGCGCCGACGCGCTCGCCGCTGCACTCACGCAGCGCTTCGGTGCGGGACGTGCCCGCTCAGCGGCCATCGCCGACCTGCCGGCCGCACTCCGGCACGCGGACGGCCTCGTCAACGCGACCCCGATCGGCATGGCCGCGCACCCCGGCTCCCCCGTGCCGGCCGAACTGCTCCACCCGGACCTGTGGGTCGCCGACGTGGTCTACCGTCCGCTGCGTACCGAACTGCTCGAAAAGGCCCGCGAGATAGGTTGCCGCACCCTGGACGGCGGGGGGATGGTCGTCTTCCAGGCAGCGCACGCCTTCCGCCTCTTCACCGGCCTCACCCCCGACACCGACCGGATGCTCGCCCACCTCTCCGCCCTGGTCACAGCATGAGCAGCGGACCAGTCGGCCTGCCCGGCGTCTCGCCGTCACCATGCCCAACGCAGCCTGGTGCCGACCGCGCTTCCGCGCATCCCCGGCGTCGAGTTCGCCGCCCGCTATCGGCCCGGCAAGGCGAGCGTCGGGAGTGACTGGGTGACGTCCTGTCCCAGGTCCCTCTTCGTTGCAGGCAGCGAACTCGTGCCAGTTGGGGCACATGGCCAGGCGTCCAGCGCGGGACGCCGTCGCTGCGGGCGGCCGTCGCACCGCCCGCCGCCCCGGTCGGCTGTGAGGCACCGCCGACCGAGGACGCGCACGCCGGTGGGACCTACCAGACGACACCCCCGTCTGACCGAGGCGCCGCTCAAGACCGGGCGCCGGCCTCCTCCGCGAGCGTCGCCGCCGGTTCGGAGCCCTGGAAGTGCAACGCAGCCTGGTGCCGGCCGCGCTTCCGAGCGGGGCACGGCGACGGGTGCTGCGCGGCGCCCGGCGGGGGCCAGCGTCGTCACCGAAGGCTGTGGGGGCCCGGCGCTGGTCGCACCGTGCCGCGCCTGCTCGTCCGGGCGGATTGCCGGGGCGCTTGACGGCGCGGACGGTCGCTCGCCGGGCCGCGGTTGGTGTTCCTTCAAAGGGCTCGCCGGAGCAGGTGGCGCGCAGCACGAGGGCGGAGTGCTCGCTGAGGGCGCATTCCCGAAGCCGGAGGTAGACGCAGGTTTGTGGTCGTGCGCGGGACGGCAGAGAATGCAGCACAAACGCGCACATTAGAGGTTGAAAACGAGGTCGGCGGGCGGTGCAGCAGCCGGTGGCTGCACATTGATCGGCCACCGGTAATGACCTTTGACAGACGACGCCCGCAGGATCAACGATGGACCCGCTGCCCAGGAGTGGGAATGCGCAGACCGAGTGTCCTCGCCATTGTCGTTCTTCTCGGTGCCGCGGGTTTGTCGTCGGCATGCAGCCGGCCGCACAGCACGCGCGCCGTGATCGGCGTCGATGCACCGGTCGCACCGGCGGACCGGCCCGTTCACCTGACGGTCTCCGGCCTGGCGGCCAAGGACGAGGTCACCGTGACCGCCTCCACCGCCGACGAGCGGCAGACGCGGTGGCAGAGCCAGGCGAGGTTCCGCGCCGACGACGACGGCCGGGTGGATCTCCGCCGGGCCCGGCCGATCTCAGGCACCTACTCCGGACCCGACAGCATGGGGTTGTTCTGGTCGATGAAGCCGCCCACCGGCGACCCGGAGGAGTCCTGGTTCCGGCCGACGAACCCCGGCGACCAGCCGTCCTACACCGTGCAGATCACCGTCACCGCGCACGGCCGCCGCCTGGCCCAGCGGACACTGACCCGGCAATGGTCGGCCCGCGGCGTCACCCGGCAGGCCCTCACGTTGAGCGCCGACGAGATCTCCGGGGAACTCTTTCT
Source organism: Actinomadura miaoliensis (assembly GCF_039536785.1). Taxonomy (NCBI): domain Bacteria; kingdom Bacillati; phylum Actinomycetota; class Actinomycetes; order Streptosporangiales; family Thermomonosporaceae; genus Actinomadura; species Actinomadura miaoliensis. The sequence goes on from NZ_BAAAZG010000001.1 coordinate 325,779, forward strand.
GCCGCCACCGGGAACGCGCCGCAAACCCGCGGTGATCCTCATTGGCGGCTCCGAAGGCGGCAACGGCGACCCTTACGCAGGCGCGCTGCTGGCCTCGCACGGCCACCCCGCGCTGGCCCTCGCCTACTTCAGAGCGCCGGGCCTGCCGGCGGCCTTGCGGGACATCCCGTTGGAGTACTTCGCGCGCGGCCCGCTTCCTGGCGGCCCAGCCCGGCGCCGACCCCGCTCGCCTGGTCATGCGCGGCCACTCACGAGGGAGCGAAGCCGCCCTCCTGATGGGCCAGCACTACCCGGAACTGATCCACGGCGTGGTCGCCTGCGCGCCCTCCTCCGAGGTGATTCCGGCATTCCCCGGCAACGGCAACGCCTGGTCCCGCAACGCCCGGCCCATCCCCACAGGGACCATCCCCCTCGACCACGTCAACGGACCCGCCTGGCGATCGCCGGCACCGACGACAGACTCTGGCCTTCCCAATCCTCCGCCCGGCAGATCATGGACGATCTCGAGCCGACCCGCACCCGCGCCCCGCTCCAGACCGCGATCTACCCCGGCGCCGGCCACGGGATCTGCAACGTCCCCTACGTCCCGCAGGGTAGCTCATGCCGTCACAGCAGGGCCGGGCCCGCGCCGCGCTTGGCGGTCACGCGGGCGCGGGAGGCCGGGGTCCACAGGGCGAGTTCCGTGGCGGGCGCCGCACGCACGGGCGATGAGTCGCCGTGTCAGGCGTCCTCGCACAGGGCGGACTCCAGCACGTCCACCATCAGCGTCAGCGAAGTCGTGCTGTTGACGAACGCGTTGGTGACCACCGACGCGAACCGGCCGTCGTCGGTGACCATCGTCATCGACGTGTGGCCGGTGGTCAGGCCGCCGTTCTTCGCCCATGCCACGCCGCCGCACGGCAGCGGCACCTCGTCGATGCCGAGCCCGGCGCGTCCGCCGGCTCCGCCGGGCACCGCGACCGTGCGCCGCATCTCGGCCAGCGCCGCCGCCGAGAACACCCGGCCCTCGCCCAGCGCCCGGTAGAACTTCACCAGGTCGCCCAAGGTGGAGGCCATGTTGCCCGCGGTGCTCCAGAACGACAACTCGACCGACGTGGTCACGTCGTACCAGAAGAACAACGACCCGGCCCGGCCGCCGTAGTAGCCGGGCACGTACGGGTCGGCGAGCGCCCGCACTCTGGGCGCCGGGAACGACGTCCCGGTGAGCCCGAGCGGCGTGATGATCCGGCTGGTGATCGCGTCGCCGACGGACTGCCCGGTGACCCGCTCGATGAGCATGCCGAGCACGAGGTAGGCGACGTTGGAGTAGTGGACCCCCGCACCGGGCGCGGCCTGCGCCGGCTCGTCCATGGCCGACCGGACCAGCTCGGCCAGTGTGTACGTGCCGTCCGCGTTGGCCCGCGCGTCCCGCACCTCGCGGACCATCCCGCTGGTGTGCTGGAGCAGCTGGCGCACGGTGATGACGCCGCCGTCGTAGTTGCCGGTCACCACGCCGGGCAGGTACCGCTCGATCGGCGCGTCCAGCTCGACGAGCCCGTCGTCGACGAGCCGGAGCACCGTCGCGGCGGTGAACGTCTTGGTCTGGCTGCCGATCCGGTAGTGGTCCGCCGCGGTGATCGGCCGGTTCTGGCCGGTCTTGGCCGTCCCGGCGGTCAGCGTCCACGACTCGGTGGCGTTGCCCGCGTGGACGGCCGCGCCGGGGCCGGCCTGCAGCAGGAATCGGTCGAGCAGTTCCTGGGTGGCGGTGTGGTCGGTCTGGACGGCCGCGGCCGGCGGCGCGGTGACACCCGCGGTGACGGCCAGCACCACCCCGGCGGCGGCCGCGGCGAGCCTGCGGCGAGTCGTCCTGATCATGTTGCGACCCCCATCGCTTCCGTCGCCGGCCGGCGCCGGCGCCTCGGCTCATGATCAAGGGAGCGCGGCCCGGTAGGCCAGGCGAGCGTCGTGGCCACCTCTGGCCGTCCGCTTTGATCAACTCACGTTGTCGTGTCGGGGGGTCGTGTGAGCATGGTCAGGCGGTCTCGGTCGGTGGTCTCGTCGAACTCCGTCCAGCGCCGTTCGTGGCCGGCGCGCAGGGTGGACGCCTGGGCGAAGGTGTGGTGGGAGGCCAGGTCCGCCAGCTCGGGGGCATGGTCGGCCAGGATCTCCCGGAACCGTTGTTCGGCGGGTTCGCCCAGCGAGTCGTAAATGTGCACGCAGAGCCGTCTGGCCTCGGCGCGGGGCCAGTCGGGCGGCAGCAGTTCGGCGGGCAGGTCGGGGTCGAGGGTGGGGAACGCGCGCCAGTCCGTCATGACCGCCGTGCGCAGCCGCAGGGCGTCCGCGGGTGAGATGTCGGGCCGGGTGACGCGTTCGGCCTCCTCCCGGTAGGTGCGGATGAACCGCAGGTACCGGTCCTGCAGGGTGCTGATGTCGAAGGCGCGGTCCAGGACCCGGTCAAGGCCCTCGTCGGCGACCTCGGTGGCCCGGAAGACGGTGACACCGCCCACCCCGAGCCTGCGGACGAGCGCGGCGACGTCGGCGGTCCGGTCGTGGGGGCTGACCCAGACGGCGTCGAAGAGCATGCCGAAGTGCAGCAGGCGCAGTCCGTCGCGCAGGGCCCGCCGGGTGTCGCGCCGGTCCTCGGGCACCGAGAACATCACCACGGTCCACCGGCCGTCCCACGACGGCGTGGACGCGCCGAACGTCAGCAGCCGCAGCATGTGCGCCACGATCACGTCGTGGGCGCGGGGCGGCAGCCCGTAGGCGGTGGTGCGGCCGACGCGGGAGCTGGTCAGCAGTCCCCGTGAGGCGACCCGGCGCAGGGCCGCGCGGGCGCCGGCCTCGGTGATGTCGAACTCGGCGAGCAGCCGGACCAGTGCCGCCGACGGGATGTGCTCCTGCCGCCAGAACCAGTAGTCGCCCAGCAGCGTCGTCAGCAGGCGTTGCGGCTCGGCTCCCTGCCTGCCCCGAGGCAGGGAGCCGGTCGTCGTCGGCGCGATCACCCGGCGCCCCTCATCGTCGGTCCCTCTCAGTCGGTGTAGGTGCCCCAGTCGCCGGCGTCCCATGTCCGGGCGGGCGGCGGCGGAGTGACCCGGGTGAACAGTACGTCGCCGGGCGCCGGGTCCGGGGCGTCTTCGGCCCGGCGGCGCAGGGCCTGCGGCGTCACCGAGGGCCAGCGGCCGGTGTCGATGCGCTCCAGCAGCACCGACAGCGCGGTGGCGCGTTCGGCGACGCTGAACGTGCAGTGTCCCGCCCGGTTCACGAACGTCTGCCGCAGCAGCGACGCGGCCCCGGTCCGGTTCACCGTCTCCCGGTAGGCGCGTTCGTCGGACACCGGCCCGGCCGAGTCGCCGACGGTGTGCAGGGTGAGCACCGGGTCGCGCAGCCTTCCGTCGAAGGTGATGAACCGTTCGGCGCGGGCCACGGCGTCCGGGTCGGCGGCGATCCGGGGGGCGCGGGCGAGCCGGTCGAGGTCGGCGCTCAGGTCGGCCCCGGCCTGACGGTAGATGGCGTTGATCGTCTTCTCCCGGCCGGAGACGCGGAGCTGCCGCCGGTAGTCCACTCCGGTGTTCCACGAGGGGTTGCCGTCGAGGAACTGCTCGTAGGGGGCGCGGACCTGGGCGCCGACGGCGAACGGCAGCCCGGCGCTCCACCCGTCGACCAGCGCGTCCAGGTCATCGGGGTCGGGTTCGGGTGACGCCGGGTCGTTCCACGCGGGCACCTGGGCGAACGCGGCGGCCAGCGCGATCCGGGCCCGGCCCTGCGGGGTGGCCTTGGCGCGGCCGATCAGGTCGGTCAGGGCGGCCTGCTCGGCGGCGGTGTCGGTGATGTCCACCAGCGACAGCGGCGAGCCGGGATCGACGAGCGTCTTGAGCGCCCAGGCGGCGTCGAGCTTGGTGTTCCACATGGCGACGGTCCCGGCGCCGCCGCCGCACGCGGGCAGCGCACCGTCCACGAGGTGGCCGTAGTACTGGACGAAGCCGCGGGTCAGCAGGCCGCCCTGGGAGTTGCCCAGCACCACGGTGCGGGCCGGGGCGCCCACCTTGCCGGCGAACACCGCACGGGTGGCGGCGATGTTGCGCAGGTCGGTGCTGAGCTGCCAGCCGGGCCGCGAATCGGTTCCGGCGACCGCGAACCCCTGGCGGGTCACCCAGTCCTGGAACGGGGTGTCGAGACGCTCCCGGTTGGCGAGCAGCAGCAGGGTGCCGTCCCAGTTGGGCGGAACGGTGATGACGTAGGCGGTGCCGTCGGCGTGCTCGCCGGTCAGTTCCCGTGGCGTCGCGGTGTCGGCAGCGGCCGTGCCGGTCGCCAGCAGTGCGGTGAACGCGGTGAGGGCGGCGGTGGTCGCGCGGAGCTTCATCGGGTGCCTCCGGGGACGTGCGGGCGCAGGAAGCGGTCGGGGGTGAGGCGGATGAACTGGGCGGTGCCCAGGTCCGGGTCCCGGGCGGCGAGGCGTTCGGCGAGGCGGCCCAGTTCACGGGCGCCGGCGTCGTCGCTCCACCGGCCGGTCCTGACACGGCGTTCCAGTGTCAGCGCGGTGGCGACGAACTCGGCGCCGGTGTAGCCGCAGTGACCCGGCCTGTCGACGAACGCCTGCCGCAGCATCCGCCCGTCCCCGGCCCGCCGTACGGCGTCGGAGTAGGCGCGGGCCTGCGTGACGGTGGGGAAGTTGTCGCCGCGCTCGTGCAGCGTCAGGACGGGGACGTCCAGTTCGCCGCTGGGGGTGAAGTTGCGTTCCATGTAGGCGACCGCCTCCGGGTCGGCGGAGACGCGCGGCGCCCTGTCGAGGCGGGCCAGGTCGGCGTCGAGGTCGAGCCCGGCCTGCCGGTAGAGGGCCTGCACCTGACTGGTGCGGCCGGACTCCTTGAGCAGTTTTCGGTAGTCCACGCCGGTGTTCCAGGACATGCTGCCGCCGGCGCGCTGCTCCAGCGGGTAGCGCGGGGAGAACACGGTCGGCATGAACGCGGCGTACTGCTGGGCCTGCTGACCGGCCCAGTCGTTCGCGGCGGGTTCGGGCGTGCCGGTCACCGACCAGGGTGAGACCTGGGCGAACGCGGCGGCCAGGGCGATGCGCGCCCGGCCCGCCGGGGTCTGCTGGGCGGCGTCGAGGACCGTGCGGGCGGCGGTGTTGCCGCGCGTCTCCTCCTCGGCCGACGACAGCCGCGTCAGCTTGATGTCGGTGTTGCCGGGGGCCAGCAGGGTCTTGAAGGCGAACGCCGCGTCGAGCGCCTGGTTGAGCATGGCCACCGGGCCGGCGACCGAGGCGCAGTAGGGCAGCGCGCCGTCGACGAGGTCGGGCCTGCGTTCGGCCAGGCCGGCGGCGATGTTGCCGCCCATCGAGGACCCCCACGCCAGCGTGGCCTCGGGCGTCCCGGCCGCCTCGGCGAGGACGGCCAGCGTCGAGGCGGAGTCCCGCATGGTCTCCTCGACGGCCCAGCCGTCGCCGTACGGCCGTGTGCCGGCGAGAGCGTAGCCGTGCTCCAGCAGCCAGTTCTGCGCGGCGGTGTTGCCGCCGAGCCCGGCGGGCCGCTGCTGCGGCCCGGCGCCCTGGCCGTAGCCGGGGCTGAAGGCCAGGACCGTGCCGTTCCAGTTCGCGGGGACTTCGATGGCGTAGGTCGCGCCGGTGGGGTGGACGCCGCGGAGGCTGATCGGGCCGTCCTCGGCGGCGGCGGGCGGGGTGGGGACGAGGGCGAGCGCGGCGGCCGTGGCGACGGCTCCGGCGGCTCTCCGGAAGGGGAAGGGCATGTCCGGCTCCTGGGGGGCGGCATTAGGAGACGCTGATTGGACGATCGTCCGCTTAGAGCAGCACGTAATGTTCGGCAGGAATCCTACGGCCGTCGCAGAACTGTTGACAATGCCTCTTCACCTGCCTACTTTGAGCCGACCACCCCGTAGTGAGGGAGTCGCCGATGTTCCGGAAGACAGCCATGAGCGTGATCGCGGTCACCGCCGCGGCCGGTCTCGTCTCCGCCTGCGGCACCGGTCCCGGGGCGCGCGGCGCCGCGGGGAAAGGCCGCCCCGACCAACTGGTGTTCGCCGCCATCCCCTCCGAGCAGACCGACAATCTGCAGGCGGCCTTCGCCCCGATCGTCACCGCCCTGGAGAAGGACCTGGGCGTCCCGGTCAAGTTCCAGGCCGTGGCCAGCAACGCCGCCGTCGTCGAGGCCCAGGTCGCCAAGCGCGTGGACGTCGCCGTCTACGGGGCCTTCAGCTACTACCTGGCCCGCAGCCGCGCCGACGTGCGGCCCGTCGCCGTGCCCCTCCAGGCGCCCAAGGGCGACCCCGGCGCCTACGCCTACGGCGTGACCCGCGGCGACGACACCTCGATCAAGTCGCTCGCGGACGTCAGGGGCAAGGACGTCTGCTTCACCGACCCCGGCTCCACCACCGGCTACCTCCAGCCGCTGGCCTCGCTGAAGGAAGCCGGGGTGGACGCCGCCAAGGACGCCAAGACCGTGTTCACCAAGGGCCACGACACGGCGGTCGCCTCGCTGCTGGCCGGCGACTGCGACGTCGCCTTCGTCGGCGACGTGTTCATCGACACCCTGCTGCCGGCACGGGGCCAGCTCAAGCCGGGCCAGGTCCGCAAGGTGTGGACCTCGCCGCTCATCCCGGGACCGCCCGTGGTGGTCGGCACCTGGCTGCCGCAGGACATGCGCGACAAGATCACCAAGACCGTGACCGGGCTGACCGCAACCGGCGCGGCCTCCGCCGGGCTGTGCGCGGGCAAGGAGATCAAGGGCCCGGCGGCCTGGGGCGACCAGGCCGGCGCCACGGCCTGCCCGCTCGGTTCGTCCAACGCCTGGACCTTCGTCGCGGCCGACGACGGCACCTACCAGCCGATCGCCCGGATCTGCGAGGTCACCAAGGCCGACGTCTGCACCTCCGGTGACTGAGGAGCCCGGCATGAAGAACATCGGCGGCGGGGCGGTACTGGACCTCGCCGGGATCGAGAAGGGCTTCGGCGGCGGCGTCGTGCTCGACGGCATCGACCTGACCGTTCCGCAGGGCCAGTTCGTCGCGCTGGTCGGCCCCTCGGGCGCCGGCAAGTCGACCCTGCTGCGGCTGGTCAACGGGATGCACCTGCCCGACCGCGGCACCGTCCGCACGCTCGGGGCCGACCCCGCCGGCTGCTCCCGCCGCGAGCTGCGGGCGCTGCGCGCCCGGGTGGGGTTCGTCTTCCAGCAGTTCGGCCTGGTCGGGCGGCTGTCGGCGCTGGAGAACGTGCTCATGGGGGCGCTGGCCACGCTGCGCTGGCCGCGCTACGGCGTGATGACCTACCCGCGCGCCCTGCGGGAACGGGCGGTGGAGCAGCTGGACCGGGTCGGCCTGGCCGACAAGCGCTTCCAGCGCTGCGACACGCTGTCGGGCGGCCAGCAGCAGCGGGTCGCCGTCGCCCGGACGCTGCTGCAGCGCCCGGAGCTGATCCTGGCCGACGAGCCGGTCGCCTCGCTGGATCCGGCCGCCAGCGTGCTGGTGCTCGACACCCTCAAGCGGATCAGCGCCGAGGACGGCATCTCCGTCGTGTGCAGCCTCCACCAGATCGACCTGGCGCTGTCCACGGCCGACCGGGTGGTGGCGCTGCGGTCGGGTCGGATCGTGCTGGACGAGCCCGCCGCCACCCTCCCGGAGGAACGGCTGCGGGCCGTCTACGAGGAGACGAGCGCCCGCCATGACTAGCACCGAACAGGCCGTGCACGTCGAACGGCAGGCCCCCGGCCCGGGGCCCCTGCGCCCGCCGCTGGGCGCCCGCGCCGTCGTCGCGGCCGGGCTGCTCGCCGCCGCCGTGACCGTCACCTGCGTGACGTTCTGGTGGATCGGCCTGTCGCCGCTGACGCTGGCCGCCGGGCTCGGCGACACCCGGCGGCTGCTGGAACGGATGCTGCCGCCGGAGTTCCCGGCCGCCGGCGACATCGTCTCGCTGATCGTCGAGACCCTGCTGATCGCGGTGGCGGGCACCGGGCTGGCGGCGCTGGCCTCGGTGCCGCTGGCCTTCGCCGCCGCGCACACCCGCCCCGGCCGTGGCCTGGCCCGGCCGGTGGCCCGGCTGGTCATCGTGCTGACCCGGGCGGTGCCGACGCTGGTGTTCGCGATCCTGTTCGTGCGGGCGTTCGGGCTGGGGCCGCTGGCCGGAGCGCTGGCGGTCGCGGTGCACTCGGTCGGCATGATCGCCAAGCTGCTGGCCGACGCGATCGAGGAGGCCGACCCGGTCCCGGCCGAGGCGGTCCGCGCCTGCGGGGCCCGCGAGACGCAGGTGGCCTTCTCCAACGTGCTGCCGCGCGTGCTGCCCGCGCTCGTCGCCGTGGTCCTCTACCGGCTCGACATCAACATCCGGGCGTCGTCCGTGCTCGGCGTGGTCGGGGCCGGCGGCATCGGGGTGGCCCTGCAGACGGCGCTGGGCAGCCTGGACTACCGGCGCGCGGCGGGCGTCATCTGCGTGATCATCGTGCTGATCCTGCTGCTGGAACTGCTGTCGGTGGCGATCCGCCGGCACAGCGGGGAGGACCGGTCGGCCGGGTCGGCGGCGCTGCCCGCCGGCAGGCGTGCCCGTCACGACGTCGGCTGGGACCGCGACCGCGTGCTGCGGTTCGCCGGGTCGGGCACGGCCGTGGCGGTCTTCCTGGTCGCGCTGTGGTCGCTGGACCTCAGCCTGGACCGGCTGGCCGGCGCCTGGCCGAACGTGCGCGCGATGCTCACCGGGATGTGGCCGCCCGCGTTCTCCGGCGAGATCTTCATGGGGGTGCTGGAGAGCCTGCTCATGGCGCTGGGCGCCGCCTCCGTCGGCACGCTGGGCGGCCTCGTGCTGGCCCTGCTCACCGCGACCGGTGTCGCTCCCTGGCGACCGCTGTCGGCGCTGGTCCGCGCCCTGGTGGTGGTCATGCGGGGCATCCCCGACCTGGTGTACGCGCTGCTGTTCGTGGCGGCGCTGGGGCTCGGCCCGTTCGCCGGGTTCCTGGCCCTGTGGATCTCCTGCACCGCGCTGGCCGCCAAGTTCTTCACCGACTCCCTGGAACGGCTCGACCCGGTCCCGCACGAGGCGCTGACCTCGGTCGGCGCCACCCGGCCGCAGGCGTTCACCGCCGGGATCTGGCCGCAGTTCGTGCCGTCGTTCACCGGCAACGGCCTGTTCGTCGCCGACCTGGCGCTGCGCGAGTCGATCGTGCTGGGCATCGTCGGCGCGGGCGGCGTCGGCTACCTGATGCAGGAGTCCATCGCCACCCTGCGCTACGACGTCACCTGCGCCATCGTCATCGCGATCGCCGTCGTCGTCTACGGCATCGAGGCGCTCGCCCGCCTCGCCCGCCGCCACCTGCTGTGACCCGCCCGCCGAGGAAGGAAGCGATGACCGCCGAACGCCCGTCCGACTGGGATCCCCGCCTACCGGAGACATTCGACAGCTCCCACGAGGTCTACGCCGGCCTGCGGCGGCGCTGCCCGGTGCCGTGGAGCGACGCCTACGGCGGCTTCTGGGCGGTGACCCGCTACGAGGACGTCGTACGGGTCGCCCGCGACAGCGACACGTTCAGCACCGCCGTGCAGAACGTCGTCCCGCACGTGCCGCGCAGCGCCCGCCGGCCCCCGCTGCACTACGACCCGCCCGAGCACGGGGTCTACCGGGCCCCGCTGGACCGGGTGATGAGCCGCGCCGCGGTGCGCCGCCTGGCGCCCGCCTTCGCCGAGGCGGCGCACGAACTGCTGCGGCCGATGCTGGAACGCGGCGGCGGCGACTACTCCGCGGAGTTCGCGCTGCCGTTCGCCGCGCAGTGCTTCGCGCTCTTCCTGGACCTGCCGGTCGAGCGGGTACTGGAGATCCGCCGCATCGGGGTGGAGTACAGCTTCGCCATCCAGGACATGGACAGGCCCCGTATCAGGGCGGCCAGCGACGAGTTGTACGGCATCGCCCGCAGGATCGTCGACGAACGCCGCCGCGACCCCGGCGACCCGGACACCGACATGGTCACCAGCCTGCTGGAGGCCGCCCGCGACCCGGACCGCCCGATCCCCGACGACCTCGTGGTCGGGACGGTCCGGCAGACCATCGTCGCGGGCATCGGCGCCCCGCACGCGGTGCTCGGCAGCGCCGCCGTGCACCTGGCCCGCGACCCGGATCTGCAGCAGCGGTTGCGGGAACGGCCGGATCTGATGCCGAACGCCGTCGAGGAGATGCTCCGGCTGTACGCCCCCTACCGGGTGTTCGCCCGCACCGCCACCCGCGACGTCGAACTCGGCGGCCGGACCGTCCGCGCCGGTGAGCCGGTCACCATGCTGTTCCCCTCGGCCAACCGGGACGAGGCCGTCTTCGCCGACCCCCACCGGCTGGACCTGGACCGGCGTCCCAACCGCCACCTGGCGTTCGGCCGGGGCGCCCACCGCTGTCCCGGCTCGGCCATGGCCCGGCTGGAGATGGCCGCCGCGCTGCGGGCCCTGCTCGACACCACGGCCCGCGTGGCCCTCGACGGCGAGGTGGAGATGTTCAACTGGCTGGAGTTCGGCCCCAGGTCGGTGCCGCTGCGCCTCACCGCGCGCGCCGGCGGGTAGCGCTCAGGACAGGGCGTGCCACGTCCTGGACAGGGCCTGCCGGAACTGCTCCACCTGCCGGGGGCTGAGGTCGCCGATCATGCGCTCCTCCAGGTCGCGGACCGGCTCGGCGAGGTCGGCCAGCAGTTCCCGGCCGGCGTCGGTGAGGTGGATGAGCAGTTCGCGCCGGTTGGCGGGATTGCGCTCGCGGCGGATCAGGCCGCGGCTCTCCAGCGCGCGCACCATGTCGGCCATGGACTGGGCGGTGACGAAGGAGTCGCGGGCGAGCTGGGCCGCCGACAGGCCGTCGTGCCGGTCCAGCACGGTCAGGGCGGTGTACTGCAGCGCGGTGACGCCCGCGGGCCGCACCAGGTCCTCCAGGCCCGAGCGGACCGCCAGTTCCAGCCGTTTGACCATGTAGAGCAGCGACGGCGGCGCCTTGACGTCGGGCGTGCGGTCCTGGTCGGCCGGAGTGGTCGTCATTCGGTGTGCTCCCTGGTCGCGCCGGTCGGTGCGCTGTGCTGCCGCTAGAAGGATCCTGCCACCGACCACGAGTGAACGATTGACAGGAAACCTGTCGGATACAAGACTGTCAATCGACAGGATTCCTGTCGATTGCGCACTGGTGTGACAGAAGGATGGAAACCATGGACCTGAACGGCAGGGTCGCGATCGTCACGGGGAGCGGGCGCGGCCTCGGCCTGGCCTACGCGCGGGCGCTGGCCGCCGCGGGCGCGGCGGTGGTGGTCAACGACGTGGACGCGCAGGCGGTGGACGCCGCGGTGGAGCAGATCACCTCGGCGGGCGGCCGGGCGACCGGCGTGGTGGCCGCGGTCGGCGACACGGCGGCGGCCGAGGAGCTGGTCGCGACGGCCGTGCGCGCGTTCGGACGGCTGGACGTGCTGGTCACCAACGCCGGCATCCTGCGCGACCGGGTGCTGTGGAAGATGACCGACGAGGACTTCGACGCGGTCGTCAAGGTGCACCTGCGCGGCACGTTCACCTGCGCCCGGGCGGCGGCGGTGCGGATGCGCGAGCAGGGCGACGGCGGACGGATCATCCTCATCGGCTCCCCCGCCGGGCAGCGCGGCAACTTCGGCCAGACCAACTACGCGGCGGCCAAGGCGGGCATCGCCGCGATGGCCCGCACGTGGGCGATGGAGCTGGCCAGGGCGGGCATCACCGTCAACGCCGTGGTGCCGGTCGCGGCCACCGAGATGACCAAGACCATCCCGGCGTTCGCCCCGGTCATCGCCGAGTCCGAGCGCACCGGCGCCCCGCTGCCGGAGTGGCTGCGCAAGGACGAGGGCCTGGGCACGGTCGAGGACGTCACCGGGCTGATCACGTTCCTGGCCTCCGACGCCGCCAAGGACGTCACCGGGCAGGCGATCGGCATCGGCGGCGACCGGCTGGCGCTGTGGGCCCACCCGAAGGAGAAGACGGTGGCGTTCGCCGACGGCGGCTGGAGCGCCGAGGCGATCGCCGAGCAGTGGCACACGGGCGTCGGCGCCGAGCCGGAGACCTACGGCATTCCCGCCCCCAACGTCCCGGAGGCGCGGAAATGAGCGGGCTCTCGATCAACGTCGACGAGCTCGTCGCCATCGACGTGCACACCCACGCCGAGATCTCCAAGGACGGTCACGGGTCGCTGAGCCCGGCGCTGTTCGGCGCCTCTGAGGAGTACTTCAAGGCGCACGGGCACCGGCAGCCCACCATCGACGAGATGGCCGCCTACTACCGCGAGCGGAAGATGGCGGCGGTGGTGTTCACCGTGGACGCCGAGCACGCCACCGGGTGGCCGCGGATCTCCAACGAGGAGGTCGCCGAGAGCTGCGCCGAGCATCCCGACGTGCTGATCCCGTTCGCCAGCGTCGACCCCTGGAAGGGCAGGGCGGGCGTGCGGGAGGCCCGCCGGCTGGTCGAGCGGTACGGGGTGCGGGGGTTCAAGTTCCACCCCAGCATCCAGGGCTTCTCTCCCAACGACCCCATGGCCTATCCGCTGTACGAGGCCATCGAGGAGCTCGGCGCGATCGCGCTGTTCCACACCGGGCAGACCGGCATCGGAGCCGGAGTGCCGGGAGGCGGCGGCATCCGGCTGAAGTACTCCAACCCGATGCTCGTCGACGACGTCGCCGTGGACTTCCCCGAGCTGCGGATCATCCTGGCGCACCCGTCGTTCCCCTGGCAGGACGAGGCGCTGGCGGTCGCCACCCACAAGCCCACCGTCCACATCGACCTGTCGGGCTGGTCGCCCAAGTACTTCCCGCCGCAGCTGGTGCGGTACGCCAACAGCCTGCTCAAGGACAAGGTGCTGTTCGGCTCGGACTACCCCGTCATCACCCCGGACCGCTGGCTGGCCGACTTCGCCAAGCTCGAGATCAAGCCCGAGGTCCGTCCCAAGATCCTCAAGGACAACGCCGCCCGGCTGCTCGGCCTGACCACGGACTGAAGGAGACCCCCGTGCTCACCGTCAACGGACTCGACGAGATCAAGGCCCTGGCGGGCAAGGACCTCGGGCACAGCGACTGGCTGGAGATCACCCAGGAACGGGTGAACACCTTCGCCGACGCCACCGACGACCACCAGTGGATCCACGTGGACGCCGAGAAGGCCAAGGACGGACCGTTCGGCGGCACCATCGCCCACGGCTACCTGACCCTCTCCCTCGTCATCCCCCTGTTCAACGCCCTGCTCGACATCCAGGGCACCGCGATGAGCATCAACTACGGCCTGGAGAAGGTCCGCTTCCCCAGCCCGGTGCGCGTCGGGTCCCGGGTCCGGCTCGGCGCCAAGGTCGCCTCCGTCGAGGACGTGGCCGGCAACGGGGTGCAGATGCTGTGCGACTTCACCGTCGAGATCGACGGGTCCGACAAGCCCGCCTGCGTCGCCCGCACCGTCTACCGCCACTACGCCTGAGACGCAGGGGCCGGCGCGCCGGCCGTCCACGCGAGGCAGAGGCCACGGGCGCGGCCGGCCGCCCCCCACGCAAAGGAGTGACAGGACCGTGTTGAACGCAGGGCTCGGGGGATGGCCGGCCAGGCGGGCCATGATGTCGCCCGACCGCACCGCCCTCGTCTTCGAAGACCGCGCGCTGACGTACGCACAGGTACACGAACGCACGACCCGGCTGGCCGACCGGCTGCGCGCCGCCGGGATCGGCAAGGGCGACCGGGTGGCCTACCTGGGGCCGAACCACCCGGCGTTCGTGGAGACCATGTTCGCCACGCACCTGCTCGGCGGCATCTTCGTCCCGCTGAACTTCCGGCTCGCCGCACCGGAGATCGACTACATGCTGGGCCACAGCGGCGCGGCGGTGCTCGTCTACGGCCCGCAGTGCGCGTCCGTCGTGCACGCCTGCGAACGGACGGCCGGGCTGGACACGGTGGTCGCGCTGGACGGCCCGGCGGACGGCGAACTGGATTACGAACAGTGGCTCGCCGCCGGCGACCCCGCGCCCATCGACGTACCGGTCTCCCACGACGACGTGGCCTGCGTCCTCTACACCTCCGGAACGACGGGCCGTCCCAAGGGCGCCACGCTCACCCACGGCAACCTGGTGTGGAACTGCTACAACCTGCTGATCGGCGTGGACGTCGCCGGGGACGAGGTCACGCTGGTCAGCGCCCCGCTGTTCCACGTGGCGGCGCTCAACCAGTGCCTGCTGCCCACCTTCCTCAAGGGCGGACGCTCGGTCATCATGCCGTCCTGGGACGTGGACGAGTGTTTCGACCTCATCGCCCGGCACCGCGTCACCTGGATGTTCGGCGTGACCACCATGTTCGCCGCGCTGGCGCGGTCGCCCCGCTGGAAAGACGCCGACCTGTCGTCCGTGCGCAGCCTCATGGCCGGCGGTGCCTCCGTCCCCGTCTCCCTGATCCACGCCTACCAGGAACGCGGGCTGACGTTCTGCCAGGGCTACGGCCTCACCGAGACCGCCCCCGGCGCCACGTTCCTGGAGGCCGCCGAAAGCCTGCGCAAGGCGGGCTCGGCCGGGGTCCCGGTGTTCTTCACCAACGTCCGTTGCGTCCGCCCCGACCTGACCGACACCGACCCCGGCGAACCGGGCGAGGTCATCATCCAGGGCCCGAACGTCACCCCCGGCTACTGGAACGACCCCGTCGCCACCGACCGGGCGTTCTCCGAAGGCGGCTGGTTCCACTCCGGCGACATCGCCCGGGTGGACTCCGACGGGTTCTTCCACATCATCGACCGCGTCAAGGACATGTACATCTCCGGCGGGGAGAACGTCTACCCGGCCGAGGTCGAGGCCGCCATCTTCGAACACCCCGCCGTCGCCGAGGTCGCCGTCGTCGGCGTCCCCGACACGACATGGGGAGAGACCGGCCGGGCCTTCGTGGTCACCACACCCGGCGCCGACCTGGACCTCGCCGGACTACGGGCGTTCCTGACCGGCCGGCTGGCCAAGTACAAGATCCCCGCCCATCTCGACATCGTCGCCGAACTGCCCCGCACCGGCTCCAACAAGATCCAGAAGGGACGGCTGCGGGAGACCCCCCTCCCTGACGACCCGCACCACGCCACCCGCTCCTGAGAGACCGCACACCTCCCCCGCCATGGAGAACGGCCACTACCAACACACACGAACGCGATAACACAACGGCCGTCCGGAACGAAAAGCCCCGCGCCCCGGTCCGGGCGGCTCTCGGGCCGGTTCATCTCCCTGGGCGGGGCCACCGGCTTGTCGTTCCACTCGGCCAGGCCCCTCCGCCCCCACCCGGCTCCGGCCGGCG
The DNA here is from genome assembly GCF_039536785.1 of Actinomadura miaoliensis. Lineage (NCBI taxonomy): Bacteria > Bacillati > Actinomycetota > Actinomycetes > Streptosporangiales > Thermomonosporaceae > Actinomadura > Actinomadura miaoliensis. The sequence continues at coordinate 341,027 of NZ_BAAAZG010000001.1, forward strand.
CTATGGCGTCACGACGGGGCGCTGCGCTGGCAGGAGGCCGAGTCGGTCAGGGCGTCATTCCGCTGGTCGTGTGCCGAACAGGACCATCAGCACGTCCCGGATGATTTCCGGGTGGTCGTTCTGCTCGGGGTCGAGCAGCCATTGCTGCTGCATGCCGTCCAACAGCGCGAGCAGAGCCGTCGCAGCGGCGCGCGGGGGCTGACGAGCCACCGCTCGGGCCGATGGCGGCCTCGCCAGTCGTCCCCCCCGGCCGGCACGCCCAAGAAGCAGCACCCACAGCGCGCCCTAACGATCAGGCAACGCCCCATACCGCCTGATGCCTGCCCGATAGCCGAATGCGCTGCAGTGGCGCGGCTCTGGAGCCGCAGATCCGCGCCCTTGTTCACGCCGCCCCTCCGGTGACGTCTCCCCCGACCCTCAGGTCAAGCCCGATCCGCGGCCGGCCAAGCCCCCCTCCGATCCCACGAGCCAGCGACTCACAGGACCGGCCAGGACCGACCTTCACGACGGCACCGACGACGCCGCCCTTGACAGTTCATGACGGCCCGACGACCGACACAACACGTCGGCGATCAACCGGTCCTCGGCCCTCACTCCGGTGGGCGCGGTGCTGCTCGACGATGCGCGCGCCCTGCTCACCTAGGCCGCAGAAGCGCGTACGTGTGACCGCGGCGGCCGGCACTGTCGGCATCCTGGGGGACAGCACCGACCCGGGCGCGCCACAGCTGGCCGACGCCTACCACCGGCGGCACCCGCGCGTCGAGGTGCGCGTCCGCGAGACCGACCTGACCGATCCCACCTGCGGGCTGCGCACCGGATCGGTCGACGTCGCCCTGACCCGCGGGCCGTTCGACCAGACCGGCCTGGTCGTGCGCGAGCTTCGCGCCGACCCGGTGGGCGCGCTGCTGCGCACCGACGATCCGCTCGCCCCCGCGACAGCCAGAAGCCGGCCGACCTGGCCCACCGATGCGCCGCTCCGATCGCCCCGCCGGACCGTTGAGGATGCGCACCGCAGGAGCATGGCAGTTGATGTTTCATGGAATGGGCCACAGGTAAATGATCCATATGAATCTACTTGTCAAGGTTATAATAAACCTGTGTCCGGCACTGCATAGGATGAAAGGATGAAAAATAGCATTGAAATAGATCAGATCGTCGATACGGCGACCAGACTGTTCGCGGAACTCGGCTACGATGGCACGTCACTTGGAATGATCGGCGACGCGCTGGGCGTCCCCGTTTCGGGGATTGCCGACGAGGCCGGAAACAAGCGGCAACTGTACCTGACGGTGATGCAGCGCGCCTTCGAGGCCGAGTGGGCGGCCCTGAAAACGGCGGCGGACAGCTGTCCACCAGGCCGTGAGTGCGTGCATCACATCGCCGACGCTTATCTTGACTTCCATGTCAGCCATCCCTACATCAGGGCGCTGTGGGCGCACCGCTGGGTGGCCGACGCGGCCGATATCGTGGACCTGGAGGATCGTTATCCTCGGCCGTTGTTCCGGATGGTCGCACAGAAGACCCGGGACGCGGTCCCGGACCGCGTCAACGTCTATTACATGCTGGGCATGATGGTATGGACCGTGCACGGCTTTCTCGGCTCCGGAGTGCTCGCCCGGCGTCGTGGGATGCTTCGCACAGACCATCCGAAGGTGGTGAGCGACTTTCGAACTCATCTCCATTTGATGCTCGAAGGAATGATGACCTCCGATCAGTGAACTCAGTGCCGCCCCCGGCCAGATCACACCCGGAGCAGATCACCGGCCGCCCCAGCCTCCCCCCACCCCCACCGCCGACGCCCATCTCCCCTGCCACCGAACCGGCCACTCCCCCAACACGCACACGCAGCTCATCCTGACCCCAGCCCGGTTGACCAGCGAGCGGCACCGACACAAACCAGTGACAACAGGCCGAGCACCCAGGAGTACCGGGCCAGGCGCGCCCCCGTCGCCGTTTCCCAGCAGCGCTCGACCGCATCCGCACCACAGGGCCACCTGGCGGGACGTCAAGCCCCGGCGCCGTCAACGGTACGAACACGGCAAAGGACAGGACGGGGCCGCGTCACTCACCAACCCACGAACCAAAGACGCGCGCCCCACCGGCGCCTACGTCACGAACGCCCACGCGATCGCCCGTGATGCGAGCCGCTGACACCCCTGCCGCCGACACCACGCACCTCACGCGCCGCATCCCCCAGCTACACCAGCGCGTTCCGCTCCGGCGCGGCGTGAAGAACGAGCCACCGACCTGCCCAGCGGTCCAACTTCATCCATCGCTGCTTCCCACCCGGGGAAGAGCGCGGCTTGCGCCACTCTTTCCTTGCCCAAAGGACGGCCGACATCGCTCCAGGGCCTGCTCGACGGGCGCGCTCTACGGCAACGAGCTGCTCTGCATTGGGGAGGCGCGACCGCGCAAGCCTTGCCGATGGCGGCAAGGCGCCAGGGCGCCGTCCGTGCAACCGCTGCGGTCGGCCACCGCGCGCAGCGACGCCCGGTTCCTCACCCCGCCCACCACGTACGACAAGGCCGCGGCCGCTTCCCGTTGAGCAGGCGCATCGCAACGATCTCGCACAGGGCGGCCCCGGCGCCAGAGGGTGAACGCCCACTGCCCCCGACCGCGTCCTGCGTTGGCACGTCTGCCTGCCCTTCGGCTCAGGGTCGGCGAGGATGTTGAGGGGCAGTCGCCTGCCACCCCGCTAATTTCGCCCGGCAGAACTCCCGGTTCGGCGGACGGTGTTGTGGCGGTCGACGACATTGGGGCTGAGAAGCGGGGCCGCGTCGGCGGGAGTGCAACGGCAGTACACCGGCGCTGCGGAGAGGCTCACCAACTGCCAGATCGGCGTGTTCTTGTCATTTGTCGTTCCAGGTCGGCGCCTGGTGCTGAACGATCAGGAACTGTATTTCCTCTGGACGCCGCCGCCAGCGTGGTGGCTGTGCGCACGGCGGGGATGTACCGCTCCGGATGCCGGTGGTTGAAGTTGTAGGAGCTTGCTGCGGCGGCACCGCGGCTCAAGTAGGACCAGGTGTCGCCGACGCCGGGCCAGGCGGCCAGTTCGCGGGTCACTTCGCGGCCGGCGGCATCGACGGTGCCCTGGCGGGCGGTGACCAGCAGCGCGACGCTGGGGGCTTGGTGCCGAAGCGGTCGGCGAGCTGGGCGCGGGCGGTCATCGACGCCCAGCCGGGTGCCTCGAAGCGGTTGAGCGACAGGGCGTCGATGGTGATGGCGCCGACGGCCCTCCCGCCTCCCTGGTGGTGTTCCTGGTCGCAGTGCCGCTGTGCCGCCGACCCCAAAGGAAACTCCGGCGAAGGGCGATCCGGCGGGCGCATCGGAGCCCGCGCCCTCCCCGACCGCAAAGTAGACCGTAGAGCCGCGCTCCAACCGCCCGAGCGCCGCCAGTCCGTCCTCCGTCTCCCGCGCGCAGGCCGGGGAGGAGTGCAGGGTGTTGACGACGTCGTGACAGCAGCGGCCCGCGCTCACCTCAACGGGTTGGTGACCAGGTTGAGTCGTGCGGCGCGGCGGGCAGGGTGCATCAGGGTTTCTTCGCGGGTCCGCGGGTCAGTGCGGCCACGGTCGAGGTGAGGTGCTGGGTCAGTACCTCGGCCGCGGTGTCGGCGTCGCGGGCCAGTGTCGCCTCCTCCAGCCGGCGGTGCTCGCCGATGGCGTCCCGATCGGGGTCGCGGTGCGCCGACCAGCGGCGGGCCAGCTCGCTCGCGGTCCACATCCGGTCGAAGGTCTCGAGCAGGAAGGGGTTGCCGCACCCCTCCAGCAGGGTGCGGTGGAAGAGCCGGTGGGCTTCGGACCATGCGCCGCTGTAGTACTCGCCCTCCTCCGGCACGTAGGCCGGGGTGCGGCTCAGACGGTGGTGGGCGGCTCGTACGCGCGCCTCCCAGTCGACGTCCCCGCGCTCGATGGACATGCGCAGCATGACCGGTTCGATGGTCCGGCGGGCCTCGGCGATCTCCTGCCAGCGGCGGTCGGAGAAGGCCGGGACGGCGAAGCCGCGGTTGGGCAGCCGGTCGGCGAGCCCCTCGCCGACCGCCCGCACGAGCGCCTCGCGCACGACGGCCAGGCTCACGCCCTGCTCCTTGGCGAGGTCGTGCGGTTTGAGGGCATCACCGGGGGCGTACTTCCCCCGCATGATCGCGTCCCGCAGGTGCGCGTAGACCTGCTCGGACAGCATCTGCTTCCCCGGCGAGGTCGAGGTAGGGGCCGTCTGGGTCATGCTCTGAGCATAGACGATCGGGCAAATAATCGATTATCTATGTTATCGTCGATTTGCGGCCGGACGAGAGGCGGTGCCCCCCAGCGACGCTGCCGGGCAGGGCCTCCGTCGGCCGCACTACCCACCACCGCACGGCCTGAAAGGAACGACGTGATGAGCGCCAACGATCCCTTCGCCCGCCTTCCCGAGGCGGCGTCCTTCACTGTCACCAGCACCTCCGTCACCGACGGCGCCGCCTGGTCGCCTGAGCAGTTCTCCTCCGGTGTCCCCGGTGGGAAGGACATCTCTCCGCAGCTGTCCTGGAGCGGTGCCCCGGAAGGCACCAAGAGCTACGCCGTCACCGTCTACGACCCCGACGCGCCCACCGGGTCGGGGTTCTGGCACTGGGCGGTCGCGGACATCCCCGCCACCGTCACCGAGTTGCCCGAGGGCGCCGGCGACGACACCGGCTCGGGCCTTCCCGAGGGCGCCTTCCAGTTGCCCAACGACGCCCGCGCGTCCCGCTTCATCGGCGCCGCTCCGCCTGCCGGGCACGGCCCGCACCGCTACTTCGTCGTGGTGCACGCCCTCGATGTCGAGCACATCGGCGTCCCGGCCGACGCCACTCCGGCCTTCCTCGGCTTCACCATGTCCGGCCACACCCTCGGCCGCGCGGTCCTGGTCGCCACCGCGGAAACCCCCGCCTGACGAGCAGACCTCAAGGATGGTTCTCGGCCCCGATCCTGGCCGAGAACCATCCTTGAGGCGGTCACCCGCTATTCACCGCGGCCAGGGGCGCCCACTGATTCAGTGGAATGTGAACCGCGTGTTCAAGTCCGACGCGCCCGAACTGTTCGGCCGTCCAGGCGGCGAACCCAGAACCGGCCGCCATGTCGTCGATAGTGGCGACGGGGCCACGGCATCGCGTCGCCCCGGTCCGTGGCGGCCGACCAGTTGTTCCAAGCCGTCCACTCCGGTCAGTGCGGGCAGGAGCCAAAGTAGAGCGTCTGCGCCGGTCAGGGTCGTTCAGAGCCGTTTCTCAGGACAGTGAGGCTGAGCGGTGTTCTGTAACGGCGATCTGGGAACGTCCCGCCTGACGTACCACGCGGTCGGCGCCGAAGGTCATGGTGGCGATGTCGACGACCCATTCGATCTCGGGCGCCCGGCCCGGCGGCAGGTGCGCGGCGACGCCCGGGACGAGGGCCTGCCGGTGCGGACCTACATCCGCCGCACCGACGACCCCACGTTCGTCAGCGTGCTGCTGGAGGACTTGGCCGCCCTGGCGGGCCTGACGCTGGCGTTCGCCGGGGCGCGCCGATCGCACAGTCGCCGGTTGTGGGAGTTCGGTATCGGCTGTCCACAGCCGCATCGGCGCGGGTCGCCGCTCTCCGAACTCCCCGCAATCTCCTGGTTATGTGAGACGACATCCCCGGGTTGTCTCGGTGTTCGCGCCGGAGAGTGTCTCGGTGGGCGTCCCCCAATGGCGGGCATCGGTCATTTGCAAATCTCCGGCTGGCCCCCGTTGCGAGGATGGCGGCCATGAGCGATGACGTCTGGGCTTCCCTTGCCGACCGGTTCGTAGACGGGGCATACGCGACGGTGAAGGGGCAGGTCCGCACCTACGTCCTCCACCATCAGCTGATGGAGCACCTCACCGAGCCACCGGGAACCGTCTTGGACGTGGGGGGAGGGGCAGGCCATCAGTCGTTGCCTCTTGCTCGGGCCGGTTACGAGGTGACCCTGCTCGACCCCTCCCCCGCGATGCTGGCCAAGGCCGAGCAGAAGCTGGCATCCGAGGCGCCGAAGGTGCGCGACCGCGTCCGGCTGGTACAGGCCCGCGGTGAGGACGCCGCCGAGGCGACCAGCGGTCAGCGCTTCGAGGCTGTGCTCTGCCACGGCGTTCTCATGTACGTCGACCACCCCGGCCCGCTGATCACGTCTCTGTGCAGGTGCGCGGCCAGCGGCGGAATCGTGTCGGTGATGGCCCTCAACGCCAGGACGCTGGCGGTCCGCCCCGCACTGGAGCGCCGCTGGGCCGACGCGCTGCAAGCCTTCGAATCCACCGGTGAACGCGGGGTTCTCGGGGTCGACACCCGTGCGGACACCGTCGAGGAGCTGGCGGAGCTGTTCCGAGCCGACGAGGTGGAAGCGGTGGCCTGGTACGGCGTATGGCTCTTCAGCGACTGGCTGGACCTCGCGGCGACCGAGGAGGTCTCGGCCGTGGCGGCCGTCGAACTGCAGGCAAGCCGCCGGGACCCGTATCGCCAGCTCAGCCGGGTCTTCCACCTGGTGGGTCGCAAAGCCGACGCTTGACTTCCGACGAAAACCGAGCGTGGAGGCTACGGCACTTCCGTCGGCGGCATACATAGACGCACGTCAGGGCCCCGGGGTGAATCCCTCGTGGCGTACGGATCAGCGGCCGTCACGCGAGAAGCCCGGGCAGTCGGTGACGGCGCCGTCCCATCCGGCGGCCATGAGGGACACGGCCGCAAGCAGGGCGCCGGTGGCCGGGAGATAGACCGGCAGGAGGCTGCCGATCTGGGGGCTGTGGCCGGTAGACGCCCCCTTCCCTGCGCGGTCTCGCTCCGGGCATCGCGGCCGTCTGGGGCCTCCTGATTCAGGCGGCCCATATCCGCACAGCCTCGTGGAGGGCGGCGAGGGTGCGGCCCAGCCGCAGCGGCACCCCGGCCTGGGCGGCCGGCGTGAAGCGCGGCATCCCCTTGGCTTCGGGTTCGGCGGGGCGGCGCGGGCCAGGCGGCGGAATGTCTCCACGGCCTCGCGGAATGCCGTCAGTGTCTCGTCCGGACGCCGCGGCCCGATGGCTCAAAGGTGAGGCGTTCATCCGCGTGTTCCCGGTGCGGCTGGCGAGTCGCGGGGTGTTACGGGCTCTTCAGGAGTGCCTTGGCGGTGTCGGCGTCGGTGATGAGGATGTTGATCCAAGCGCCGCGGGCCGCTCCCCGGATGGCGGCGACCTTGGATTCGCCTCCGGCGACGCCGATACGGCGGTCGACCGCGCGGAGCTGGTCGGGGTCGATGCCGATGATGCGGTCGTCGAAGTCGGCGTTGACGGGATGGCCGTCGGCGTCGAAGTAGCGGGTGCAGACGTCTCCGACGGCGCCGAGTTCTTCGAGCTGGCGCTTGTCCTCCGGGGTGATGGCGTTGCCCGACCGGCGCAGCAGGGGGGACGGCTCCAGGGTGCCGATGCCGACCAAGGCGAGGGTGAGCCGCGCCCACGTCTGCATGACCTCGGCGACGTCGGGTTCCTTCGACAGCAGGTCGCGCAGCTCGCGGCTGTGCACGAGCGCGGCGCAGGGGGCGAAGACCGGCCGGGCCCCGGTGAGTTCGGCGAGCCGGCTGGTGAGCCGGGTGGCGTGGAGCTGGACCTCGGGGCTGCCCGATCCGCCGACGATCTGCACGACCTCGTGGGCGACGGAGTTGGTCTTGGCGGGCATGACGTTGACCGCCTCCAGGAGGGTGGCGCTCCAGGAGGAGATCCCGATGACGTCGCCGCCCTTGAGGGTGGCGTCGAGATAGGTGGCGGTGGCGGCCGCGAGCGCGGGGATGACGTCGGTCCCGGCGCCGCCGGCGTCGGCGACGACCGCGTCGCGCAGCCCGTACTCCTTGATGAGGGCGTCTTCGAGCTCGGCGTGGACGCCCTCGGGCGAGACCACGACCGTGCGGACGACGGCGCGGTCGGCGGCCTCCTTGAGCAGGCGGGACACCCGCGCCTGCGACATGTTGAGCCGCTCGGCGATCTCGGGCTGCCGGAGCCCTCGCTCGTGGTACATGCGCGCCACCTTGACCAGCAGCCGGAGGTGGTCGGGGCTGGGCGTCGATGCGGTCACCACGGGTGGTAGCTCCTCACGCGGGCGCCGTGGGGCGCCCAGTTGGCATGGTAGACGCTGGGTCGGCCAGGGGCGAAAGCCCGGCGGGGGCGTTCGCGCCCTGGCCGTTTTCGCGTCAGAGTCTGGCAAAGACGCCGTACTGGTCGGCGTTGGACTTGTCGACGAGCTCGCAGTCGATCGCCTGCTTCTCCGGCTGCCCGGTCGAGCCGGTCTTGATGAACCTGTCGGCCTGCTCGACGGCCCGCTGGGCGCCGAGCGGGGCGGGCTGGAGCGCGGTGGCGTGCATGGTCCCCGCCTTGATCTGCGCGATGGCGTCGGGGCTGCCGTCGAACCCGACCACGACCACATCGGTCTTCTTCGCGGCCTTCAGCGCGGCGACCGCGCCCACGGCCATGGTGTCGTTGCCGGCGATCACCCCCTGGACGTCGGGGTTGCGCTGGAGGATGGTCTCCATTTTGGCGAAGGCCTCCTGCTGGTCCCAGTTGGCGGTCTGCCTGGCGACGCGCTTGAGGTCGGGGTACTGGGAGATGACGTCGTTGAAGCCCTTGGAGCGGACGCCGGCGTTGGTGTCGGACTCCTTGCCGGTCAGCTCGACGTAGTTGCCCTTGCCCTTCATCGCCTTGACGAACGCCTGGGCGGCGAGCTGGGCGCCCTGGGCGTTGTTGGAGACGATCTGGGCCTTGGCGACGCCGGTCTTGTTGATCTCCCGGTCGATCAGGAAGACCGGGACCCCGGCGTTGGTGGCCTTCTGCACGGGACCGATCGACGCGTCGGCGCCCGCGTTGTCGAGGATGATCGCGGCGGCCTTGCGGGAGATGGCGGCGTCGATCAGCTCGCTCTGCTTGTTCGGGTCGTCGTCGTGCGAGGCGACCGAGGTCTGGTAGCCGAGGCTTTCGGCCTTCTTCCTGGCCGCGTCGGCCTCGGCCTTGAAGAAGGGGTTGTCGGGCGACGGCGTGATGATCGCGATGAGGTTGCTCTTGGCCGAGCCGCCGGCCGCCTTCGCGGTTCCGGAGTCGTCGGACGACCCGCAGGCGGTCAATGTCAGGGCGCCCGCGGCGAGGACCGCGGCGGCCCGAATCACCAGGCGACGGTTGGGGTGGGACATGGTGGCTCCTAACGCGTGGCCGTTAGGCCGTGGGGTGGGTTTCCGCACGGGGCGGGGTGGGGTGGGGCTCAGGTGGCTTTCGTCGTGGTGTCGGCGGGGTCGTCCGTCGTGGCGACGGCGACGGCCGAGGCGGCGGCGCGGCGGCGTTGGAAGCGCTGCTGGCTCTGGTCGAGGATGACCGCGACGACGATCACGGTGCCCTTGATGAAGATCTGCCAGAAGGTGGAGACGCCGAGGATGACCAGGCCGTCGGCGAGGAAGCCGATGACGAACGCGCCGACGAGGGTGCCGCGGACGTTGCCGCGGCCGCCGGACAGGGCGGCGCCGCCGATGACGACGGCCGCGATGGCGTTGAGCTCGAAGCTGTCTCCGGCCTGCGGGGCGGCGGAGGTCAGTTCGGAGGCGATGATGACGCCGGCCATGGCGGCGCAGGCGCCGGAGACCATGTAGACGATCGTCTTGACCCTGCGGACGGGGACGCCGGTCAGCTCGGTGGCCCGTTCGTTGCCTCCGGTGGCGTAGAGCCAGCGGCCGAACGGGGTGGAGCGCAGCAGGATCGCGACGGCGGCCGCGAGGATGATCATGATCCAGATGGCCACGGGCAGCCCGAGGGGGCGTCCGCTGCCGATCCAGCCGAAGCCGGTGTTGCCGGTGCCGGGGTCCCCGGCCAGGTCGGGGTAGGTGGTCCCGTCCGAGATCAGGAGGGCGGCGCCGCGGGCGACGTACAGCATGCCGAGGGTCGCGATGAACGGCGCCACGTTGAACCGGGTGATCAGGATGCCGTTGACGGTGCCGACGAGCGTGCCGACGGCGACGCACAGAACGACCACGGCCCACACCGGCGGGTAGGCGATGACGCCGAAGAACTCCAGGTGGACGCCCTGGAGGAGTTCGCCGGCCACGACGCCCGACAGGCCGACGATCGAGCCGACGGACAGGTCGATGCCGCCCTTGAGGATGACCAGCAGCATGCCCAGCGCCAGCACGGCGTTGATGGCGACGTGCTTGGTCATCGTGATGAGGTTGTCGACGGTGAGGAAGGAGTCGGACAGCAGGCTGAACACGACGATCAGCACGCCGAGCGCGATGAACGCCCGGAGTTCGAAGATCGAGTTCAGCGTCCTGAGCCGTCGGGCCTCGGCGGCGGCCTGACGGCGCCGCCGGGCGGCGCTCGCGTGGTCGTGGGTCAGGGTGTCGGTCATCTCACGCCCCCCGCTGGAGGTCGGCGCCGTCGGCCAGGCTCATCAGCCGGTCGCGGGTGATCTCGCCCGCGCGCAGGTCGGCGACCAGGCGGCCGCGGACCAGGACGAGCAGGCGGTCCGGAATGTTCAGCGCCTCTTCGGTCTCGGATGTGGTGAACAGGACGGCCAGGCCGCGTTCGGCCTGGCGGGCCATCAGCTCGAAGACGTCGGCCTTGGCGGCCACGTCCACGCCGCGGGACGGTTCGTCCAGCAGCAGCACGCGCGGCCCGGTCATCAGGGCCCGGCCGATGACGACCTTCTGCTGGTTGCCGCCGCTGAGCGAGCCGATCGGCGCGTCGGGCCCGGCGGCCTTGACGGTGACGTCGTCGATCATCGAGGTGACGGCGGCGCGTTCGGCGCCGCGGTTCACCAGCAGCCCCCGCAGGAATCTGGTCAGCGCCGCCAGGGACAGGTTCTGGCCGACGCTCATCGTCTGGACGAGGCCGTCGCGCTGGCGGTCCTCGGGGACCAGCACCAGCCCGGAGCCGATGCGCCGCCGGATCGACCCGGTGACCGGCTCGCCGTGCAGGCGCACCTGTCCGGCGGCGGCGGGAAGCCGCCCGGCCAGGCATTCCAGCAGTTCGGTGCGGCCGCTGCCCATCAGCCCGTAGATGCCGACGGTCTCCCCCGCGCGGATGCCGAACGACACGCCGTCGACGGCGAGCCGGTCGGGGTTGGCGGGGTCGGCCACCGACAGACCGTCGACCTCCAGTGCGATCGGGCCCGGGTGCGGGTCGCGCTCGGGGAACAGGTCGTCCTGTTCGCGTCCGACCATCGTGCGGACGACCCACGCCAGGTCCACGTCGGCGGCGGCCGCGGTGGCGACCATGGCGCCGTCGCGCAGGACGGCGACGTCGTCGGCGATGTCCAGCGCCTCCTCCAGGTGGTGGGAGATGTAGACGATCGCGACGCCCTCGGCGGTCAGTTCGCGGATGACCTGGAAGAGCACCTCGACCTCGGGGGCGCTGAGCGCCGAGGTCGGCTCGTCCATGATCAGGATGCGGGCGTCCTGGAGCAGCGCGCGGGCGATCTCGACCAGCTGCTGCTGGCCCAGCCGCAGGTCGCCGACCGGCAGGCCGGGGTCGAGCGCGCCGTCCAGGCGGCGCAACACGTCGGCGGCCAGCGACCGCTCGGCGGATCCGTCGAGGAGGACCCCCGCGCGGGTGCGCTCGCGCCCCAGGAACAGGTTGTCCTGGATGTTCAGGTTCGGGCAGAGGCTCAGTTCCTGATGGATGATCGAGACGCCCTGGTCGGCCGCCTCGCGGGCACTGCCGAAGGAGACCGTCCGGCCGTCGAGTTCGACCCGTCCGGTGGTGGGCGGCTCGACACCGCTGAGGATCTTCATCAGGGTCGACTTGCCGGCGCCGTTCTCCCCGAACAGCACCGTGACGCGGCCGGGGGCGATGTCGAGGGAGACGCCCTTGAGCGCCTGGGTTCCGCCGTAGACCTTGGTGACGTCGACGGCGCGCAGCACGGGCGGGACCGGGGCGGTGGCGGCGGCCGCGGGCCGTTCGGGCGCGGTGGTCATGACGCCGCCTTGACGGAGATCGGGGTGATCGTCAGGACGTCGGGGGTCAGCGGGGTCATCGCGCCCACCACGGTGACCTCCTTGCCTTTGAGGGCGGCGACGTCGAGCGAGGCCAGCACCTTGGCCTTGACCTGGTTGTTGAGGGCGGTGCCGGCGTCGGCGTACTCGACCTGGTTGGTGAACTGGCCGAACTTGATGAACCCCACGGCGTCACGCAGGGCGGTGCCGTTGACGGCCGGGCCGATCTGGACCGAGATCCGGGTGTCGTCCAGATCGGGGACCTCGACCCGCAGAAGTCCCGCCTCGGCGTCCCCGGCGGTTCCGGTCAGGGAGACGGCGTAACTGTAGGGGCCGGTGCCCTCCCGGTTGCCGTACCGCCTGCCCGCCGTCTCGGGGTCGGCGGCGATGGCCTTGTGCAGGGTGACGATGTCGACGGCCTTCTGCTGGATCGCGGGCACGACCTTGGACTCGTAGGTCTGCGCGCCGTACCTGGCCGCGTCGAACTTCTGGGTCTCGCCCGCGCGCTGGACGTCGTCCGAGCGGTACGTCGTGTCGGCCAGGATCGCGGCGATCAGGATGACCAGCGCGGCCAGGCAGGCGCGGCCGAGTGTGAGCCGGCCGAGGCGGCGCCCGACGCTCCCGCCGGCTCGCCGTGGTTCCCCAACTGTTGTCATGACGTCCTCTCCGGTGGGCGTGCGCCGAGTTCGCGGGCGGCCCCGAGACGCCGGCGCCATCGGGCCACGGCGTGGCCGCGTTGCTCCTCGCCCCATGAGGGCGTGAAGACCTCGAGGTCTGTGTCGGCGCGTTGTTCCAGGTCCGGCATGGTCCACCAGTTCAGGACCAGCCCGGCGAGGTCGGCCGCGCCGCCCGCGGACAGCTGGTGGTGACGGGTGCGGGCGACCTCGACGCCGCCGAGGTCGGCCTGCAGCCGCATGAGGGCGGTGCTGCGGGTCAGGCCGCCGTCGGCGACGACGCGGCGCAGTCCGGGCATCGCGGCGAGCACGTCGTCGACCTGGTGGGCGACCGATTCCAGGGCGGCGCGGGCGAGCTGCGCGCGGCCGGTTCCGTAGTCGAATCCGGCCAGGACCGGCACGGCCCGGGGGTCCCACCAGGGCGCGCCGAGCCCGCCGAACGCGGGCACGAGCGTGACGCCGCCCGCGTCGGCCCCGGCCGCCAGTTCCACGATCCGGTCGGTGGGGACGTCGAGCAGTTCGGCCAGCCAGGTCAGGGTGCGTCCGCTGGAGCGGATGTTGGCCTCGTGCGCGAACGTCACCTCCTTGACCGACCAGGCGATGGTGTCGCAGACCGCCGCGTCCGCCCCGGGGGCGTCGGTGACGGTCATGACGGAGGAGCCGGTGCCGTAGGTGACCTTGACGACGCCGCGCCGCCAGCCCGCGTGGGCGAACAACGCGGCGTGGGAGTCGCCCAGCACGGCCAGCACCGGCACACCCGCGGGCAGCGGGGGCAGGTCGCCGGCCGCCGCGAACGGGCCGGTGGAGGAGACGACGTCCGGCAACGCCGCCCGCGGCACGTCGAACAGCTCCAGCAGTTCGGCGTCCCAGTCCCCGCGGCGCAGGTTCAGCAGCTGGGTGCGGGAGGCGTTGCCGATCTCGGTGACGAAGGCGCCGGTGAGCGAGGTCAGCAGCCACGCGTCCACGGTGCCGAGCCGCAGCTCGCCCCGCCTGGAACGGTCCCGGGCGGGGTCGTGCTCGTCAAGCAGGGCCGTCATCTTCAGCGCCGAGAACATCGGGTCGAGGGGCAGCCCGGTCCGCCGCCGGACGAGATCCGCGTGCCCCTCGCGGGCGAGCTCGGCCGCCCGGGACGCGCCCCGCTGATCCTGCCAGCTGACCAGCGGGGCGATCGGCCGTCCGGTCGCGGCCTCCCACAGCACCACCGACTCGCGCTGCGTGCTCAGCCCGATCCCGGCGACCGACGCGGGGTCGACCCCGTCCGTGCAGGCGGCGACGGCGGCACGGACACTGGCCAGCAGTTCCCCGGCGTCCTGCTCCACCAGCCCCGGGCCCGGATGACGCACGGACACCGGAGCGCTCGCCTGGGCGACGATGTCTCCGGCGGAGTCCACCAGCAGCGCCTTGGTGGAGCTGGTGCCCTGGTCGATCGCCAGCACGAACGGTCCCATCAGGCCCGTCCCAGCGCCTCGCGCGCGGCCGCGGCGATCCCGGTCGCGTTGAGACCGAAGTGGTCGAGCAGGAACGCGGTGCTGCCCGTCGGCGCGAACGCGGGGACCCCCAGCATGCGCACCGGCACGGGACGGTGCTCGGCGACGACCCTGGCGACCGCGGCGCCCAGCCCGCCGGAGACCAGGCCCTCCTCCGCCGTGACGATCGTCCCGGTCTCCTCGGCGGCGGCCAGCACCTCCGCCACGTCCAGCGGCTCGACGAACGTCATGTTCACCACGCGGGCGGCCACTCCGTCCCCGGCCAGCAGCGCGGCGGCCTCCAGTGCGCGCGAGACCATCGTCCCGATCGCGATCAGGGTGACGTCGCCGCCGTCGCGGAGCCGGACGGCCCCGCCCTCGCGGAACGGCGCGTCGGCGGGCGTCACCTCGGGCACCTTGAACCGCGGGATGCGTATGTAGGAGGGACGCCCGCATTCGGCGGCCCAGCGGACGGCGTCGCGGGTCTGCCGGGGGTCGGCGGGCACGACGATCCGCAGGCCCGGGACGGCCCGCATCCACGAGATGTCCTCGATGGAGTGGTGGGTCGGGCCGAGTTCGCCGTACGCCATCCCCGGGCTCTGCCCGCACAGGACGACGTGCCGGTCGCTGTAGACGACGTCGGCCTTGATCTGCTCCAGGGCGCGGCCGGTGAGGAAGGGCGCGGCCGCCGACGCGAACGGGATGAAGCCGGCGTTGGCGAGCCCCGCCGCCACGCCCACCATGTCCTGTTCGGCGATGCCGACGTTGATGAGCCGGTCGGGGAACTCCTCCCGGAACTTCACCAGGTTGCTGGACCCGACCGAGTCGTTGCACACCGCCACCACGCGTTCGTCGGCCCGGGCCAGGGCCGCCAGCTCGTCGGCGAAGTCGGCGCGGCAGTCGAACGTGGGGGCCTGTTCGGTGACGGCGGTCATCCGGCCAGCTCCGCCAGGGCGAGCCGGACCTGCTCGTCGGTGGGCACCTTGTGGTGCCACTCGACCCGGTCTTCCATGAACGACACTCCCTTGCCCTTGATCGTGTTGGCCACGACGGCGACCGGACGGCCCGTCGTCGACGGTTCCAGCGCCTGCTTGATCGCCGCGTGGTCGTGGCCGTCGATGACCCGCGTCTCCCAGCCGAAGCTCGCCCACTTGGCGTCCAGCGGCTCCAGCGCCTTGGTGTCTTCGGTGCGGGCGCCCTGCTGCAGCCGGTTGCGATCGACCACGGCCGTGAGATTGGCCAGTTCGTGGTGGGCGGCGGTCATCGCCGCCTCC
Organism: Actinomadura miaoliensis; assembly: GCF_039536785.1. Taxonomy (NCBI): domain Bacteria; kingdom Bacillati; phylum Actinomycetota; class Actinomycetes; order Streptosporangiales; family Thermomonosporaceae; genus Actinomadura; species Actinomadura miaoliensis. Next base: position 356,379 of record NZ_BAAAZG010000001.1, read on the forward strand.
CAGTTGCTGCCCTCCTGCAGTTCGCCGTCGCCGAGCACGACGATCGTGCGCCAGGTCTCCCCGCGCAGCTTCGCGCCCAGCGCGCAGCCGGTGGCGACCGGGAACCCGTGGCCGAGAGGTCCGGTGTTGGTCTCCACTCCCGGCACCTTCACCCGGTTGGGATGGCCGTTCAGCGGTGACAGCGGGGCCATGAAGTCGGTGAGCCGCTCACGCGGGAAGAACCCGCAGGACGCGAGCGTGGCGTACAGGGCCGCGGCGCAGTGTCCCTTGCTCAGCACGAAGCGGTCGCGCAGCGGGTTGGACGGGTCGAGCGGGTCGAGCCGAAGCGTGCCCCACATCGCGGTCACCAGCAGGTCCGTCACCGAAAGGTCACCGCCGACGTGCCCCATCCGCGCCGCCTGGATGGTGGTGAGGACGTCCCGGCGGATCCCGGTGGCGATCCTCGCCAGTTCCGGGGCGGCCTGCGCGGGTGTCGCCGCCCGCAGCCGCGCGCTCCGCTCGACGTAGGAGGCGGCCGTCGCCTCGTCCACCCGCAGCGGGGTTTCCAGCACCGTCACTCCGCCTCGCTCTCGGCGAGCGCCCGGAACAGGGCGCGCTTGGCGATGCGCTGGGCGCCGAGAGCGTCCTGCGCCGCCTGGGCGTCGGCGAGCTCCTTGCGGTCGAGGTAGCCGAGCGCCCGGTGGAACGCCTTCATGGTGCGGATCCCGGTACGCGCCGCCTCGACCGGGTCCTCACGGAAGGGGAACTGGTCGAGCTGCCACACCCCGTCCCAGCCCGCGTCGTGGAGCGCGAAGAAGAACTCGAACGTCTCCAGAAGGTGCACCGACCCGACGACCATGTCGTCGTCCCAGCCGCGGAAGTTGTCGTTGACATCGATCGCGAACAGCCTGTCGCGCGCGATCGCCATCCGCGCCGCCTCCGCCGGTGTCTCTCCGCCGTACAGCGAGTGGCCGAAGTCCAGCAGCACGCCCACGTTGTCGACGGCCATGTCCTCGATCGCCAGCAGCGTGCGCGCGACCGAGGAGAACACCATCCGGTTGCGCGGCTCACGCGGCTTGTACTCGATCGCGAACCTCAGGTCGGGGAACGCCAGCGCGAGCTCCCGGACGGCGCCGACCGACTTGTCCCACAGGTCGGCGTAGTCGGCCTGGAACGGATAGTCGTAGCCGTCCTGGCCCGGCCAAAGCTTGACGTAGTCGACCCCGAGCTCGCGCCCGACCTCCGCCGAAGCGGCGACCAGGTCGATGGCCGCGCGCCGCACCCCGGGATCGGGGTTGGTGAAACCGCCCTTGGCGAACCTGCCGGTGTAGAACTCCGGCGTGACCGCGATGGCGCGCAGGTTCCGCGCCGCCAGCGCGTCCTTCACCTCGGCGGTGGCGATGCCGCCGGGCGGGAAGGGCCAGTTGAGGTCGACCACCGACAGGTCCTCGACCTGCCCGGCCAGCTCGATGGCGTCCAACACCGTGCGCGGCTCGCCGTAGCCGTCGGTGGCGTACCGGTCGACATAGGTGGCGAAGTGCCAGATTCCCGCCCCGAAGACGGGCCCGTCCGCGTCGTGAATTTTTATGCGCTCTCGATCAGACATGCATGCACGCTAAGGGAGGAACAAATCGGCGTCAAGGATCTCTTTGCGATCTCCAGCACCGGCCCGGCCCGGCGGGATGACCCGTGGCGACGAGCCCGTGGGACCCCCTGCCCGGGCCGGGCGGCGGCTCAGCCTCGGACGGTCAGCACCACGCGCTGGTACCCGGTGAGGGCCGGCGAGCCGCTGTCCGTGCCCTGCAGGATGAGGTGGATGGTCTGGCCGGGCTTCGCGTCGTCGGGCACGCGGAACCGCACCTGCACGAGGTTTCCCCCGAGCGACCTCTGAGCGAGCGAGAGGTCTCCCTGATAGGTGTCCGCGTCGGCGTACCGCCACCATCGGCCGGTCGCCTTGTCGCGATCGGGATCGGTGACCCGGCCGGTGAGTGTCACCGCCTGGCCCCGGTGGACACCGCGGTCCAGCCGCCCGCTCACCTTGACGGCGGGCCGATGGTTGGCGGCGGAGTAGCGGGAGGTGACCGTCCACCTCATCCGGGCGGCGAAATCCCGCTGGGCGGCGCCGAACCAGCGGGACGACGCATAGTCGGCGGACGGCCGCCCGCCGGCATCGACATCGGTTCCGTCCCGGCCGCCCCAGCCGCCGTAGCTCGCGTCGACATGCCCGCGCAGACCGTTGGCGACGAGGTTCATGAAGATCGACGTATCTCCTTCGGAGATCCACGATCCCTTCTCCTGCGGCGGGGTCCAGACGATGTAGCCCATGGCCTTGAGCTGCTCGGCCGTCAGGCCGGAGTGGCCGAAGTAGTCGAAGATGTCGCCGGGGACCATCTGCTTCCCGTCGCCCCAGACCCGGTAGAACGCGCCGAACGGGCCGACGTCCGACACATTGGCCTTCGTCCATCCGGCGGACAGGTACCCGGCGTCCTCGGGGAGCACGGCGTTACGCGCCCCGTACCCCCATATGCGGGTGGCCATCTCGCGGAACTCCATGTCCGGCCAGTTCGGCTTGATGTATTTCGCGTAGGTGTCGTCCTGGTCGCCGAACGACTGGATGATGCCCTTCCGGGACACCTTCTGGTAGATGGCGGGCCACTGCGGCGTGCCCGCGTACTCATCCTTGATGGACTTGAGCGCCCGGGCGATCGTGCTCTGGCCCGCGCCGGTGAGGAGGTACACCGGGCCAGGCCGGTCGTCCAGCAGCGCCCGCCTGATCAGATCGGATCCGGGCGAGTCCTTCGAGACGTCCCCGTCGAATTCGATGTTGCCGTGGAGTATCCGCGACCTCAGCTCCTGGGGCAGCGGATATCCCTGGGCGTGCACCCGCAGGTTCGGATACACCTTCTCGTAGATGTCGACGGCCTCGTGGATGAAGCGTTCTCCGGGCTTCCAGCGCCAGGACGTACACGGGCAGAGGTTCAGTCCGAACCGGGTGTACTCCCGTCCCGGCACGAACCATTTCGTGCCCTTGCCGTCACCGGCCCAGTGCACGCCACTGCTGGCGTACACCAGCCCTTCGGTATCGAACTCGTTGCTGTAGAGCAGATAGCGGATGAGCGTGTTCTGGTCGTCCAGTTCGGGGTCGTGCATCAGGATGACACGCGGCTTCTGCCGCCCGCCCTCCAGACCGGCCGGGGAGCGTTCGACGTTCTTCGCCGCCCCCTCGGCCGTCGCCGGGGAGGCGGCCAGCAGGGAACCGGCGACGGCTACGGCCAGGGCCGACACCGCCGTCCTGAGCAGCGGTGCACCCGGCGATGCCGCGGCTTTCTTCATACGTCATACATCCCTTCTCGATGCGCCACATCGGCGCAGCAGAACGCCATACGGAAGCGTTGACGGATGTTTCGGCCGACTATCCGCAAGTCGGCGAGGAAAGGTTTCGAGAAGAAGGGCAGAGGGAAGGGGGTGGGGGTTTCTTCGACGTCTGCCGCCTGGACGCCGACGAAAGCGACCGCAGCCTGACGACTATATATTCAAGGCCGATCTTTAATTCGAGCAGAGAGTAACGCATCGAAGGAATGCTGTCAATAGTGCTATGCACGTCTCTATGACGCCTGCGGCAAAGACACGGACGCCCGGCGGATTCCCCCGGAGCTCTCGACCGCGGAAAGCGGCGCCCGCGTGCGGCGGCGACGCCTGCCGCTCGGACGGAATGGTCCCCCTGTGAGAGTGACTTCCTCGACCGCCCCCGTGCCATTCGAAGGCGGTGCACCCGCCGGTCGAGCGGGCCTCTGCACGACCGGCAGGGCCAATGTCTGCGCTTCCTCACCGGGCACGGCGGGCAGGTCTCGGTTGCCCCGGACACACGCCACGGACTGGCCGCGAGCCGGGACGGCATCATGCGGCTCCGGGACTTCGGCCTTCCCGGGGAGCCGAACCGCCAGGACTCGGCGGTCGGGAGACTCAGGCGGAAGCCCCAGCGCTGAGCGGCGCCGCCGAGCTCGTCCTGTCACGGGTGCCGCTCGGCGGGGCGCCCGGACGGCGCGCCGGCACGGTGGAGATGGCTTGCGTTGCCGGGCGCCCCGCTGCCGCGCGCATGGAGGTCGGCGCGGTGCTTGTCTTACGCCGGGGAAGCGGTGTCCGCCAGGGCGGCCCTGTGCAGGACATTGGCGACGTGGCGCAGGTGGGCCGCGTCGACCAGGCGTCCGCCGCTGCCGATGGCCCCGATGCCGTCGGCGGCGGCGCTCTGGTAGGCGGCGATCTGTGTCGAGGCCGTTGATGCGGACGGCGCGCACGGTGCGCCCCCAGTCCAGCCCGGTCAGCGCGGCGACGGCGATGCCGCGCGCCTGCCGCTTCCCCGCCGCCTCCCCGGCTAAGCCGCAGTGACCAGGGACATTGGTTGGAGCCGCGCCCACGCCTCCTGTCTCGCCGGCGCTTCCAACGCAGCCGTGGGACTGAGGCTCACGAGGCCGTCCGCTCACGTGTGCGGTGACCGGAGCCGGCCGGTTCACCACCACGTTCGGGCTGGTTGATCTCGGCCCACACCGCGTCGAGGGAGAGGCCGAGGACTTCGGCGATCGCCGCGATGGTCGGGAAGGCAGGGGTGGCCACGCGGCCGGACTCGATCTTCCGGAGGGTCTCCGGCGAGACACGTGCGTCGAGCGCGGTCTCGAGCATCGAGCGCTCTCCCCTGGCCCGGCGTAGCAGGGCGCCGAGGCGCTGTCCGCGTTCGACCTCTGCGGGAGTGAGCGGCAACCTGACCATGATTCCGATTCTAGTACCGGTATAGTATGGCCGGTATAGTTATTGGTTGCATGAGAGGGCGCCGCATGATCGAGATTTTGAGCCCCGCCCAGCTGGCTCAAGCAAGGGACACGGGCGCCCTGGTCGCCGACATTCTGCAGACGCTGAAGAGCCGTAGCACGATCGGCACGAACCTCCTGGACATCGACCGGTGGACGAAGACCATGATCGTCGAGGCCGGAGCCCAGTCCTGCTACGTCGACTATGAGCCGTCCTTCGGACGCGGGCCGTTCGGCCACTACATCTGCACGGCCGTCAACGACGCCGTGCTCCACGGACGGCCGTACGACTACACGCTCGCCGACGGGGATCTGCTGACCCTCGACCTCGCCGTCTCCAAAGGCGGAGTCGCCGCGGACGCCGCCATCAGTTTCATCGTGGGCGAATCCAAGCCTCCGGAGAGCGTCGCGCTGATCAGCGCGACCGAACGCGCGTTGCGCGCGGGGATAGCCGCCGCCCGCCCCGGGGCCCGCATCGGTGACATCTCCCATGCCATCGGCTCGGTCCTCAGTGAGGCGGGGTATCCGATCAACACCGAGTTCGGAGGTCATGGCATCGGATCGACGATGCACCAGGACCCGCACGTCTCGAACACCGGACGGCCCGGCCGTGGGTACAAACTGCGCCCTGGGCTGCTGCTCGCCCTGGAGCCGTGGGTCATGGCGGACACCGCCGAGCTCGTCACCGATGCCGACGGGTGGACGCTCCGAAGCGCGACGGGCTGCCGGACGGCCCACAGCGAGCACACGATCGCCATCACCGCCGACGGAGCCGAAATCCTCACCTTGCCGAGGCAGACGCACCCGTGAGGAGGCGGGCGCGGCTCAGGTGCCGGGGCCGGCCGGAGGGTCGGTGTCCAGGGCGGAGGGCACCGCGGCGCCGGGTGCCAGGCCCGCGCTGCTCGCCGCCGACGTGGAACGGTAGGGGCCCCGCGTCCAGGCGCATCGACGCCTCGGCGAGGGGGAACGCGATGCCCTGGTTCCGGCCGATCGGCCGGTTGAACACGACCCGCTCCCCCGCGTACCGCACCGCCCGGAGCAGCGCCGCGCGGCCGATGCCCAGCGACTCGTGCGCGAGCAGGATCCGCTCGGGATTGATGCCGTCCAGCAGGTACTTGAACCCGCTGCCCTCCTCCCCGACCAGCGCCGACCCGGGGACGCGGAAGTCGTCCATGAACAGCTCGTAGGACGAGACCGCGTTGCGGCCCATCTTCGGGATCGGCCGCATCTCCACCTCGCCCCCGGTCAGGTCGACCACGAACATCGAGCGGACGCCGCCGCGAGGGCGTGGGCCTTGAACGTGCGCGCCGCCGCGCTCAGCCGGTGCGGCACCGGGTCGACGCCGCCGTCGAGATCCTCCGGACACCGGTCGCCGAACAGTCGTACCTCCGCCAGGCGGCCGGTCGCCATGGTCTCCAGCAGCCTGTCGCGGATCCGCTCGTCCGTGGCGTACAGGTCCGTGCACACCGCCAGTGTCCGCGGCCGCGGCCCGCGCACCGGACGGGCCGGCGCCGCCTCCAGCTCGACGACGCGGGCGCCGAGAATGCGCGCCGCCCGGCAGCCGGGGCGGGCCGCGGTGAGGACGTTGACCTCCCATCCGGCCATCCCCCGGTCGAAAAGCCAGCCTCCCGCGTACCGCACCACCTCCGCCATGGTCGGCGCGATCGCGACCAGCCGATGCCTCAGGGCGTGTCCGGGTCGGCGTCGGGGGACGGCGCAAGCTGCCGGGAGAGCGAGGCGATGTACTCGGCGAACACCGGGGTTGTGACTAGGGTCACTTTCGGATGCTGGGTTCTTGTGAAATGTGAGTGCGGATCTCAAATCCGTTCGTCACATGCACATCGCAGTAAGGTTCTACACATGGCGCACGAGACCGATCCGACCGCGACCGCCCCCGGCGAGGAGCCGGCCTGGAAGCGGCGCGCGGTCGAGCGCTCCACCAGGGCCGCCAAGCTGCGCGCCGAGCAGCGGGTGGAGCGGTTCCTGGACGCGGCGCAGGCGATCATCACGGAGAAGGGCACCACCGACTTCACCGTGCAGGAGGTCGTCGACCGGTCCCGCCAGTCGCTGCGCAGCTTCTACCAGCACTTCGACGGCAAGCACGAACTGCTGCTGGCGCTGTTCGAGGACGCCCTGCGCCGCACGGCCGACCAGCTGCGCGCCGCCGCGTCCGGCGCGTCCGACCCGGTGGAACGGCTCAAGGTCGCCGTCCAGTCGCTGTTCGAACTGTGCCGCCCCGACCCGGCCGCGCAGCGCCCGCTGTTCACCGACTTCGCGCCGCAGCTGCTGATCTCCCACCCCGCCGAGGTGAAGGTCGCGCACGCGCCGCTACTGGCGCTGTTCACCGAGCTGATGACCCAGGTCGAGGCCGCCGGGAAACTGCGCTCGGGCACCACGCCGCGACACGCCGCCGCGCTGACGATGCAGACGGTGATGTTCACCGCCCAGTCCAGCGGTGCTCCCGAGGACGGAACCGCGCATCCCATCACCGCCGACGAGATCTGGGACTTCTGCTCCACTGGCTTCGCCAAGCCGTAATCCGCGAAGCAGTTCTCTTTTCGGCCCAAAGGTCAGGGGGTCAGGAGCGCCTTGATGGCGCGGCGTTCGTCCATGGCCCTGTAGGCCTCGGCGGCCTGGTCCAACGGGAGGGTGAGGTCGAAGACCCTGCCGGGATCGATCTTCCGCTGCCAGATCAGGTCGATCAGCTCGGGCAGGAACCGGCGCACCGGGGCGGGGCCGCCGTGCAGGTGAACCTGGGAGAAGAACAGCTCCTGGCCGTTGAGGGAGACGTCGTGGCTGACTCCCACGAAACCGATGTGGCCGCCCGGGCGAGTGGAGCGGATGGCCTGCTGCATCGACTGCTGGGTGCCGACCGCCTCGATGACCGAGTGCGCGCCCAGCCCACCGGTCAGTTCCTTGAGCGCGGCCACTCCCTCGTCGCCGCGCTCGGTGACGATGTCGGTCGCGCCGAACTCGCGGGCCAGCCTCTGCCGCGTCTCGTGCCGGCTGAAGATCACCACCCGCTCGGCGCCCAGCCGGCGGGCGGCCAGCACACCCAGCAGACCGACCGCGCCGTCACCGACGACCGCCACCGTCCTGCTGGGGCCCGCCTGGGCGGCCACCGCACCGAACCAGCCGGTGCCCAGCACATCCGAGGCCGCCAGCAAACTGGGGATCAGATCGGAATCCGGAACACCGGGGGTGGCCACCAGCGTGCCGTCGGCCCAGGGAATCCGGGCACGCTCGGACTGGGTGCCGACCTGCGACATGAACACCCGGTGCACACAGGAGGACGGGTAGCCCGACCGGCAGATCTCGCACGTACCGTCCGAGGCCACGAACGAACCCACCACGAACTGGCCCGGCTTGACGGTCGCGACCTCGCTGCCGACCTCCTCCACCACGCCCACGTACTCGTGCCCCATCGGCATCGGCCCGTCGACGGGCTCGGCACCGCGGTAGGGCCACAGGTCCGAACCGCACACACAGGCCGCCGTCAGCCGGATGACCGCGTCGGTCGGCTCGATGATCCGCGGGTCGTCGATCTCCTCGACCCGCACGTCCCCCGGAGCGTGCAGAACAGTGGCGCGCATGATGGTCCTTCTTCCCGTTGGTCTCTCTGGGGGCCACTGCCATCCAAGACGCCGGCCGGCCCGGCGGGAAGGCACCGGCGAAGGGTGTACTGGCAGGGCACCCCTTCCCACAGGAAGGCCGCCTAGCCTGGCAAGAGTGGACCACCGCAGCCAAATCCGCGAGTTCCTGACCTCCCGCCGGGCCAGGATCAGCCCGCAGCAGGCCGGGCTACCCTCCTACGGCACCCGCCGGGTGCCCGGCCTGCGCCGTGCCGAGGTCGCCCAGCTGGCCGGGATCAGCGTGGAGTACTACTCCCGCCTGGAACGCGGCGACCTGTCCGGAGTCTCCGACAGCGTCCTGGACGCCCTGGCCCGCGCCCTGCGGCTCAACGATGAGGAACGCACCCACCTGGAGGACCTGGCCCGCACCGCCGGCCCCGGACAGCGCCGCCGGCGTCGCTCCGCCCCACAGCGGGTACGGCCCACGGTGCAGCGGATGCTGGACGCCATGACCGACGCGCCCGCGTTCGTCATGAACGGACGCGGCGACATCCTCGCCACCAACGCCCTCGGCCGGGCCCTGTACGCCCCCATGATCGACGCGGCCCGCGGCGCCACGCCCAACCACGCCCGGTACATCTTCCTCGACCCCGGTTCCCATCAGTTCTGGGGCGACTGGGACCGCGCCGCCGACGACACCGTCGCCCTCCTGCACGCCCAGGCCGGCCGCGACCCCTACGACAAGGACCTCACCGACCTCATCGGCGAGCTGTCCACCCGCAGCGACGACTTCCGCGCCCGCTGGGCCCGCCACGACGTCCGCCAGCACCACATCGGCACCAAGCCCTTCCACCACCCCGTCGTCGGCGACCTCCACCTCACCTACGAATCCCTCGACCTGCCCGCCGACGGACTCACCCTGGTCGCCTACGGCACCGAGCCCGGCAGCGAGTCCGAAGACAAACTCCGCCTGCTCGCGAGCTGGGCCACCACCTCCCGAACGCCGACCCGGACCCGCACTGATCATCGGCTGTGACGCTGCGGCCGGTCCGCCGACGCGCTCTCAGGCGGCCGGACCACCCCGCGGGCCACGTCGGCTCATGTGGTCTGGGGCGGCGCCGATTCCGGGGGCGGGGCGGCAGTGGAGCGGCGGACGATCAGGCTCGGGGTGACGGAGAAGCGCAGTGCCGAGGTGCGGCCCTCGATCCGTTCGAGCAGGAGCCGGGCGGCGGTGCGGCCCATGACGGCTCCGTCCTGGTCGACGGTGGTCAGCGCGATGTTGGGCAGGGCCGCGAGCTGGATGTTGTCGTATCCGACGACCGAGAGGTCGGCGGGGACGGCGAGGCCCGCCTCGTGGGCGGCGCCGAGGGCGCCGACGGCGGCCTGGTCGGCTCCCGCGAAGATCGCGGTCGGACGCGGATCCCGGCCGAGCAGCTCGCAGGCGCCCTGGTAACCGCCCTCCGCGCTGTAGGACGTCGTCACGACGGCGATCTCGTCGGCGAGGCCGTGCTCGCGCATCACCCGGTCGTAGGTCTCGGCGCGGATCACGTGCAGCAGGTCCGCGGGCCGCGCGCGGCTGTTGTCCCGGTGCGCGATGTGCGCGATCCTGCGGTGCCCGAGGGAGATCAGGTGCTCCACGGCCAGCCGGGCGCCCGTGTCGTCGTCGTCGCAGACCGTGTCGTAGGCGGCCGACCGCTCGTGCCGTCCGAGCACCACGGTGGGGATGTCGGCCGCGACCCGCTCCAGTCGTGTCCTGGCGGCGAGCGGGGCGACCATGAGGATGCCGTCCACCGGGCGGTCGACCAGGGCGTTGATCGCCCGTTCCTCGGACCGCTGGGTGAGGCCCCCCTGAATCATGATCGCCTGGTAGTCGGTGTCGGCCAGGTGCTCGGTGAGGCCGTCGAGGAGTTCGGCGAAGAACGGGCTCCTGATGTCCGGGAGCATGACGCCGATGGTGAAGGTGCGTCCGCGCAGGGCACGGGCGGCGGCGTGCGGGCGGTAGCCGAGTTCCGCGATGGCCGCCTGGACGCGGTCCCGCATGGCCGGGCTCACCCCGTAGGCGTTGCGGATCACCTTCGAAACGGCGGTGGTGGAGACCTGGGCGTGGCTGGCCACGTCGGCGATCGTCACCCGTCGCCGCCGGTCACCAGTGGCCATCGATCTCCTTTCCCGGACGCGCTCCGATTGTACGGGCGGCAGGCCCCAGGGCATGGGTAACGTTACCCATTCTGGCGCCGAAAACCTGCCGCCAGGCCATTCCACCTGGGCGAGTACCTGAGGATCGTTGCTCAAACGACCTCTTGACGGGCCTTCGGGTTACGCCTACGTTAAGCGCATCGGGGTGGTCATTAAAACGTTTTAACTCCCTCGGAGGGTGCTGTGAACACCTCTCTCCGCATGCTCGGGGCCGCCCTGACGGGCCTGGCGATGGCGGCGCTGACCTCCTGCGCCTCGGGTTCGGGCACCTCCGCGGACGGCACCGTCACGCTGTCGTTCCTGGTGGGCAGCGACGAGTCGACGGTGGACGCGGCCAAGGCGCTCGCCGACGCCTTCATGAGGGCGGAGCCCCGGATCAAGATCAAGACGGAGGTGGTCCCGGGCGGCGGCGAGGGGGACAACGTCGTCAAGACGCGGCTGTCGACCGGCGACATGACCGACGTGTTCTGGTACAACTCCGGCTCGCTGCTGCGGGCGCTGCACCCCAGCAGGACCCTGGTCGACCTCACCGGCGACCCCGTCCTGAGCAGGGTCAAAAAGGACTACCTGCCGGTCGTGTCGGTCGACGGCAGGGCCTACGGCGTCCCCGCCACCGCGGCCACGGGCGGCGGCATCCTCTACAACCGCAAGGTCTACGAGCGGCTCGGCCTGAAGGTCCCCAGGACGTGGGCCGAGTTCATGGCCAACAACGACAAGATCAAGGCGGCCGGGACCACCCCGCTGATCGCCACCTTCAAGGACACCTGGACGTCGCAGCTGCTCGTGCTGGGCGACTACCACAACGTCCAGGCCGCCGTTCCGTCCTTCGCCCGCGACTACACCGCCGGCAGGGCGCGGTTCGCCACCACCCCGGCCGCGTCCGCCGGGTTCCACCACCTGGCCCAGGTGCACGCCGAGGGCCACCTCAACAAGGGCTTCGGCTCGGCCACCAACGACCAGGGCCTCAAGATGCTGATCGAGGGCAGGGGCGCGCACTACGCGATGCTCGGCCTGACACTGCCGCCGCTGCTGGCCGCCCACCCGCAGGCGGCCACCGACATCGGTTTCTTCGGAATCCCCGGCGACGACCCGGCACGGCACGGCGCCACCGTCTGGGAACCGCCCGCCATCTACATCGCCAAGTCCACCGAGCACCTGGCCGAGGCGAAGAAGTTCCTGGCCTTCGTCGCCTCGCCACCCGCCGCGGAAGCCGTCACCAAGGTCGTGCCGCCGTCGGGACCGTACCGTGTGGAAGGCGCCGAACTGCCCGACGACGCCCCCCAGGTCGCCAAGGATCTGCAGGCGTACCTCGACCGCGGCGCGGCCACCCCGGCGCTGGAGTTCCTGTCCCCGGTCAAGGGCCCGTCCCTGGAACAGATCACGGTGGCCGTGGGGTCCGGGCTGACACCGCCCGCCCAGGGCGCCGCGCAGTACGACAGGGACGTGGAGAAGCAGGCCAAGCAGCTCGGGCTCCCCGGGTGGTGACGGGAGCCGTGGTCACCGAGCAGGACGCCGGCCCCCGCACGCGGCCCGGCCCGTCCGGAAAGCGGCGCCGCACCCGCACGACCCCGGCCTCCCGGGCCGAGCGACGCGCCGCCTACCCCTACGCGCTCCATCTGCCCGCCGCCGCCGTCTACCTGGTGATCTTCCTGGTGCCGACGGTGACGGCGTTCTACTTCGCGCTGACCCGGTGGACGCTGTTCGACAGCACCTTCGTCGGGCTGGACAACTTCCGCGATTTCCTGGCCGAGCAGAACCTGCGCATCGGGTTCCGGAACACCCTCGTCTACGCCGTCGTCACCAGCGGCCTGAAGGTCGTCCTCGGCATGGCCCTCGCCGTGCTGCTCACCGGCAGGCTCCGGCTGCGCGGCTTCCTGCGCTCGGTGGTGTTCTTCCCCGTGCTGGTCTCCACCGTCGCGGTCGGCATCACCTTCAGCATGCTGCTCAAGCCCGACACCGGCCTCGTCGACCAGGCCCTGGGGCTGGTGGGCGTGGACGGCCCCGACTGGCTCAGCGACGGCACTACCGCGTTGCTGTCGGTCGCGCTGGTGGACGTGTGGAAGGGCGTGGGCCTGGCCACCGTCATCTACATCGCCGGGATCGTGTCCATTCCGCGGGAGTACTACCAGGCGGTCGCGGTGGACGGCGGCTCGGCCTGGCAGGCCTTCCGGCACGTGACGCTGCCGCTGAGCCGGCCGGCCACCTCCTCGGTCATCGTCCTGTCACTGATCGGCGGACTGCGCTCCTTCGACCTGATCTGGACGATGACGCGCGGCGGCCCCGGCTTCACCAGCGACACCATCGCCTCGATCATCTACAAGCAGTACCAGGCCGGCTTCTACGGCCTGTCCACCGCCGGCAACGTGCTGCTGTTCGTGGTCGTGACCGCCGTCGTCGTCCCGCTCACCTACCTCCTGGGCAAGCGGCAGGTGACCCTGTGAGAGCACTCAGAAGGCTCGGCGCCGAGGCGGTCGCGCTGGCCGTGGCCACCGTGGTCTTCCTGGTCCCGTTCGCGTTCATGGCGCTGACCGCGGTGAAGAGTCCGGCACAGGCCACCGACCTGGACTTCTCCTGGCCCACCGAGTGGCGGATCGTGCAGAACGTCACCGAGGTGGTGCGGGCCCGCGACCACGTGCTGCTGCGCGCCTACGTCAACAGCACGATCGTCACCGTCGCGTCGGTCACGCTGATCGTGGTGTTCGGGGCGATGGCCGCGTTCGTGCTGCAGCGCCGCCCCGGCAGGCTCGGCGCGCTCGCGAACGCCCTGGTGCTGGCCGGGCTGATCATCCCGCCCGCGGTCGTGCCCACCATCTGGCTGCTGCAGAAGCTGGGGCTGTTCAAGACCCTGCCCGGGCTGGTCCTGGTCGAGATCGCCTACGGCCTGCCGTACGCGGTGCTGCTGTTCCGCGCGTTCATCGCGACGATCCCGCGGGAGCTGGACGAGGCCGCCATGATCGACGGCTGCGGTGGGCTGCGGCTGTTCCTCCAGGTGGTCTTCCCGCTGCTGCGGCCGGTCACCGTCACCGTGATCCTCACCAGCTCCGTGGCCGTCTTCAACGACTTCGTCAACCCGCTGTACTTCCTGCCCGGCGACGACTACGCCACCGTGCAGGTCACGCTCTACAACTTCCAGAGCCAGTACGGCACGCAGTGGAACCTGCTGTTCATGGACATCGTCCTGATCACCATTCCGCCGCTGCTGGCCTTCGTCTTCTTCAATCGCAAGATCGTCGCCGGTATGACCTCCGGCGCCGTCAAGGGCTGACCCCGGCACGGGCCGGACCCGCCAAGCGCTCACCCAAGGAGCAGCACACCTGTGACCACTGTGCGCGTCGAACCTCCCACGTTCGAGCACCATCGGGACCCTCTCGGCATCGGCGAGTCCGCTCCCCGGCTGTCCTGGACCGTCACGTCCGGCATCGCGGGCTGGCACCAGCGGGCCTACGAGATCCAGTTGAGCGACGGCGGCTCCACGGGGCGCGTCGAGTCGGCCGATTCGGTGCTCGTTCCCTGGCCCGGCATGGCGCTGGGCTCCCGCGAACGGCGCGGCGTGCGGGTGCGCGTGTTCGGCCGGGACGGATCGGCCAGCGGTTGGAGCCCTTGGTCCTGGGTGGAGGCGGGGCTGCTCGCCCCCGCGGATTGGCGGGCCGGCGCGGCGGCGCCGCCGCCGGACCTGCTGGGTCCGCCCGACGGGCCCGCCGTGCTGCTGCGCCGCGAGTTCGCGCTGCGGGCGCCGATCGCCTCGGCCCGCCTGTACGTCACCGCGCACGGCCTGTACGACGTCGAGATCAACGGCGTCCCGGTCGGCGACGATGTCCTGGCGCCCGGCTGGACCAGCTACGGCCACCGCCTGCGCTACCGCACGCACGACGTCACCGGGCTGCTGCGCGAGGGCGGCAACGCCGTCGGCGCCATGCTGGCCGACGGCTGGTACCGGGGCCGGATCGGCTACGGCGGCGGGAGGACCGCCGTGTACGGCGACCGCACCGCGCTGATCGCCCAACTGGAGATCACCTATGGCGACGGCACGACCGACCTGGTGACCACGGACGAGGACTGGCGGTGCGCGTCCGGCCCGGTCACCGCGGCGAGCCTGTACGACGGCGAGAAGTACGACGCCCGGCTGCTGCCGCCCGGCTGGTCCGAGCCCGGCTTCGACGCGGCCGGCTGGCGGCCCGCCGAGCTGCTCGACCATGATCCGGCCAGGCTGGTGGCGCCCACCGGACCGCCGGTGCGCCGCGTCGAGACGCTTCCTCCCGTCGCGGTGCTCACCGGGCCGGACGGGGAGACCATCCTCGACTTCGGGCAGAACATCTCCGGCCGCCTGCGCATCCGCGTCCGGGGACCGGCCGGTCGCACCGTCACCATGCGGCACGCCGAAGTGCTGGACGGCGGCGCCCTGGGCGTGCGGCCGCTGCGCACGGCCGACGCGCTCGACGCCTACACGCTGCGCGGCGACGCCGAGCCCGAGGAGTGGGAGCCGCGCTTCACCGTCCACGGGTTCCGCTACGCCCAGGTCGACGGCTGGCCCGGCGACCTGGACCCCGCCGACGTGCGGGCCGTGGTCTGCCACACCGACATGCGCCGCATCGGCGACTTCTCCTGCTCCGACCCGCTGCTCGACCGCCTGCACGAGAACGTCGTGTGGAGCATGCGCGGCAACTTCGTGGACATCCCCACCGACTGCCCGCAGCGCGACGAGCGGCTCGGCTGGACCGGTGACATCCAGGTGTTCGGCCCGGCCGCGGCGTTCCTCTACGACTGCGCCGGGATGCTGCGGTCCTGGCTGGAGGACCTGTCCGCCGACCAGCGCCGGTCCGGCACCGTCCCGCTGTTCGTGCCCTGGATCGACCTGGGGGGACCGTTCGCCCCGACGGACCCGATCGCCGCCTGGGGCGACGCCGCCGTCGTCCTGCCCTGGACCCTCTACCAGCGCACCGGGGACGTCGACCTGCTGCGCAGGCAGTACCCGAGCATGACGGCGTGGGTGGACCAGGTCACCGAACGGGCCGGCGGATCCGGCCTGTGGGACACCGGGCCGCAGCTCGGGGACTGGCTCGACCCATCCGCACCGCCCGACCGGCCGGCCGAGGCGGCCACCGATCCGGGCCTGGTCGCCACCGCCTGCTTCGCGCGCTCCGCCCGGCTGGTCGCCGACACCGCAGAGCTGCTCGGCCATGGCGAGGACGCCCGCCGGTACCGGAAGCTCGCCGAACGGGTCAGGACCGCGTTCGACGCCGCATACGTCTCACAGGAGGGAAAGGTCTCCGGCGACTCCCAGACGGCCTACGCCCTGGCGCTGCGGTTCGGGCTCATCGACGGTGCGGAACGCCGCGCGCACGCCGCCGCACGCCTGGTCGAACTCGTCCGCGCGAGCGGCCACCGCATCGGCACCGGCTTCGTCGGTACCCCGCTGATCTGCGACGCGCTCACCGAGGCGGGCGCCGTCGGCGACGCCTACCGGCTGCTGCTGCAGACCGAATGCCCGTCCTGGCTGTACGCGGTGACGATGGGCGCCACCACCGTCTGGGAGCGCTGGGACAGCCTGCTGCCCGACCGCACCATCAACCCCGGCGAGATGACCTCGTTCAACCACTACGCCCTCGGGGCCGTCGCCGACTGGATGCACCGCACCCTCGCGGGGCTGGCACCCGCCGCGCCCGGCTACCGGCGGATCCTCGTACGCCCTCGTACGGGCGGCGGGCTCACCCACGCCCGCGCCGCCCACACGACCCCGTACGGCGTGGCCGAGGTCAAGTGGGAGCGCACCGGTGAACGGCTCACGCTGCACGTGCTCGTTCCGCCCAACACCACCGCGGCCGTTCACCTGCCGACGGCGCCCGACCGGCCCATCGAGGCCGGGCCGGGGCGGCACGTCTTCCACTGCGACACACCCGGGCAGGCGTGACGGGCCGTCGCATCCCGACTTCCTGCGGAACGTTCCGCAGGACCGCACCACGCATATGCGCTGACGATGAAAGGAGCCCGATGTCGGTCAGCAAACGTTCGATCGGCGCGCTCACGGCCATGGGCCTGCTCGTGGCCCTGGCGCCGCCGCACGGGGCGGCGAACGCCACCGCGGCATCACCCGCCGACACCGGCTACGTCCAGGTGGGACACCTCGGCGTGGACGGCCGCCATGACTCACCCGAAGGGCTGGACAACCCGCGTCCGACGCTGAGCTGGCAGATCAGCGAGACCCGACGCGCCAGATCGCACCCATGCCACCGGCCCGGCGCCAAGATCCCCTGCCCTGCCGACCGGCAGACCGCCTACGAGGTGCAGGCGGCAGAGACGACGCGGAAACTGGCGGCGGGGCGGCTGATCTGGACGTCGGGCCGGGTGCGCACCACGCAGCAAAGCGTCACCTTCGGACGAACGCTCGGCTCAAGGGACACGGTCGCCTGGCGCGTCCGGGTATGGGACGCCAACGGAAAGCCGTCCGGATGGTCGGCTCCGGCCACCTGGTCGACGGGCCTGCTGGAGCAGAGCGACTGGGGCGACGCCCGGTGGATCGACTACCCGGACCGCGCCGAGAACCAGCCGCTGCCGATCTTCGCGCGCAAGTTCCGGGTGCCGCGCGGCAAGAAGGTCGCCGACGCGCGCCTGTACCTGTCCGGCGTCGGGCTGCACCACGCCACCGTCAACGGCAGGGAACTGACCGACGAGGTGCTGGCCCCCGGCAACTCCAACTACCAGCTGTCCACCGAGTACCGCACCTACGACCTCACCGGCGTGCTGCGGTCCGGCGACAACACCATCGGCGTCGAACTGGGCAACGGCACCGCCTACGTGCGCCGCAGCGTGACGAACCCGGCGGTGGGACGCACGTCGCCGTACTCGTGGTGGCAGAGCCAGCTCAAGGGCAACGGCACGCTCGCCGCGGCCGCCGCCGCCGGCGCCACGACGGTCAAGGTGAACTCCGTCGACGGCTACCACGTCGGCGGGACGATCAACATCGACACCGGCGGGGGCGGCGACCGGCTGGAGTCCCGCACGATCACCCGGGTCGGCACGGCCGGAGCCGACGGAACCGGCATCGCCTTCACCCCGGCGCTGACCGGCGGGCACGCGGCCGGCGCCAAGGTCACCGGCTCGGGCAACAACGTCGCCGCCAGCGACCCGTCCGCGGGAGCCGCCGTGACACCGCGGCTGATCGGCCGCGCCGAGATCCGCTACACCGACGGCGGCACCGACGTCATCGTCACCGACCGGTCATGGCGCACCGCCCTCGGGCCCCTGGTCACCGACGCCTGGTACTCGGGCGCGGACTATGACGCGCGCCGGGAACAGCCGGGTTGGAACGAACCAGGCGCCGACCTGACCGCGTCCGCCAAGCGCCGGGACGGCTCGGCCACCGGCTGGACCGGCGCGGGCATCGCGCCGCCGCCGAACCTGGCGACCAGGCTGGTGGCGCGGAACGCCGAGCCGGTCCGGGCGCAGGAGAAGCTGACCCCCGTCTCGGTGACCAACCCCTCCCCCGGTACCTGGGTGTTCGACTTCGGCCAGAACTTCACCGGCTGGCCGCAGCTCAACCTGCGCCGGGTCCCTGCGGGGACCACGGTGAAGATGGCGCCGGCCGAGTCGCTGAACCCCGACGGAACGGTGAACCAGGCGTCCCTCATGGGTGGCGGCGGTTCCCGGGGCGTCGACCTGTTCAACACCTACACCGCCCACGGCGACCCTCGCGGCGAGACCTGGCATCCGGACTTCAACTACTTCGGCATGCAGTGGGTGCAGGTCACCGGGCTGCCCGACGGCTACAAGCCCACCCGCGACCTCGTCACGGGGATCAGGTTGCAGGCCGACACCCCCGCCGCGGGCGAGTTCGGCAGCTCCAACGCGCGGATCAACCGCATCCACAAGATGGCGTACTACTCCATCGCCAGCAACATCATGTCGACGTTCACCGACTGCCCCGGCCGGGAGAAGCTGTCCTACCCCGCCGACTACACCATGCCCATGGGGGCCGTCCATCGGAACTTCGAGCTCGCCGCCTACCTGCGCACCACGATGCGGCACCTGGTGGAAGGCCAGTCCGTCGCCGACACCCCGATGCGCGGAAACGTCGCGCTCAAGACCCCCGTCTACGACTGGGGCTACAGCGGCCGCTTCGGCGACGAGATCAACTGGGGCAACGCCATCGTCCTGGTCCCGTCCATGCTGTACGAGCTGTACGGCGACACCCAGACCATGGCGCGGTACTACGACCGGATGAAGATGTACGTCGACTACATCCGGCGGGAGAAAGTCGGCACCGGCGCGAACGCGCACATCGTCGACGCCGCGCTGGCGGACTGGGTGGCCGCCGACCAGACCTCGGGCCGCATCACCGGCACCTGGGGCTACTACATCATGATCAGCAAGATGGCCCGCATGGCCGAGCTCACCGGCCACACCGCCGACGCGGCCGAGTACCGCACGCTCGCCGCCGACATCAGGGAGGCGTTCAACAAGGCGTTCTTCAACGAGTCGCTCGGCCGCTACACCGCCAACGGGAACGCCGGCTCCGAAGGCGCCACCCAGGCCGCGCAGGCGCTGGCGCTGGACTCCGGGCTCGTCCCGGACGACAAGCGCGCCCAGGTGCTGAACGCCCTCGTCGAGCTGGTCTACGCCTACCACCCCAACGGCGAGGGCCCGCATTTCAGCGGCGGCACCATCGGCATGGCCTCCACCATCCGCGCCCTGGCCGACGGCGATCGCGACGACGTGCTGTGGGACCTGCTCCAGACCGACGACCAGCCCGGCTACGGCTACTTCATGGCGTCCACCCCGGCCAACCCGGGCGGGATGACCACCATCGGCGAACGCTGGAACAGGGGCGACTCCAAGAACCACATGATCCTCGCCCAGATCGAGGAATGGTTCCACTCCGGCGTCGCCGGAATCCGCGCCGCGTCCGGCGCCACCGCCTACGACAAGCTGGTCTTCCAGCCCAAGCCGGTCGGCGACCTGCGCTACGCCCACGGCAGCTACGCCACGCCGTACGGCGTCGCGCGAAGCTCGTGGACCAAGTCGACCCAGGGCTTCCAGCTGAAGATCACCGTCCCGGCGAGCACCACGGCCGAGGTCTGGGTGCCCACCAGCGGACGGCCCGGCCCGACACCGGCCCGGGCGACCTTCCTGCGCACCGACGGCAAGCACGCCGTCTATTCCGTCCCCTCAGGCGAGTTCACGTTCACCTCACCGGCGGCGAAGTGAGGCCCGCCCAACGCGCCTGAACACCTGACCGGGCGTACGGGTGTCACACGCGCTGTGGCACCCGTACGCCCGTGCCGTCGCCGGTCGCAGCCGGTAGCGACGGTGCGGCCGCTGGAAGGCTACGACTCGTCCCGGGCGGGCCGGGTCTTGGCGCGGGCAGCAGGCCGCTCCTCCCCGTCCCGCAGCATCGCCAATGCCTTCTCGATCCGCCGTATGCGCGTCTCGGGCTTCTTCGCGCCTTCGATCGCGAGCACGTGCTTGCGCTTGTGGCTGTAGGCCAAGCGGTCGTAGGCGGCGCGTGCGACCGGGTCGGCGTCCAGGGCCTGGGCGAAGTCGGCGGGCTCGACCACGACAGGGGGCTCGGTATCGAGTTCCACCTCGACCTCGACCTGGTCGCCGATCACGAGACCGGCGGCTTGCCGGTTGGCTTTGCTGATGCCGATCAGGTAGCGGCCGCGCATGATGGCGATCATGCTCTTCCAGGAATGCCCGTTGATGGTGATGGTCACCCTCGGCCGCCTGCCTCCACCGAGCGCGTCCACGACCTCTTCGGGGACTTCCAGCCCCCTCATGGGCTCCGGAGGCTCGACGTAGGCCCGAAACTTCATGATCTGCTCCCGCTGTCCTGCCGGCTCACCGCGAATCCAGCCCGCCCCGCCCCGGGTACCGGCCACTTCCTCGCCGAGGCTATCGCCGCGTCCGGGATGGCCGCGGCGGGGCAGGAGGCGTACGCGGTGACCTGCCATAGATAACCGTCGGGGTCGCTGGGCGGGAGCCGCCTCCTTGACCACGCTGCCGCCGGCAGCCGCCGCGCCGCGCATGATCTCATCCGCCGCTTCCCTGGAGTCGGGGTTGAGGTGAACCAAGGCACCGCGGATCCCGGTTCCCTCTGCGGAGACGCCGGCGTCCTGCGCCATTCGTAGAGGGCCAGATGCGGGGACCCGTCGGCAGGTTGAAGTCCATTCCGGTGTCATGAGTGGACCGGCCTGTCCGGTGGTGACGTCGGTCCTTGTGGCGCCGTCTACGCGGCGGTGCTTGCGAGGTGTCAGCGCCCGGTCGTGCCGTCGATCAGTTCGCGGAGGATGTCCGCGTGGCCCGCGTGGCGGCCGGTCTCCTCGATCATGTGGGTGAGTGCCCAGCGGATGCTGGGAGCGGGGCGGCCCGGCCGCGGTCGAGGGACCGGTGCGCCGAGATCGGTGCACCCGTCGAGGACGTCGTTGGCGCGCTCGACCGTCTCGCGGTAGCGGGCCACGACATCGGCCGCGCTGTCGGCCGGTGCGGCCTGGAAGGTCGCCTGCCAGTCGGTGACGTCGTCCCCGAGGAAGATCGAGCGCTCGACGAAGGTCAGGTGGTTGAGCAGGCCGAGCAGGTTCGTGCCCGACGGCACCGCGGCTGTCCGCACCTGCGGTTCGGGGGCACCCTCGACCTTCGCGGCGATCGAGGTCCGGAGGTAGTCGAGGAATTCGCGCAGGGTCTCCGTCTCGCTGCTTCCGGTGCGGGGCGGCGGGGTGTCGCCGCGGCGGTTGCGGCGCGTGGTCCTGGACACGGTGGTCTCCTTCCTTTGTGGGGAGCGGCGCTGGTCGCCGTGTCAGGCGGTGCGGCGGATGAGCAGGACGTGGTCGGTGACCTCGGCGGTGCTCCCGTCTGGTCCGGTCGCGATCCGGCGGGGTGCGTCGGCACGCTCGACGGTCCATGTCGCCGCGTCCAGATCGATACCCGCGGCGACCTCCCGCGGGCTCGGATACCGGACGTCGGGATCGGTGTTCCACGACCACGGCGCGGCCGAGCCGTGGTCGACGACCAGCAGCCGCCCACCCGGGCGCAGTGCGTGCGCGGCCGAGCGCAGGGCGGTTGCCCTGTCCAGGTCGAACGGGGTGTGCAGGTAGTGGGCACAGATCAGGTCGAACCGACCTTGCGGGAAGGACTTGTGCAGGTCGTACCGCACGGTGATGACCCGGTTGCCAAGGCCGTGTGAGCGGGCGAGGCCGGCGAGCCGCTCGACCGCAACGGCCGAGATGTCTACGGCGGTGACCTGCCACCCCTGGCGGGCGAGCCACAGCGTGTCGCCGCCGTCGCCGCATCCGAGGTCCAACGCGTCGCCCGGCGGGAGGCCTGTGACCGTCTCGGTGAGACGAGCGTTCGGCTGCGGGTCGATGGCAGGTCGGGCCGCGTGGACGCCGTCCCAGAACGTGACCGCATCGGTGGTGCTCATCAAGACTCCTTCTGTCGGCACGCGCTCAGTCTTGCCGGGCTCACCACGATCTGGCACGAAATCTTGCCGTTCCGGCAACATGGCCTCGTGGACCACACAACAGAAGACGTGCTCGACGCGGTGGGGCCGCGGCTGCGTGCGCTGCGTCGGGACCGCGGCATCACCCTCGCCGACCTCGCGGCGACGACCGGCGTGTCGCAGAGCACCCTGTCCCGGCTGGAGAGCGGAAAGCGCCGGGCGACTCTGGAGTTGCTGCTGCCGCTGGCCCGTGCCTACGACGTTCCGCTGGACGACCTCGTCGGCGCCCCGCGCACCGGCGACCCCCGGATCCACCTCAAGCCGATCCGGCGATTCGGAATGACGTTCATACCGCTGTCCCGGCGGCCGGGCGGGGTGCACGCGTTCAAGATGATCATCCCCGCCCAGCCGGAACCGCTCGAACCGACCCCGCAGACCCACGACGGATTCGAATGGCTGTACGTGCTCAACGGACGCCTGCGGCTGGTGCTCGGCGAGCGCGACCTGACGTTGCCGCCCGGCGAGGCCGCCGAGTTCGACACGTCCTTGCCGCACTGGCTGGGCAGCGCCGACGGCGGCGTGGTGGAGCTTCTCATCCTGTTCGGCCTGCAGGGGATGCGAGTGCACGTGCGCGCCGATCCTCATCGGTCGTCTCACGGCGGGAGCCGGCGGTGAACTCAGCGAAAGACCATCTGTCTGTTCGCACCGGCAGTGAGTCCGATCAGCACTAGGCCAGTGAGATCATCCTCATCGTCGGGGGCATCAGGAACGCCCGCCAGGACCCCTCACCGACCCGCACAACCAGAAACCGGACGCGCCACTCAGCGCGTGTTCTCGCGCCGTTGTTCCGCGCGGGGTGCGCGGTTTGCGGCCGGAGGCGGCACCTCACCGCCGCGGCCCGGGTGATGGATTCCTCACGCGTCCGTTGTGGAAAGGGGTGGACCCGTCCCCTCACCAGGGCCGATCGTGGGCGACATGAGCGATCACCGCATGGCCCCTGTCGCCCCTGCCGCCTCCGCCGAACCCACCGCCGCCGCCTCGTACAGTGCCGGGTCGCCGAGGTCGAGCGCAGCCACGGGTCCGCGAGGGGCCACGAGTGACGTGACCTTGGCCGATGAGGCCGGTGAGGTGCGCCGCTTCTGGGGCCGGCTCGGGCTTCCGGGGCTGGTCGACGTCCACACGCACTTCATGCCCGAGCGTGTCCTGCACAAGGTCTGGAACTACTTCGACACGCACGGACCGCTGATCGGCGGGCTCGAGTGGCCGATCACCTACCGGAAGGAGGAGGCGGAGCGGACGGCCCTTCTCCGGGAGTTCGGCGTCCGGGCCTTCACCGCGATGCTCTACCCGCACAAGCCCGGCATGGCCCGGTGGCTGAACGGATGGGCGGCCGACTTCGCCCGCCGCACCCCCGACTGTCTGCACACCGCCACCCTCTACCCCGAGCCGGACGTCGAGACCTACGTCCGCGAGGCCATCGAAGCGGGCGCGCGTGTGTTCAAGTCGCACGTCCAGGTGGGGGCGTACGACCCGGCCGACGAATTGCTCCACCGGGCATGGGGGGTGTTCGCCGAGGCCGGGATCCCCGTGGTGATCCACTGCGGTTCCGGGCCCGCGCCCGGCAAGCACACCGGCCCCGAGCCGATCGCCCGGGTGCTGGCGCGGCACCCCCGGCTGCGGCTGGTCATCGCGCATATGGGGATGCCCGAGTACGAGGAGTTCCTCGGCCTCGCCGAGCGGTACGAGCAGGTGCGGCTGGACACGACGATGACGTTCACCGACTTCACCGAGGAATTCATGCCGTTCCCGCGCCGGGCCCTGCCCCGGCTCGCCGGGCTCGGCGACCGCATCCTGCTCGGCTCCGACTTCCCCAACATCCCCTATCCCTATGTGCACCAGCTCCACGCCCTGGAGACGCTGGGCCTCGGACAGGAATGGCTGCGGGCGGTGTGCCACGACAACGCGGCGAGGCTGTTCGGATTGGCTTCTGAGGAGCCTCAAACCGATTCTGGACGCTAGTGCCCCCGCGGATTGCCGAGGGGCCGCGACGTTGCGCACGGCGTTGTCGCACCAGCGCTGGATGGCGCGAGCGCGGGCCTGCCTTCGGGTGACGGCGGACGAGCCCGGCCATCGGCGCACACCTTCCGGTGCGACCTGCGGATCTCCGCCGGTCCTCTACCGCAACACCCTCCGCTCCGACACCGCACCGGAGGTCATGGCCCATGGGCGCGGGCATCGCCCTGGTCACCCGCCTGCCCCTCTGGACCGCCGCGCTGTGGGTGGCCCAGGAGGCGGCCCGCGGACGCGTCCCGTTCGGCGGCTTCCCCTGGGCGCGGCTGGCGTTCAGCCAGACCGCCTCTTACGATCTAGCCCTCTCGGGCTCGGGGTGGCTGGGTCCGTTGGCAGGCGCCGTCACAGGGTGAATCGTCACAGCGCCTCGTCGAGAGGCTCCGACCGTCACCGCAGGCCATCAACGAACCTTTCCGATCAGATCGGCGGCAGGATCGATGATCCAGTGGTTCGACCGAAGGGTCCGGCCTGCGAAGACGACTTCCCGTTCTTCTGCGAACCTGAAGCCGAGCGAGCGGCAGATGCCGTTCGACGGGGCGTTGGTCACCGCCGGAAACGCGTGCACCAGCCCCCAGCGGTCCTCCTCGCGGGCCATTTTCAGAAGCTTGCGGACCGCGCGCTTGCCCAGGCCACGCCCCTGGAACTCTGGCAGCACCATCCAGCCGATCTCGGACAACAACGCACCGTCCCTGTCATGCGACCACAACGACACGGTTCCGGCCACCGCATCGGGCCTGTCGTCGCTGGGGACGATCATTTTGATCCAGGCGGTGCCCGAGGCCGCATCCCGGACGTCGCTCCGGACCTTCTCCTCTATCCCGTCCCGGGGGCGCGGGCCACCGAGTTCGGCCATCATGACCGGGTCGCACCGCATCCTGACGTAGGCGTCCACATCACCGAGCTCGACATCACGAAGGTGCACTCGAACCACCCGCCCATGCGGTCCATCGGCGAACCGTCACAGCATCAACGGGTCGACTCTAGTGCGCTGCCCACGAACATTCAGCGGGTCGGGCAGCACGCCTGCCGAGGTCCGTCCTGGTCGCGGGTGTTAACCCGTCGGGGCTCGGGACGAAGTCCTCGGCCAGGTCGCCGCAGGCGTCGCGAACGTAGCGCACGTTCTCCAGCGCCAGGTCGCGGTCCGACAGCCAGGGGGTGTGACGCACGAGCTGATGGCCCCGACCCAGGTGTCACCGCGTCCTGCCGACGTCTGCTGTCGGCGAGCCGGGGAAACCGAATAAGAGCTTCACCGAACGCGGCGCGTGACCGGCATGGGCGAGCGGCCTTGTACGGTTCGCGGCACACGAAGTCGGGGTCGGGACCGAAGCCGTAGGCGACGGCGATGGCTACGGCTTGTTGCAAGCCCTTCCGGGGGCCGCCGACTGCGCCCCACATGGGCATGTGCTCAACCTCCCGATCTCACCACGTCATCTGGTGGACGGCCCATCTCCCTGCCCAAATCAGCAGTGAGAGCACGCTGTTCCCGAGCAGGTCGCGCGCTGGGCTTGGCTGAACTCGGCGTCATTGCTTGAGCCGTGTGCACAGAACCCGGCCGGATCCGATGTCCTGAACTTCGTACAAGCTGCCGCCGTAGAACTGGCATGTCGAGGTGCTGGTGGTCGTACTCGTGGACAGGCGGGAGCGGACCAGGTACGGGGATCGAGAAAATGTCCTGGTCACCGTACGGTCGGCGGCAGCGGACCAGCACGGGACCTTGACCCACCGCAGATCTTTCCCGCGATGCAGGCAGTCGCCTTGTGCCGCGGACGCTAGGTCTCCGGAGAGCCCCATGTCCGTGACGGCATCGGCGAAGCCGGGCTTCTCGAGATACAACAGACCGCAGATGACGGCGGCGACACCGACCACCCACAACCACGTGTCGTCCGAGCTCTTGGCTGGCTCCTTCGCCTTGGCCTGCGATTGCGCGGGCTGGGTGCTCTTCGCCGCCGGCGGCGAGACAGTCTTGGGCTGAGGCTTTGGCTGGGGCTTGGGCTGGGGCTTCGGCTGGACCTTCGGCCGAGGCTTGGGTTGGGGTTTGGGTCGCGGCTTGGGAGCATCCGAGGGTTTGCCCGCCTTCTTTGGCTTGTCCGCCCCCTCCTTCTTCGGCTTCTGCTGACCAGGGGTCGTGACGAGCTTGGTCGGCGGCAGGTCGAGCAGTTCCAGCGCCTGGGTGGCCGTCGGCCGCCGGTCGGGGTCCTTCCGCAGCAGGCGCTCGATCAGCGGCGCGAGCCTTCCCGCCCGCCGCGGTGCGGGAACCTCCGCCATGAGGATCGCGCCGTACGTCTCGTCCGGTGTGTCCCGGTGGAACGGCGAGACGCCCTCGACGGCGTAGTACAGGGTCGACCCGAGCGAGAACAGGTCACTCGCGGTCCGCTCGTCCCGCCCGCGAATCCGCTCCGGCGCGAGATATTCGGCCGTTCCGATGAACGTTCCGGGCGCCGTGAGCCGTGTCTCGTCCTGCTGGACCGCGATCCCGAAGTCGGTGAGCAGAACCTCGCCGTCTGCGGCCAGCATGACGTTCGCAGGCTTGACGTCACGATGCACGATGCCCGCCTCATGCGCCTTCTCCAGAGCCCTCAGCACTGCTCTGGCCACCTTCTCGGCGGTCTTCGCCTTCAGCGGCCCCTGCTCGCTGACGCGTTCGTGCAGGGAGCATCCGGAGACGAGTTGCATGACCGTCCAGGGAACACCGTCCTCGATCACCACGTCGTGCACCGTGACGATGTTCGGGTGATTGCGCAGCCGAGCCGCATTCCGGGCCTCGCGCGTGGCGCGCCGCAGCATGTCCTCCCGCACAGGGCCACTGATCCCCGGATGCAGCCACACCTCCTTGACGGCCACCTCGACCTCGAGCGCCGTGTCCCACGCTCGCCAGACGCGCCCGAAACCACCCGCCGCCAGTTCGTCGGTCAACCGGTAGCGACCACCGATCACTCGCCCCGGCCTCGTCTCCTCTGCCACGAGACGATGATACAAACATCCCTGTCTATATGGCAGGGTTCCTTGAATGAACACTCAGCGTCTCATCACGATTAGCCCCCGGACGCCCACGGTCACCCGCAAGCCCCGCATGCACCAAGAACCAGACCGCACCGAAAAAGTCATCGACATCCTGGCCATCTCAATAAGCTTCATCACCCAGCACACGGAATCGGCGACAGCCAGCCTGCCGAACTTACCGTTAAAGTGAACAGACTGCCAGCTAAGCCCTTTCGCAAGGTCGCCTGCCACCGCGCCGCCGCACCCCTTCAAGCAACTTAAAACAAGACCGACCCCACCGGCGGCCAGACTCGAACGACTCAATATCTCTCACAGATCGCACAGAGTCGTGGCCGTCCAATATCTGATGGGCGAGCCGTTCCCAAGGCGCGCCCTTTTACGCGCCAGCGAAACGATGAACTGCCGGACGAATGCGTGGGTCGAGAAACTCATTGAACGGTGAGGTTGGTGACGCGGCCGGCGGGTGGAAGAGCGCCGAGTGCGGTGTGGCCGCAGTGATGGTTGTAGATGTGCAGCCACTGCATCAGCGCCGACGTCTAACCAGAGTTAATATGTGATGGCGCTTGGGTGAGTGGACAGGCCGGTGTAGCGCGCATATCCCGTGGCATGGCCAGATACCTCCAGGGCGGCGGGCTGGCCGCCGTCGGCCGTGACAAACGAGAACAGGTGCTGATGCAGGCCGCGCAGTGGGCAATGCGCGCGTCGCCGTCGAGTTGCGACTCGGGCGGCGGCAGATGGAGGAATGGCGGCGGGCCTGGCGCCAGGGCGGGGTCGAGGCGTTGCGGTCCAAGGGCCCGCGTGGGCGGCCTCGGTTCGACGAGATCGGTCAAGGGCTCAGGCCGCCCAACGGACGTCCCTGGAGCCGCCGCGGACACCGCCCCCAGGTGAGGGTGCACGGCGGCCGACACGGCGCCCGCGTCTCGGTCGCCGGGATGGTCTGCTACCGGCCCGGCCACCGGCCTCGGCTGATCTACCGGCTGCACCGCTACCACCGCGCACGGAAAGCGGCTCTGGCCCACGCTCGATGAGAAGTCACTCAGGGTGAGCCTGGAAAGGACCTGGTCGGCTCCACGGTCGTGACGTCAGATGCGTGACCGAGGCGATCTCCGTTACCTCCAGCCCATCGAGCTTGGTGATCGCGCAGCTTGGGACCCCGGACAGCAGCTCGGCAGGGACTGCGGCATCGCCCAGCAAGGTCCTGAGCAGATCCACGGTGACACCGCCGTGAACGACCATCGCAACAGGTCCACGGCACCCCTGGTGCTCCACCAGGAAGTCCGCCAGCCGCTCACCGGCCTGTCGTGACGAGTCTCCCGAAGAAGGCGTGTAATCGCGGTCGGTAACCGTCCGGTCCCACTCAACAAGGAATTCCGGCCACGGCAGCGAGCCGTCCCAGTTCATCCGCTCCCGCAGCCGCGGGTCTGTCCGAACGTTCACCCCGCACGCCGACGCGATCAACTCAGCAGTCTGCATGGCCCGCCGCAGCGGGCTCGAATAGACCGCGACCACCCCGGTGGTCCGCAACCACGCACCGGTCCGGACGCCCTGCCACCAGCCCGCCTCGGTCAGCCCGGGATCTCCCGGAAACCGGCTCCGGTCCTTCTCACCATGCTGAACGAGATAGAAGATCGTCATACACAAAGACTCCTCCGCCTGCGCAGAGCGCGCGAACAAATATCTACCGTCACCGATCCCGACCTGGTCAGCGCCATCCAGGCGACCGCGAATTCGGTGGACAGGACCGAGGCACACACCGGCATCAGCACTGGGCCCGCGAGCCCTTCGATCACGCGGCAGCTTCGGTCAGAGGCCACCCCAGGTGCGAGCAGGCCTGTGGCACGGGGTGGTCCGCGCCCCCAGTTCGTTGATCGCGATCCCGTAACGGGCCGCGCACGCAAGCAGCCGCTCGTCAACGATCTGTTTGTCGAGAACCGATCACCAACGAGCGGCCGTGGGGTCAGTTGTGCTGCATGCGCCGGCGGGCGACGGAAGCCTGCTGCCTTCATCTGTTCTGCCCTGCCCTCAAGGACCTGCGAGTCCTGGACGTTGTGGAACGCGGCGACACCGTACGGATCGCGGCGCGCACCTCGGCGACCGAGGCCTCGTGCCCAAAGTGTGGGGTGTCGTCGGCCCGGGTGCACAGCCGGTACCGGCGGAAATTGTGGGACCTGGCGGCGTGCGGAGGGCCGCTGATGATCGCACTGGAGGTACGCCGATTCTTCTGTGGTGAACCCGCATGCGAGCGAGAGATCTTCGCCGAGCAGATCGATGGACTCGCCGAGCGGCATCCCCGCCGCACCGGCGCGTTGCGCGGCCTCGATCGCGGTGGCCCTGGTTGGCCGCGCCGGTGCCCGCATGGCCGCCATGGCCGGCGTGCCGGTGGGCCGACGTGCCGGTCCACGCTGCCACGTATGCTGCGGGCGCTCCCCGATCCGCAGGTTGGGTGAGGAAGGCGGTGAACAGATGGCCGTGGCGCTCGTGGCGCACGGCCAGGCGCCGGTAGCCCAGCAGCCAGGAGATGGTGCGTTCCATGACCCAGCGGTGACGGCCAAGACGTTCACTGGACTCGATGCCGGGCCGGGCGATGCGCGGCGTGATCCCGCGCCGCCGCAGGAAGATCAAGTGCTCGGCCGAGTGGTACGCCTTGTCGGCGCGGGCCTTGAGCGCGGCCGGCGCCGGCGCGGTCCGCGACGGGAACGGATCGCAGGCACCGCCATGAACAATGGCTTGAACGCCAGGCTGTCGTGGACGTTGGCGGCGGAGACGGCGACCACCAGCGGCAGTCCGGCGGCATCGCTCAACACGTGGAGCTTGCTGCCCTTTTGGCGCGATCGACCGGATTGGGACCGGTCAGCGTGCCCCCTTTTTCGCGCGGACGGCGGCGGCGTCCACGACCGCCGACGTCCAGTCGATCTGCCCGCGCGCACCGAGTTCGTCCAGCACCGCCCGGTGCAGCCTGGGCCACAACCCGGCCTTGGTCCAGGCGGCGAACCGGCGGTGCGCGGTCGGCACGCTCACCCCGAACTCGCCGGGCAGCTGACGCCAAGCACACCCGCTGGTCAGCACGTACACAATCGCGGTGAACACCGCCCGATCATCGACCGGCGCGGTCCCACCACCTTGACGGCGTGGCGTGAACCGCGGGATCAAAGGCTCAGCCAGTTCCCACAACTCATCCGGCATCAGCCTGCGCGCGAGATCGGGGTCATGATCCCCGATCATCTCGCAGATCACCACACGGCCACATGAGACACGCTCTAACTCGGTGCCCAAGGACGCTTACGTGAACAGGCAAACGCCCGGAGATCAGGCCTTGCCGTGGTCAGAGTGTGCTCGGCTGGATTGGACCACCTGGTACCCGCCAGGTTGCTCCCTGGTGGAGCAGGCTTGGATCTGCGAGTAGAGGCCGGTCGGCCACCGGGTACGGCGAGACCAAACGAAATTGACGAACAGTTCCACGTCACATCCGTCCAGGCCGTATGGCAGGTCGATACCCGATACGTTGATCCTGATCGCGTCGAGCTCGCGTCTGAGCACCTGCGCGCTGTTGTCCTTCAGCAGAGGAGAGTCGTCTCGGGCGCGAATGAGTGCGCTGTCGAAGAGGGGACCACGGCCGGCGCTCTGGCGGGCATACATGAACGTGTCACGGGCGTTGCGCAACCCTGCGACCATCGTCGCATTGGGGTGGGCGGACGGGAGGCAGCGTGCAAGATCGGCGGCGAGAGTCAGATTGCTCGCCAAGGCGTCGACGCGACCGGGAACGCGGGTCAGGTTGCGGCGGAGGGCGATGTCACGGGCGAGATCGCGGGCCAGGGCACGGAGGCCGACGAGGGCGACGGCCAGGTTGCTGGTGATGACACGCCGCCGGTTCACGCGGGCGACTTCCCTGGCGGCGGCTTCTGTGAAACCGGTGCCGGCAAGGCCGCCGGCGCCAACGGCGGGGGACGGCAAATGAGCCTGGTCAAGACTCAGGCGGAGGAACACTTCAAGGTCGCGTTCACTGAACATCGTCTCTTGGGCGGCATCGACCTTTGGACCATGCGCCGGCTGGGCCGCATGCCGAGAATGACGGTCATCGTCCACGGGTCAACCATAAACAAGTACAGCCAGGGAGGCCGCCCACCGGCCTTCGATGCCGAGAACTGCCAGACAGGTCGTCCTGACCAGGATTAATTGGTCAGGCCGGGTGGGGTGACGTCAGGGTCAGGCCGGTGGCGTGCAGGCAGCCGTTGATCACGTTGGGGTGGTGCTGGATCACCTTGAGCCGGTGCTTGACCATGCCGGCGAGATGGTGCAAATCGGTGGCCAGGAAGTTGGCCATGGAGCGTTTGAGCAGGGACCACGCGCCTTCGGCGGGGTTGAGTTCGGGGGCGTAGGCCGGTGTCCTGGCCGCGGTCCGTCCAGACCAGGCGGCACCGGCCGACCATGAAGCGCTCGTCCGACGACTCCGCAGGGGCCGAGGTTCCGGCCGTCTCGGCGCTCATGCCGACGTACGGCCAGGCGGCGTTCCTGCCGCGTATTCCGGAGAGGCCTGGCGGGATGTTCCCGAACGCTATGGCTTCTGGCGATCGCTGCACACCCGCTTTCGCCGCTGGGCCGCCGACGGGACGTTCACGCCGATGCTGCAAGCCGCCCAGGCCCGCGCCGACGCTGCCGAGGACATCGACTGGCTGGTGTCGGTGGACTCCGAGATCGTGCGCGCCCACCAGCACGCCGCCGGCGCCCGAAAAGGCGACGGCGGGCGCTCGGCCGCTCGGCGGGCGGGCTGACCAGCACACTCCACCTGGCCTGCGACGGGCGGCGGCCGGGCTGCTGGCGCAGACGACGCCGGACTGCGAGCTGCTCATCGTCGACGGCGGGTCGCCCGATGACAACGCCGAGGTGGTCAAGCAATTCGTCGGCGACCCGCGTGTGCACGGCCGCTCGGAGGCCCCGACCCCTGCCCCGCTGCACGCGCTCGGCCCGTCACCGGTGATTACTGGTGACGTCCTCGGAGAGCGTGCAGCGGGTTGGGCCGCGTGTCAGCCGAGGGTGGCGGTGTCGATGACGAACCGGTAGCGGACGTCGGAGGCCAGGACACGTTCGTAGGCCTCGTTGATCCGGTCCGCTGAGATCAGTTCGATGTCGGCGCCGATGTGGTGCTGTGCGCAGAAGTCCAGCATCTCCTGCGTCTCGGCGATGCCTCCGATCATCGACCCGGCGTAGGAGCGTCGGGCACCGATGAGGGAGAACACGTCGAGGCTCAGCGGCTCGGCGGGGGCGCCGACATTGACCAAGGTGCCGTCGACCGCGAGCAGGCCGAGGTAGGCGTCGACGTCGACACGGGCGCTGACCGTGTTGACGATCAGGTCGAACCGGCCGCTGAGCCGGCTGAACGTGTCGGGGTCGCTGGTGGCGTAGTAGTGGTCGGCCCCGAGCCGCAGGCCGTCCTCCTGCTTCTTCAGCGACTGCGACAGCACGGTGACCTCGGCGCCCAGGGCGTGGGCGATCTTGACGGCCATGTGCCCCAGTCCGCCGAGACCGACGACGGCGACCTTCTTGCCAGGGCCGGCGCCCCAGCGACGCAGCGGCGAGTAGGTGGTGATACCGGCGCACAGCAGTGGCGCCGCGGCCGCCAGGTCCATGCCCTCGGGCACCGAAACGACGAAGTCGGCGTCGACGACGACGTGCGTGGAGTAGCCGCCCTGCGTGATGGTGCCGTCCCGGTCGACACCTCCGTAGGTGGGCACCATCCCGTTGAGGCAGTACTGCTCGTCGCCGTTGCGGCAGTTGGTGCACTCACCGCAGGAGTTGACCATGCAGCCGACTCCGACGCGGTCCCCTACCCGGTGCCGGGTGACGGCGGCGCCGACCTCGCTGACGATGCCGACGATCTCGTGACCGGGGACCAACGGATAGGGCTGCGATCCCCAGTCACCGTTGACGGTGTGAATGTCGGAGTGGCAGATGCCCGCGTACTTGATCTCGATGAGCACGTCGTTGGGACCGACGTCCCGCCGTTCGATGATCGTGGGGGCCAACGGCTCGGCGGCGGCCGGCGCGGCATAGGCGTGAACTCGCATAGTGGTTTGCTCCTCTGGTCGGGGGCCCACTCCCCCAGCGCGCACGGAGCCGGGCGAGGTGAGCCACTCCCCATCGAAAGCGCTGACCAGGCGAGGGAGAAGGCACTGGTGAAAGGTGTACTGACAGGGCACCCCTGCCGGAGCGGGGCCGTCCAGCGTGGGGAGGAGGGATCACAGCAGCCGAATCCGGGAGTCCCTGACGCCGCGTCAGGCCAGGATCAGCCCGCAGCAGACCCGGCTGCATTCCTACGACACCTCTGTACTACTCCACCGGAACGCGGCGATCTGCCCGGAGCCTCCGACAGCGTCCTGAACACCCTGACCCGCGACTCAATGACGAACAACGCACCCGCTTGGAAGACCTGCCCGCACCGCCGCGGCTCCCACGTCGTCGACGGCGTCGATCAGGTAGGTGGGGAGCGCATGCCAGACGTGCGGTGGTGCGTCCGATTGCACCACGTCGGTCGCCGCGTGGGTGATGGCCGCTTACCGCGGAGGAGTACATCGCCCGCCCGGCCCAGCAGGGCGGATCTGCACGAACACCGCGTTGAGGTTCATCGCGCGCGCGTTGTCCTGCAGCCGCCAGAGCGACCTGACGAAGCTCGCACCCGACAGCCCCGCGCGCCGCAACCCCCTCGCCGGTGTACGGCGGGTCGGTGATGGCCAGGTCGGCGTGGCCGGCGGCCGACGGCGGCAGGCCGAGACGCAGGTCGGCCCAGCGGGTCCGCACGTTGAGGCCGAGGTCGGCGGCGCTATTGGTCGGGGGAGCGTCCATGCAGGGGGCGCCTTCGGGCGGCGGCGGCGCAAGGGACTTTCGTCCTGGAATCTCCGGCTTGATCGCCCCCGAGAAAGGGCCGGACGGACGGCCTCAGCCTGCCTTGCGGCGGCGATGCTGGATTCCGCTCGGCGGGTGATCGTTCGTACCCGCCTCGGCGGAAGCTGATCGACGACCTGCCCGGATGGTGCGAGGCGATGGTGCTGACACATGGATGAGCTGCGGAGTGCGCACGGCCGCCGCGAGGCGGCCGGACCGGTGCGGAGAGGGCCCGCGGGTCGTCCGGCGGTGATGCTGGCGATGGCCACCGCGGGGTTCGCGTTGAACTTCTGGGCATGGGCGTTGCTGAGCCCGTTGGCGCCCCGTTTGAAGGAGTCGCTGGACCTGACGGCGTTCCAGCAGGCACTGCTGGTGGCCGTGCCGGTGCTGGTGGGCTCGCTCGGGCGGATTCCGGTGGGGGCGCTGACCGACCGGTTCGGCGGGAGGGTGATGTTCCCGCTGGTGTCGGCGGCCACCATCGTCCCGGTGCTGTATCTGGGGTGGGGCGGGGAGTCGTCGTTGACGGCGCTGCTGGTCGGCGGGTTCTTCCTGGGCATCGGCGGCACCGCGTTCGCCGTCGGGGTGCCGTTCGTCAGCGCCTGGTTCCCGCCGGAGCGCCGGGGCCTAGCGATCGGCGTGTTCGGCATGGGCATGGGCGGCACCGCCATCAGCGCCCTGACCACGGTCAGGTTGGTGGACGCCGCGGGGACGAGCACCCCGTACCTGGTGACCGCCGTGCTGCTGGCGGTGTACGCCGCGGCGGCGATGGCGGTGCTGCGGGAGGCCCCCGGGCGCACGGTGCCGGCGGAGACGCTGGGGCGGCGGCTGGCGGCGACCGCGCGGCTGGGGGTCACCTGGCAGGCCTCGGCCCTGTACGCGGTGGCGTTCGGCGGGTATGTGGCGTTCTCCGTGTATCTGCCGACCTACCTCAAGACCGGCTACGGGCTGACGCAGGCGGACGCGGCGAACCGCATGGCCGGGTTCGTCGTCCTGGCGGTCGTGATGCGGCCCGTCGGGGGCTGGTTGTCGGACCGGCTGGGACCGGCGCGCGTACTGGCCGCGGCGCTGGCGGTGGTCACCGCGGGCGCGGCCGTGCAGGCGTTCACGCCTTCGCTGATGCCGCTGGGAACGATCGCGTTCCTGTCCATGGCCGCGGCGCTGGGTGCGGGAAGCGGCGCCACCTTCGCCCTGGTGACGCTGCTGGCGCCGGCGAACCGGGTCGGCGCGGTCACCGGCGTCGTCGGAGCCGCCGGCGGCCTGGGCGGTTTCGTGCCCCCGCTGGTCATGGGGGCCGTCTACGGCAGCAGCGGCTCCTACGCGTT
The DNA here is from genome assembly GCF_039536785.1 of Actinomadura miaoliensis. Taxonomy (NCBI): domain Bacteria; kingdom Bacillati; phylum Actinomycetota; class Actinomycetes; order Streptosporangiales; family Thermomonosporaceae; genus Actinomadura; species Actinomadura miaoliensis. The sequence continues at coordinate 391,627 of NZ_BAAAZG010000001.1, forward strand.
GGGCCTGGCGCTGCTGTCGGTGGTCGCCGCCGTGGCCGCGGCCTTCACGATCGTCGCCGTTCAGCGGACGGTGCGCGGCCGTGACGTCGCCGGCGGACGTGTGGCGCGAGCCGCTTGACCTACTGACCGAGATGACATCGATGCCGAAGGACGCGACGTTGGGCGAGAACGGGAAGCGGCCGCCGGGCCGGGCGGGTCTGGACGGCCCCGTGGTGGACGCGCTGGTGGGGACGCGACGGTTCTTCACCCGCGCGGACGTGTCGGAGGACCTCCGGACGCTGCACAAGGCCGGCGGGCGGCAGGCGGACGAGTTCTACCGCGACCGGTGGGCGCATGACAAGGTGGTGCGGTCCACGCACGGGGTGAACTGCACGGGTTCGTGTTCGTGGAAGGTGTACGTCAAGGACAGCATCATCACCTGGGAGGCCCAGCAGACCGATTACCCGTCGGTGGGGCCGGACCGGCCGGACTACGAGCCGAGGGGCTGCCCGCGAGGCGCGGCGTTCTCCTGGTACACCTACTCGCCGACGCGGGTGCGGTACCCGTACGTGCGCGGGGTGCTGCTGGAGATGTACCGCGAGGCCCGGGCCCGCACCGGGGATCCGGTGGCGGCGTGGGCGGAGATCGTGTCGGATCCCGAGCGGGCGCGGCGGTACAAGTCGGCGCGCGGCCGGGGCGGCCTGGTACGGGCGGGCTGGGACGAGGCGGTCGAGATGATCGCCGCCGCGCACGTCCACACGGTGAAGACGTACGGGCCGGACCGGGTGGCGGGTTTCTCCCCGATCCCGGCGATGTCGATGGTGTCGCACGCCTCGGGTGCCCGGTTCGTCTCGCTTCTGGGCGGGACGATGCTGTCGTTCTACGACTGGTACGCCGACCTGCCGGTGGCGTCCCCGCAGGTGTTCGGCGACCAGACCGACGTGCCGGAGTCCGGAGACTGGTGGGACGCCGGATACCTGATCATGTGGGGGTCCAATCTGCCGGTGACGCGGACCCCGGACGCGCACTGGATGGCCGAGGCCCGCTACCGAGGGCAGAAGGTGGTGGCCGTCTCCCCCGACTACGCCGACAACGTCAAGTTCGCCGACGAGTGGCTGGCCGCCCGGCCGGGCACCGACGGTGCGCTGGCACTGGCGATGGGGCACGTGATCCTCAAGGAGTTCTTCGTCGACCGCCGGGTGGACCATTTCACCGGTTACGCCAAGCGGTACACCGACCTGCCGTTCCTGGTGCGGCTGGAGCCGAACGCCGCCGGCGACGCGTTCGTGCCGGGCAAGTTCCTCACCGCCGCCGACCTGCCGGGCGCCGAGGCGCGCACCGAGAACGCCGCGTTCAAGACCGTCCTGCTGGACGGCGCCACCGGCCGTCCGCTGGTGCCGGGCGGGTCGCTGGGCTTCCGGTACGGGGAGCAGGGCGCGGGCCGCTGGAACCTGGACCTGGGGGACGCCGACCCGCGGCTCTCGGTGGAAGGGGATCCGGCCGCCGAGCCGCCGGTGCCGGTGGAGCTGCCGCGGTTCGACGCCGCCGACGGGACGCCGGGCGTGCTGCGCCGGGGCGTGCCGGTGCGACGGGTCGGCGGCCATCTGGTCACGACCGTGTTCGACCTGCTGCTCGCCCAGTACGGTGTGCGGCGCGAGGGCCTGCCGGGGACGTGGCCGTCGGGGTACGGCGACGCGGCCGAGCCGTGCACCCCGGCCTGGCAGGAGGCGATCACGGGGGTTCCGGCGGCGGCCGCGGCGCGGATCGGCCGGGAGTTCGCCGCCAACGCCGAGGAGACCGGCGGCCGCTCGATGATCATCATGGGGGCGGGGACGAACCACTGGTTCCACTCCGACACCATCTACCGGGCGTTCCTGGCGCTGACCACGCTGACCGGCTGCCAGGGCGTCAACGGCGGCGGCTGGGCGCACTACGTGGGCCAGGAGAAGTGCCGCCCGTTCACCGGCTGGGCGCAGCTGGCGTTCGGGCTGGACTGGTCGCGGCCGCCCCGGCAGATGATCGGCACGGCGTTCTGGTACCTGCACACCGACCAGTTCCGTTACGACCGCTTCGGCGCCGACACCCTCGCCGCCGCGCGGACGGGCGGGCTGCTGGCCGGCAAGACCACCGCGGACGTCATCGCGCAGGCCGCGCGGCTGGGATGGATGCCGTCCTATCCGACGTTCGACCGCAACCCGCTGGACCTGGCCGACGAGGCGGAGGCGTCCGGGATGCCGGTCGGCGAGTACGTGGTGTCCCAGCTCAAAGAGGGACGGCTGCGGTTCGCGTGTGAGGACCCCGACGCGCCGGAGAACTTCCCCCGGATCCTGACGGTGTGGCGGGCGAACCTGCTGGGGTCCTCGGCCAAGGGCAACGAGTACTTCCTCAAGTACCTGCTCGGCGCCGACTCGCAGCTGCGCGCGGACGAGGCGCCGCCGGGGGCGCGGCCGAAGGACGTCGTCTGGCGCGAGGAGGCCCCCACCGGCAAGCTCGACCTGCTGCTGTCGCTGGACTTCCGGATGACCAGCACGACGGTCTACTCCGACATCGTGCTTCCGGCGGCGACCTGGTACGAGAAGCACGATCTCAACACCACCGACATGCACCCGTTCGTGCACTCGTTCAACCCGGCGATCGCCCCGCCCTGGCAGACCCGCACCGACTGGGACGCCTTCCAGACGATCGCCGCCGCGTTCAGCCGCCTGGCCGCGACGCACCTGGGCGTCCGCAGGGACGTGGTGGCGGCCCCGCTGACGCACGACACCCCCGACGAGCTGGCCACCCCGCACGGGCGCGTCCGCGACTGGAAGGCCGGGGAGTGCGAGCCGGTGCCGGGCGTGACGATGCCGAAGCTGGTGGTCGTCGAACGCGACTACGGGGCGATCGCCGACAGGATGCGCGCCCTCGGCCCGCTGGCCGACTCGCTCGGCGCCACCGTCAAGGGCGTCACGTTCGACCTGGGCGCCCAGGTGGACTACCTGCGGCACCGCAACGGGACGATCCGCGGCGGACCGGCCGACGGACGCCCGTCGCTGGTGCGCGACGTGCACGCCTGCGAGACGATCCTGGCGCTGTCGGGCACCACCAACGGGCAGCTGGCCGTCCAGGGGTTCCGGACGCTGGAGGAACGCACCGGGACGGCGCTGGCCGACCTGGCCACCGAGCACGAGGGCAAGCAGATCACCTTCGCCGACACCCAGGCCCGGCCCGTCCCGGTCATCACCTCGCCGGAGTGGTCGGGCTCGGAGAGCGGTGGGCGCCGCTACTCGCCGTTCACCATCAACGTCGAACGGCTCAAGCCGTGGCACACCCTCACCGGGCGCCAGCACTTCTACCTCGACCACGACTGGATCGCCGAGCTCGGCGAGCAGTTGCCCGTCTACCGCCCGCCGCTGAACATGCACGCCCTCTTCGATGAACCTCATGTCGGCGAGCAGGGTGCGCTTGGCCTGACGGTGCGGTACCTGACCCCGCACAACAAGTGGTCCATCCACTCCGAGTACCAGGACAACCTGTTCATGCTGTCGCTGTCGCGCGGCGGCCCCACCATCTGGATCAGCGACCGGGACGCCGCCAAGCTCGGCGTGAGCGACAACGACTGGATCGAGGCGGTCAACCGCAACGGCGTGGTCGTCGCCCGCGCGATCGTCTCGCACCGCATGCCCGAGGGCACCGTCTACATGCACCACGCCCAAGACCGGCTCATCGACGTCCCCCGCAGCGAGACGACCGGGCGGCGCGGCGGCATCCACAACTCGCTGACCCGGCTGCTCATCAAGCCCAGCCATCTCATCGGCGGCTACGCCCAGCTGTCGTTCGCGTTCAACTACCTGGGCCCCACCGGCAACCAGCGCGACGAGGTCACCGTGATCCGCCGCCGCTCCCAGGAGGTGACGTACTAGATGCGCGTGATGGCCCAGATGGCCATGGTCATGAACCTGGACAAGTGCATCGGCTGCCACACCTGCTCGGTGACCTGCAAACAGGCGTGGACCAACCGCGGCGGCGTCGAGTACGTGTGGTTCAACAACGTCGAGACCCGTCCGGGGCAGGGATACCCGCGCCGCTACGAGGACCAGGACAGGTGGCGCGGCGGCTGGACGCTCAACCGGCGGGGGCGTCTCGCGCTCAAGGGCGGCGGGCGGCTGCGCAAGCTGCTGACCATCTTCGCCAACCCGAAGCTGCCGTCCATCGACGACTACTACGAACCCTGGACCTACGACTACGACACCCTCACCAACGCGCCGCTGCAGGAGCACACCCCGGTCGCGCGCCCCAAGTCGCTGATCTCCGGCGAGGACATGAAGATCTCCTGGTCGGCGAACTGGGACGACAACCTGGGCGGCTCCCCCGGCCTCGCCGACCGGGACGTGGTGCTGGGGCGGGTGTCGGAGAAGGTGAAGCTGGAGTTCGAGAAGACCTTCATGTTCTACCTGCCGCGCATCTGCGAGCACTGCCTCAACCCGTCGTGCGCGGCGTCCTGCCCGTCCGGCGCGATCTACAAGCGCGCCGAGGACGGCATCGTGCTGGTCGACCAGGACCGCTGCCGGGGCTGGCGGATGTGCGTCACCGGATGCCCGTACAAGAAGGTCTACTTCAACCACCGCACCGGCAAGGCCGAGAAGTGCACGTTCTGCTTCCCCCGCGTGGAGGTCGGCATCCCCACCGTCTGCTCGGAGACGTGCGTGGGACGGCTCCGCTACATCGGCCTGGTGCTGTACGACGCCGACAAGGTGCTCGAAGCCGCGTCCACGCCCGACGAGGAGGGGCTGTACGAGGCGCAGCGGAACGTGTTCCTGGACCCGCACGACCCGGAGGTCGTCGCGGCCGCCGGACGGGCGGGCATCCCCCGCGACTGGATCGACGCGGCCCAGCGGTCCCCCGTCCACGCGCTCATCAGCACCTACAAGGTGGCGCTGCCGCTGCATCCCGAGTACCGCACGATGCCGATGGTCTGGTACATCCCGCCGCTGTCGCCCGTCGTGGACGTCGTCCGCGACACCGGCCACGACGCGGAGGACACCGGCAACCTGTTCGCCGCCATCGACGCCCTGCGCATCCCCGTCGACTACCTCGCCCAGCTGTTCACCGCGGGCGATCCCGCGCCCGTCGAGACCGTCCTGCGCCGCCTGGCGGCCATGCGCTCCTACATGCGCGACATCAACCTGGGCCGCGGCCCCGACGAGGGCATCCCCGTCAAGGTCGGCATGACCGGCGAGCAGATGTACGACATGTACCGGCTGCTGGCCCTCGCCAAGTACGACGAGCGTTACGTCATCCCGCCCGCACACGCCGAGCAGGCGCACAAGCTGGAAGAACTCGCCACCGAATGCAGCCTGGACTACGAGGGCGGCCCGGGCATGGGCGGCTGGGGACCGTTCGGCGAGACCTCCGGCGGCGCCGCCCCCATCGCGGTGGAGAACTTCCACATGCTCCGGCAGCGGCAGACGGCCGACAGTCCCGTCGACCCGGCCGGCAAGCGCACGCGCGTCAACCTCCTCAACTGGGACGGCAAGGGCACGCCCGCCGGGCTCTTCCCACCCCGGCGCGAAGGACCCCGCCCCGGCGCCACGGATCCGGAGGGCGCCCCTGGCGGGCCGACATCGACGACGACGGTCCCCGAGGAGCCCCAGCAATGATCACAGGGACGAGGAACCCCGCGCCGGACGGCACGCAGCTGGCCACGGCCTGGCAGACGGCCTCACTCCTGCTCGACTACCCCGACGACGGTCTGCTCGGCCGCCGTCCCCTGCTCCGCCGGGCCGCCGCCACGCTGCCCGCGGAGCTGGGCGAGCCGCTGGGACGCTTCCTCGACCACGTCGACGCGACGCCCCTGCCGGAGCTGGCCGCCGACTACGTCGCGACGTTCGACCACCGCAAACGCTGCTGCCTCTACCTGACGTACTACGCCTGCGGCGACACCCGTAAGCGCGGCGTGGCGCTCCTGCGGTTCAAGCACGCCTACCACCGCGCCGGGCTCGTCCTCGGCGACGACGAGCTGCCCGACCATCTGGCCGTCGTGCTGGAGTTCGCCGCCGCCGACCCCACCGCCGGCGCCCGGCTGCTCAACGAGCACCGCGCCGGCCTGGAACTGCTCCGGCTGGCGTTGGCGGAGTCCCGTTCCCCGTGGGCGGCGGTGCTCGACGCGGTGTCGGCCACCCTGCCCCGGTTGAGCGGCGACATCCAGGACGCCGTCCTGCGGCTCGCCGCGGAAGGGCCGCCCGAAGAGGAGGTCGGCCTCGCCCCTTACGGCGCCTCGTCCGGCGGCCCGGTCTTCCTCCCCGACCCGCGGCCGTCGCGCCCACCCTCCCGACCCGATACGCAAGGAGCCCACCGATGATCCGCGGCACGGTCGTGTCCACCGTCGCGCCTTCCACGGAGCAGTCGACGGGGGTCGTCGACGTCCTGCTGTGGGTGGCGCTGCCGTACGTCACCATCGCGGTGTTCGTGCTCGGCCACTACTGGCGGTACCGCTACGACAAGTTCGGCTGGACCACGCGCTCGTCCCAGCTGTACGAAAGCCGCCTGCTGCGCATCGGCAGCCCGCTGTTCCACTTCGGCATCCTGCTGGTCCTGCTCGGCCACGTCGGGGGGCTCGTCATCCCCGACAGGTGGACGGAGGCGATCGGCGTCAGCGAGCACGCCTACCACGTGACGGCCGTGGCCTTGGGCACCGTCGCGGGATTCTGCACGCTGGCGGGACTGGCGATCCTGATCTACCGGCGCCGGACCGTCGGCCCGGTCTTCTCCGCCACCACCCGCAACGACAAACTCATGTACGCGGTGCTCACCCTGGTCATCGTGCTCGGGTTGGCCGCCACCGTCGCCGCCAACATCGTGGGCGGCGGCTACAACTACCGCGAGACGGTCTCCCCCTGGTTCCGGTCGGTGTTCTCTCTGCGGCCCGACCCGCACCTCATGGCGGACGTGCCGATCCTGTTCCAGCTGCACGCCCTCAGCGCCCTGCTGCTGTTCTGCGTCTGGCCGTTCACCCGCCTGGTGCACATGCTGACCGCACCCGTCGGCTACCTCACCCGCCCCTACATCGTCTACCGCAGCCGCGACGAGCGGCTCGGCACCCGCGCCCCCCACCGCGGCTGGGAGCACCGCCCCGGATAGGCACGCTGTTCGGCGAACAACGTCGACCGCCCCTTGGGGATAACCGAAATAGGAGATTCGGTCGGTGATGGCCCCCTAGGATCTTCGCCATGGCGGAGATCATCGACTACGGGCGGTTCGCGGAACGGCTCGCCGCGGACCGGCCGGTCCTCCAGCTTCTCGACGAGGTACAGCGCGAGTGGGGCTATGAGGATCCGGGCGGCGAGCCCCTCGTGACCAGGGCGGGTGAGGCGCCCGGATACGAACCGGACGAGTCCGACCCCGTCCCCGCGGCACTGGTCGAGTGGTGGGACTCCCCCGTCAACTCCTTCGCCTTCCGCCCGCGGCTCTACTGGACGCACTCGGTGTGGCCCCCGTCGGGGCCGGACTCGCTCGACGACCCGCCCGGTGACGAGATCCGGGTGTTCATGGCCGAGTACCAGTACCTCAACCAGTGGGGCTACCTCGCCTCCGAAGCCCACCTGCCCGACCCGAAGGTCCTGGTCAGCTCCTTCGACGGCTGGGTCGTGCAGAGCCGGTCGGTGTCGGAGTTCTTCCTGCAGCTGGCGATGGAACGGCTGCCGGCGACCTTCGGCTGGTCCTTCCGGGTGCGGCGGGCCGAGGTCGAGGCCGCCCCCGCGATCGTCGAGCGTCTACAGGCCGCGTACCGCGACATCGGCCTGCTGCCCTGGCAGGAGGCCGGCACCGACGCCCTCACCTACGGCGGCCCGGACGTGCTCATCCGGCACGGCCGCGGGCCCGGAGCCGACTTCGCCGTCGTGGTCCAGGCCCGGACCCGCGAGGCGCTCGTCCAAGCCCTGGACACCCTGGGGGTCGCGTGGACCGACGAGGGCATCTCGGCCCCGCAGGAGGTGCCCCTCCCCACCGAGGACCTGGGACCGGCGTCGTTCGCCGAGGGGGACGCCGACGACCGGCTGCGCTGGACCGTGGCCTCGACGGCCGCCGCGTCGGGAGTCCCCGCCGTCCCCGACGTTCCCGCGCTGCGAGGGCTCGCGGACCGTACGGCCGCGGCCGCCGACCGGGACGCGACGACGGTCGTCGCGGGAGACTCGGCCGGACGCGTGCACGTCTGGGCGGCCGACGGCGCGGAACTCGACGTCCAGAAGCCGCACCGCGCCCCGGTCACCGCCGTCACCTGCTACCGCGGCCCCCACGGCACCCGTTCGGTCGTCAGCGGCGACGCCCATGGGGTGGTCCGATGGTGGCCGGCACAGGGCCCACTTCCACGAGTGCCGCTCGCCCGGCGCAGGTCGCCCGTCGCGGCGCTGGCCACCGCGTCCCTGGAGACCGGACCGGCCCTGGCCGCCGCCTGGGCCGACGGACTGGTGCGCGCCTGGGACCTGACCTCCGGCGAGAGCGCCGACCTGCGGATCGGCACCGGGATCGAGGCCCTGGCCCTGAGGCCGGAGGGTTCGCTGCGCGTGACCACCGCGCACGGTACCGCCGAACTGCGCCTCGACGTGGAGCGGCTGTGGCCCGCCCGGTCGCTGCGGCTGCGCCTCGCGGAGATCGACTGGGGGTCGCTCTGGGCGGCGCGCGGCCCGGCCCACGAGGTTCCAGGCCTGATCGCCAAGCTGGCGTCCGACGATGAGGACACCGCGCAGGCGGCCGTCAAGAGACTGTACGAACTGCTCGCCTACAGGGGCAGCGCCTCTCCGAGCGCGGCCGTCCACGCGGTGCCGTTCCTGGTGGAACGGATGCTCATCCCGACCAACCGGGCGCGCAACACCCTGCTGCTCCTCATCGCGGACATCGCCGACGGCCCCGGCGACGCGCAGGACGCCGTCAAGGAGGCCCTCCCCTCCCTGCTGCATCTGCAGAACGACGAGAACTCGTCCATCCGGTGGGCCGCCGCGGAACTCGTGCGCAACTGCGGCGCAGCAACCGGCACCTGAGGTCAGGGCGTGTCGGGTACGCGTAGGACGGCGGGGCCGAAGAGGCCGGTCACGCGCTGGCCCTCGAACACGAAATGGGTCGGGCTGGTCTCGTCCAGGTGCGGGGCGAGGGTGCCGTACACCACGACCTCGATTTCGTTCGGCTCACCGGGGCGCAGGGCCGCGTCGTCGAGGGTGAAGCGGTACGGGGCGCAGACGCGGACGCCGCAGGGCGTGGCGTTGACCCTCACCTCGGCCGTGCCGCGCACCCGGCCGAGGTCGAGCACCACGCCACGCGCGTCGGCGGGTATGACGACGACGCGGCGGTAGCGGACCCCTCCGCTGTATCCGGCCAGGCCCTCGTCCTCCCAGTCGCCGAGCGCGATGGTGCCGGGGCCCGGGGTGAAGCGGACGGGCCCGGCCAACGCGGCGCCTCCGCTGTGGCCGGGCCGGGTCCGGACGTGCAGTTCGGCGGTGCGTTTCCCTCCCCCGGGCAGCGCGAACTCCGGTCCCCCTTCCAGGCGCCGCCCGTCGAGGAACACACCGGTGACCTCGCCGTGCGCGTCGAAGGACATGCTCGTCGCGCCGGGCGGCACCGTGAAGCGGAATCGCTCCAGGGTCTCGCCGCGGCCCGGCACCGCGTACAGGGCGGGCAGGACGACGCCGTCGTCGTCCGCCGCGTCTTCGATCCAGGCCGCGCCGGGCAGCGGGTGCGGGCGACGGCGCAGGTGGAGGGCGGCCGGATCGCCGTACTGCGTGCGCTTGGGCACGACGGCCGCCGGCTCGCGGTCCCGGGTCGCGCGCCAGCCCGTGACAGGGCCGTCCACCAGCACCGCGGGGGGCGTGTCCGACTCGGTGAGGATCAGCGTCAGCTCCCTGCCCGCGTGGCCGGTCACGTCGTAGCGTCCGACGCGCGGCGTCTGCTGCTCGGCGTACGGATCGAACCCGCCCTGGCGGCCGATCTCCACGTCGTCCACGACGATCCGGCACGGCGCGGACGAGGCGACCTGGAGGATCCCGTGCGCGTCGGCCGGGAGCGCTGTCGACAGGGCGACCTGGGCTCCGGTGCGCGACGGTCCCTCAACGGTGATCCACTCCGGTCTGCGGTAGCGCTCGGGGTCGGTGACGACGGCGACGTGCGCGCGCAGCCGCTCGTCCTCGTGCCGGTCCGTGTCGGGGACGAGCCGCAGTTCCAGGTCGTACTCCCCCGGCGCCAACGGGGTCTTCGCCACCGCCAGATAGCCGTGGTCCTCCAGAGGGGTCGGCGCCCCATCCACCAGCAGCGTCTTGACGGCCGCGGCACCGACCGCGGGGAACCCTCCCGGCGCGGGCACCGTCACACGCGTGCGGAACACCACCCGCTGTCCCGCGGCGATCGGCCCGAAGTCGAGGAACTCCTCCGGCACGTGCCCCTTCGGGCCGAGGAACTCCCGGTGGACGGTGTCCTTGCGGATGCCGCGCGAGTCGGAGTAGACCGCCTCCCGCCAGTTCGTCCCGTCGCAGGACCAGACGCCGTGCGGGCCGAAGGTGGCGTGGACCGTGGTCCAGCCGGCGTCGTCCTCCGCGCGGTGGTGCAGTTCCCAGCGTTCGAGCGCCACCGGCTCGCCGGGCGGGCGCGCGAAGTCGCCCCAGGTGTTGTCGAGCGTGGGCACCAGCTCCATCTCCCAGGTAGAGCCGAGGTCGATCTCGCGGTACGGGACGGGGCGAGCCGGCTCGTCCGCCTCCTGTCCGGTGCCGGGAAAGACCAGCAGTGCGGCGGGGCCATCGTCGAACGGGACGACCAACTCCACGTGGTCGTCCACGGCGGTGGTCGCGAGGCGGCGGGGTGTTCCGTCGAACAGGCCGATCGCGTACGCGGGTCCGGCCACGCCGCGCACGCGGACGGGCATGTCGCGCAGATAGCGGTCCGGGTCGAAGTCGTAGGTCACGTCGATCCAGCCGAGGTCGGCGCCGCGTTCGTCCGGGCGTCCGACCGACACGCGGCTCGCCATCGACGGCGAGGCCGTCAGGAACACCAGGGTGGCGCCGTCCACCTCCCGCACGAGCGCGGGCACGGGCGCCTCCACCCGGCGGTCGCCGTCGAGCACCTCCGCGAGGCCGGAGGCGTCCGGAACGGTCTCCAGCAGCCCGGCCAGCCTGGCCACGGCGGCGTCCGCGTCCGGGTCCCCGACGCCCGCGTGCGGCGGCGGGCCGACCGCGACGACCCGGCCGCCGTTCTCGGCGAACTCGGCGAGCCGTCGCGCGGTCGCGCCTTCCAGCATGGTGCAGGCCGGCAGCAGGACGGTGCGGTACGACTCGTCCGCGACCGTCAGCCGCCCGTCCGCGACCCGCGCCCGCCGCACCGAGTCGTCGTCGATCACGTCGGCGTCGACGCGGTGCCGGTCCAGGACGCCCGGCTCCATCTTGAACCACGCCATGTCCCCGACCAGCGACCGGTAGACGTCCTGGGCCCGCGCGGCCTCGGCGTCGACGCCGTCGAGCCTGGTTCCGGCCTGCGCGGTGGCGGTCGGGTACAGGACGGCGACGTCGCATACGTGCCGTCCCAGCGACAGCGCCGCGCACAGCCGGGTGACGGCGTCGGCGAAGACGCGGTAGTGCTTCCAGTAGGGCTGCCGCCAGTCTGTGGACGGCGGCGCCCACTCCCACCAGCCCGCCCTGGTCGAGTAGTAGGAGGCGTGCGGGTTGTAGAGGGTGGCGCCGGTGCGCAGCCAGGGCAGCAGCCAGTCGAGAGTCTCCTCCAGGGTGCCGCCCCAGCCGCTGGAGTGGAACGACTCGATCCACGTGCGGTCCCGGCCGTACAGGTGCGCCAGCGAGGAGTGGACGCGGGCGTCGCCGTGGTGGTCGGAGCCGGGCGCCCCGAACCAGCGGTGCGTACGGGCGTAGTCGGCGTACAGGCGCACGCCGTCGACGGGAAACCCGGCACGCGCCGGATCCTGCTGGTCGCAGCCGTGCAGCAGGCCGTGCTTGCCGTGCCATTCGGCCAGCGGGCGAAAGAACGCCTCCTCCGCCAGCTCGGCCCGGGTGAGGTGGTAGTCGCGACGGAACACCCGGCCGCCGGGGTCACCGTCGTCCCCTGACCACAACCGGTGCAGACGCGAGGTCGGGTCGTAGCCGCGCCGACGTTCGAACTCCTCCGCGAAGTGGGCCGACCAGGTGGGCAGCGACGGCAGTTCGTCCTGGAACGACCCCACGATGACCGTGCCGAGCCGGTGCCCGAGCCGCCGCTCGAACTCGCCGTGCACCCGGTCCAGCAGCGCGGCGCACGCCTCGGCCGACAGGTAGTCGAAGCCGCGCGGCGTGGGCGGGCCGCCGTCGCGGTCGAGCCACAGCCCCGCGTACTCGGGCCGTTCCTGGACGAGCCGTGCCTGAAGGCCGGCGCCGGAGAAGCCGAGCTGGTCGTAGAACCAGAGCGACGTGCCGAGCGCGGCGGCGTCGTCGCACACCCCGTCCAGCAGCTCCCACCAGGCCTCGCCGAAGAACGCGGGCTCGTCGGCGTCGGCGCCGAACATCGGCCCGGACGGCGCCAGATTGATGATCACCAGGTTGTGGACGCCGCCCGCGGCGAAGCGTTCGAGCTGGTCGCGCAGCCGCCGCCGGTCGAGCCGGTCGCCGCTCCACCACCAGAACGGCGCCGGGGAGAAGGCGCGCGGCGGTGTCTCCAGAACCGTCCGCAACCGCGCAGGAAGCATCGGCTCATCCCTTCAGACCGCTGGCGAAACCCTTGATGACGTACCGCTGCAACACCAGGAACACCACGATGATCGGCAGCGCGGCCAGCACCAGCCCGGCGAACACCAGGCCGTAGTCCGACACGTACTGGCCGACGAACGCGAAGATCCGCACCGGGACCGTCTCCCGCGCCGAACCGCCCAGGTAGAGCAGCGGGGTGAAGAAGTCGTTCCAGATGAACACGGCGTTGAGGATCAGCACCGTGCCGGTGATCGGGCGCAGCAGCGGGAACACGACCCGGGTGAACGCCTGCAGGTGCCCGGCGCCGTCGATGAGGGCGGCGTTGGCGTAGTCGGCCGGCAACGCCCGGATGAACCCGGTGTAGAGGAAGACCGTGAACGGCATCTGGATGCCGGTGTAGAAGACGATCATCCCCTGGTAGGTGCCGAGCAGCCCCATCGAGTCGACCATCTTGAACAGCGGGATCATGCCGAGCTGGAACGGCAGCACGATGCCCAGCAGGAACAGCACGTACAGGCCGAAGCCAAGCCGGGTCGCCCGCCGCGCCAGGAAGTAGGCGGCCGACGACCCGACCGCGATCAGCGCGACCAGGCTCACGACCGTGATGACCGTGCTGTTGAGCAGCGCCGACCCCAGCGAGGCACGCGACCAGGCGTCGGCGAAGTTGCCCAGGTCCGGTGCGGTGGGCGGCGACAGCGGCGCCTCGGCGATCTGCCGCTTGTCCTTGAGCGACAGCGTGATCAGCGCGTACACCGGGAACAGGAACGCCACCGCCGCGCCGATCATCACGATCTCCAGCAGGAACGTCCGCACCCCGTAGCGAAGGCTCACGACGTCACCTCCCGGCCGCGCAGGTAGTGGATCTGGATCATCGACACCGCCGCCACGAACAGCGCCAGGACCAGCGCGATCGCCGTGCTGTAGCCGTAGTTGCCGAACACGAACGCCTGCTTGTAGAGCACCGTGGAGAGCGTCTCGCTGGCATGCCCGGGGCCGCCGTTGGTGGCGGCGTACACCTGGTCGAACAGCTTCAGCCCGCCGATGGTCGACAGCATGACGTTGATGGTCACGGCGGGTGCCAGCAGCGGCCACGTCACGTTCCGGAACCGCTGCCACCGCCCGGCCCCGTCGATCATCGCGGCCTCGTGCAGCTCCGCCGGCACCCCTTCGAGCCCGGCCAGGAAGATGACCATCGAGTAGCCGGCGAACTGCCAGATGACCATGCCGGCCACCGACCACAGCGCCAGCGACGGGTCGCCGAGCCAGTCCTGGCGCAGCCCGCCGAGGCCGACCGCGCCGAGGATCCCGTTGAGCCCGGCGTCCGGCGCGGGGTTATAGACGTACTTCCACAGGAACGCCACCATCACCGGGCTGACCACTGCGGGCGCGAAGAAGATCACCCGGAGCACCGCCCGGGACTTGATCTTCGTGTGCACGCCGAGGGCGAGCAGCAGCCCGATCCCGTTCTGCACGACCACGATCGCGACGGTGAGCAGCAGCGTGTTGAGCAGCGACCCGCGCGCGGCGTCGTCGTCCAGCAGCTTGTGGAAGTTGGCCAGGCCGTTGAAGGAACGGTCGCCGATCCCGTTCCAGTCGGTGAACGCGACGGCGATGCCGCTGATGCTCGGGTACAGCACCACCAGGGCGTACACGGCCAGGGCGGGCGCGGCGAACCACCACGGCGGCGCCAGGAACCCGCCCTGCCGCCTGCGCCGCCGGGGGCGGGTCCTGGTCGTGCGGGCGGTGAGGGCTTCGGCCACGGCTCACTTCTTCCGGTACGTCTCGTCGAGCTTGGCCAGCGCCTGCGGGATCGTCGTCCGCCCGCCGAGCAGTTCCTGCACCGCCGCGAAGTGGGCGGGCTGCACCTCGGCGTTCGGCCAGGCCTGGTCCATGAACGGGACGGCCTTGTTCCCGTCGATGTAGGGCAGGAAGTCCTTCAGCACCGGGTCGATCTTGGAGTTGGCGTCGCGGACGAGCGGCACGCACGCGACCGCCTCCGCCCAGGCGTTGATGTTCTGCTGCTGCCCGAGATAGTCGATGAACGCCTTGGCCGCGTCGCGGTTCTTGCTCCGGGCGCTGACGCCGAGGCCGACGACGGCGCCCGCCGGGATCCAGACGCCGTCCGCGTCGTCGGCACCGGGCACGGGGAACATCCCCAGGTCGTCCGGGCCGGCGGCGGCCTTGCGGAAGTCGGGCAGCACCGCCGACACCTGGATCGCCATCGCGGCCCTGCCCGTCGCGACCATCGAGGTCTGCTGCTCGAACGTGGTGCCGTTGGGGTTGTCGTTGAAGAACCCGCGTTTCTGCAGGTCGAGGTACATGGTGAACGCGTCCGACCAGCCCGACTGCGCGAAACTGGCCGACCCCGCCTGCATCTGCGCGTCGAACCTCGGGTTCTTGGCGTACACCGTCGACGGCACCAGCGCGTAGGTGATCAGCTGGGTGACCCACGGCGTCTGCGCGCCGAGCGCGATCGGTGTCTTCCCCTTCTTCTTGATCTTGTCGCAGACCTCCAGGAACTCGCTCCAGGTTCGCGGCGGCGCCTCGACCCCGGCCTCCTGGAACACCTTCTTGTTGTAGATCGCGCCGATCACGCTGGACCCGGCCGAGAACAGGAAGGTCCTGCCGTCGAGCTGGAACGCGGGCTTGAAGTTGGCCGGGATGTTCTTCGTCCAGGGCTGGTCGGACAGGTCGGCCAGCAGCCCGGCCCGCGCGATCTGCGCCATGCTCATCGCGCTGCCGTTGCCGGGATAGACCACGTGCACGTCGGGCGGTGCGCCGGCGCCGAGCTGGGTGCGCACCGAGGTCTGCACCTGGTCGGTCGGCGCGTAGGAGGTGTTGAACTTCGCCTGGGTGTAGCCCTTGGTGAGCAGGTCGAGCGGCTTCTGCTGGTCGGCCACGCCCACCAGCCGCAGCGACCCGCCCGACCCGGACGAGCCGCCGCAGGCCGACAGGACCCCGGGCAGCGCCGTCACGGCGGCGGCACCGCCGGCCAGCCGGAGAAAGCCGCGTCGGTCGAGGGGCGTTCCGCGCGATGACGATGTCATGTGTGTCCTCCTCGGGATCGCGGCCGGAGGGGCCGCGAGAGCCGTCCCGCCCTGGGGACGGCGGTCATCGGAGCGTCCGCCGCGCGTCCTGTCCGGACGGCGCGGCGGCGGTGACGTGGAACTCCCCCGAAGTGATCCGGCGACGGAACGTACTGGCCCTCTGGACACGGCCGCTCGTGCCGCGGCATGCCGTGGCGGAACCGGCACTGCCCGCCGATTTCCACGAGGCCTCGGTGGGACCGGTGGCGGACGAACCAGGACGAGCTTCGGCGTGGTGCTCGCAGCGAGGTCCGTGGCGCCAGATCCGGTTCCACGCCGTCTCCGATCTCCAGGATCACGTGAGCTCATGTGAAGATAACGTGATCAAATGCGAAGTCGAGCCTAGAAGTGCCTGCTTATGCTGTCAAGAGATCACCGAGTTCAGCTGCCGGAGGGGTTTATCGCAGCGCAGAGCCCCTGTGATAGCAACACACCGGCCGACGTTATATCGCTACGGGACCGTACCGATCCCTGCGCTCGTCCCGATCACGCGGCGCCTCGCCGCCGTCAGCGGCACGGGTCCCGCAAAGGTCGGGCCGGGATGGTGGCGCACGTTCATCAGCGCCCGCCCATGAAGGCGACTCACCTGGTGGACCGCCGCACTCGGGCAACTCAAGATCTTGATCGCCGATACGCCGTGCCCGCACCTCAGCCGCAGGCGGCGGCTCGCCCGCTCACGCCGCCGACTCCACCCCCTTGGTTCGTGGCGCCACAGCCGAAGGGCGACGCAATCGGATAGGAGAAAATGCACCACGGAGAGCCCGAGGAAATAGCCGACGCCGCGAATTCGGACATGGCTGCGGCACCTCTCGCAACCGCGTCTTCACCCCACCGCCGCCCGACGCCGACGGCCGCGTAGCCGCCATACGCGCCACACTGGAAGAGTCGTCCCACGGTCGGAGCAGCGTGCGCGGGTGGTGCTGTGGGGAGTGGCGGCCACGGGTGGGGTTGTCGGGCCACCTTTACAGGAGCGCCGCCAGCAAGCCGACAATCGCCCGCCCACTCGCCGACCGCCACGGTTGACACCTCTACGCACCCATAACGTGTGCCTGATCACGCCTGGTAGGACCACCCCATAAGGGATCCCTTTCTGCGCGAGTTAACCGCCATCGACATGGGCGGACGATGGGCGAACCGCCCCCCGGAAGCCATGCTTGAGAAAATCCATTGGGTTCGATACAAAGGCTTTGGCCTGATCGCCCGAAGACCTCTTTCGCTGCCGCAGAAACTTGGACTCTGCAACACGCCTAGCCGTGTGCAGAGGGTCGCGGGCCCGGCGTTGTGGCTGTTCGCGCCTTTGATCCCCGGCTGAGTGCGGTCTCCTGCTGCACATGGGAGAGTTTCTCGGGGTTGCGTACGGCGTAGAGCCCGGTGATGAGGCCGTCGTCGACGCGCACCGCCATGACGGTGTCGATCTCGCCGTTGAGCCGGAGGAGCAGCGCCGGGTAGCCGTTGACCTGCACCGGCTCGACCGTCAGGTCGCTGCCGAACTTGGGCAGGCTCGCGGTCAGCAGGCGAGCGACCCGGTCGGCTCCGCTGATGGGCCGCAGCAGGGCCTGCTTGACTCCGCCGCCGTCCGCCAGGAAGACGACGTCCGGTGCGAGCATGTCGAGCAGGTGTTGCAGATCGCCGGTGACCACCGCCCGCTGGAACGCCTGGAGGGCGGCGCGGGTCTCGGCGGGGGTGACGGCTTCGCGTGGTCGCCGCGCGGCGACGTGGGCCCGTGCGCGGTGGGCGATCTGGCGGACCGTGGCCGGGCTCTTGCCGACGGCGTCGGCGATCTCGTCGTACGCCAGGTCGAAGACCTCGCGCAGCACGAACACCGCCCGCTCGGTCGGCGCGAGCGTCTCCAGGACCAGCAGCATCGCCATCGAGACGCTGTCGGCCAGTTCCACGTCCTCGGCCACGTCGGGCGCGGTCAGCAGCGGTTCGGGCAGCCAGGGGCCGACGTAGGACTCCTTGCGGCGGCCGAGCGTGCGCAGCCGGTTGAGCGCCTGGCGGGTGGTGATCCGGACCAGGTACGCGCGCGGGTCCCGCACCGTGTCGAGTTCCACGTCCGCCCACCGCATCCAGGTCTCCTGCAGGACGTCCTCGGCGTCGGCGGCCGAACCGAGCATCTCGTAGGCGACGGTGAACAGCAGATTGCGGTGGGCGACGAACGCCTCCGTGGCCGGGTCCACGCGGCCGTCACCGGTGAGCCGCTCGGCCGCGTACGTTGTCGGCTTGCTGCCCTCGCCCATATCCGGCTCCTGCCTGTTCGCTCTCGACCGTGCCACACGCACAGGACACCGGCGGCCGCCGTCCTGTGACATCCGCAATGGCGTGGCACACGTCACCTCACCCGGCCATCCAGCGGCGAGGACGGCCGGGCCTGCCGCCTGGCCGGTGGTGATGTCGCCGCGATCACCACGTGGCTCCGTCACGAGGAGCCCAGGCCGAGTGCAGGTCACGGCCGGGGAACGTGCGTGATGAGGACGCGGGCCGGCCGGACGGCTACAGGAGGGTCGCGGCTCGGACCAGGCCGGCGAGAGCCCGGGACCGGCTGTGCGGCGGCCACGCGATCACCGTCGTCACGGTCGGCGCGTCCAGCACCGGCACGGCGGCGAGGTCGGCGTTCAGATGGGCGCGGCACGAGTCCGGCAGGACCGCGGCCGCCCGGCCGAGCCCGACCAGCTGCAACAGCTGCGTATGGTCGCGGACCTGCGGTCCGGGACCGTCCGGGTACGTCCCGTCGGGGCCGGGCCAGCGTGGCAGCGGCAGGTCGGGCAGCGCGGTGACGTCGTCCATCCGCAGGCCGGCCCGGCGGGCGAGGGGGTGCCCGGCCGGCAGCACCGCGACCTGCCCCTCCGTGCGCAGATCCTCGGTGTCGAACCCGACCGTCGAGTCGAACGGCCGGTGCAGCAGCGCCACGTCGGCCCGCCCGTCGCGCAGCAGCCGCTCCTGCTCACCGATCCCGCACAGGTGCACGTCGACGGTGACCGCGCCGGGTTCGGCGGCGTACGCGTCGAGCAGCTTCGACAGCAGTTCGCTGGACGCTCCGGCTTTCGTGACGAGGACCAGGCCGGGCTGACCGGTGGCGGCCAGGGCGGCACGGCGGGTACGGCGCTCGGCGGCGTCTACGGCGTCGAGGGCCGCTCGGCCCTCGCGCAGCAGCACCGACCCGGCCTCGGTCAGCGTGACGGTGCGGTTGGTGCGTTCCAGCAGCTTCACGCCGAGCCGCCGTTCGAGCTGCTGGATGGCCCGTGACAGCGGTGGCTGGGCGATCCCGAGCCGCTGCGCGGCCCGACCGAAGTGCAGCTCCTCGGCGACGGCGACAAAGTAGCGCAGCTCCCGCGTCTCCATGCCGCCACGGTACCCGTGCCGGCCCGCCGGACGCCGACGGTCAGAAAGGCGGTGACGCTGGCTCGATACCCGGGCGGTATCGCGGCCCACCCAGACGGTGTTGGCGGCCCCGCCGGGTCCGCGCACAGGATGGAGCGCATGAGCGAACAGACGATCGCGCTGGTCACCGGCGCGAACAAAGGGATCGGATACGAGATCGCGGCCGGCCTGGGCACCCTCGGCTGGAGCGTCGGCGTCGGAGCCCGGGACGCGGAGCGCCGGGAGGCCGCGGTGGAGAAGCTGCGCGCGGCCGGCGTCGACGCCTTCGCGGTGCCGCTCGACGTGACCGACGACGCGAGCGTCGCCGCCGCGGCCGGCCAGATCGAGGAGCGCGCCGGACGCCTCGACGTGCTCGTCAACAACGCCGCGATCACCGGCGCCGCACCGCAGACGCCCACCACGGTCGACCCCGCGACGGTGCGCACGGCCGTGGAGACCAACGTCATCGGCGTCATCCGCGTCACCAACGCGATGCTGCCGTTGCTGCGCCGCTCGACGTCGCCGCGGATCGTGAACATGTCCAGCAGCGTCGGCTCACTCACCCTGCAGTCCACTCCCGACACCGAAACGGGCCCGATCTCGGTCGCCTACGCGCCGTCGAAGACGTTCCTCAACGCCGTCACCCTCCAGTACGCCAAGGAGCTGCGTGACACCGGCATCCTGATCAACGCGGCATGTCCCGGCTTCTGCGCGACCGATCTCAACGGTTTCCGTGGCGTCCGCACCCCCGAACAGGGCGCGGCGATCGCGATCCGGCTGGCGACCCTGCTCGACGACGGCCCGACCGGCGGGTTCTTCGACGACGCGGGGGTGGTGCCCTGGTGACGGGTGAGTGATCAGCTCGTCGTGGCCGCCGGCCGCCGACGCGTTCCGGGCGCCCGGAGGCCGGCACGCCGGGCTGGTCACGACAGGAGGCCGCGCCAGCGCTCAGTGGACGCCAGCAGGTCCTGGCTGATCCGCTCCAGGAACGCCCCGCCCTTGGCCAGCCGGCGCCCCGCGGGCGTGCCGAGCCCGCACGTCTTCGCCCCCTCCTTCGCGATCTGCGCCGCCTCGAGCGTCTGCCGCGCGCTGGTCACCATCGAGTGGTACCAGGTGTCGTCGTCGAAGACGTAGATGTCGCGACGCCGCTGCGGATCGCGTTCGCGCCTGATCAGCCCCTGCTGGAGCAGATAACCCACCGCCATGGAGACCGAGGCCGGGCTGACCCGCAGATCACGCGTCAGCTCGGCGGCGGTGAGCCGGCCGTCCTCGCTCAGCCACAGGGCGACGAGCACGCGCGCCGTCATCTTCGGCAGCCCCATCCCGACGGCCAGCTCGACGGCCCCGTCCTGCACCTCCACCGCCTTGCCGTCCGACGGTCCGGCCGCGGGCGGGCGAGCCGGCGTGCCGCGCCGCGCCCGCCGCTCCGTCGCCCGGTGCGCCTGCTCGGGCCGGTAACCGCCTGGGCCGCCGTTGCGGCCGATCTCCCTGCTGATCGTCGAGGTCGGCCGTCGGAGGCGCCTGGCGATCTCGGCATAGGAGAGCCCTTCGGCGAGGCCCGCCGCGATGCGCTGACGTTCCTGGTGGGTCAACCGTCCTCCCGGCATGCCGCCAGTATTGCTTTCGGCACCATTCATTGCAATGGAGCATTGCATTCAACTCCAGCGTCATTGCATCAAGTTTTGGCCTGTCACCTGGGAAAATACACTTCCGTTGATTGACAGAATTTTTGAACGCAACGTAGCTTTCACGATGTGTTGAACGATTTGACGAGCGGGCACCCGCCGCCCGCCCCTGCCGCCGACCTGATCGGCACCCGATTCCCGACGCTGCGGTTCGCCGTACCGGCAGCAGAGGTGCCGCTGCGCACCGGCCCCTCGCAGATCTGCGGCGTGCGCAGCCTGCGCGTCACCTGGGACCGGGGGTGAACGCGATGCGGACCACCGAGACCCCCGACCCGATCCACGCCGTCCCCGCCATCTCGGTGACGGGACTGCGCAAATCGTACGGCCCGCACCGCGTCCTGGACGGCATCGACCTCACCATCCCGCAGGGCACGATCTTCTCCCTGCTCGGCCCCAACGGCGCGGGCAAGACCACCACGGTGCAGATCCTGTCCACCCTGATCAAGGCCGACGCCGGCGAGATCCGGGTGGCCGGGCACGACCTGGCCCGAGAACCCGACAAGGTGCGCGCGGCGATCGGCGTCACCGGCCAGTTCTCCGCCGTGGACGGCCTGCTGACCGGCGAGGAGAACCTGCGGCTCATGGCCGACCTGCTGCATCTCGGCCGCTCGGAGGGCCGCAGGCGCGCCCGGGAACTGCTGGAGCGCTTCGACCTCACCGACGCCGCACGCAGGCCGGCGGCCACCTACTCGGGCGGCATGCGCCGCCGCCTCGACCTCGCCATGACCATGGTCGGCACGCCCCGGCTCATCTTCCTCGACGAGCCGACCGCCGGCCTGGACCCGCGCAGCCGCCGCACCATGTGGCAGATCGTCAGAGAGCTGGTCGAGCAGGACGGCGTGACCATCTTCCTGACCACGCAGTACCTGGAGGAGGCCGACGAGCTCGCCGACCGCATCGCCCTGCTCAGCCAGGGCGCGCTGGGCGCCGAGGGCACCCCGGACGAGCTCAAGCGGCTGGTCCCCGGCGGCCACATCGTCGTGCGCTTCGCCGACGCCGACGGCTACCGCAGGGCGGCCCCGCACGTCGGCGCGACCTCGCGCAACGACAGCGCGCTCACCGTCCAGATCCCCGGCGCCGGCGGCGTCAGGACGCTCAAGAAGCTCCTGGAGTGGCTGGACACCCAGGCCATCGACGTCGCCGAGCTGACGGTGCACACCCCCGACCTGGACGACGTCTTCCTCACCCTGACCAAGGAGCCGTCCCGATGAGAGCGATCACCGACTCGGCGACGATGCTGCGCCGCCAGATCAAGCACATCTGGCGGTACCCGTCGCTGATCGTCACCTACACCGCCGTCCCCGTGGTGTTCCTGTTGCTGTTCGTCTACGTCCTCGGCGGCACCCTGGGCGCGGGCATCGGCGGCGACCGCGCCGCCTACGCCGGCTACCTCACCCCCGGCATCATGGTCACGACGGTCGCCGGCGCCGCGCAGGGGACAGCGATCTCGGTGGCCACCGACATGACCGAGGGCATCATCGCCAGGTTCAAGACGATGGCCATCGCCCGTGTCTCGGTGCTCACCGGGCACGTGCTCGGCGCGATGCTGCAGACCTTCATCGCGATCGCGGTGGCGACCGCGGTGGCCATGCTGATCGGCTTCCGCCCGTCCGCCTCGGCGCTGGAGTGGCTCGGCGTGGTCGGCGTGCTGGCCATGATCACCTTTGCCGTCACCTGGCTGTCGGTCGCGCTCGCCATGGTCTCCACGAACGTGGCGACGGCCAGCAACCTGCCGATGCCGCTGCTGATGCTGCCGTTCCTCGGCAGCGGCTTCGTCCCGACCGAGTCGATGCCCGGCGGGCTGCGCTGGTTCGCCGAGCACCAGCCGTTCACCCCTGTCATCGACACCCTGCGCGCGCTGCTGGCCGGCCGATCCGCCGGTTCCAGCTTCGTGGAGGCGGCGATCTGGAGCGCGGTCATCGCCCTGGCCGGTTACCTGTGGGCGCGTCGGCTCTACAACCGATGAGGGGCCGTTGCGGGCTGCTGCCGAGACTCCCGCCCAGGCGACCTCGGTCTCCGCGAGGCCGACCGATCTCGGCCGCGGCCGTGGGCTCGGTCAGGGGCGGGTTCGGGTGCTGACGCGAGGGGAGGCGTACTCGGCGTCGGTGACGTGCTCCAGCCAGTCGACGTCGTCGCCTTCCCACAGAGCGAGGTGGATCATGAACTGGTCGGGGGCGGCGCCGTGCCAGTGCTCCTCGCTCGGCGGCGTCCAGATCACGTCCCCGGGGTGGGCCTCGATGATCCGGCCGCCACGGGCCTGGATCAGCGCGACGCCCTCCACGATGTAGAGGGTCTGGCCCAGGCCGTGGGAGTGCCAGGCGGTCCGGGCGCCGGGCGCGAAGCGCACCATGTTCGCCCGCGCGCGGGAGGGGTCCTCGCCCCGGTAGATCACATCCGCCCAGGCGTCGCCGGTGAACCACTGCTCGGGCAGCTTCGCGGTCGGGGGCCGCTTCAAGATCTCCATCGTGTCTCCTTCGTCGATGTGCCGCCGTCCGGCCACAGCGGGCGCGCGGCGAGGTGGTCAGGCGGCCGGGCCGGACGCCTCGACGATGCTCTTGAGCTGGGTGACCGCGCTCATGGCGCTGGGCCAGCCGGCGTAGAACGCCAGGTGGGTGAGGGCCTCGACCAGCTCGTCCTTGCTCAGGCCGTTCTCCAGCGCGCGGCGCAGGTGGAAGTCCAGTTGGTCGGTGCGGTACAGCGCCGCCAAAGTGGTGACGGTGACCAGGCTGCGGTCGCGCGGCGACAGCCCCGGCCGCTCCCACACGTCCCCGAATAGCACCTCTTCGGTCAGCTCCACCAGCTTGGGCGCGAAATCGCCGAGCAGCGTCCGGGCGCCGGACGGCTGCGTGCTTGCCGTGTTCTCTGTCATCGTTCGTTCCTTTGGAGTGCCGGTCATGCGCTCCGGGGGGGGGCAGGCTGTGCTCCCCCGGCAGCACCCAGGAAACCGCTGGGGGCGCCAGTGAGGCAGTTCCTGCTGTTCCATGTACTGACAGAACACCCCACGGCGCCGAATACCGGCCTAACCTCGGAAGACATGGACAACCGCAGTGAGGTCCGCGAGTTCCTGGCCTCGCGGCGAGCCAAGATCACGCCCCAGCGGGCCGGCCTGCCCGCCTACGGCGGCAACCGGCGCGTCCCCGGGCTGCGCCGCGAGGAGGTCGCCATGCTCGCCGGGGTCAGCGCCGAGTACTACGCCCGCCTGGAACGGGGCAACCTCAGCGGGGTCTCCGAAAGCGTGCTGGAAGCCCTCGCCCGCGCCCTTCAGCTGGACGAGGCCGAACACGCCCACCTGTTCGACCTGGCCCGGGCCGCCAACGCCACCCCCCGCACCCGCCGCAGCCCCGCCCGGCAGCGCATCCGGCCCGGCATCCAGCGGCTGCTGGACTCGATGACCGACACGGCCGCGTACGTGCGCAACGGCCGCCTGGACATCCTCGCCGCCAACCGCCTCGGCCGCGCCCTGTACTCGCCCGTCTTCGACGATCCGGTCCGGCCGGTCAACCTCGCCCGGTTCCGCTTCCTCAACCCCCGCGCCCGCGACTTCTACCCCGACTGGGGGGAATCCGCCCACACCACCGTGGCCCTGCTGCGCACCGAGGCCGGACGCGATCCCTACGACCGCGCCCTGACCGACCTCATCGGGGAACTGGTCACCCGCAGCGAGGAATTCCGCACCCTGTGGGCCGCCCACAACGTCCGCCTGCACCACACGGGGGTCAAGAACTTCCGCCACCCCGCCGTCGGCGACATCAGCCTCCCCTTCGAAGCCATGCCCCTGCCCGCCGACCACGGCCTGACCCTCACCGCCTTCAGCGCCGACCCCGGGACGCCCGCCCGCGACGCGCTCAACCTCCTCGCCAGCTGGGCCGCGACCTCCGACCAGACCGTGCCGGCCCAAGAAGGCGACCAGGCACCCGCCCCGGACAGCTGATCCGCGCCGCCCAAGAACCAGTCCCGTCCCCGGGAATCGGGAACGAGGACCTCACAAGCCGGGCTCCCCAACCTGCGAACCGCGCGCCGGCGACACTGTGACGCGGCCGCGCGCGAGAGATCTCGTCACGCGGATACCGCATGGCCGTGAACGCCCATCAGCCGGCCGACCTCAGGAAGCCGACGGCGGCGAAGCCTTCGCGGTGAGGGGCGATGTGCGCGACCCTGGGCAGGCAGCGCGGCGCTTCACGGTCGACGGGCGGCCTGAGGGTGCTCGTCTTCGGTGGCCGGCGTGGTTCACGGGTCAGGCGTCGTGCCGCCGCTGGGCGGCCAGTTCCTCGTTCATCGCGACCAGGAACCGCATGACCGTTCTCAGCTCGGCCTCGTCGAAACGGGCACAGGCGGCGCCGGTGCCGCGGGCCAGCGGGCGGAAGAACTCGCGGGCGATCGCGGTGCCGTGCGGCGCGTAGTGGAGATGCACCACGCGGCGGTCGGCGGCGTCGCGGGTACGGCGGATGTGCCCGCTGCGTTCCAACCGGTCCAGGCAGGCGCTCACCGCGCCGGAGGTGAGGTTGAGGCGCTCCCGCAGCCGGCCCGGTGTCATCGGGCCGCCGTGCTCGTCGCCGTCCAGGATCGCGATGAGGGCCAGGACGTCGGTCTCGTGCAGCTTCTGGGCCCGGGCGAACTCCTGCGTGATGCGGTTGAACTCGGCGTTCATGCGCCGCAGCTGGACCGCGAAGTCGTGCAGGCCGATGCCCTGGGGGGCGTTGCCGTCCAGTGCGCACCTCCAGGATAGGGTCGGTATCTCAACGATAAAGATACTTGGTCATTGAGATTCTGGAGGGTGGAGGCCGGTGGCGAACACGCTGCGAGGTGCCCGGTGGGCGGTGCCGGTACTGCTGATCGTCGTCTGGCTCGGGATCGGCGGCGCGCTGGGACCGTACGCGGGCAAGCTCGGCGAGGTCGCGACCAACGACCAGTCGTCGTTCCTGCCCCAGAGCGCCGAGTCGACCAGGGTGATCGAGGCGCAGCGGGCCTTTCAGCGTGCGAAGACGCTGCCCGCGATCGTTGTCTGGCAGGCCCGGGACGGCAAGGTGACACCGGAGGCGCAGGCCGCCGCGACCCGGGCGCTGGCCTCACTGAACGGCGCCCCTGAGGTCGCCGGGCAGGTCTCCCCCGCCATCCCCTCCGAGGACGGCCGCGCGCTGCAGGGCGTCGTGCCGTTGCGCTCCGACCTCGGCGACCAGGTGGCGCCGAGCGTCGAGAAGGTCCGCGAGGCCGTGGCGGGGGTGCCCGGGACGAGCGTCCACGTCGGCGGGCCCGCCGCGACGCAGGCCGATCTCAAGGACGCGTTCGCCGGGATCGACGGGCTGCTGCTGGGCGTGGCGCTCGGCGTCGTCCTGCTGATCCTGCTGCTGGTCTACCGCAGCGTCCTGCTCCCGTTCATCATCATCGTGGGCGCGGTGTTCGCGCTCGCGCTGGCCTGCGCGGTCGTGTACGCCCTGGCCGACCACGGCGCGGTCACGGTGGACGGCCAGGTGCAGGGCATGCTGTCGATCCTGGTGATCGGCGCGGCGACCGACTACGCCCTGCTGCTCACCGCGCGCTTCCGGGAGGAGCTGGGCGTACGGGGCGACCGGTTCGCGGCGATCGGCGCCGCGCTGCGCCGTTCGGCGGGGGCGATCATCGCGAGCGCCGCCACCGTGGCGCTCGGGCTGCTCGCGCTGCTGCTCAGCGACCTGACCAACACGCGGGCGCTCGGCCCCGTCGGCGCCATCGGCATCGCCTGCGCCGTGCTGGGCACGCTCACCTTCCTGCCCGCGATGCTGGTGGTCTTCGGCCGCGTCGCGTACTGGCCCGCCAGGCCGCGGCGGCAGGCGGCCGAAGGGCACGCCGTGTGGCGGAAGGTCGCCGCCGTGGTGGACCGGCGCCCGCGCCGCATCTGGCTGGTGAGCCTGCTTCCGCTGCTGGTGCTCGCCGCGTTCATGCCGGCGCTCAAGGCCGAGGGCCTGCCGATGGACGAGACGTTCGTCGACGACGCCCCCTCCGTACAGGCGCAGCGGGTGCTGGGCGAGCACTTCCCCGGCGGGGCGGGCGACCCGGCCGTCGTGATCGCGAACGCGGGCCGCGCGGACCAGGTCACCCGGGCCGCGCGGGCGGTGCCCGGCGTGGCGTCCGCCGCGCCCGTCGGCGAGGCGGGGCGGCCCGGCGGCGCGCCGCTGGTGGTGGACGGCCGGGTGCGCATCGACGTCACGCTCACCGGCGCGTCCGACGGCGAGGCCGCCAGGCGGACCGTCGCACGCCTCCGCGCGGCCGTCCACGCCGTCCCGGACGCCGGCGCGATGGTCGGCGGGCGCACCGCCCAGCAGATCGACACCCAGGACACCGCCACCCGCGACCGCAACCTGATCGCGCCGGTGGTGCTGGCCGTCATCCTGGTCGTCCTGTTCGCGCTGCTGCGCGCCGTGCTGCTGCCGCTGCTCCTGGTCGCGACGGTCGCGCTCGGCTACTTCGCCACCCTCGGCGTCACCGCGCTGGTGTTCCAGGGGCTGCTCGGCTTCAGCGGCACGGACGCGTCCGTGCCCTTGTACGGCTTCGTGTTCCTGGTCGCGCTGGGGGTGGACTACAACATCTTCCTGATGACCCGGGTGCGGGAGGAGGCGCTGCGCCACGGCTCCCGGGAGGGGATCCGGCGCGGGCTGACCGCGACCGGCGGCGTGATCACCTCCGCCGGGGTGGTGCTGGCCGCCACGTTCGCGGCGCTGGTGGTGATCCCGCTGGCGTTCCTGGCGCAGATCGCGTTCATCGTCGCGTTCGGCGTGCTGCTCGACACCCTGGTCATCCGCTCGCTGCTGGTGCCCGCGCTGGCCCGCGAGATCGGCCCCGCCGCGTGGTGGCCGACCGCACTGGACGAGGTCCCGGCCACCGCGAGACCGTCTGAGTCCACGACCTCGGCGTGATCACGCGGTGGCCGCTCCACGTCACACCACTACGCGCAGCGGGCGGGTGAGGCGGGTCAGGAAAAGATCGGCATGGCTCAGGCGGCGCGGCCGGCTTTGAGCGCGGCCGCGGTGTTGACGGCGCGTCGGGCCTGGTGGCGGGCCGCCTCCAAGGTGACGTCGTCGGGCGGTCCACCGCCCGCCACGTGAGAGGTGCCGTAGGGGTTGCCCGACGTGAACTGGACGGGGTCGGTGTAGCCGGGGGGCACGATGATGCCGCCCCAGTGGTAGAAGGTGTTTCCCAGCGCCAGGATGGTGGACTCCTGTCCGCCGTGGGGCGTGTTGCTGGCGGTGAAAGCCGAGTACACCTTGTCCGCGAGCCCGCCGTTGAACCACAGCGCACTGGTGCTCTCCATGAACGCCCTGAGCTGGCTCGCCGGGTTGCCGAAGCGGGTGGGAGTGCCGAACAGCACCACGTCGGCCCAGGCCAGGTCGTCCAGGTCGGCCTGGGGGACGTCGGCGGTGTCCCGGAGGTGTTCGGCCCACGCAGGCCTGGAGTTGATCACTTCCGGTGGGGCGGTTTCGGCGACCCTGCGCAGTCGCACGTGTGCACCGGCCTTCTCCGCGCCCTCGGCGGCGGCTCGGGCCAGGGCGTGCAGGGTGCCGGTGGCGCTGTAGTAGATGATCGCGGCGTTCACGGGTTCCATGTCGCTGGGCTTTCCTCTTCACGGGATGGCGTGTTCGACTCAGCAGTACGACGACGCAGCACGCCGGAATGTGATGAGCTCCGCGCCGACCTCGGATTGCACGCAGCCCGTCCTTGGAGCCGGGCCCGGGCCGGGAACCAAGCGCCACGTCAGTGACACACCTCAGCTGAACACAACCCATGAAGGCATGCGTAGTCCCGCGGCGGCACACCCCGACGATCCTGATCGGCCGCCTGGGGCGGGTCAGGAACCGGGCTTCGGCGAAGGTGCGGTCAGGCCGGCGGTGATGAAGGCGATGACCGTGCCGGACTCGGGCAGCGACGCCGTGGCGGTCGGGGAGGACGCCAGCGGGCGTCCGTAGATCTCCAGGAGCAGGACGAAGACCAGCCGCCAGCGTTCGGCGATCTCGCGCACCGACAGTTGCGGCATCGCGCGTCCGAGCATGACCTCGAACGGGACCGGGCCGAACCACGGCGAGGTGCTCGGCAGCCGCCATGCCGGCAGCACCGAGCGGGCCAGCAGATGGCACAGCATCCGGCCCTTCTCCGTCCGCGCCAGCTCCTCGAACGGCTCGACCAGTGCCGTCACCAGGTCCACGACATCGAAGGGCGGACCGTCGTCGTCGGCCTGGGAACGGCGGGCGATCGCCTCCAGCCGGTCCGACCACAACGGCAGCAGCTCCCGCTCCAGCAGCGCCAGGACCAGCCCCTCCCGCGACCCGAAGTGATAGTGCACCGCACCCGGGTTCAGCCCCGCCTCGGCGTTGATCGCACGGACCGACACCTGGTCGACGCCCTTCGCCAGGAACAGCCGCTCCGCGGCCGCCAGCAAACGATCTCGCGTCGAGACGGGTTCCTCTGCCATGCGCACATTGCATCACAGACGGTGGAAGCACGGTCCAATCAATGATTGGCTGATGTAAGCCGCTGTCGTCCCCCCACCCTGTCCGCGGCGTCTCGCGAGGAGAGTCGAGCATGGGAACCTACGCCGTCACCGGATCCGCCTCGGGCATCGGCGCCGCCGTCGTCGCGAACCTCAGCGCCGCCGGGCACACCGTCATCGGGGTCGATCTGCACGACGCCGACGTCATCGCCGACCTGGGCACCTCCGACGGCCGCGCCAAGGCGGTCCAGGACATCCTGGCGAACAGCGGCGGCACACTCGACGGCGTCGCCGCCGTCGCCGGCGTCGGCCCGAGCGTGCCGGACGCGGCCGCGGTCATGTCCATCAATTACTTCGGGCCGGTGGCGCTGCTGGAAGCGCTGCGACCGGCCCTGGAACGCTCGGGCGCCGGCCGCGCCGTCGTCATCGGATCCAACTCCGCGACCACCGTGCCGCTGATCGACGATCGCCTGGTGGAACTCGCCCTCGCCGGTGACGAGGACGCCGCCCGCAAGCACGCCCGCGCGGCGCAAAACGCCATGCCCCGGGAGGTACTCGACATGGCGCCCAGCATCTCCGCTTACGCCTCGTCCAAGTTCGCCCTCGCCCGCTGGGTGCGCCGCACCGCCGTCACCCCCGAGTGGGCCCGGCGCGGCGTGCTCCTCAACGCCATCGCGCCCGGCGCGGTGCTCACCCCCCTCATGCTCGGTTCCACCGGAAACACCACCGAGCCGGACGCCGACGAATTCCCCACGCCGATGCCGCTGGGCGTCTTCGGACACCCGGAGGACATCGCCTTCTGGGTCCACCAGTTCCTCAGGCCCGAGGCCCGCTACACCACCGGCGCGATCCTCTACGTCGACGGCGGCACCGACGCCGCCATGCGCCCCGACGCCCAGCCGACGGCGATGACCCTCTGACTAGGCACGAGAACGGCCAGCCCGCCCAAAGAACGCGCCGGGCGCCGTCGCAGATCACGTGGTGCTGCAGCGATCGACCGCCCTCCCCCGGGTCCGGGCCGCCCCTGAACGCCCGCACACGCGAGCTGCGATTTTGAAGTCCTGCGGGCGCCGGCGCCGCGCTGAGCACCGGGGAGGCCACCCGGTGAGCACCCTGGCCGCCCACCCGCCCCACCTGGCCGCCGGATGGATCCCGTTCGCCGGGCGAGGAACTCACCCTCATCGCCTCCGCCCTCGCAGGCGCCCGCTCGGTCACCACGAACGCCTCCTGGATGCGGGCCGCCGACGCCGGATGGGGGGTGATGTCCGCGAGCAGACCCAGCAGGCTGGGCGCGGGGATGGTGGTCAGGCTGGCGGCGAGGTCGGCGCACAGCGCGGTGAGGTCGGCGCGCAGCGAACCGGAGTCGGCGGGGGCGGTGATCGTCAGATCGTGCACGGCGGCGGCGAAGACCATCTCCTGCTTGCCGACGTAGCGGCGGTAGATGGCCGCCCGCCAGCACGCCTAGACACCGCCGCGAGGCGGAAGACGTTGGTCAGCTCGGCTCGCATCTCCTCGTGGCGATGCCGGGCACCGTCATGCTGCTGCGCGCCGTCGACCGGGAGGAAGAGGCCCAGACCGGCACGCTGCGCCGCGGACCCGCCGACGGGTTCGACGCGCTGCGCGTCACCGGCCTGACGCTGCTGCCGGTCACCCTGCTGGTCAGCGCCTACCTCGTCGCTCACGGCCACCTGTCACGCGGCGGAGGCTTCCAGGGCGGCGTCCTGGTCTCTCGGCGTCCGGCAGCGTCCCGAACAGCCGCTCGGAGACGATGTGCTCGGTCCCGATTAGATTCGCGTCCCGGGCGCTGCGGTCGAACAGGACGCATTGCAGCAGGTCGTCGTTTACCACGCGGCAGTGGCGGTGGGGCCTTCATCTGGGCATCCGGTTCGTTTTTTGCGTAGTGAAGCCGACGACGCAGACATCGGGCAGCGTGCCGTCCCGCAGGAGGTTGGCGCCCTGCTCGGGGGCCACAGTCGGATTCCCTTAGTCTTTCAAGCGGGACGCACCGGACTGGGCACGTCGTTGATCATCCGGTTCATGGCGTAGCACCTTCCTCGCCTGGTTTCCTCGTCCTCACGCGAATGAGGATGAACAGTTAGGCCGCGGCGGTCAGAGCCGTGGTGTGAACAGCACGCGGCTGACCGCCGTCTTGCCCGGCGGTGCATCGGCGCCGCCCCCTCGGCTCCGGCCGAGGCCCGATCGCCGCATGCCGTCGTCGAGATGGATGCGCACGTCCTCGCCGAGGCAGACGAGTTCCGCGCGGACCCGGTCATGAACCTGGACAAGTTGGTCGCCGGACGTCACCAAGCGCCTGAGGGACGGATTCCGCCATTACCACGTGATTCTGAAGATCATTCTTTCCCTCAGTCAGAAGCACTTAACTCGGACTGTTGCGGCACCGCTGGTTTCTTCGCCGATCAGGGCCGTGCACGCGGCTTGCCAATGTACGCTGATCGTGAGATATGGAGTACGGAGCGTGCTTTTCGCTCTTCGTCACGTCGACCACTGTTGGGTGACATGCTGGGACTCTCTGGTGCCGCCTGGGCGTACATCTGTGTTGTGGCGGCGTCGGCGGCGGGCCTCATCGCCGCCTCTGCCTTCGATTCTCTGGACTGGGGGACGCTGGCCGGGCTGGTCGTGCTGTTTCTGATCTGCGACTCGGTTCCGGCCCGGCTGAATGTCGAGGGCGCGCGGGTGTCGCTGAGCTTCGCCGCGAGCCTGGCATCGGTGGTGCTGCTCGGTGCGGTCGGCGCCGCACTGGTCGGCGCGAGCGCCGTGGCGACCGGGCAGCGGCTGTCCGCGCCCGTCAAGCGGGTGTTCAACGGGGCCCAGTTCGCCCTCAGCGGCTACACCGCCGGCATGGTGTTCGACCTGCTGGACGGTGACCTGTTCCACCCCGGCCAGGTCGGGTGGGTGGGGCAGGTCATCGGCCCGTTCCTGGGCGCGCTGGTGGTGTTCGTGACGGTGAACCTGGCACTCATGGCGGGAATCCTGCTGCTCAGTGGGCAGGCCTCCGCCGAGGAGCTGCTGCGCGAGAGCGGCCAGCTCGCCGTCGGGTGCCTGGGATACGGCATGCTGGGCCTGCTCATCGCCGGCCTGTGGGAGAGTGCCGGGTCGTTGAGCGCGGTGCTGGTGCTGCTGCCTGTTCTCATCGCGCGGTGGGCGTTCCAGCAGACCCACGAGCAGCGGCGGGCGTACGCGGCGACCCTGGCCGCGCTGTGCCAGGCGGTGGAGACCAAGGACCCCTACACGCGCGGGCATTCGGAGCGGGTCGCGCGCGGCGCGGTGATGATCGCCCGCCAGATCGGCATGCGCGCCGACCGGGTCGATGCGCTGCGGTTCGCCGGGATGGTGCACGACGTCGGCAAGCTGGGCATTCCCACCAAGATCCTGCAGAAGACGGGGAAGCTGACCGACGAGGAGTTCACCGAGATCCAGTTGCACCCGATGCGCGGGCTGCAGATCGTCCAGGAGATCGGGTTCCTGGACGAGGCGCTGGCCGGGATCATGCACCATCACGAGCGGCTGGACGGCCGCGGCTATCCCCTGGGACTGGCCGGCGAGGAGATCCCCGAGTTCGCCCGGGTGATCGGGGTGGCGGACGCGTTCGACGCCATGACCTCCAACCGCTCCTACCGTGGTGCGTGGTCGCTGGAGGAGGCGGCCGAGGAGCTTCGGCGCTGCTCGGGCACCCACTTCGATCCGGTGGTGGTGGACGCCTTTCTCAGCGCCCTGGAGCGGCACGGCTGGAACCGGCCGGAGTCGGCGAGCACTGGACAAGGGCAGGGCGGAAGCGTCGACCGGAAGTGATGTGACGCCCAGCGCGCCCGCCTGGCGACGCTCGTCCTGGCGTTGATCGTCTCCACCGCGTTTCGGCTCGCGCACGATGCGGGGGCCCTACGCAGGCACTGACGTTCTCGGCGACCGGTCCGCTTGTCAACGGACTTCCGTCCCGCTCGTACGGCCGCTCACAGCCACCCGGCAGCGGAACGGCGCCACAGGAGGACGACGCTGCCGTCAGACGTAGGCGTCGGCGATGGCCGCCAGCACACGTTCGCGGGCGCAGTCGGTGCTGACCAGGCCGATCAGGACGTAGTAGGCCAGCCCCTCGGCGAGCGCGACCAGCTCCATGGCGGTCTCGCGCACATCGCCCGGGGCGACGCGCCCCGCCGCCTGCTCCTTGCGCAACAGGCCGGCGATCTGCTCGTGGAAGGTGACGTACTCGGCGCGCAGCCGGTCGGCGATGGCGGCGTCGGACAGGGCCAGGGCGGTGAAGGACTGGCGGACGCGCATGTGCAGCCGCGTCGCCGCGTCGTAGGGGACGAGTTCGGTCAGCACCGCGGTCAGCACCGCGCGGGGATCGGCCTCCTCCAGCTCCTCCCCCACCTTCGCCCTGATCCGCGCGCTGCTCTGCGTCTCCTGCGACACGAAAATGCGCGGCCGATCCGGCGAAGGCACGCCCGCTCCCCTACCAGCCAGCCGCCGCCCCACACAGGCCGGCCGACGCTCCGCACTTGCCCGCTGACCAGGTCTCGTCGTCATCGTGAGTCCTGCTTGGGCACCCTGCTCTGCTCCGAATGGCGGGCGGCCGAGAGCGCCTTCGCGCCATGTCAGTGGGGGCCGCGTCGCCGCCCGGATCGGTATGGATGGCCTTCGGGCGGGTAGCCGCTTTTGGAGGCGTTCGCCCGCTGTGACACCGAAGCTGGGGAGAGGACGATGAAGCAGCAGGTCAGCGACTACATCCTCGGTCGGCTGCGCGAGTGGGGGGTCCACCGCGTCTACGGCTATCCGGGGGACGGGATCAACGGTCTGCTCGGCGCGTTCGACCGCGCGGCGGGGGATCCGGAGTTCATCCAGCCGCGGCACGAGGAGATGGGCGCGTTCATGGCGTGCGCGCACGCCAAGTTCACCGGCGAGGTGGGCTGCTGTACGGCCACGTCCGGGCCCGGGGCGATCCACCTGCTCAACGGGCTGTACGACGCCAAGCTGGATCACCAGCCGGTGGTGGCGATCGTCGGTCAGCAGAAGCGGATGTCGCTGGGCGCCCACTACCAGCAGGAAGTCGATCTGCTCAGCCTGTTCAAGGACGTCTCGGAGTTCGTGGCGGTGTGCATGGAGCCCGCCCAGGCCCGGCATCTGATCGACCGGGCGTTCAAGACCGCGCTGACCACGCGCGGCATCGCCACGGTCATCGTCCCGGAGGATGTCCAGGAGTCTCCCGCCGTGCCGTCCCCGCCCAAGGAGCACGGCGCCGTCTACTCCAGCGTCGGCTGGTCGCGGCCGCGGATCCTGCCGAACGAGCAGGAGCTGCGCAAGGCCGCGGACGTGCTGAACGCGGGAAAGAAGGTGGCGATCCTGGTCGGGCAGGGCGCGGCCGAGGCCGAGGCCGAGGTGGTGGAGGCGGCCGAGCTGCTGGGCGCCGGCGTGGCCAAGGCGCTGCTGGGACGTCAGGTGCTGCCGGACGACCTGCCGTTCGTCACCGGCCCCATCGGGCTGCTGGGCTCCAGGCCCAGCGACGAGATGGTGATGAACTGCGACACCCTGTTCATGATCGGCACCAGCTTCCCCTACGCCGAGTGGCTGCCGGACGAGGGCGGCGCCCGGGGTGTGGAGATCGACATCGACGGGCGGATGATCGGCATCCGGTATCCGATGGACGCGCACCTGGTCGGGGACGCCAAGGAGACGTTGCGCGCCCTCATCCCGCTGCTGGAACGCAAGACCGACCGCTCGTGGCGGGAGAAGATCGAGGCCGACGTCCGCGAGTGGTGGGACATCCTCGACCGCCAGTCGCACCAGCGGTTCGACGCCCTGAACCCGCAGCTGGTCGCGTGGGAGCTGTCGGGCAGGCTGCCCGAGGGCGCCATCCTGACCGCCGACTCGGGATCGTCCACCACCTGGTGGGCACGGCAGCTGCGGCTGCGCGACGGGATGCAGGCGTCGCTGTCGGGCACCCTGGCCACGATGGGCCCCGGCACGCCCTACGCCATCGCCGCCAAGTTCGCCTACCCCGACCGGCCGGTCATCGCCTTCGTCGGCGACGGCGCGTTCCAGATGAACGGCCTCAACGAGATGATCACGGTCAAGCGCTATCTGGACCGTCTCGGCCGCTCGCCGCTGATCTTCTGCGTCTTCAACAACCAGGACCTCAACCAGGTGACCTGGGAGCAGCGCGCGATGGGCGGGGAGCCCAAGTTCATGGGGTCGCAGTACCTCCCCGACGTCCCGTACCACAAGTGGGCCGAGCTCCTCGGGCTGACCGGGATCTACTGCGACGACCCCGCCCAGGTCGGCGCGGCCTGGGACCGTGCGCTGGCCGCCGACCGCCCGGTGGTCCTGGAGTTCAAGGTGGACCAGGAGGTGGCGCCGCTGCCGCCGCACATCATGCCCGAGCAGGCCAAGAAGTCGGTCAAGGCGGCGCTGCGGGACCCCGAACGCGCGGGGATCGTCGCCAAGGGGTTCCGGCAGAAGCTGGCGGAGGTGTACGAGTCGCTACCCGGCCGCGGCCACTAGAGAAGCGGGCATCGCGCCGGGCCCGGCTGACCGTGCCGGTCGGCCGCCACGTACGGGGGGACACGTGGTGAAGGGGGAAGGTCCGTGGGCGTTACCGATACCACGGTGACGGTGGACGGCCTGGAGGTGCACGCCTTCCAGATCCCCACCGACGGTCCCGACGGCGAAGAGACCGACGGCACGTTGACCTGGGACTCCACCACCATCGTGGTGGTGCTGGCCCAGGGCGGCGGACGGACGGGCATCGGCTACACCTACACCGACGTGCCGGCGGCGACACTGGTGGAGACCAAGCTCGCCCCCGTGGTCGTCGGCGGCGACGCGCTCGCTCCGGCCGCGCTGTGGCGGCGGATGTTCGCCCGGATCCGCAACACCGGACGGCCGGGCCTGGGGGCGATGGCCGTCTCGGCGGTGGACGTGGCGCTCTGGGACCTCAAGGCTCACCTGCTGGAGCTCCCGCTGACGGCGCTGCTGCCGTCCTTCCACGACCGGGTGCCGGTCTACGGCAGCGCCGGCTTCACCAACTACCCGCTCGACCGCCTCACCGCCCAGCTCGCCGGGTGGGTCGAGCAGGGCATTCCCCGGGTGAAGCTCAAGACGTCCCGGCATCCGGCCGACGATCCGGCGCGGCTGACCGCGGTGCGCAAGGCGATCGGCGACGAGCCGGAGTTGTTCACCGACGCCAACGGCGCCCTGTCGCGCAAGCAGGCGCTGTACTGGGCGCGGCGATTCGCCGAGGAATGGGACGTGTCGTGGTTCGAGGAGCCCGTGAGTTCCGCGGACCTCGAAGGGCTGCGCATGCTGTCTCGCGCGGGGCCCGGCGGCCTGGACATCGCCGCCGGTGAATACGGCTACGTCCTGCGCGACTTCACCAATCTGCTCCAGGCCCAGGCGGTGGACTGCCTGCAGGCCGACATCACCCGCTGCGGCGGGATCACCGGGCTGCTTCAGGTGGCGGGGCTCGCCGCCGGCCACCAGATCGACCTGTCGGCGCACTGCGCGCCCGCCGTCTCGGCGCACGCCTTCCGCGCCGTCGAACGGCTGCGGCACCTGGAGTACTTCCACGACCACGTGCGCGTGGAACACACCGTCTTCGACGGCGTCCCCTCGCCCAGCGGCGGCGCGCTGCGCCCCGACCGCGCCCGCCCCGGGCTCGGTCTTGAGATCAAGTGGGCCGACGCCGAGCGGTACCGGGTGCACGGCGCCGCGACCGGCGGATGAACCGATCCGCGAGCGAGCGGAGAAAGGATAGGCGGCGCAGTCAATGTGCGGTAGGCCCGCCCTATGGGAACAGGCCCTCACCAGCGGTGCGGGCCCCTGGAGTCCAGGGGCCCGGGTTCCGCCGAATCAGGTCAGCACTTCTTCATGCCGGCCGGTGGGTCGACGGAGGTGTAGAGGTGGACGGCGGGGATGTTGCCCCACTGCTTGGTGCGGTCGCCGTTGGTCCAGTACCAGATGCGGTTGCCTCCGGCGTGGAGGTCGCCTTCGCCCCAGCAGGCGAAGACGCTCGGGCTTGTGTCGAGGTAGTCGACGATCCTGCTTCCGGTCGACCGGTGCTGGTACAGCGGCGCGCCGCGTTTGTTCTCGCAGAGGAGCTTGCCGTCGGAGCGGACGTGGCAGGTGCGCGCCACCTGCTTGGACGTGGCCGGGGCCGACTCCGTCGCCCCGGCGCCGCCCGTGGTCATGGCGATGCAGGCGCCGGCACCGAGGCCGAGCATCCCTACCTTCAACGGGCTGAATGTCATGGTGTCCCCCCAGATCTGCGAACGTGACTGGCTGATCACAGAGTGTCACCGTGCTGAGTGAAGGACATCCGGGGAAACCCGTATCCGCACCCGTATGACTACCTGCGGTTATGGGGAATGTTGAGCGACTCCGCCAGGCCGTGCGGCGGGCGACACTGCCGGTGTCGGCACAGGCGTCGACATCAGGGATCAGCCTGTCGTCTTCCTATTCGGGTCATTCGATCAGGCGTGTCATTTCGGGCAGGACGGTGATCTGCGGGATGCCGGTGCGGGGATGGACGGTCACCTCGGCGTCCACCCGGTAGACCTCGGCCAGCAGGTCGGCGGTGAGCACCTGGCCGGGCGGTCCGGCGGCGACCAGGCGGCCGGCGTCCAGGACGCAGAGGCGGTCACAGAAGGCCGCCGCCAGGTTGAGGTCGTGCAGGGCGATGACGGCGGTGACGCCGAGCCGGCGCACCAGCCGCAGCGCGTCCAGCTGGTGGCGCAGGTCCAGGTGGTTGGTGGGCTCGTCCAGCACCAGCGTGCCGGTGCGCTGGGCGAGCGCGCGGGCGATCAGGACCCGCTGCCGCTCGCCGCCCGACAGCCGGTCGAAGGGCGCGTCGGCCAGTGCCGCGACGCCGAGGGCGTCCAGCGAGGCGGTGATGATGGCGCGGTCGGTGGCGTCGTCGCCCGCGAACGGCCGCTTGTGCGGGGTGCGGCCCATCGCGACCACCTCGTACGCGGTGAGCTCGAAGTCGCCACCGCCGTCCTGCGGGACGGCGGCCAGCCGCCGCGCCACCCGCCTGCCGGGTGTCCGCCACACGTCCTCCCCGTCCAGCAGTACGCGGCCGGACGTGGGACGAAGCGCCCGGTAGAAGGTGCGCAGCAGTGTCGACTTGCCTGCGCCGTTGGGTCCGACCAGGCCCATCACCTCACCCGGGGCGACGTCCACGGACACCTCGTGCACCAGGGCACGGCCGCCGACGACCACCGACACCGCCTCGGCACGCACCGCGCCCGGCTCGTCGTCGGGCACGTCGATGGGCACGTCGGTGGAAACTCGGTGGCGGGTCATGACGCGGTCCTGCGGTGCATCAGCCACAGAAAGAACGGGCCGCCGACCAGGGCGGTCAACACGCCGACCGGGATCTCCTCGGGCGCGATGAGGACGCGCGCGGCCAGGTCGGCGGCGATCAGGAACGCCGCGCCCAGCAGCGCGGCGGCGGGCAGTGCCCGGCGGTGGTCGGCGCCGACCAGCAGCCGCACCACATGCGGCATGATCAGCCCGACGAACCCGATCTGCCCGCTGACCGCGACGATCGTGCCGACGAGCGCCGCGACCAGCACGAACAGCGCGGAGCGGAACCGGTGCACGTCCAGCCCGAGGGAGGCGGCGGCCTCCTCGCCCGCCAGCAGCAGGTTGAGCGGGCGGGTCACGCCCAGCAGCACCGCCGTCCCCGCCAGCACCGCGGCGCCGGGGATCCACACCATCGTCCAAGTGGTGCCCGCCATCCCGCCGAGCATCCAGCGCAGCGCCGCCTGGGTCTTGTGGGGGTCGCCGGAGGTGACGATCAGGAAGCTGGCGGCGGCCGACAGCACCTCGGCCGTCGCGACCCCGGCCAGCACGAGCCGGACCGTCGTCATGCGCCCGCCCGAGCGAGCCAGCAGGTACACCGCGACTAGGGCCGTCAACGCCCCCGCGAACGCCGCCACCGGCAGCGAGAACACGCCCAGCAACGTCACGTTGAACACCACGACCAGTACCGCGCCGACCGCCGCGCCCGAGGAGATCCCCAGCAGCATCGGGTCGGCCAGCGGGTTGCGCACGAGCGCCTGCAACGCCATCCCGCACACCGCCAGCCCGGCCCCGACCGCCCCGGCCAGCAGCACCCTCGGCAGCCGGACGTCGATGACGATCGTCTCGCGCACCGGTGTCCAGCCGGGATCGGCCAGCGCCGGATGCAACCGGTGCAGCAGGATGCCCCACACCTGACCGGCCGGAATGTTGATGGAGCCGATCGCGATCCCGGCCGTGGCCGCCGCCACCACCAGGCCGCCGAGCACGACCAGCACCAGCGCGTATGGCACCCGCGTCCGCCGGACGACCGACCTCTGTCCACCGCCTGCGGCCTGTGCGTCACCGGCCTCCCGCGCGGCGTGCGTCACCGGAAGCGGTCCGGGTGCAGTTGCCGGGCCAGCGACTCCACCGCCGACGGTACGCGTACGCCCAGCACGGTCGACGACAGCGGCAGCACCGCGAACCGCCGGTTCCTGATCGCCGGTACGTCCTTCAGCGCGGGGTTGTTCAGCAGGAACCGTTTCTTGTCGGCGACCGGCCGGTCGCCGTAGTCGTAGATGACGATCACTTCGGGGGCGCGGTCGGCCACCTGTTCGAAGGAGACGTCGCCGAACGTCTTGTCCAGGTCGGCGAACAGGTTCACGCCGCCGGCCCGCCGGATGATCTCGTTGCCGATGCCCGCGCCGCCGGCGGTGAAGGCGGTCCTGTCACCGCTGTCGTAGACGAAGACCTTGACCGGGGCGACCCCGGCGACCTCGGCCCTGACGGCGTCCAGCGTGCGGTGCAGTCCGGCGATCCGCTCCTCGGCCCGCTCCGGCACACCGAAGATCTTCGCGATGTTGCGGATCTCGGTGTCCATGGTGTCCACGGTCACCGGCCCGGACGCGCAGCCCTCGACGTTGAGGTAGGAGTTGATCCCGGCCTTGGCGAGGGCGTCGCGGCCGCGTCCCTCCTTGGCGTCGTAGGTGCCGGCGAAGCCCCCGTAGACGAAGTCCGGCTCGGCAGCGAGCAGCGTCTCGAAGGACGGATACTCCTTCGACATCACCTTGATGGAGTCGTAGGCCGCCCGGTACTCCGGCAGGATCTCGTCATCGAGGTATCCGGTGGCCACCATCGACTTCTGCAGCCCCAGCGCCAGCATGACCTCGGTCGCGTGCTGGTTCAGCGACACCGCACGTCGCGGGGGACGCAGGTAGGTGGTCTTCATCCCGCAGTTGGTCATCGTCACCGGGAACCCCGGCGCCGCCTCCCCGCCGGAGGCGCCACCGGTGCCGGTCGCCGAACCGCCACAGGCGGCGACCAGCGACACCGACGCCAGCACCCACGCGAGCAGCCACCGAGCGCTGCGCGTCATCGGGACCAGGCCCCCTCGGCGCAGGCGCGGCACAACGCCGTCACCAAGCTGAGAAGAGCACGACGGACAGGAACCGGCGTCGAGCCGGCCATGCGTGAACGCACGCGAGCACCCTCTCCTCCCTGGGGAAATCCGCCCCAGCTCCAACGAGGAGGCGACGAGGTGAGTCTCCTGGCTCTCGGGTCGATGCTCGCTCCGGCCTTCCCACCCGCAACGCGGGCAGTGGCGTCATCGGAGTCCGCTCGCCGATCACAGTGGCGGGACCGCGCCGGATTCGCACCGGCTTCCTCGTTCCGCCGTCGCCTACCCCCACATACTGCCATGACTTCAACGGCCGGTGTCGGCGGCTCGTTCAGCGGGACGCGGGGTCCCGCCGGGTGGCCTCCAGCAGGCGCCGGGTCTCGGGGTGCTGGGCGGTGTCGAGAGCGGTGGCGGGGAGGTCGTCGACGACGCGGCCCCGATGCAGGGTGATGACGCGGTCGGCGACGCGGCGGGCGACGCGCAGGTCGTGGGTGACCAGAACGATGGTCAGGCCGTGATCGCGGCGCAGGTCGGTGAGCAGCCGCAGGATGCGCTCCTGCGCCAGGACGTCCAGGCCGCTGGTGGGTTCGTCGGCGAGCAGGACGTGCGGGCGCTGGGCGAGGGCGCGGGCGATGGCGACGCGCTGGCATTCGCCACCGGACAGGGTGGCGGGGCGACGTGCGGCCAGGGCGGGGTCGAGGCCGACGTAGCGCAGCAGGTCGTCGTCGTAAGGGCCGGCTTGGGCGATCACCTGGCGGACGGTGTGGCGGGGGTCGAAGGACGCGAGCGGGTCCTGGAAGATCAGTCCGGTGCGGCGCCGGACGGCGCGTCGTCCACGGCCGGGCAGGGCCCACACGTCACGGCCGTCGCGCAGGACGGTCCCGTGGTCGGGGCGGTCGAGCGCGGCGAGGGCGCCGATGAGGGTGGACTTGCCGGAGCCGCTGCGGCCGACGATGGCCACGGCCTCGCCGGGGGCGATGTCGAGGTCGACGTCGTCCAGCGCGACGGTGCGGCGCCGGCGTGACCGCAGTACCCGCCGCACGCCTTGGAGGGCGAGGCCGCCTTCGGTGGAGGGCTCGGCCGCCGGTGGGACGGGACGCGGCGCAGGGGCCGCTTCGGCGGCTTCGAGCAACCGGCGGGTGAGGTCGGTGCGGGGAGCGGCGAAGATCTTGGGGGCCGGGCCGTGTTCGAGGACGCGGCCGTGGTGGAGGACGGCGATGTCGTCGGCCCAGCGGGCGGCGGCGGCCAGGTCGTGGGTGATGAGCAGGACGGCGCGGTCGCGGGCCTGGGCGCGCACCAGGTCCAGGACGCCGGCCTGGGTGACGGGGTCCAGGGCGGTGGTGATCTCATCGGCGATGAGCACGGGGGGCCGGTGGACGGTGGCCAGGGCGAGGGCGACGCGCTGTGCCTGGCCGCCGGACAGCTCGAACGGGTGGGCGGCGGCCAGGGCCGGGTCCAGGTCGACGCGGGCCAGTGCCTCGTCGGGGTCGCCGGTCCGGTGAGCGCGTACGGTCTCGGTGAGGTGCCGCCGCACGGTGATGGTGGGGTTGAGCGAGGCCAGGGCGTTCTGGAACGCGTATCCCACGTCGCGGCCGGGCACAGGAGGCCGGCCGTCGACCAGCACGGTGCCCCGGTAGGGGTGCAGCCCGGCGATGGCGCGTGCGGTGAGGGTCTTGCCGCTGCCGCTCGGCCCGACCAGCGCCAGCACGCGGCCGGTGGGCACGGTGAGGTCGACGCCGTGCACGACACGGCGGCCGGGGACCTCGACGGTGAGTCCGGTGACGGCGAGTCCCCGGTGCTCGGCTGTGGAGGTCACCAGGTCCTGCCTTCCTC
The DNA here is from genome assembly GCF_039536785.1 of Actinomadura miaoliensis. Classification (NCBI taxonomy): domain Bacteria; kingdom Bacillati; phylum Actinomycetota; class Actinomycetes; order Streptosporangiales; family Thermomonosporaceae; genus Actinomadura; species Actinomadura miaoliensis. The sequence goes on from NZ_BAAAZG010000001.1 coordinate 434,121, forward strand.
CGGGCCGGCGATGGCGCCGGCGATGACGTTGACGGCGATGATGGTGGCCACGACGGCGGCGGCCGGGATGGCGACGGTGTACCACTCGCCGGTGAGAAGGTGGGACTGGGCCTCGGTGAGCAGGTTGCCCCAGCTGGGCCGGTTGGGCGGGATGCCCAGGCCGAGGAAGCTGAGGGTGGATTCGGTGAGGATGGCGTGCCCGACCTCGAACGCGGCGACGGAGGCGACCGGGGGCAGCGCGCCGGGCAGCAGGTGCCGCCACAGCACCTGCCATCGGGACAGGCCGAGGGCGTAGGCGGCGCGGACGTACAGGCGCCGGCGGCGGGTGCGCAGCTCGGCGCGGACGATCAGGGCGACCGGCATCCAGCTCGTCAGCGCGATCGCCGCGATCACCAGGCCCATGGACGGCCCGGCGACGGCGGCCAGGGCCAGCACGATGACCAGCAGCGGCAGCGCCAGCAGCACGTCGGCGATCCGCGCGATCAGCCCGTCCAGCCAGCGCGGGGCGATGGCCGCCAGGCCGCCGACCAGCATGCCGAGCCCGACGGTGACCGCCGCGGCGGCCAGCCCGACCAGCAGGGAGGTGCGGGCGCCGTAGAGCATGCGGGCCAGCAGGTCGCGGCCGAGCAGGTCGGTGCCCAGCGGGTGACCGGCCGAGCCGGGCGGCAACGAGGTCGCGGACGTGTCGGTGGCCACCGGGTCGAGTGGGGTGAGCGACGGCGCCAGTACGGCCGCCAGCCCCATCACGGCCAGCACCGCGACCGCGACGAGCAACGCCGGACGCCGCGGCCGCAGCCGCACGGCCAGCAGTCCCCGGGTCTCAGCCACCACCTGCGGGCTCCCCTCTGGCGACGGTACGGGCGAAGGTGCACGGACGACGGTGCGGCGTTCAGTCGGCATCGGCCTGCCCCGAGCGGGCGCGCGGGTCCAGCACGGCCACGACGAGCTCGGCGACCAGGTTGGCGGCGACCACGATCAGGCCGGTGACCAGCACGACGGCGACCAGCAGCGGGTAGTCCTGGGCGCGGGCGGCGGCGATGGCCTGCCGCCCCATGCCGGGCCAGGAGAAGATCACCTCGGTGGCGTACACACCGGCGATGAGCGTGCCGACGCCGACGCCGAGCCGGGCCGTGAAGGGCACGAGTCCGGGCCGCATCAGGTGCCGTGTCACCACGGTGCGGCGGGGCAGGCCGCGGACGCGCGCGTTGTGCACGTGCGGCGCGTCGCGCAGCCGTCCGACACCGGTCTCCACCAGCCGCACGTAGATGCCGAAGTGGTGGCCGAACGCCAGCGCGCACGCGGGCAGCACCAGATGGGCCAGCAGGCCGTAGGCGGTGACGGGCTCGCCGGGGCGGCTGACGCCACCGGACGGCATCAGGTGGGTCGCCGCCGCGAACACGTACAGCAGCAGGAGCGCGGCGACGAAGCCGGGCATGCCGCCCATGACGAACAGGACCAGGTCGATGCCGCGGCGCAGCCAGGCGCGGCGGGTCAACGCGGCGACCAGCCCGACCGCCAACGCGGCGGCGAAGCTGAGCACGGTGGCGGCGGCGGTGAGCAGCAGCATCCACGGCAGCGTCTCGCCGAGGGCGGCGGTGACCGGCCGGCCGGACATGTAGGAGGTGCCCAGGTCGCCGCGTACCGCGTGGGTGGCCCACCGCCAGTACCGGGCCGCGAGCGGGTCGTCCAGTCCCATCTGGGCGCGCAGTTCGGCGACGGCCGCCGCGGTCGCCGGTCGCCCGCCCGAGCGGGCCTCCAGGATCGACGCGGCCGGGTCGCCCGGGGCGGCGTCCAGCAGCGCGAAGCACACCATGGACAGGGCCACCACGACCAGCAGTGCCGTCGCCGCCCGGCGGGCCAGGAGCAGAGCCATCTAGTTGTAGCGCCAGGTCTCGGCGTTCCAGAAGAAGCCGTAGCCGTGGTGACCGAGGGTGCGCTGGGCCGGCCCGGTCAGGTTCTTCGGCACGGCGTTGATGGTCTTGAGGTAGGCGATCCACACGAACGGCGGGTCGTCCTGCAGGGCCTGCTGGAAGGCGGTGTAGGCGGCCTTGCGCTTGGACGGGTCCAGGGTGGAGCGGCCCTCCTCCAGCGACTTGTCGGCGGCGGGGTTGGCGTAGGAGCCGTAGTTGGAGCCGCCCTTGGACAGCGCCTGGGAGGAGGCGAACGGCCCGTACACCGAGGAGTCGGGGTCGTAGGGGGTGCCCCAGCCGACCACGAACATCTGCAGGTCGCCCCAATGCTTGCGCACCCAGTCCCTGGGACGCGGGTTGGGCACCACGTCGAAGCCCTGCTGCTTGAGCTGGGTGGCCGCCACGTTCAGGATGGCCACCCGCAGCGAGTCCTCGGCGAACGTGCTCAGCTCGAACCGGACCGTCTTACCGTCCTTGGCCCACAGGCCCTGGGCGTTCTTGGCGTACCCGGCCGACCGCATCAGCTCGCCGACCTTGGCCGGGTCGTGGGCGAAACCGGGGGCGGCGGCGTAGGGGCTGGTGTCCAGCGGCCCCTTGGCGGGCGAGCCGTAGCCCAGCACGACGCTCTTGGTGATGGCGTCGCGGTCGACGGCGTGGTTCATCGCCTGCCGCACCCGGCGGTCGGCGAAGACCGGATTGGTCATGTTGAACATCAGCGCCCGGTAGTCGGCCGTCGGGTAGACCTCCACGCGGTGCCCGGTGGTCTTGCCCGCCTGCTGCGGCGCGAGGTTGGCGGCGTCGACCTCGCCGTTGCGCAGCTGGATGAGCCGGGCCGAGTCGTCCGGCACGTACTTGATGACGATCTTCTTCAGGCCGGGCCTGCCCTCGTAGTAGCCGTCGAAGGCGGTCAGCTCGGCGTACTGGCCGGGCTTGTAGGTCGTGAGCGTGAACGGCCCGGTGCCCACCGGCTGCCGGCCGAACACCGGATCGGTGAGCTTCCTGCCCTGCAGCAGGTGCTTGGGCAGCATCCCCATCGACAGCGCGTCCAGCATCGGCGCGAACGGCCTGTCCAGCTCCAGCCGCACCGTGGCCGGGTCCGGCGTGGTGACCGAGCGGACCATCGCGAAGTTGCGCGACAGCGGCGAGTCCGCGCCGGCGTTCTTGATGGTCTCGATGGTGAACTTGACGTCGTCGGCGGTGAACGGCCGCCCGTCCTGCCACTTGACGCCGGGTCGCAGCGCGAAGGTGTAGCTCTTGCCGTCCGGCGCGACCTGCCAGGAGCGCGCGAGCCCGGGGACGACCCTGTTGTCCTTGTCGTGCCGGGTCAGCCCGCGGAACACCAGCTCGGTCACCGGATCGGTGTGCTCGTCCTGCAGGCCCGGATTGAACGTCTCGGGCTCGTCACCGATCGCGTACGTCAGCACGCCGTCCTTCCCCGAGGCGGGATCGTCACCCTGCCCGCACGCCGACGCGAACGCCGCCACGACGACGGCGACGGCCATCACGGCCACAACCGGACGTTTCACCATGCGGCGCATTATTGCAAACAAGACGCAGTAGCGACCAATTCGCGACTAGGCCGCGCCTTCGCACCGCGAAGCTCCCGTCCTGTTCGCCGTTCCGGTCGCCGCGGCACGTCTCCGCGCGGCTTCGCACACCCGGTCACCGTGCCCGGCAGCGCAGGGGCCCGCCCGGCATCACGCGGGTGAAGTCTCGACCTCCTGTTCCGCCCTGGCCTGTCGTGAGGACGTGAGGCGCTGTGCTCGGTACACGAAGGCGGTGACCCCGGCGGCGAACAGCGCGAACCCGATCCAGATCATCGTGCGCGTGACATTGAGCCCGGCGCCGTCGACGCCGGGAGTGCGCCCGCCGTCACGGCCACTGGCGGCCACGACGAGCACCACGACGATCGTCGCCGCGGCGCAGGTGCGGCCTATGGCGCGTCCCAGCAGATCGAGCCGGCCCCGCCCGGGGCGGCTCGCCGGTGCCAGCAGCCGGATCAGCAGCAGCGCCGCGACGGGCAGTTGAAGCAGCCAGACGGTGGTGCGGAACCAGCCGTCGAACCACACGTTCGTGCCGTACAGCAGGGTGTGCCAGACGCTGAGCACGTACACCGCCAGGATCGAGGCGTGCAGCACCCGCCAGACCCGCGCGCCGATCGACCTGCGCGCGTAGAAGGCGAGGCCGAGCGGGATGGCGAGGTAAAAGGCCAGCAGTCCGATGAAAATCGCGACCTTTCCCGTTCCGCTGGAATACGCGCCCGGGACGAAGGTGTCGACGAACGCGCTCCAGGTCCGCCCGGCCCATCCCTGCCGGTCCTCGTTGCCGCGGACGAATTCGGCGAAAAGCCAGAACGCATGACCGAACATCAGCGCGACGGTGGTGAGGCTGGTGGTCCGGTGCCACTTCTCGATCCGGGCGACGGAGACCGGCAGCCAGTCGCGTCGGCGGCTGGAGCGCAGCAATCCGAGCATCACGGTCATCCAGGCCCACAGCAGACCGGACCATCCGAACGCCTGACACATCCAGTACATCCAGTACCTGCCGGCGTCGGCCAGGTCCGGCATGACCTGCAGCGTCATCGACGAACCGGACTCGATGCGCCGGTAGAGCCAGAAAAAGACGGCCAGGGTGATGACGAGCGCCGCGGTGGCGTCGACCAGGGCGGCGCGAACGTCCTGACGGAAAGCGGCGACGTCGAACCACTGTCGTTGGCGGGCTCTTCGAACGTCAGACACCAAGGCCCTCCTCACGCCCGGCGAACGATCTCCATCGCCAGGCTAACGACAGACCGCCCGATGGTCACTGGGCGACCGTGAATATTTCATGCGCGTTGCCACCCGGAATTCTCCCGGCGCCGGATCCGGCAAGCCGTACTTCGCCGAAAATATCGGCCTGGATGTCTGCCCCCGGACGAGCCGAATGCGAAGCCCGCGAATCACTTGCACGAACATTTCGTCATACTCGGCCGCACAGGCATCGGCCGCCGAGGCGGAACTGCCGGGGCCTCGTGGAGCAGCCACCGGCGGGACGCATGGGTTCAGGCGGTGTTCCAACGTGCGGGCAGGACGGTGGGGCCGCGTAGGGCAGCGCCCACCTGGCTGGTGATGCGGACGTGCTCCTCTGTCCCGTCCTGCAACCGGAGGTTGGGAAGGCGTTGCAGCAGTACGGACAGGGCGGTGGTGAGTTCGGCGAGCGCGAGCCATGTTCCGGCGCAGGTGTGCGGGCCTTGGCCGAAGGCCAACATCGCCGTCTCACGTCGGGTGATGTCGAAGCGATACGGGTCGGGGTAGACGGCGGGATCGCGCAGCGCCGCGTTGATCGAGAAGATCATCGGCGTGTCCGCGGGGATGTCGATGCCGTTCCAGGTGGTGGCCCGCGGGCACAGACGCGGCAGCAGGCCCACCGGAGGCTCCCAGCGCAGCCCCTCCCAGACCGCCCAGGTGACGTGCTCGTCCGGGGCCAGGGCGACCGTCTCCAGTTGGTCCGGATGGGTCAGCAGCGCGGTCAGCGTGTTGGCGAGCGCGAGCATGGTGGTGTCGGCACCCGCGGGGAACAGCAGCCGCAGGAACGCGAACACCTCCTCGTCGCCGAGCCGGTTGCCGTCGACGGATTCGGTGACCAGCATGGAGACCAGGTCGTCGCCGGGGCGGCGTCGCCGTTCCGCCAGGATCGGGCCGATGTACTCGGTGAATTCCCGTGAGGCCGTCATCGCCGCGTCCGGCTCGAACGGGAAGTAGAACAGGTCGTGCGCCCACCGGCGCACCGTGCTCTCGTCCTCCACCGGCAGGCCGAGCAGCCGGCTGATGACCAGGACGGGATAGCGGGTGGTGAACTCGGCGACCAGGTCGGCCTCGCCGCGCTCGGCGAAGCGGTCGACCAGTTCGTGGGCCAGCGGCTCGAGAACCGGCTCGACGTACCGGGCGACCCGGTTGCGGCGGAACGGCGGCGAGGCGACGGCGCGGTTGATCCGGTGCTCGGTTCCGCTCATGCACTGCAGGGTCCTGCCGAGGACGGGGCCGGTCGTCAGCGGGTAGATCGCCGCCGCCGGGAAGGTCTCCTCGTCCTTGAACGCCGCGCTGACCAGCTCGTGCGTGAGCAGCAGGACCGCGTGCGCGCCCGCGAACGGGACGATCGCGTACGGCCGCACCGCGCGCAGGTCGGCGAGGAGTTCATGGAGGGCCGGGACGTCCTCGAACGCGAAGTCGACACCGTTGACGTCGACGGCGTCCGCGAGCGGTCGGGTGCCCATCGCGTCCCCCCTCGTGATACGAATATTCGTATCGATGAGATGAATAGTCGCATTCGAGGCTAGGAGGGCCGGTGGTGGATGGCAAGGGCCGGCCGGCGTCCCCGCCGACCGACCGCGCGATCGCGGTGGTGGAACTCCTCGCCGCGCGGCGGAAGCCGGTCAGCGCCGCCGAGGTCGCGGACGCCCTCGGGCTCAGCCGCTCGACCGTCGGCGCGATTCTCGGCACGCTCGCCGACCGCGCCTGGGTGCGACGGCTGCCCGACCTCACCTACGAGCCCGGCCCGCGCCTGGCCGCCATCGCCCTCACCTGCGGCCGTCTGGCGGCTCCGGACGGTGCCGACGAGGCGATTCGCGGGCTGTCCGAACGCGTGGGCTGCGGCGTGGCGTTGGGCCTGGTCACTCCGAACGGCTTGACGTTCGTGGCGGTCACCGCGGGCGAGGGCCGTCTTCCCGCGGGCATCACCACCGGCACCGTCCTGCCGTTGCGCGCTCCCGCGGGGGCGGCGTCGGTGGCGTTCAGCAGCCGGGAGCGGCAACGGGAATGGCTCGCCACCGCGCCACCCGACTGCCGCGCGGCGCTCGCCGAGGTGTTGGAGCAGATCCGGGCCGACGGCGTCGCGCTGTGGGGCATCGACGCCGCGGCCCCCGCCGCACTCGACGTGCTGGCCGAGGTGGTCGAGCACCTGTCGGACAACCCCGCGTCACAGGACCTGCGCGGACGCGTCCTGGCCCTGCTCGCCGACATCAGCGGACGCCCCTACGGCGCCGCCGACGTCACCGCCGACGCCCCGCTGCCGCTGAGCCACCTCGTGGCCCCGGTGTTCGACGCCGCCGGACGCGCCACCTGGGAGCTGCAGGTGGGCCCGCTCCGCGCCGCCGTGGGCCGCGCCGAACGCCGGCACTACATGACGGAACTGCGCCGCACGGCCGACCGACTCAGCCAGACGGCCCGTTGATTTCGCGCCGGCCCAACCGAGCACCCGCTCTTCAGCGGGACGGCCGCCGGACGCCCGCACCGCACGGCCAGGTCGCCGAGACCAGGGATGCTCTCCATGTGTGATCGCATGATCCACTCTGCGTGACGGCGCCACGGGACGCACCGTCCCGGCCGCGTCGCAGGCGCGCCGGGTCCGGAACCCTGCACAAATTGTCCGCCGGGCGGATGTGCACTTTTCTCATTGTTCGTCGATAAACGATCGGCCAGAGTCTCTCCCACCGCCGGTCAACCGGCGGGAACGCCGCCCGCAACAATGCCGAAAACTCCGCTTAACAAATCCTGGCGCCCCTCCCCCGACTCCGCCTTTCCCCCGTCTTGGAAGGTGCTGCTTTGTCCGCTGCCCACTGGATCTATCTGCTCGGCCTCGCCGCCCTCATCGCCACCGTGGTGGCCCGGAGGAACGTGGTGGCGCTGGCCGTCGTCGCCACGTTCGTCACCGGCCTCGCCTACGGCGGCAGCGTCGTCACCGGGCTCGGCTCGGTGTTCAACGCCGCCGTCCTCGCCACCCGGGAACTGCTCCCGATCTTCGTCATCATCGCCCTGGTCACCGCCATGCTCGGCGCGATGCGGCGGCTCGGCGCGGACGCGATGATGGTCCGGCCGCTCGGCCGGTTCTTCCGCAACGGCCACGTCGCGTACGTGGTCATCGCGGTGGTGACCTACGCGCTGTCGCTGTCGTTCTGGCCGACGCCGGTGCTCCCGCTGATCGCGGCGATCCTGGTGCCCGCCGCCGTACGGGCCGGGCTGGCGCCGTTCGGGGCCGCGCTGGCGATCGCCATCACCGGGCAGGGCATGGCCCTCAGCTCCGACTACATCATGGGCGTGGCGCCGGCGCTGTCGGCCGAGGGCGCCGACGTCCCGGCCGGGCCGATCGCGGACCGGGCGATGGTGATCTCGCTGATCGCCGGGGTGGTCGCGCTCGCGGTGGCCTACCTGCGGGACGTGCGGACCAAGATGCTCGACCCGATGGCCTCCGCCCTGGTCGTCCTGCCCGCCGCCGAGGCGGGTTCCGCCGGGAGCGCCTCGGTGGGGGCCGGGTCTCCCGGCACGAACGCCGCCGCCGCGGCGGCGGGGACGGACGCGGCGCCGTCCGCGGCGACGGGCGGAGCCGCGGCGACACTCACCACCTCACCGGCCCCCGGCGAGGGCGCGGGCGGCGGCTCGGAGGACACGGCGGACGCCGCCGGCCCCGGCTCGCCGTCCAGGGCGCGGATCATCGCCGTGGCCGTGCCGCTGGTGTTCGCGGCGCTGCTGGTCTTCATGCTGCTGGGACGGTTCACCTCGCTGGTGCCGAACATCGACGACGGGCAGGGCGCCCCGCTGGTCGGCGGCACCGCCGCGCTCGCGCTGGTCGTCATCGCGCTGACCGCGAACCGCGCGAACTGGCTGGAGGACGTCTGCGAGCACTTCACCGAGGGCATCGCCTTCGCGTTCCGCACGATGGGGATGGTCATCCCGGTCGCCGGGTTCGTCTACGTGGGCCTGTCGGACTACTCCGCCGACATCCTCGGCCTGCCCGAGGACGCGCGGGCCCCCGCGTTCCTGCTGGACGCGATCAAGCACGTGGAGCCGTACATCCCGCACGTGCCGGTGTTCGCCTCGTTCGCGATGCTGCTGGTCGGAATGGTGATCGGGCTGGACGGCAACGGCTGGCCGGGGCTGCCGTTCACCGGGTCGCTGGCGCACTCGCTGGGCGAGGGCTCGGGCGCCGACGTGTCGACGCTGGCCGCGATCGCGCAGAACGGCGCGAGCTGGACCGGCGGCGGCACGCTGGTCATCTGGTCGTCGCTGATCGTGGTCGCGGGGCTGACCGGGGTGTCGGTGGTCGAGCTGGCGCGGCGGCTGTTCGTCCCCGTGGTCGCCGGTCTGGTGGTGGCCACGGCGATCGCCTCGGTGGCACTGTGACGGGGATGGAGACGAGGAGCCCGATGAGCACGCACGTGGACGACGCCGCGTCCCCGAACGGCACGGCCTTCCGCGCCGCGGTCCCGTACCCGGTGGATCCGGCGGGGGCCGGCACCGTCACCGGGATGGCCGAGCTGGTCCGCACGGGCGCGCTGGCCGCCCGCGAGGTCGTCGACGCGGCGCTGGCCCGCATCGCCGAGCTGGATCCGGAGCTGGGCGCGTTCGTGCACGTCGACGAGGACGGCGCACGTGAGCGGGCGCGCGAGATCGACGCCATGGTGGCCCGGGGCGTCGATCCGGGGCCGCTGGCGGGCGTCCCGCTGGGCGTCAAGGAGTTGCACGCGGTGGCGGGCTGGCCGTACGCCATGGGCAGCGCGCTGCACGCCGACCGGATCGCCGGGCACACCTCCACGCTGGTGGCGCGGGCCGTCGCGGCGGGGGCGATCCCGGTCGGGCTGACGGCGTCGCCGGAGTTCGGGCGCGCGTCGTTCACCGCGTCGGCCCTGCACGGGGTCACCCGCAACCCGTGGAACCCGGCGCTGACTCCGGGCGGTTCCAGCGGCGGCTCGGCGGCGGCGGTGGCGGCCGGGATGGTCCCCGTCGCCACCGGCACGGACGGCGCCGGCTCGCTGCGGATCCCCGCGTCGTACTGCGGTCTCGTCGGTTTCAAGGGCACCTACGGGCGGGTGCCGCGCGGGCCGTACCACCGGGGGACGGCCGAGAACGACCACTACGGCGTCCTCACCCGCACGGTGCGGGACACCGCGCGGTTCCTGGACTGCGTCTGCGGCAGCGACGAGTACGACCGGTCCTCGCTGCCCGCGCCCGCCGAGCCGTTCGAGACGGCGCTGGCCGGGGTCGACCTGCGCGGGTTGCGGGTGGCGTGGACGCCGGATCTGGGGAACGCCCCGTGCGATCCGGAGGTGGCGGCGGTGGTGCAGGCGGCGGCGGAGGCGTTCGTCGCGGCCACCGGCGCGCGCCGCGTGCCCGCCGAGGTGGACCTGGAGGCGGCGTGCGGCGCGGCGTTCCGCACCCTGTCGGTGCCGGACGTGCACGCCGAGCTGCGGGCCGCGCCGCCCGACCGGCTCCACGCCGTCCATGCCACCGTGCGCCGCTACGGGGACGCGGCGGCGGCGCTGGACGCCGACGCCCTGGTGGACGCGCACGAGACCAGAGCGCGGTTGGTGGCGGCGCTGGCCGCCGCGTTCGACCGGTTCGACCTGCTGCTCACCCCGGCCACGCAGGTGCCCGCGTTCCCCGCCGAGGGGCCGATGCCGACCGAGATCGCGGGGCGTCCGGTGGACCACTGGGGCGCGCTGGCGGTCACGTTCCCGTTCAACCTGTCGGGGCATCCGGCGATCTCGGTGCCGGCCGGGACGGCGGGAGGCGCCCCGGTGGGCCTGCAGATCGTCGGGCGGCGGCACGAGGACGTGCGGGTGCTGGCGGCGGCGGTGGCCGTCGAGGGGCTCGGCCTGTGGCCGCCGCCCACCCCGTCCCGTTGAGCCCGGTTCAGCCGGACGCGGCGGCGGCCCGGGGCGCGATCTTCTCCTCGAAGGCGCGCAGGGCCGCCGCCCCCACCGCCTTGTCCTGTTCGCCGTTGCCGCCGCTGACGCCGACCGCGCCGATGACCTGGCCCTCGTAGACGATCGGGAAGCCGCCGACGAAGATGGCGAACTTCCCGGGGTGCATGTGGCTGATGCCGAACGCCTCGTTGCCGGGCAGCGCGGGCCCGTTCGGCGGCTCGTTGAACTTGTGGGTGTCGCGCTGGTGGCCGGCGGCGGTGAACGCCTTGGCGATGGCGATCTCCACCCCGGTCAGCCGGGCCCCGGTCATGCGGTGCAGGGCGATCGGGTGCGCGCCGTCGTCGGCGATGCAGATCGTCTCCTTGACCCCGATCCGCTCCGCCTCGGCCTCGGCGGCCTCCAGCAGCACCAGGGCGTCCTCCAGGGTGAGCCGATGAACGGTCTGCATTCTTCGCTTCCTCTCTGTTCCCGATTCACGGAATCAATGAATTGCCGTGCGCCGTCGGCCGGTGCCGTTCTCCCGCCATTCGGGGTATTGCCCCGCCCGATTCGATGCCGCAAAATGAGAGGAGCGGAAAAAGGATTCCCTGCCCTCGCCCGCCCGTCCCGTCCCGCGGTCACGGCAGTCAGTCTCCGGGACCTCGGCAAACCGGACTATGTACACTTTGCCGAACTATCGGGACAGGATGTGGGCACATGGCACATCAGCATGCGGAAACCGCCTCCCCGGACCACCTCGGCGACGCGCCCGGCACCGCCCCCGGCCGCGCCGTCCCGGCGGCGGCCCCTCCCCCCGGTGACGACGGCGCGGGCGCCGAGGGCCGGATCACCGTCGGCGCCCTGCTCGCCGAGCCGCTGCTGCGCGGCGGCCTGGTCGCGGGCGCGGCCGGGCTGGACCGCCGGGTCGCCTGGTGCCTGCCGCTCTCGGAGACGCGGCGCTACGCCGAGGACACCGCCGGCGCGGCGGACCTGCCGGGCATCGCCGTGCACCTGCCCGCGACCGTGCTGGCCGCCGCCGAGGGGGCGGACGGTCCGGGAGCGCTGGTCCAGGAGCTGGCCCGGCGCGGCGCCGCCGCGCTGCTGGCCTGGCAGCCCCCGGGCACCTGGTCCGACCTGAAGGCCGCCGCCAGGGCGGCCGACCGCGCCGGGATCCCGCTGCTGTGCCTGCGCGAGGAGGCCGACTACCGGGCGGTGAGCCGGCTCGTCGGGCAGAAGGCGCTGGCGCAGACCTCGCACGTCCTGGAGTACGGCGCCCGCGTGCACCGCACCCTCGCCGACGTCCTCGCCCGCGGCACCGGCGTCCCCGCCATGGCGCACGCGATCGCCAGCCTGTCCCGCTGCCCGGTGCTCATCCTGGACGAGGACGGCGAGCGGCTGGCCTGGGAGGAGCCGCCGGACGGCGCGGCGAGCGATCCCGGGCCGATCATCGCCGCGCTGCCCCCGGCCGGATCTCCGTCCGCGGCCGGCGACGGAGCCGGGGGCGGTGCCCATCCGGTCGAGCTGGACCTGCGGCCCGGTCCCGGCCGCGACCCGGTGCGCGTGCTGGTCACCCCCATCGTGGTGGGCGGCGAGCCGTACGGGCGGCTGGTCATGATCGAGCGGTCCTGGCCGCCCGACGAGCACGACCTGGCCCAGCACCGCGTCATCGCCGAGCACGGCGCGACGCTGACCGGATCGGAGATGCTGCGGCAGCGCTCGGTACGGGCGGCCGAGGAGCGGGCCCGGGGCGACTTCGTCGAGGCGCTGGTGCACGGCCGGTTCGCCGATCCCTACGAGCTGGGCGCCCGCGCCCGCCACCACGGGTTCGACGTGACGGGGCACTTCGCGGTGCACGTGGTGGCGGCGTCCTCGCTGCTGCCGGTCGGCCGGGACTACCTGCGCCACACGCTCACCGCCGCGCGGATCGCGCAGTCCATGGAGCCGGAGGGCACCACGCTGACCGCCGCGATCGGCTCCACGATCGTGGTCATCCGGCAGCTGGCGTCCGACGACGACCCGCTGGCCGGGCGGCAGGAGGCGGGCCGGTTCGCCCGGCGGCTGCGGCGGCGGCTGCTGGACGCGCTGGGCGACGACCTGCGGGTGACCCACGGCCGTCCGGGCCGGGGCGCGGCCGGGGTCGCCACCAGCTACTACGAGGCCCGGCTGGCGATGGGGCTGGCCTGGCACACCGGCGCCGACCACGTGTGCGGTTACGACGACCTGCGGGTCTTCGCGGCGCTCAAGGAGGCGGCGGGCAGCGCCGAGGGGCAGGTGTTCGCGCGGGAGACGCTGTCCCCGTTGCGGCAGGCGGGCGGCGACGACCTGGAGGCGATCGTGCTCGCCTACATCAGGGCGTCCGGGAACCTCAACGCCGCGGCGCGCTCCCTCAACCTGCACCGCAACACGATGCTGTACAAGCTCGACCGCGCCTCGCGGGCGCTGCGCATGGACATCCGCACGGCCGAGGCGCAGTTCATGTTCTGGCTCGCGCACCACATCGAGACGCTGAGCTCGGTCACCCAGACCCTCGCCGACGAGCTGTCCCCGCCCGCCGGCGACGCCCAGGGGCGCACGCCGGGCGACGGCGGCGAGGCGGCACGGACGGCGCGGGCCAGAGAAGGCAGGGACGGCCCCGGGCGACGGCGGACGCCCCGCGCGGACACCTGACGGCGCGTCACCGCGAAACCGGGAAACCCGGTGGTGCGTGCGGGAGGCGCTACGCGGCGGGGGCGCGACCGGCGAACGACGCCAGCAGCCCGAGCACCGCGATCGCGGCGCAGCCGGCGAAGACGGCGCCGAACGCCGGGCCCCGGTCCAGCACGGCCGCGACCCACGCCGCGCCCAGCGCCGAGCCGCCGAAGCGCAGCAGGTTGAACAGGCCGAGCCCGGCGCCGTACCCGCCCGCCCGCGAACGCGTCGCGCCGGTCGCCGCCGGGGTCTGCACCAGCGCCACGCCCGCGCCCGTGAGCAGCAGCGCGGCCAGCAGCCACGGGACGGCGGCGTGCACGACGAAGACCGCGCACACCAGCGCCTGCCCGGCGACCAGCAGCACCAGCCCGCCGCGCAGCACCCGGCGAGGACCGGCCCGTTCCATGAGGACACCGACGACCGGCGCGAGGACCGACATAGCGATCGGCAGGCACAGCAGCAGCCCGCCCGCGGCGAAGGTCGCCACGTGCCGTTCGGTCGTCAGGTAGAGCGGGACGCCGAGCAGCGTCGCGCCGAGGCAGAACATCTGCGCCAGCACGGTCAGGCACGACCGCAGGTACCGGACCTCCAGCAGCAGCCGCGGCGGAAGGAACGCGTCGGCCCGGCCGCGTTCGGCGAGCAGGAAGGCCACGGCGGCGAGCAGCCCGGCGGGCGCGCCCAGCCACACCAGCGGGGAGGACAGGCCCAGCGGGGCGACGGCGGACGCCGCGCCCAGGCCGAGCGCGGCGGCGAGGGTCAGCAGGACGGCGCCCCGCCAGTCGAGCGGGACCCGCCGGGGCCGGTCGCGCGGTACCAGCCGCAGGGCGAGCACGGCCGCCGCCAGTCCCAGCGGGACGACGGGCCAGAACACCGCGCGCCAGCCGAACCAGGTGGCCAGCCCGCCGCCGAGGGTCGGCCCGGCCGCCTGCCCGACGCCGTTGGCCGCGGCCCACAGCGCCAGCGCCCGGCCCCGCCCGTCGCCGGGGAACAGCGTCACGATGAGCGCCATCACGGTCGGGAGCATGGCGGCGGTCGCGACCCCCTGCACGGCCCGTGCCGCGACGAGCGCGGGCAGGCCGGGGGCGAGGGCGGCGGCCGCCGAGGACGCGCCGAGAACCGCCATCGCGGCGGCGAACACCCTGCGGTGGCCGTACCGGTCGCCGACCCAGCCGGAGACGGGCAGCAGCACCGCGAAGGTGACGGTGAACGCGACCACCAGCAGCGACCCGGCCGACACCCGGACGCCGAGGTCGTCGAGGATGTCGCTGAGCGGCACGTTGACGATCGTGTTGGCGACGGTGCCGGTGAACGTACCGGTCAGCAGGGGGACGAGCGCGGCCCACGGGCCCCCGCCGGGGCCGCGTCCCGCCGGTTCATCGCTGGTGGACACCCTGCCGCCGGCGTCGCGGGCCGGGCTGCTCCACGCCCGGCGGGATGGCCACCAGGATCCTGCCGTCCTCCTCCCGCACCGGGTAGACCCGCACCGGACGGGTGGCGGGCGGCGTGATCGGCTCGCCGTCGGCGAAGTCGAAGACGCTGCCGTGACAGGAGCACAGCAGCCCGTCCTCGGTCACGCGCCCGGAGGACAGCAGGCAGTCCAGGTGCGTGCAGTAGTTCGACATCGCGTGCACCACGCCCTCCGAGCGGGCGACGGCGATCTCGGCCTCCCCGACGAAGAAGCGGCGGACCACGCCTTCGGGCACCTGCCCCGACCGGGCCACGTACTGGTACTCGGGGGCTTCGCCCGCTCCGGTCGCGGAGGACTCGGGCAACTCGGCGGACTCCATCGCGGGCTCCTCAGCTCAGCAGGTCGGTCAGGTCGGCGTCCTCGTCACGCAGGACGTCCGGATCGGGGGCGGCGCCCGCGGCGATCAGCTCGCGCGCCACCGCGACCTCGCCGCCGCGGTCGACGGCGAACACGCCTCGCAGCACGCCCCCGGCCAGGTAGAACGCGGCGAAGTCGAAGTCCTCGACCCGGCCGCGCACGACCAGCCGGTCGGCGCCGCCGGTGAATCCGGCGCACTGCAGGTTGCGGTCGAACTGGTCGGACCAGAACCAGGGCGGCGCGGTGTGCGCGGTCTCGCGGCCGAGGATGGTCTTGGCGACGGCCATGCCCTGCGCGTTGGCGTTGTCGAAGTGCTCGGCGCGGATCCGCCGGCCGGCGAGCGGGTGGTGGAAGACGGTGACGTCGCCGGCGGCGTACACGCCCTCCTGGGCCGTCCGGCAGTACTCGTCCACGACGATGCCGCCGGCGATCTCGACGCCGGTCCCGGCGGCGGGTTCGACGTTGGGCACCATGCCCGCGCCGACCACGACCAGGTCGCCCTCGACGGTGGCGCCGCCGCTGGTGGTGATCACGGCGGCGTCCGCCGTCTCGCGGTACGTCTCGACCTTCTCGCCGGTGCGCAGATCCACGCCGGCGTCGCGCTGGAGGGCGGCGAGCGCGTCGCCCACCGGCTCGCCGAGGACGTGCCCGAACGGCTGCCCCGCCTGCTCGACCACGGTGACCTCGGCGCCCAGCGCGCGGGCGGTGGAGGCGACCTCCGAGCCGACGAACCCGGCGCCGATGACGATGACCCGCGCTCCCGGCCGCAGCTCGGCGCGCAACCGGTCGGCGTCGGCGACGGTGCGCAGGTAGCGGACGCGGTCGCCCGCCACGCCGGGCAGCCGGCGGGGGCGTCCTCCGGTCGCGACCAGCACGGCGCCGGCCGTCTGGACCGTGCCGTCGGCGTACTCGACCGCGCGGTCGGCGGGGCGGATGGCGGCGACCCGGGTGCCGGTCCGCAGCTCGACGGCGTTGTCGGCGCACCACCGCGGGGTGAGCAGGAACAGCTCGTCCCGGTCCTGGTCGCCGGCCAGGTAGTCCTTGGACAGCGGCGGCCGCTGGTAGGGCGCCTCGGGCTCCTCCCCGACCAGGGTGAGGCGGCCGTCGAAGCCGCGGCGGCGCAGCGTGCGGGCGGCGACGGCGGCGGCCTGCCCCGCGCCGACCACGAGGACGGACTCGATCATCACGACTCCTTGGTGGGGACGCGCGGCCGCGGGTCCACGTAGACGGTCCCGCCGTCGACGCGCACGGCGTAGGTGGGCTGGCACTCCTCGCGGTCCTCGACGCGGCCGGTCTCCGGGTCGATCTTCCACTGGTGCCCGGGGCAGATCACGCGCCCGTACAGCAGGGTGCCCTTGGTCAGCCGGCGCTGCTTGTGCACGCACAGGTCGTCGAGCGCGTACACGGTCTCGCCGACCAGGAACAGCGCGATGTGCCGTCCGGCGACGGTGACCGCGAGCCGCCGGCGGCGGCGCACGTCCGCCAGGGCCGCGGCCTCGACCCAGTGGTCCGTCGTCATCTCTCTCCGTTCCGTTCCTCGTTGCGGGGCGGTCCGCCGCGGACCCGGCCCCGACCCGCTCCGGGTACCGGGCGGGGCGGGGCCGGGGGCCGCGGGGCCGGGCGGCGGCGGGACGCGCCCACCGCCGTCCGGCCGCGGCCGGTCCGTCAGGCGCCGGACCCCACCAGGTCCGGCTTGACGTAGTAGTCGTAGAGGCCCTGCGTGTAGGAGAAGCGCATCTCCGCGCCCCACCGGCACATCTGCAGGCAGCGCTGCTGGAGTTCCGGCGTGTCGGCGTGGTCGAGCACGATCTGGTAGCCGCGCTCGCCGTGCACCACGTCGGAGGTGATGTGCAGGTCGAAGAACTCGATCTCGTCCTCGGTGAAGCCGTACACCTCGCGCAGCGGCACGATCTGCTTCTTGTAGATGCTGGGCACCTGCGACTCCAGCCCGACGACCAGCGCGGCGGTGGCGACCACGAAGTGCTCGCGCATCGCGACCGAGTAGCACCACGCCTGCAGGCCGCGGGTGATGGGGTTCATGTTGGCCGGGTCCTCGACCCGCTCACGGGTGGTGCCGCACGCCTCGGCGAACCGGATGAGGAGGTCGGTGTGCCGGATGTCGGCCAGCTCCTCCTCGTACATGTTCTGGAGGGTGAAGTCCTTGGCGCCGGTGAACTGGTCGGGGGTGTTGGCGTAGACGTAGCCCAGGTAGTCGGCGAACGGGCCCACGTAGTGGTAGTGGTTCTCCGCCCAGCGGGCGAAGTGCTCGCGCTTCAGCTCCCCTTCCGCCCAGGCGCGGCTGAACGAGGCGTTCTTCGCCTCCCGCCCCTTGATGGCATTCTCGAGTTCCTTACGGAATTCTTCCTTGGACAGCAGTTCCGCCATTTTGGGCTCCTTTCTCTCCGTCAAGCTAAAAGCGCGCCGGGGTCGCCTGCCATGGCCGGAGCGCACAGCGCCGGGCGGATCCGGTGTGCACCTTGCACGAGGCGGCGCCACGCCCCGTCCCCGGGGCCGCCGTGACGCCGCCGGTCACGGCGAGATGTAGACGCTCTTCTCCTGGGTGTAGAAGAGCATCATCGATTCACCGGCCTGTTCCTTGAATGTCTGCGTGCTGGATTCCTTGAGGCCGCCGAAGGGCACGGTCATCGCCATTCCCGTGGTCGGCTGGTTGACCTTGACCAGGCCGCTGCGGACGCGCGCGGCGAAGGTGAGGGCGCGGTCCAGGTCGCGGGTCACGATGCCCGCGGAAAGGCCGTATTCGGTGGCGTCGGCGAGCGCGATCGCCTCGTCGAGATCAGCGGCCCGCTGGAAGGCCAGCACCGGCCCGAAGATCTCCTCGCGGGCGATCCGCATGTCCGGGGTGACGTCCGCGAAGACGGCCGGGGTCACGAACAGGCCCCGGTCGAGTCCGGGCCCGTCCGGCCGGCGTCCGCCGGTCACGAGCTTGGCCCCTTCCTCCTCGCCGACGCGCACGTACTCCAGGACCTTGCGGAGCTGGAAGTCGGCGGCCAGCGGGCCCATGTCGACCCCGGGGCGCATGCCGTCGCCGACCGTCCGCGCCTCGGCCAGCCGGACGACCCGTTCCAGCAGGGCGTCGTGGACCGATTCGTGGACGATGACGCGGCTGGTTCCGGTGCACGCCTGGCCGCTGAGCCCGAACGCGCCCTTGGCGACGATCTGCGCGGCGCGGTCCAGGTCGGCGTCCTCCAGGACGATGACGGGGTTCTTCCCGCCCATCTCCAGCTGGCAGCGCCGCGACGGCCCGACGGCCGCGTGCACGGCCCGCCCGGCCGCGGTGGAACCGGTGAACGTCACCGCCGCCACGTGCGGGTCGGCGGCGAGCGCGGCCCCCGGCTCCGCGCCGCCATGGACGAGGGCGATGACACGCGGCGGCAGTCCGCCCGCCAGCAGCGCCTCCACGAGCCGCTGCGCCATGAGCGGGGTGACCGGCGAGGGTTTGAACACCACCCCGTTCCCGGCGGCCAGCGCGGGGCCGATCTTGCGGGACGGGATGTTGAGCGGGAAGTTCCACGGCGTGACGGCACCCACCACGCCGACCGGTTCGCGGCGGGTGTAAACCAGCCCGCCGTCGTCCGCCGGATAACTGCGGCCCGTGATGCGCAGCGCCTCACCCGCGTAGTAGCGCAGGTTCTTGGGCGTGCGGCTCGTCTCGATCGCCGCCTCGGCGCGGGTCTTGCCCTCCTCCCGCACCAGTTCGGCGGTGAGTTGTTCCGCTCGTTCCTCCAGCCATGCGGCGGCGGCCTCCAGCACCGCGGCGCGGCGCTCGGCCGGCGCGGCGGCCCACTCGGCGGCGCCCTCGGCGACGGCGGCGACCGCGGCCGCCATGTCGGCGGCCGAGGAGTCGGGGAACTCGCCGACCACGTCGTCCTGGTCGGCCGGGTTGCGGCGGGCGAAGGTGCGGCCGCCGGCGGCGGGCGTCCACTCCCCCGCGACGAGGTTGAGCCCGGTGTGCGGTCGGGTCTGCATGCTCAGCGGTCCTCCACAGGGATGTCGCCGGCCGGGGCGAGGGCCAGCGCGGTCAGTTCCACCTCCACCGGCGCCCCGCCGGGCAGCGCGCGTACGCCGATGGCACTGCGGGCGGGCGGCGCGACGTCCGGGGTCAGCTCCGCCAGCGCGGCCGAGGCGCCGTCGGCGACGGCCGACAGCGCGGTGAAGCCGTCCGCGCAGGCCACGTACACCGTCATCCGCAGCCAGGTCCGGACCCGCCCGGGGCCTCCCGCAGCCGCGGCCACGGCGGACACGGCGTTGCGCGCGGCGACCCCGGCGGCGTCGCGTGCGGCGGCGGCGTCCACCTCGCGGCCGACCAGCCCGGTCACGGTCAGCTCCCCGTCGCGGCGCGGGGTCATGCCCGCGCTGGCCATCAGCACGAGTCCGGCGCCGTACGGGGCGACGACGGCGGGCGCGTAGTCGCCCTGGGGACGCGGGGGCCGCGGCAGGGCCCGCTCTTCGGCACCGCGCTTGTCAGACACCGAGAGCCACCCCGTCCTGGCGTGGGTCGGAGGCGCCGAGCAGCACGCCGGTCTCCTCGGCGACCGAGATGATCTGGGCGCTGCCACCCGCCGCCCACGGCCCCTGGACCCGCACGTCGTGGCCGAGCTCGCGCAGCCGCTGCAGGCGCGCCGCGCCGAGCCGGGACTCGCACCGCAGTTCCGGCGGCTCGCCGATGACGTCGGCGTCGCTGCCCGGGTGCGCGGTGAAGCGGGGCGCGGCCACGGCGGTGGCGGGGTCGAGGCCGTGATCCAGCAGGTGGGACAGGAGCTGGGCGTTCCACTGGACCTGCCCGTCGCCGCCCGGGGTGTTGCCGACGTGCAGCAGCCGCCCGTCGTCGCCGGTGACCAGCCAGGCGTTCAGGGTGTGCAGCGGGCGCCGCCGCGGCCGGACCTCGTTGGGATGGCCGTCGATGAGGTAGGCGCCGCGGCCGAGCCGGTTGTTGAGGACGACGCCGGTGCCCGGCACCGTGACGCGGGCGCCGAACGTGAAGGCCAGCGAGTGGATGAGGCTCACCGCCATGCCGTCGCCGTCCACCGCCGCCATGGACGTGGTGTCGCCGTCGACCGGCACGGCCGGGGTCGCGGGGGCGGGCAGGTCGCCGGCGAGCAGGCGGGCGCGGGCGGCGGCGATCGCGTCGGGCGCCAGCAGGCCGCGCCAGTGGTCGTTGTCGGATCCGCAGCCGGCGAACCGGTCGGCGAAGGCGAGCCGTGCCGCGCTCGCCGACCGGTGCACCGCCTCGGCCGACAGCCAGGGCAGTTCCGCGAGGCGCCCGTCGTTCAGCGCGATCTGCTGGAGCACCATCCAGCCCGGCGTGGGCGGCGGCGTCTGGTGGACGGTGACGCCCCGGTACGAACCGGTCAGCGCGTCGCCCACCAGCGCCTCACCCGTCGCCGCCCACTCGTCCCCGCTGAACGGGGCGCCCGCGGCCACGAGCGCGGCGACGGCCCGTTCGGCCGGCTCACCGGTGTAGAAGGAGGCGGGGTCGGCCGCCAGGCGCCGCAGGGTGGCGGCGAGCTCGGGTTGCCTCAGCGGCGTCCCGACCGGCGGCGGCGCGCCCTTGGGCAGGAAGACCCTGGCGGTTCCCGGGTCGCGGGCCAGCGCCTCGCGGCGTTCGATGATGTCGTCGCGCGTCTTGTAGGTGCACGGCACGCCCCGTTCGGCGGCGTCGGCGGCAGGCGCCCACAGGCGCGGCAGGTCCCAGGTGGCCGCGTCGGCGTGCAGCGCGGCCAGTGCCGCGACCGCCCCGGGGACGGCCACGGCCAGCGGGCCCTCCAGCGGCACGGCCGCCAGGCCGCGCTCGCGGTAGAAGCCGGGGTCGCCGCCGTCGGGCCCGAAGCCGCTGCCGCCGAACGCGGTGACCGTTCCGTCGGGACGGCGCAGCAGCGCGAACGCGTCGCCGCCGACCCCGCACTGCCCCGGCAGGGCGAGCCAGGACATCGCGGCCATGGCCAGCGCCGCGTCGACGGCGTTGCCGCCCGCCTCGAGGACCGCCGCCCCGGCCCGGCTGACCGCCGGATGGCTGGAGGCGACCATTCCCCGCGTGCCGACCGTGGGCCCGCGCCCCTGGCACCCGAACTCCGCCGCCGCGGATGCTGCTGGTTCTGCTGCCATGCGCCCAGTGTCGGGCGACCGCCCGCCGCGCCGACATGGACCGAATGCCGAAGATCGGCGGGATTCCTTGGGCAGTCCGCACATCGGACGGCGCGGATCCGTTCCCTGTGCTGGCGCTCCGACACGGTGCACAAAACGACCGGGTCGCGGCTGTGCACGTTCCTCATTGTTCACCGGCCGGCAATCGACCAGATTCTCTGCAACCGCTCACGAACCTCCCGCCCCTGCCCCCCAGGTTCGACAAGGAGGTGGTGGCGTGCAGCCAGGCGCCGCCCACTGGGTCTTTCTGTCCGGGATCGTCCTCATCATCGGGGTCATGATCGCTCGCAGGAACGTCGTCGTCCCCGCGATCGCGGCGACCTTCTGCACCGCCCTCGCCTACGACGGCGACCCCGTCCGCGCCCTGCAGGCGGTGTTCAACGCCAGCCTCACGGCGGCCACCGAGCTGTTCAACATCTTCCTGATCATCGCCCTGGTGACCGCGCTGCTCGGCGCGCTGCGCGGGCTGGGCGCCGACCGCCGCATGGTGGAGCCGTTCCGGCACGTGATGCGCGGCGGGCACTCGGCCTTCTGGGTGGTCGCCGGGATGACGTACCTGATCAGCCTGTTCTTCTGGCCCACGCCGGCGGTGCCGCTGATCGGCGCGGTGCTGCTGCCGGCGGCGATCTCGGCGGGCCTGCCGCCGGCCGGCGCCGCCCTGGCGATGGCCGTCGCCGGTCAGGGGATGGCGCTGTCCAGCGACTACGTCATGCAGGTCGCGCCCGGCCTGTCGGCCAAGGCGGCCGGGGTGGGCACCACCGAGGTCGCCGACCGCGCCATGGTCCTGTCCCTGATCACCGGCGGAGTCGCGCTGGCACTGGGCTACCTGATGACGCGGCGCGAGATGCGCGAGCCGGACGTCCGGCACCTGGTCCGCTGGGAGGCCGGCGTCACCGATCCCGAGGTCCGCGGCAGGCGGCGGTTCCCGTCCCTGCGACGCCTCACCGCGGCCGCCGGAGCGGACGACGCCGGACGGATCGACACCGCGGCCATTGCCCCCGGTACAACCACGGCCGTCCCCGGCACGGACGCGGCCGGCGGAACCGACCCGGCCGTCGAAGCCGCCGCCCCCGCCGCGGCTACCGCCGTCATCGACCAGGACCCGCCTGACCGCGGAACGCCGGGCACGTCGGCCGACGACGCCGGCTCGGCCCCCGCTCCCGGGGACGGCAACGAGCGGCGTTCCAAGGCGTTCGCGCTGATCGTGCCGCTGGCCCTGGCCGGGCTCGTGGGCTACATGATGCTCGGCAAGTTCACGGGTCTGGTCCCCGAGGTCGTGGGCGGCGACGCCGCGGCCCTGGTCGGCGGCGTGACCGTGCTGCTGCTGATCACGGCCGCGCTGTCGCTGGACGGCCGCGGCTGCCTGGAGTCCTGCGCCGACCACATCGTCGACGGGCTGGTCTTCTCGGTGAAGGCGATGGGCGTGGTGATCCCGATCGCCGGCTTCTTCTTCATCGGCAACGCCGACTTCGCCGGGAAGATCATGGCGCTGGAGGAGGGGCGTCAGGCGCCCGGCTTCCTGTTCGACCTGGTGACCCGGATCGAGAGCGCCATCCCCGACGGCGGCCTGGTCGTCGGGTTCGGGCTGCTGCTGGTCGGCCTGGTCACCGGGCTGGACGGGTCGGGCTTCGCCGGGCTGCCGCTGACCGGCTCGCTGGCCGGCACGCTCGGCCCCGCCTCCGGCACGGACCCCGCCCTGCTGGCCGCGATCGGGCAGATGGGGTGCGTGTGGTCGGGCGGCGGCGTGCTCATCGCCTGGTCGTCGCTGCTCGCGGTGGCCGGGTTCGCCCGCGTCCCGGTGCTGGACCTGGTCCGCCGTTCGTTCCTGCCCGTCATGGCCGGCCTCGTCGTCTCGACGGCGGTCGGTATCGCGATCTTCTGAGGAGTCCGTTGACCGCCACCACCGGACCGGCCCGGCCCGCACAGGCCGGGCCGGTCCCGTCCCCCGGCCGGGGCCGCACTACCCGGGCGATCCTGCTCGTCGCGCTGACCTTCGGCGCGGGCACCACCGACATCGTCGGGTTCCTGGGCATGCACCAGGTGTTCACGGCCAACATGACCGGCAACATCGTCCTGTTCGGGCTGGCCGCCGGGGAGGGCACGGGGGTCGACCTCGCGCGCTGCGGCGTGGCCACCCTGGCGTTCGCGCTCGGCCTGCTGCTCGGCTTCCTGCTGGCGGGCCGCGCCGGCGCGTCCCTGCTGTGGCCTCCGGGCGTGACCCGCGCCCTGGCCGCCGGGCTGGTCCTGCAGACGGGCTTCCTGGCGGGCTGGGCGGCCACGGACTCGCGGCCGGAGGGCTGGGCGCTGCTCGCGCTCATCGCCCTGTCCTCCGCCGCCATGGGGGTCCAGACCGCGGCGGCGCGCAGCCTGGCCGCCGACGGCATCACCACGACGTTCGTCACCGGGACGCTCACCTCGGTGATGGGCGCCCTGGCGGTCGGCTCGACGGCCGCGGCGGGACTGCGCACGGCGGTCATCGTGGCGCTGGCCGCCGGTGCCGCGGCGGGCGGCGCTCTGATGGGACCGGCCCCACTGGTCGCCGCGGGGATCAGCCCACTGATCACCGCAGTCGCCATCGCGGCCGGATTCCGCCTCCAGCGCCTACCGTCCTGAACGGCGCGAGCCCGGCGCCCCTGCGCCTCGTCGCCGCCCGCGCACCGGACCCCGTCGCCGGCCGAACCCGCGGATCGAGGTCAGTAGAGGTTCTTTTCGGCGTCCAGGGCGAGGGTCTCGTCGATCGCCGCCACGGACATCTTCTTGATCCCCAGGTGGTCCTTGGCGATCCGTCCGAGCGTGGGCAGGGTCTTGCGGTCCGGCCAGGTCTCGGGTTTCCACAGCGACGAGCGCAGGAACGCCTTCGCGCAGTGCATGTACAGCTCTTCGACGTCGACGAGGAGCGCCAGCCGCGGCCGCCTCCCCTGGACCGTGAGGTCGTCGAAGAACGGCGCGTCCGACACCAGCGCGGCGCGCCCGTTCACCCGCAGTGTCTCGTTCATCCCCGGCACGATGAACAGCAGCGCGACGTGCGGGTTGTCCAGCACGTTGCGGAAGCTGTCGACCCGGTGGTTGCCGGGGCGGTCGGCGAGCACGAGCTGGTGGTCGTTGAGGACCAGCACCGACCCGGCGGGGTCCCCGCGCGGCGAGACGTCGCAGGTGCCCTCCGAGTTCGAGGTCGCCAGCAGCACGAAGGGCGAGTGCGCGATGATCGTGCGCGCGTGCTCGTCGATCCGGGCGATGTCCTTGTCCCAGATGTTCTGCGGCGGCTCTTCGACGATCTCCCGAAGCTCGGCCTCTGTCGTCACCTTGCGAATCTCAGCAGGCTGCACCCCCCGAATATAAGGTAAGCCTCACCAGCGAGCCCGCCGTGCCGCATCCGGCACTGCGAAGACGCGGCAGGCGGCCACGCACGAACGCCTCGCTCATCGCGAGACCGGATGACGTTCTCGCGTCAACCCCTTCAGGGGAGAGTTGTGGCCCGCCACGGCGAGTTTCCGCCCCCGCCTCCCGGTCTTTGCGGACGGCGCACACGGTAACGGGTTCACCTTCTTGGAGCCGCCCGGACGGACGAGTCCCCAGCCGGGAAAGGCGCCCGCCGATCGCATCGGTGGGCCCTATGGCGAGCCCTTGCGGACGTCCGGCCAGGTGGCGGTGGCGTCCTCTTCCGCCGCGGCGGCGAACTCCGCAGGGATCGGAAGCGGTCGTTTCCCGCGACGGGCGTGGCGACTGGCGACATACAGCATGACGAGGCAGATGACACCGAGCACGACGGCCAACCAGTACTTGTCGAACGCATTGCGGTCGGCTTGGAGCACGGAACCAGGGTCGTCCGGGTCGTAGCGGACCCTGCCGTTGGCCACGTCGCGGCGGCCGCGCCCCCGGCCGACCCGCACTT
The DNA here is from genome assembly GCF_039536785.1 of Actinomadura miaoliensis. NCBI lineage: Bacteria > Bacillati > Actinomycetota > Actinomycetes > Streptosporangiales > Thermomonosporaceae > Actinomadura > Actinomadura miaoliensis. The sequence goes on from NZ_BAAAZG010000001.1 coordinate 459,254, forward strand.
GACGGAACCGCCGAACCACTCGATGACCGGCATCCACGTCCGCCCAGCACGACGTGCCCCGTCCAACTGGGCGGCGGGTGGTCTTCGCCGCCCGTCGCCTGTCAGCCGTTGGCGATGCGGACGATTCCAGTCGTGGTGCCCTGGTAGACGACACCGGGGGTGGTGGTGCCGACCATCTGGAGGGGGTCGTAGAGGAAGCCGGTACCGAGGGGCTTGGTGCGGACGGTGGCGCCGGTGGCGGGGTCGATCTCGGTGTAGACGTAGGTGTCGAGAATCGAGGTCCAGGTCGTGCCGGGGATGAGCGGCTTGCGGACGACCGTGCGGAGCAGGCCGTCCGCGGTCGACAGGCGCGGGACGGCGGCGGAGCGGACGACGGTGTCCCAGGCCAGGGTGCAGCCCGAGGCCGTAACGTTCACGCGCGACAGGCCGCCGGTGAAGTCGGCGGACGCCGGGACGCTGGTGCCGGCGTCTTCGGGCAGCGCCGGATAGGGATAGCCGTAGGTGCCGGCGACGAAGACCGCGCTCCCGGCGGCGACCGGCGAGTTCTCGCTGCCGCTGCCGCCGGCCTTCAGAACGGGCACCTTGCAGAGCCGCTGCCCCGTTGCACTGGCGTACACCAGCAGGTTCACCGTCGGGGCGGCGTTGTCGACGATGGTGAGGTAGCCGGTGCCGTTCGGGCCGAAGAAGGTCGGGGTGGAGCCCGACCCCCAGCTGAGCTGGCCCGGCTTGCGGCCCGGCCCCCGGTCGTAGGGCTGCCGCCACACGACCGAGGGCGTCCCGGCGGCGTCGGCGCGCAGCAGATAGGTGGCATGGGTGGTGGTGACGGCGGTGCCCTCGGGCGCGGTGGAGATGCTGTTGGCGATCTTCTCCCCTGCCGGAAGCGCGACGGACCTCACGACGCCCGTGGTGTCGTCGGCGGTGCCCACGACGCCGCCGCCGGTGGCGAACCACACGCGGCCCTGCCAGTCCGGAGAGAGCCCGACGACCGAGTCGTCCCCGGCGACGACGGCGTCCAGGGGCAGGCGGCTCGCCACGTAGAGTTCCCAGCCACCCGAGGAGGTCTTCCGGTGGCCGATGCGCAGCAGGTCCCGGGTGCCGTCGACGACCACGAGGCGGTCGGCGTGGTCGAGGTAGGCGTAGACGCCGCCGAGCAGGGATCCCTTGGTGAGGCCGAGTTCAGCGACGGAGTCGCCGGAGGCGGGGTCGAGCAGGTGGACCGTCGGCGCCTGGCCGAAGATCTCGGTGCACAGCGCCACGGGGTACCCGTCCGCGCCGGCCAGGACCGTCGGGCAGGCCGAGGCGAGGGCGACACGGCGCGAGGTCAGCGGCCCGGCGGCGGGCCCGGGGAGCGGAGTGGCGTCGGAGGACCCGGTGTCGCCGTGCATGGTGGCGGTGCCGAGGGGGCCGGCGTAGGGATTGCGGGGCGGCAGCGGCTCGAAGGGGCCGGCCGCGAACGCGGGCAAGGCCGGCAGGGCGACCGCGGCCAGCAGTGCGACGATGACGACGGCGCGGGTCAGGACGGCACGGAACGAGACGGTGGGACGCAACAGCACTCCCGGAGGGTGACGGGACCGCGAGGGCGGCCGCCGGACGATGGGTACGCGCCGATGATCAGACAACCGTACTTTACATACTGTTTGAGTAGGAATCGTCGCCGCCGCACGCAGGCACCGAGTGCGGCTCCACAAGACCTGAGCTGCATGTTCGCCTCAAAGTGCTCGGTCAACGCTACGGACAACAAGACCCCGAGCACCCATGGCGCGGCCGCGGACGGTCCATGTTCGCCCGTCGTTCACTCCGAGGCACCGGGGCATGGAAGTGCACCTTCGGAGATTCCGATTGTCTGCGTCCTTCCCCGCGCCGGGAAGAGCGCCGCGAGAACCGATTGGGGTGTCGACGCACCCGACTCCCGCGCGCTCGCCGCGACTCCGCCGCCGCATCGGCGTGCGGCACTTCGGTCGAAACGGTAGATCCCGACCGGCAAGTAACTGTAAAGTCTCTTTACAGAGAGCGCTCTCACGATCTGCCCCCCGCCCCCAGGGATCGTTATGAGACTCACCGTGCCGACCGGTGCGGCGGTGTTCGCCGCCGCACTCGTCTTCCCGTCCGCGGTCGCTCAGGCCGCCCCGCCCGATGATCCTCGTCCGACCCCTGCCCCGCCCGGGGTGTCCATGCAGCAGGCGCTGCAGCGCGACCTGCACCTGACCGCCGCGCAGGTGCGCGTACGCCAGGCTCACGAAGCCGCGGCGACCCGGGTCGAGCGCCGGATGCGCACCCGGCTGGCCGGCCGGTTCGGCGGCGCCTGGTACGACGCCGCCCGGCAGCGGTTGGCCGTCGGCGTCCTGAACGCCAGGGACGCCGGCCTCGTCAAGGCGGCCGGCGCGGAACCCGTGCCGGTCCGGCGCACCGAGAGACAACTGGACGCCACGAAGGCGCGGCTCGACCGGGCCGCCAAGGCGGCAGGCAAGGACGTCTACGCCTGGTACGTCGACGTGGCGGCCAACACCGTCGTGGTGTCGGCGGCCGATCGCGCCGCGGCGGAACGCTTCGCGAAGGCCGGCGCCGTCGACACCGCGGCGGTGCGCATCTCCGTCGGCCAGGCGGCCCCGCGCCCCGTGTACGACATCCGGGGCGGCGACCAGTACGTCATCAACGGCAACGTCCTGTGCTCGGTCGGGTTCTCGGTGAACAACGGCGGCTTCGTCACTGCAGGCCACTGCGGACGCGCCGGAAATCCCACCCTCGGCTACAACAACGTCGGCCAGGGCACCTTCGCCGGTTCGTCGTTCCCGGGCAACGACTACGCCTGGGTGCGGACGAACGGCGACTGGACGCCGCGTCCCTGGGTGAACGACTACGGCGGCGGCAACGTCGCGGTCGCGGGCTCCCAGGAGGCCCCGGTCGGCGCGTCCATCTGCCGGTCCGGGCGCACCACCGGCTGGCGCTGCGGGGTCGTCCAGGCCAAGAACGTGACCGTCAACTACTCCGGTTCACTGGTCGACGGGCTCACCCAGACCACCGCGTGCGCCGAGGGCGGCGACTCCGGCGGCCCCTATGTGTCAGGTGACCAGGCGCAGGGTGTCACCTCCGGCGCGTCGGGCAACTGCACCAGCGGCGGCACTACGTTCTTCCAGCCGGTCAACGAGATCCTCGGCGCGTACGGCCTGACCCTCACCACCACCGGCGGCGGAAGCACCAGCCGGATCATCGGCTGGCAGGACAAGTGCATCGACGTGCCGAACTCCAACGGCGTCGACGGGCAGCGCCTGCAACTGTGGGACTGCAACAACACCGCCGCCCAGAACTGGACCTTCCCCGGTGACGGCACCATCCGCGCCTTCGGCCTGTGCATGGACGTCGCCTGGGGCTCCACCGCCAACGGCGCCGCCATCCAGCTCGCCCGGTGCAGCGGGAACCCCGCGCAGCAGTTCGTCCTCAGCGGCGCCGGCGATCTGGTCAACCCGCAGGCCAACAAGTGCGTGGACGTCACCGACTGGGGCGGTGCCGGCACCCCGCTCCAGCTCTGGGAGTGCTCCGGCGGCGCCAACCAGAAGTGGCGCCGCGGCTGACCGTACGAGTCCGTCATGACGGCCGGGGGCGGTGCCGCACACATCGCCCCCACGATTCTCATGGAGGCCCGCCATGTCACAGAAAGTGAAGAGATCCCTCATGACAGGGACGTTGAGGTCCGCCGGCCGGAGACTGCTCACCTGGCTGGCCGCGGCCACGGTCACGGTGTCGGTCACCGTCGCGACGGGGACGACGCAGGCGCACGCGACCGGACCGGACCTGCTGCCCGTCACGGTCACCAACAACACCGGGCGCAGCGAACCGGTCTACCTCTACGTCCTCGGCAAGGACACCCGCCCCGGCGGCCGGCTGGGCTACGTGAACCAGAGCGGGGCGTTCTCTCCCTGGCCGGCCGGCTCGCTGCCGCCGTCGCCGGCGCCCGACGTGTCCATCCCCGGCCCGGCCAACGGCGGCCGCACGACCATCTACTTCCCGCGCTTCCTGTCGGCCCGGGTGTACTTCTCCATCGGGGAGAAGCTCAAGTTCTTCCTCACCCCGGACGGCCTGGTGCAGCCCGCGCCGTGGGCGGCCGGGGACCCCAACCGCGACATCCTCTTCGACTGGAGCGAGTTCACCTACGACGACGCGGGCCTGTGGCTCAACAGCACACAGGTCGACATGTTCGCGATCCCGCACGCCGTCAGCGTGACCGGCGCCAACGGGGTGACCAAGCGGACCGGCGACCTGGTCGACAACGGCCGGGACAAGGTGATCAACGCCATCAAGGCGCAGCCCGGCTGGGCGAACACGGTCCACACGCGCAACGACGGCACGGTGCTCCGGGTGCTGGCCCCCGGCAAGGCCGCCGACGCCGGGCTGTTCGACAGGAACTACCTCGCCCCCTACATCGACAGCGCGTGGAACGCCTACACCGGCAAGACCCTGACCGTCGTGCCGTTCCGGGACCAGCCGAACGTCAAGTACTTCGGCCGTACGTCCGGGAACGTCATGAACTTCACCGACGCCTCCGGCAGGCAGGTCCACTCGATCAACAAGCCGAGCACCGCGGACGTGTGGGGCTGCAGCGGCGCCCTCTTCGCACCCAACGACCAGGTCCAGGGCCCGATCGCCCGCACGGTCTGCGCGGCGCTGCACCGCTCCACGCTCGGCACCATCGACACCCAGCCCAGCTACGACCCGGCCGAGTTCTACCGCGGCTCGCTGACCAACCACTACTCGCGGATCATCCACGCCAACATGGTGGACGGCAAGGCGTACGGGTTCCCCTTCGACGACGTCGGCAACTTCGAGTCGCTGGTGCACGACGGTGACCCGCGCTCGGCCTCCATCACGCTGACCCCGTTCGGTGCGGGCGGCTCCCCCGGCGGTGACACCAGTGCGCTGGTGAGCAACTGGAACAACAAGTGCATCGACGTGCCCGGCGCCAACTTCAGCGACGGCGTGCCGCTGCAGACGTACACGTGCAACGGCACCGCCGCGCAGCGGTGGACCTTCACCGGCGGCACGCTGCGCACGCAGAACGACAAGTGCATGGACGTGGCCTGGGGCTCGCGGGACAACGGCGCAGTGATCCAGATCGCGAACTGCAGCGGAAACCCGGCGCAGCAGTTCGTGCTGAGCGGGGCCGGCGATCTCGTGAATCCGCAGGCGAACAAGTGCGTCGACATCAAGGATTGGAACGGCAACGACGGCGCTGCCCTGCAGTTGTGGGAGTGCAACGGCGGCGCCAACCAGAAGTGGCGCCGCGGCTGACCGGTAGGAGTCCCGCGTGACGGCTGGGGCGGTACCGCAGCACGTACCGCCCCAGCCCTGACCGTCCATATCGCCCCAGATGACCGACCTGGCGAGCCGGGTGACGGCTCGTCTCTCGTCACACGGAAGCCACCTCCCACAGGAAGCCGTCCACGCCGGTGAAGTGCACCGGAGTAGCCGCCCCCACTTGGCTTCGCCGTCAACAGAGACCGCCACCCTCAAAAGAAACGTGGACCTCTTGACGGGGCTCGCCCTCGCCGTCGCAGACCGCCCACGCAGAAGCCGACACCGTCCTCATCGCCATCCGCGCGTCCCTTGGCGAAAGCCCGTCGCGGCAACAGGCCCAGCCTGCTGACGAGAGTCGAATCCCCCCGGCACTCTCTTCAAACCACCAGATATGTGCCATTGACCGCCCCCCGCGACAGCCTGGCCGGCCTATCGGTGCGCCGCCAGCGACCATCGAGAGAACGTGAACCACGGCTACGCCACGACCAAGGCGCCGGCCCAGAGCCTGCCCATCGCAAAGGTCATCGGTCGGCCGTAGCCGAGGAGGGCCGCAGTGGGAAAGTGAGTGCGTAGAAGTGGCGGCAGGCTGGTCGCGCGTGTGGATCATGCAGGACGTGGGTCGTCGTCACCAGCTGACCGACGCCACATGGGCCATATGGAAAGCCGTTGGGCGGGCGGGGCGCCGACATCTCAACCGGCGGCGGCAAGGCGGTCCAGCCACTCCCCCAGGAGCTGCTGTTCGGCGCTGCTGAGAGTCGTCTGTTCGGGCAGCGCGGCGCGCAAGGCACGGGCGGCGCCTGCCGGGCCCGTGTCCCGCACGGCAGGCTGCTGGTTGGTGACAGCGGCGACCATGGATTCCCGCAGCGTGGTCAACAGGGCCGGGTCGCGCCGGTCCTCGGACAGGGACAGCCAGGTGAGCACTGCGCCGCGCCCCGTCGCATGGACGATCTGGGCCGCGAGTTCCTCGTCGACCCGAAGCAAGCCGTGGGCGGCGAGGCGCCGGATACGCCCCATCAGGATTTCCATTCCGGCCCGGAAGGCGGCCGAGTTCGTCCTCGTGGGTTCGCTGTACATGAGTGTGTACAGCGCGGGATTGGCCAACCCGAACTCGACCGCGGCGTCCCATCCGGCTCTCAGGTCCTCGATGGGGTCCGCTGGGTCGGGGGCGACGTGCTTGGTGGCGAGAAACGCGGCGAAACCGTGTTCGGCCACCGCGTCGAGCAGCCCGTCCTTGTCGCCGAACAGTCGGTAGATGGCCGGCGGCCGCAGGCCCGCCGCATCAGCGACCGCGCGGGTGGTGACCGCGTCGCGCCCCCCGCGCGCCAGCAGTCCGATGGCGGCCTCGATGACCCGCTGCCGGGTCTGTTCGCGGCCCAGCGTCGCGGCGTCGGCGGCGCGGCTCCCACCATGCGGACGTTGTGTCATGTAGCGACGATACAGCATTCATGGTTCCACTGTTTGTATCAGTGATACAGTCAAATCGTTTCCATTGATACAGGCCCTGAGGAGCGGTGCATGTCCCACCGACTGCGGATCATCGCGCTGGAGGAACACGTCGTCCTGCCCACGGTCATGGAGGCCTGGGCGCGGGCCGGAGTACCGGAACTGCCGAACCTCGGGTTCGGCGACAGCCCCGTCGCCCAGCGACTGCGCGACACCGCGGACACGAGGCTGGCGCACATGGACGACCAGGGAGTCGACGTGGCAGTGCTGTCCATCTCGTCACCGGGTGTGCAGAACCTGCCTGCCCCAGATGCGATCGCCGTGGCCCGCGACACCAACGACCAGCTCGCGGAGATCGTGGCCGGCAACCCCGACCGCTTCCAGGCGTTCGCGGCGATCCCGACGCAGTCGCCGTCGGCCGCGGCCGCCGAACTGGAGCGGGCGGTCACCGAACTGGGCTTCCCGGGCGCCATGCTCTACGGACGCACCGGATCCAAACTGGCCGACGACCCCGTGTACGACGAGCTTTACGCCGCTGCCGAGCGGCTGCAGGTTCCCCTCCACTTCCACCCGCAGATGCCCGTGCAGGCGGTGGTAGACGCCTACTACTCGAACATCGGTCCCATCGGGACCGCACTGGCAGGGCCTGCGATCGGCTGGTACTACGACCTGGGCGTGCAGTACCTGAGAATGATCTTCTCCGGCGTCTTCGACCGATACCCCGAACTCCAGGTGATCGCTGGTCACTGGGGAGAGGTCGTGCTCTTCTATCTCGACCACACCGGTTACTTCGCCGACGCCGGTGGCCTGGCCCGCCCGCTCGCCGACTACTTCAAGCAGAACTTCTGGGTCGCCGGAAGCGGCACCGTCAGCCCCCGCTACCTCCGCTGGACAGCAGAAGTCGTAGGGACCGAACGGATGCTGTACTCCACCGACTACCCCTTCACCTACGGCTCCCGCCCCGGCGGCTTCCCCTTCGTAGACACCAGCGGCGGCGTCGCCCGCTCCTTCCTGGAGAACGCCCCATTCACCGCCGAACAAAAAGCCGACATCGCCCACCGCAACTGGGAACGCCTCACATCCCACGCCACAAATCCCAGCCACTGACCCTCAACACCCCAGCAGCAGACCCGCTATGACGGGCTCGGCGCCCAAGCCGCGCAGCGTGCTCACCGTCCCCGGATGTCGGCTGGGTCGTCGACGGCCCGGCGCGCACTTTGACGCACATCAGGGGCCGTTGACCTGGAGTTTCGTAACCGTGCTCGTCCACTTGGCCGTCGAAGCTGTGCTACGACTGGCGGCTGCGGCGGAACCGGCGGTGACAAGAAACCGGCCATGACGGTATGCAGCAACACACTCACCTTGAGTGATAAACCTGAGGACCCCGGCTCCAAGACACCCGAGAGGTAGCTCCCGTGATCAAGCATCTTGCACTGACCGGCCTGGTCCTGGCCTTCGCCGCGATGGCCAGCGGCCCGGCGGCCGCCGCGGCCTCCACCTCCACTCCCCAGCGCGCGGCCGCGAACCCGGTGTGCCTGGACGCGACCAACAGCCGCGCCAATAACACCAACGTCCGGCTCTGGAGCTGCCTGAACCACCCCAACCAGAAATGGGTCATCCGCGACGGGCAGATCATCATCGCCGACACCCTGGCCTCCAACCCGGTGTGCCTGGACGCCACCAACAGCCGCGCCAACAACACCAACGTCCGGCTCTGGAGCTGCCTGAACCACCCCAACCAGAAATGGGTCATCCGCGACGGGCAGATCATCATCGCCGACACCTTCGCCTGACCCACTGCTCGTTCCGATGACCCGTCGGTGATGACGGGCCGGAAACGATGAAGGCCCAGGCCTGGGAGACATGTCCCCCGGCCTGGGCCTTCTGTGTGGAGCGGAGGATCGTCACGGGGACGGGGTCTGGCTTCCGTGAACGGCGTTGCCGTCAGCCAGTCCCGTCCGACGAGGAGTTGGACGTCGCCGGGTAATCCCAGAGGAGTCCACCTGGCCAGCCCAATGGGTAAGCGATCGACCGCCGTGTACGCTCCGGCGAATACGGCACGGTTGGATACGGCAGGGCACCGGTCGAGCGCCCCGTGTCCGCATCGGATGCGAGCACCCGGCACGGTATGTCGGACAAAACACATAACTTGCACTGGGCTAAGGCGGCCGCCAACTCGCCAAATGAAACGGCGTCTAAATCTCCCATTCACTCTCGGCTAGGCCTCCTTGGGCACCATGGGGCGCCCGGTGAATTGCACCTGAGCCCGATCTCGTCTCGACTGTCGGTCGGGCCTGCGCCTCGCCGGGCGGCTCAGCGGAGTTCGTTGATGCGGATCAGGTTGCCCGCGGGATCACGGACGGCGCAGTCACGAACGCCGTACGGCTGCTCGGTCGGCTCGTGGACGATCTCGGCGCCGCCGGCCCGCAGCCGCTCGAAGATACCGTCGAGGTCGGCGGTGGCCAGGAGAATGCCGGCGTAGGTGCCCTTGGCCATCATCTCGGCGATGGTGCGGCGTTCGTCGTCGGTGATGCCCAGGTCGGCGGCCGGGGGCTCCAAGACGATGGACGTGTCAGGCTGACCAGCGGGACCGACCGTGATCCAGCGCATCCCGTCGTATCCGACGTCGTTGCGGACCTCGAAGCCGAGGACGTCGCGATAAAAGGCCAGGGACGCGTCCGGGTCGTCATGCGGGAGGAAGCTCGCGTGAATGGTGATGTCCATGGCAGTCACGCTAGGTGCGGCTCGCTGACCGGCGCTTCTCGAATCCTGATCGCTCTGCTTGCCCGTTCCAGCCGTGGAAGCCCCCAGGACGGCGACTCGCCAAAGGGCAAACCAAAAACTCATGCTGGGCACCTAGCCGACATTGCGCGTTACGAACGAGCCCCTCAGCCTCCGGCGGCCGCGGGCCGATCCGGTCGCCGGACACGACGCAGCGGCGCGAGGTCGCGTGAGCACCGCGTCCGTGGCAGGTCGCTGGTCAGCTACGAAAACTGCTCTCCACGTCTGCGCGAGGGCCTCGGTCAGGCGCCGCCATAAGGTCGCGAGGCGTTCGCCGGTAAGGTGAAGCGCTCAGCGACAAGGTCGGCGGGGGCCCTGGACGACGATCCAGCCAGCGCCGGCGCCGGTGGTCCAGTCCGGCCATGACCGCCCGGTGGCGCTCGAGGACGAAGACCGACTTGCCGAGGTCGGCGAGCCGGTCGAGCAGGCCGATCAACTGCTCGACGTCGGCCAGGTTAGGCCGGTGATCGACTCGTTGAGGGCGCCCGACGCCGTCGAGCTTGTGCAGGGCGTACACGGCCGACGTACGTACCTCGCCGACGTTTAAGAGACGCCAGCCGACCCTTCGGCTCTCGACACTGACGCCTTTAAAATCGTCCACACAGCGCGAGCACGCTGATCAAATCGAGGCTGTCAGCAACATGCAGCACAGACGACAGCGCGGCCCTTTCCCAGGAGCCATCGCTAACCGTGTTCCCAGCCGCCCGCGGGCCACCTTCCCGGTTCCCTTTCAGCTGGCCCTTCGGCTCTCGACACTGACGCCCTCAAAGTCGTCCACACAGCGCGAGCACGCTGATCAAATCGTGGCCGTCAGCAACATGCAGCACAGACGACTGCGCGGCCCTTTTCCAGGGCCGTCAGTGACCGTGTTTCCATCCGCCCGGGGCCGCCTTCCCGGTTCCGTCGGCGCCGCTTGGTGCAATCTGACCAGCTTCGAGAAGTACGTCTGGTGGGCCCTTGGTCGGGGCGGTAGTGGCGACAGTCCACCTCTACTGATCGGCGATGTCGGCCGGGATGATGCGCCCGGTCCTGCGACGTCCGTCTGGCGACGCCAGCCGACCGCGTTTGGCTGATGGAGCCGCTGGGGCCCGCCGATGCGGCAAGCGCGGAGGAGGCGCCAGGCCCACGAGCGGTTGTCGCACATCAGCTCGCGGCCGGGCCTCTCGTCTCCTCGCGCCACGCCTGAGTGCGGCGCGAGGAGACGCGGAACCTACCAGTACGGCGTGGCGGGCGTACGCAGGTTGAAGCTGGTGCGCCTGACGAGCGGTCGCCCCGCTCCGGCGGCAGCGCGCCGATCTCGAGGATCTCGACCTCACCCTCGGTCACGGACACGTTGCGCCTTGGCCAGCAGCGGCACCTCACCGTCCAGTCGAAGGCGGCACCAGGTACGGCGCACTGTCCTGGCAAGGCGCTGGCTCCTAGACGTCCGTGTTGTGGACGCGCCGATGCTTCGTGTCGCGGCGACGCTGAGCGCGGGAGCGGGGCGCGGCGGTCAGCGGTCCTGAATGAGCCCGAGGACATTGCCGTCGGGGTCGGTGACGGTGGCCACCAGGCGGCCGCCGCCGACGTCGCTCGCGGGATCCTTGATGGTGGCGCCCGCGGCGGTCAGCTCGGCCAGCTTCGCCTCGATGTCGGACACGTGCCAGTAGGCCACCGGGGAGGTCAGGCCCTGCGGCCCACCGCCCGGCACGAGGCCGATGTGCTGGCCCTCGGCGTCGAAGCCGACGTAGTAGGACCCGTCGGTCTGCGGCTGGATGCCGAGCAGGGCGGCGTACACCTCCTTGGCCTTCTCGAGGTCGGACACGGGATGCAGCACGGTCTTGATTCCCTGGGTGGAAGAGCCGGTCATGGTCACTCCTGAAGTCGCGGGTCGCGCAGACCCGGTCTTGTCGAACGTCGGGATGAAGCGGGAGGCCCCAAGATCAAGGTGTTCGGGCTGGTCAGCGGGGCCGCCGTGTTTCAGCCGCACTTACGTTAGGCGCGGCTCCGTGCCCTGCGCTTCTCGAATCCTGACCAGTCTGCTCACCTGTTCCGCCGGGCACGACGGCCTTCCCGCCCACGCGCTGAGATCGCCACGACGGGCGGCGGGCCTGATGGTGGCCTGCGCGGAGCTGTCCGGGGCGGGGTGGAGGTGTTGAATCGTGAGGCCGCGGGTGATGAGTGTTCACGGTGTCGTTCTTGCCGCAGTTCGTTCTGGCGTCGGAGCCCGCGGGGCGCCCGGTGTTCAAGGGTTTGGCGGTGGCGACGCCGTCGCGCACTCGACACGCCACGTCATCGGGTTCCCGCCCGGCCACCCCCCTTGGCGAGCCGTGTATACGGCCGGGTGCCGCGCCGACATTCGCACAGGCGCTGCAGGACACGAACTCCTCGCGGTGGTCTTCATGTCGAACCGTTCGTGCTGGTGGTGGACGGCCTTGAGGATCGGTGGACGCGCTGGTTCACCGGGCCCACGAAGCGTCGTGACGACACGGGTTGCGGCCAACTTCCGTCCAGGCGACTTTCACGTGGCTTACGGCCGAGTGCCGCGCCAGCAATCGCACAGGCGCTGCCGGACACGAACTTCCCGCAGTGGTCCCTGAGGGCGCCCACCTCAGCCGCGCCCGCCCCGCCATCGCGCGCTCGATACGCCACGACCGACACTTGCACAGGCGCTGCAGGACAGAACTCCTCGCGGTGGGCGTCGTGATCAGCCGTTCGTACTGGTGGCGGACGGCCTTGGGGATCGGTGGACGCAGTGGTTCACCGGGCTCACGAAGCGCGTCGTGACGACTCGGGTTGCGGCCGACTGCCGTCCAGGCGGACTTTCACCGCGCGGACGGCCTCGCGCCGCTCGCCATACCCTTGCCCCGACGCACCACAGCCCCACGATTCCCCTGGCCGTGCCCGGGGGCGCCCACCTCAGCCGCGCCCGCCCCGCCATCGCGCGCTCGATACGCCACGTCATCGGGTTCCCGCACCCATCGTCGGCGAGCCGTGACTTACGGCTGGGTGCCGCGCCGACACTCGCACAGGCGCTGCAAGACAGAACTCATCGCGGTGGTCTTCATGATCAAGCCATTCGTGCTGGTGGTCGACGGCGCTGAGGATCAGTGGACGCGTTGGTTCGCCGGGCCCACGAAGCACCGTGACTACGCGGGTTGCGGCCTACTGCAGTTCAGGCGACTTTCACCGCGCGGACGGTCTCGCGCCGCTCGCCATGCCCTTGCCCGGACGCACTGCAGCCCCACGAGTGCCTGGCCGTGCCCCGGGGGGGCGCCCACCTCAGCCGCGCCGCCACGCCGCCAGGTCCATCTCGTCCAGCGGAACACCGTCCACCAGCGCTCGCCCCGACTCCGGCGTCACCAGCACCGCCAGCAGTGTCGGCTTGCCCGCAGCCGATGGTCCCGTCGCGCCAGTTGCAATGACACCGCCGCCGCGCGGACCCGTTCAGCACTGGTGTCCGGTACCCCAGCCGGATGTTGTCGGGCACCGGCGCGGCGAACAAATGGCCGCTGCGGCATGGGTGAGCGTGCCGTGGTGGCGTGGACAGGCTGGTGGGCGTCGTCGGCGATGTCGTCCATTACGGCAATCCTTGTTAGGCGGCCGATCACCTCAACCGGCGGTTGACGGCTGCCCGGTGCTGTGGCCGGTTGCGGGACTGGTGGTGCAGGCGCCGGTGGGCTTGAAGGGTTCGGCGAGCTGGGCCAGGTAGCGCACCGGATAGTGGGGTTTGGCGGCCATGCCCAGATCGTCGGAGGTGAAGCGGCGGGCGCCGTCGTAGGAGTAGGTGCGCAGCAGGTGGTCCCAGATCAGGGTGAACAGGCCGAAGTTGACGTCACCGACGCCGGCCCACTTGAGATGGTGGAAACGGTGGCCCTCGTTGAGCGCCAGGACGTGCTTGGCCGGGCCGATGCGGTAGTCGGCGTTGGAGTGCTGGAGGAGCAACTGCACCGCCACGGCCAGGGCGAGCGCGGAGGCCACGTCGACGGGCAGTCCGGCCAGCAGGAGCGGGGTGACACCGGCGGTCATCTCGATGGTCTGGTGGAGCGGGTGCTTCATCAGCCCGTTGAGGCCGTAGAAGCGTTTCACCGAGTGGTGGACGGCGTGGAAGCGCCACAGCACGCCGATCTTGTGGCTGGCGTAGTGCACCAGGGTGATCCCGGCGTCGGCGGCAAGGACGGCCGCCAGCACCTGTGCCCATATCGGCCAGGCGTGTGGCCAGATGTCGACGATCGTGACGACGGCGGCCAGCGCGGGGATGGCTGCGACGCTGCCCAAGACGAGCGTCTCGTTGACCAGGGTGTGCGCGGTGTCGCGGCCCGCGTCCCCCAGTGAGCGGTTCCAGTCCGGTGCGTAGGGCAGCAGACGTTCGGCCGCGAACGAGGCGGCGATGGCGGCGGCCAGCAGCGCCAGCAGCCAGACCTTCCCGGTGCCGTGGGTGGCCCCGGCACTGGTCAGTGCTATGGCGGCGCCGTTGACGCCCAGCAGCATCGCCGGGGCGTACCCGTAACGCACCGTCGTCCGCACCGCCCGCGTGATCGGCGAACTAGTGGTGGTGGTCACTGTCGTGGTGTTCGTGGTCGTGCTCATGGCGGCCAGCTTCGCCCGGATCAGGACGCCGGGCCTTGTACGAATCGGCTGACCACGGGGCCGGCAACGGATCGCCGGAGAACCGGGCAGGGCTCACGGTGTCATCGGAGCTGCTGGCCGGGCCACTGGCGGCGTCGGTGCGGATGCCATCCGGCGGCGCGGGCCGCCTGAGTGGGGGTGATGCCGAACATGGCGCGGCACACCCGGGTCAGGTGGGCGCTGTCGGTGAACCCGGCGGCGTGTGCGGCGTGGGTGAGGGTGGCGCCCTCTTGCACGGCCGCCATGGCGTGCTGGAGGCGGACCCAGCGCCGCCAGGCGGTGTAGGGCAGTCCGAGCTGTTCGGTGAACAGGTGCCCCAGCCGGGTGGCCGACAATCCGACCGCCGTGGCGGCCTCGGTCAGCGAGGCGGGAAGCGCGGGGCCGCCCGGATCCGGCGGCCGCTGGGACGCCGAGGCCAGGACGGCGGCCACCGCCGGATGCAGCCCGGCCCGCGTGACCTGGGCGCCAAGGTCGTGCGACATGACAAGAAGCTGGTCGGCGGATGTGTCGGCTGCGGCGGCGATCCATGCGCTCACCTGATGCCGATCACCTGCCGCCCGCACCCGGGCCGCCACGGCGGCCGCGGCCCTCCCGGCCGGGTCCAGGTAACACGTCGTCCCGTACGCCTGCCCGTCGACGGGGTTCGGGGCCTCGACCGCGTGCACCACCCCGGCCGGAATGATCGCCGCGGCCGCCCGCTGACGGCCGCCGTAGCGGTCCCTGAACACGACCGTGCCGGCGGTGAGCGTCACGACCTGCACCGCGGCGTGGGCGTGCGCCGCGGTGCCGCCAAGACGACCGGCGAAGGACAGCATTCCCGGCTCCAGGCGGGCCGTGCCCGCCCACCCGGCCGCCTGGCCAGGGTCAACGACGGTCATCGCCGCACGCGCCCCCGCCACCGTCGCAGAACAGTCGGACCTCCCGAGCCTCTTTGCCCTCCATGACGGCGAAAGTACGCCGACTCTGCCTGGTTCTCACACTCCGCCCCCTGCACCGAACTCTTTCCGCCTGGGGTTGATCCCAATGTGGCGAATCCGAAGGCGGGGAATTCGCGGTTTCGTTCTTGCCGCAGCTCATTCCGGTGTCGGTGTGCGGGGTGGCCGGTGCTGCTGATGCCGGTGGGTTTGGCGGTGGTTTGGGCGCTGGTGGCTCAGGTGGCGGACGGGCGGGACGGCGGTCGTGGGAGTGCTGCATTCTGTGAGCCTGGGTCGGCGGCGACCGGCCCCGCTCTTGGCGAAAGGGGAAGGCCCCCGCCTCACAGAGCCGAGGCGTCAAGCGGTCGTCCGCGCAAAGTGTTCAGGTCGTCCAGCAGCAGCGTGTGCCCGGCGTGCTCGTCCAGCAGCGGGACCGCCGCCGCAGACCTCCTCGGTGTGCACGTCGCGGCATGGGACTCGCGGACCTTGCGCCGCCGGGCACTGTCACGCCGACGCCCTCTCAAAGCGGCAGGTCAACGGCATCGACGAGCTCCCGTGGCCCGCAGGATCCGACGTGGCGTTGCGAGCCTGTGGCGGCCACAGACCGATGCAGACAGCGCGCCGACAGGATCGTGCGCAACACCGCGTGGTCGTTCGAGCGGGGCACGGCAGCAGGGCTTACCCGGATCCGGTCGGTGAAGCCGAGCCGTCGGTTCGCCGCGTCTCCCCTGCTCCCGGCGCCGGGACGCGGATGCCACCGAGTAGGACGATCCCTGCGAATGTGATCGGTGTCACAATCCGGCCATACCAAGCTAGCGCTTGTGTATTGATGAGCGCGCCGAGCGAGGCTTACTTTCGTTGCGAATCCAGATCGGCGACGCAAAGGAGGCGCCAGACCCCCGAAGACTTTGACCGCAACAGCCGACCACGACAGCAATCGGTCCCGAGGCGCGCGGGACCCAACGGCGCCCAGCGACATGGGCGAAACCGAACATCCGTCGGCTTGGCCGACCATCCCACCCGGGTGTTTCACGCGCCCACTCCAGAAAGAGAGACGCATGTCTCGCGTAACGAAGCTGGCCGCGATCACCGCGACCTCCGCCGCCGCCGTCGCGTTGACGGCCACCGCCGCCTCGGCCGACAGCTGGACCAACGGTCCGTTCACGGCCAAGGCCAACTCCAACAGCCTGGTGGTCAAGGTGGGCGGCACCACTGTCGCCACCTGCAGCGGCTCCACCCTGAGCGGCTCCATGACCAACACCGGCGCGTTCTCCGTCACGGGGGCCAACGCCACCGGATGCGGTGTCACGGTCACCCCCACCGGCTTCCCGTGGAGCGGAAGCTTCACCAGCGGCACCACCAAGATCAACGGCTTCAAGATGACCGCTCTCGGCTGCACCTACACCGGCAACCTGAGCGGCCCCTACACCGGCACCGCTCCCCCGGCCACGGTCACCTTCACCAACCAGCCCGTCACAGGATCGGGTCTCCTGTGCGCGAGCAACGTGACCGTCAGCGTCACGTACGTCTTCACGCAACCGTGATCCCCGGATCCGGCTGATCCGGCAAACCGTAAGTCCACCCCCTCGCACGGTGACCCCTGCGGCATCCCGCCGCCGGGGTCACCGCCTTTTGGGCATCTCCACAGGGATGGCCACTGACGTGGACGGGCACCGGATATGGAGATTCCCCCTGTCAATAGTTCCTCTCTGTGACGAACCTGCACTGCCCGCCATTCATATCGACAGAGGGCATTCATCCTCGTGCACAGTGACACGCCTGTACTGTTTTGCACCGCCGGGACGTTTTCGCCCGCCGGCGCCGATCTGAAAGCGACTCAAGCTCCTCGGCAAGCGTCTTGCGCCTGAGCCGCCGCCCGCACCGCCTCCTGCGCGTTGACGACCCCGCTCTCCAGCCCGGGGCGACGCGAACGCAGGAAAGCACCCCGACCCAACCGAAACCAGCAGCCCAACGGCGGCAGCAGGGGGACGCCGCCCGTGTTCCCGGTTCTTGGGCTACCTGGCGAGCACGCGCGGCCCCTGCTCTGCCATCCGACCCGCGTTGTGGAAGTGGTGCTGGCGCAGCTGCGGGGACTGCCAGCGACGCCGGACAACTACCGGAGGCCCCCGGCCACCCCGGCAAGCACGCGCGACCCCCGGGCGGCCATCCCCTCGCACTGTGGAAGGCCGTGCGGGCACTGCCAACGACGCCGGACAACTGCCGGAAGCCCCCGGCCACCCCGGCAAGCACGCGCGGCCCCCTGGTAGGTCCATCCCACCCGCGCTGTGGAAGGCGGTGCGGGGACTGCCAGCGACGCCGGACAGCTGGTGGAGGCCCCGGCCGCCCTGGTGAGCACGCGCGGCCCCTTGGGCGGCCATCCCCTCGCACTGTGGAAGGCAGTGCGGGCACTGCCAGCGACGCCGGACAGCTGGTGGAGGCCCCGGCCGCCCTGGTGAGCACGCGCGGCCCCTTGGGCGGCCATCCCCTCGCACTGTGGAAAGCGGTGCGGGCACTGCCAGCGACGCTGGACGGCTACTGGAGGACTCGGCTGCCCTGGCGGGCCTGACACTAGGAACGCCGGGGCCACCAGCGCGGGCGGCACCAGCATCCAGTGGATGCGCGAGGAGGCGCACGCCTTCCAGGAGCACAACGGGCTGGTGCCGGAGCCGGACGGGCGTCGTTGGCCCCCGCCCGCCGTCGAGCTGAACCTGCTCACCGACCGCGAACGGACGACTACGTCTACGGCGCGATCAAGGCTGGGCCAGCGTTCGCCGCGTTGTTCGTGGCGGGCTGGTGGCGGGCCCGTGGCGGAGCACCGCGACCTGGCTGGAGTCGCTGGACGGCGGCCTGTTCCGGCGATCTTCGCGCCTGGCCAAGCGGTCGCGATGGGCGTCCACGCGCAGCGCCAGGGTGGACGGGCCACGCACCCCAGCGGAGCCACCGCTCGGTAAATGCGGGCAGGGCCCAGTGCGGCTGGGCAGAGGAGTCGCCAACGGCGATCTGTGCGCAGGTGAAGCGTCATGCCGGCCCCATAGTGGTCCGCGAACGGCTTTCCCGCTCAGCGCCTACCGCCACGGGACATTGGACGAGCGTGAGCCGGGGACGATACTCATCATCTTCGGCGGCATAGCAGGTCGGGGTCGAGACCATCAAGGCCGCGGTGCGCGCTGGCGAAGAGGCGAGGCTGCTACCGCGGATCGGCATGAAGATGAAGATCGCCGATGAGGCGATTGCACTGCTCCCGCTGACTCCCATCGACCACAAGGGCGATCTCATCGCCGACATCCTGGACCGGTTGCCCCGACGCATGGCTGGACGAACCGCAACGTTGAGGGTTTGCCGGGGAGTGGCCGTGGACGGCGTCGAAAGCAGCGTCTTCCGGCGCGAGTCCGTGCGCCGACCGGGAGGAGGATCAGTGCCCGCCCGGCCACGCGCTGTCTGCATTCGTGGGTGCCCGATACCAGACACGTCCACCATCACCGGGCCGCGGGAGGCACCGCCGTCGCGTTTGGCGACCACGGCGGTGTGTCGTTGCACACCACCCGAAGACCACCGTCGTCCGTTCCACGTCCGCGCCCGGTCCGGCACGTCTCCTTGGTGAACGCGGCGAGTCCTCAGCAGGCCGCGCGGGGCGGTGGTGAACTCATCGCCGACGCAGACGAAGCAGGGCCACTACAAGGCCACCCACGATGGCCGCCCCTACAGCGAACAAGAGAGCGAGGTCATCACTGTCCTCAACGTCCTCGCCAGGCGTGGGTGGCCGACCCGGCGCAGACGGCACCGCAAGCGGCTTGCCGGCCTGGCGGGTGCCGCCGCACAGGTCAGACCGCAACCTGCCATCAACACGATCGGCGAACACCAGGTACTTCCGCCCCTTCTGGGCGTCGATCCCGCAACTGCCTTCGGAGGATGCGGTCACCACGCTCTGCCGGCGCGCGGCTTCCCCTTTATTGACCGCCTCCACATCGAAGACGAGTGTCACTGGATCATCAGAGCCGTTGAACAGCCTCAGGGGTCGGACGCGGTCGACGAGCCGCCCAGTGAACACCACATCGGCATTTCTGAACGCTTCTCTCTCGGAGACGGCCGCACAACTGCACGCACAGGCTTGCCTCGGCGTCATGATGCCCCCGAGGAGCACCACCGCCATCACCGACAACACTCGGGCAAACAATCGCAATCCGGTTGCCAGAGGCACGGCCGGTTAGACGCATCCAGGAAGCAACGGTTCCATCCATGTCCTCAACCGCGCCCTGCGAGAGGTGAGCGTCCATCTACCAGCCGAAGCTCAGGGACGAGGCGGCGGCAAAGCCGTCAGCGTCCGGCGCTTTTACAGGACGTCAACCCGACGAGGGGAGGCGACCCTCAGCTCGGCATCGAGACCTCGTGTTTGGTCAGGATCGCGTCGGCGGAACTGTCTGTGGACCAGTGCCCTGTCGGTGTTGTCGTGGGGTGCTGGCGGCCGGGATCGCGGACGGCGACCCGGCGCAGTTAGCCAGTATGGATCTTCACCCCGTTCTTGACCCGATCGACAGGCTTCGGGGTTGACAGGGCGTTCATTCGCGGTGCGGGCGCTGACCGGGCGAGCGCACTGCGACCGGTCCCCGATTCCAGCGCGTCAGAATCAGCCGCTGCAGTCCCCGACCAGTTCTGGGGAGGCCGTCCACTCGGTGAGTGATTGAGCGCACGCGTGTTCTGTCTGTTGGACGGCGCGGCTTGGACGCCTTGCCACCTGGCGCGCTCCGACCACGCGCAGAGTCCCGTTTCGTGCGGCCCCAACGCCCCAACGCCCCAACGCACCGCCTGACGCAATGCGAGCGGAGTGTCGCCCGCCCCAGGAAAACCAGAGGCTCCGAGATCCGCTTGACGGCCGTCATGGTCGCCGTCGACACGGCGACGCCCAGTGGGAGTGGCGCTCCGCACCGGCCCGCCGTTCCGGTGGGGGTGTTGCCGGGGGCGGGGCGGTCGGATCGGCCGTTGGTCGCGGCGACGGACGGCACGACGGCGCCGCAGGTGGTGCGGGTGCGGGTGCCCGAACGCACGTGTACACCGAGCACGCGGTGTCTCGTGGGTGCGGGCATCGGGGCTCGGCGCTTCCGCTTGGGCGAAGGGCTGCCGCCGCCGGCCGGCAAGGTTCGGTTTACGGTGCGGGCCTTTGGTCGGATGCTCGGTGCGCTCCTGGCGTGCATCCGAACGTGCGGCGGAAGACGTCGATGAAGGCGCTGGCGGACGACCAGCCGCACGCGTGTGCCACGGCGGTCACGGGGGTGTTCTCTGCCAGCAGGATCAGAGCGTGGTAGAGGCGCAGTTGGGTGCGCCACTGCGGAAAGGTCATGCCGAGGTCGGACCTGAAGAGGCGCGACAGCGTCCGGCTGCTCGCGCCGACCTGCTCGCCCAGTGCGGCCAGGGTGCGGTTGTCGGCCGGGTCGTTTCGCAGGATCTCGCACAGCTCCCGGAGCTGCGGGGCGGTGGGGGTGGGCAGGTACAGCGGCTGCTGAGGCGAGGCGCGCAACTGGTCGAGCAGTACGGCCCGTAGACGCTCGTGTTCGGGGCTGTTGTCGTGCGGGTCGCGGGTGTAGGCGAGGATCAGCTCGCGCAGCAGTGGACCGACGGACAGCACGGTCGGCTCGTCCAGGCCGAGCGGGTTGTCGGCCGCGGGCAGGCCGACCAGGTGCAGTTCGAGTTCGCCGTGGGCCTGGTGCGCGTGCACCGTGCCGGCCGGCACCCAGACGGCGCGGGTGGCCGGCGCGATCCACGAGCCCGCACCGGTCGTGACGGCCACCACTCCGCGGCCGGCGTAGACGATCTGGTGGTCGTCGTGGCGGTGCGCGTCGATGCCGGCTCCGGACGCCAGCCATTGGCTGCGGGTCGGCGCGACCGGCATGTGGCGGACTTTCGTCATTGGTTGGCAGCTTATCGAAAGCGCGACAACCACCCCAGCGGCGACCATGGCGCAATGCCGAGGAACAAACCCATCATCCTGCTGTCGGTCGGCCATGCCTGCGTGGACGTCTACCAGGGCGCCGTGGCCTCGCTCGTCCCGTTCTTCGTCGCCGAGCGCGCCTACACCTACGCCGCGGCCTCGGGCATCGTGCTCGCCGCGTCCCTGCTGTCCTCGGTGGCGCAGCCGTTGTTCGGCGCGCTCACCGACCGGTGGGCCATGCCCTGGCTGCTGTGGGTGAGCACGATTCTCGGCGGGCTCGGGATCGCCCTGAGCGGGCTCAGCGGATCGTACGCGCTGACGCTGGCGTTCGTGGCGGTCTCCGGGATCGGGGTCGCGGCCTACCATCCCGAGTCGGCCCGGGTCGCGCGTCTCGCCAGCCGGGGCAGCCATACGGCGATGGGCTGGTTCTCTCTCGGCGGCAACATCGGTTTCGCGGTCGCGCCCCTCATGGTCACCGCCGTCATCGCCACCGGCGGTCTTCGGCTGTCACCGCTGCTGGTGGTGCCGGCCCTCGCGGGCAGCGTGCTGTGTCTGCCCGTCCTGCGCGCCCTGGGGAAGACGGCGCGGCCCGGCCATGACACCGCGGTCCCGAAGGGAACCGACGACAGGGCCTCCTTCGTCAAGCTGTCGCTGGCCGTGGTCTGCCGGTCGGTGGTCTTCGTCGGCCTGAGCACTTTCGTCTCGTTCCACGCCCGGCAGCAGACGGACGGCGGCACGGCGGCGGGCACCGCCGCGCTCTTCGTCCTCTACCTCGGCGGTGCCGTGGGCACGGTGCTGGGCAGCCGCCTGGCCGACCGGTGGAGCCGGGTCGCCGTGGTTCGCATGGCGTATCTGACCACGGTCGCCGCCGTAGCGGGCGTGGTGTTCGTCCCGGGGCCGGCGATCTACCTGTTCGTGGCGCTGACCTCCATGGGCCTGTACGTCCCGTTCTCACTGCAGGTCACCCTCGCCCAGGACTACCTCCCCACGCGTGTCGGCACGGCCAGCGGGGTCACCCTCGGGCTGACGGTCAGCGTCGGTGGTCTCGCCAGCCCCGTCATCGGCCGCCTGGCCGACGCGACCTCCCTGCAGACGGCGCTGATCCCGCTGATCCTCATGCCCGCCCTGAGCTGGCTGCTGTTCCGCACCATGCCCGAACCGGCCGCGCCGAAGACCCTGACGGCGACCCCTCGGACCGAGGGCGACGCCGAGGCCGGACAACCCGCCGTCCAGCAGGGATGACCTGGTCGCCTGCCGCGCGTCCGGTCAGCGTCCGGGCGGTGGTGCCGTGGAGCCGGAGGAGTCCGCGAAGTGGCAGGCGACCGACTGGGGAAGGCCGTCCCGGACGGTCAGGGCCGGCACTTCCGCCGCGCAGACGTCGGAGGCCATGTAGCAGCGGGTGCGGAACCTGCATCCGCTCGGCGGCGCGGCCGGGGAGGGCACCTCGCCGGTGAGGACGATGTCGTCCGCGGCGCTGCCGGGCCGGTCGTGGACGGACGGAGCCGCCGACAGCAGCGCACGCGTGTACGGGTGCTGCGGGTCGCCGAAGACGTCGGCGGCGGTGCCGTACTCCACGACGGTGCCCAGGTACATGACCGCGACGTCGTGGGAGATGTGCCGGACGACGTCCAGGTCGTGGGAGATGAACAGGTACGCCACGCCGAGCTTGGACTGCAGGTCGGCGAGCAGGTTGAGGATCTGCGCGCGGACCGACACGTCCAGTGCGGACACCGCCTCGTCGCACACGATGAGCCGGGGTCGCAGCGCCAGGGCCCGGGCGATGGCGACGCGCTGGCACTGGCCGCCCGACAGTTCGTGCAGGTGCCGGGAGCCGTGCTCGGGCCGCAGCCCCACCAGGTCCAGCAGCCGCGCGACCTCGGCGTCGCGCCGGTCGCGGGGGACGATGCCCGGGTGCACGCTCCAGCCTTCGGCGATGACGGCGGCGACCGTCATCCGGGGGTTCAGCGAGGTGTAGGGGTCCTGGAACACCATCTGCAGGTCGCGGCTGAGGCGACGGCGCCGCCGGGGCGGCGCGGCGGCCAGGTCGGACCCGGCGAACTCGATCGTCCCGGCGAAGGGCGGCCGCAGTCCCACGATCGCGCGCGCGAGCGTGGACTTGCCGCAGCCGGACTCGCCGACGATGCCGAGGGTGCGGCCCGCCCTGACGGTCAGGTCGATCCCGGCGACGACGGGCACGCGGCTGCGGCCGAATCCGTGCCGTCCGGGCCGTTCGTATCCGGCCTCCAGGCCGCTGACCCTGAGGACCACGTCGGTGTCGGGCGCGGTGACGGTCATGCGGTCTCCTCGGTCGGCGGAGTCGGCGGGGTCGGCGGAGTCGGCGGGGTGGCGGTGGCCGGGGCGGGGGCGGCGGGCGACGCGGCGGTCACCTGGTCGGAGTGGTGGCAGGCGACGGCGCGGCCGCCGTCGGTCGCCACGAGCGGCGGGTCCTCGGTGCGGCAGACGTCGGTCGCGAACGGGCAGCGCGGGTGGAACGCGCAGCCGCCGGGCGGGCGGCGCGGGTCGGGCGGCAGGCCGGGGATCGGCTTGAGCCGGGTGCCCGGCTGCGCGCCGGCGGCCTCCGGCATCGCCTCCAGGAGGCCGAGCGTGTACGGGTGCGCGGGCCGGGTGTAGACGGCGTCCAGCGGGCCCTGCTCGACGATCCGGCCCGCGTACATGACCGCGACGTCCTGGGCGAGCCGTGCGACGACGCCGAGGTCGTGCGAGACGAGGAGGGTGGCGAGGTCGTCCTCGCGCTGCCGCCGCGCGAGCAGTTGCAGGATCTGCGCCTGGACGGTGACGTCCAGCGCGGTCGTCGGCTCGTCGGCCAGCAGCACGGACGGGCCGAGCGCCAGCGCCATCGCGATCACGGCGCGCTGCCGCATGCCGCCGGAGAACTCGTGCGGATGGTCGCCGAAGCGCGCCGCCGCGTCGGCGATGCCGACCTCGCGCATCAGCGCGACGGCCCGCTCGCGGGCCTGCCCGCGGCCGAGGCCGAGCCGGCGCCGGAACGGCTCGGCGATCTGCCAGCCGACGGGGAAGCCGGGGTTGAGCGCGGCCATCGGGTCCTGGAAGACCATGGCGACCTGGTCGCCGCGGGCCTCGCGCCAGCGGCGGGCGGAGAACCCGCCGGTGTCCTCGCCGCCGAGCAGGACGGTGCCGGCGGTGATCTCGGCGCCGGGCGGCAGCAGCCCGATCAGGGCGAGCGAGGTCAGGCTCTTGCCGCTGCCGGACTCGCCGACCAGGGCGAGCACGCGTCCGCGGCGCAGGGTGAGGGAGATGCCCCGCACGACGGGGGTGACGTGCCGTCCGGAGCGGAATCCGATGTGGACGTCGCGCAGTTCGGCGGCGGGCTCGCCGGCGGGGTCCGGGGGCGAGTCCGGGGCGGGGTGGGTGGCGGAGATGGTCATGGGGTGCCTCTCAGAGCTGGGCGCGCGGGTCGGCCAGGTCGCGGAACGCGTCGCCGACGACGCCGACGCCGGTCACCACGGCGGCGAGCGCGAGCGCGGGCACGGTGGAGATCCACCAGGCGGAGCCGAGGTAGTCGCGGCCCGCCGAGACCGTCGCGCCCCACGACGCGACGTCCGGCGGGATGCCGAGGCCGAGGAAGCTCAGGGACGCCTCGGCGACCATGGTCAGGCCGATCTGCACGGTCGCGGCGACCAGCAGCGGCTGCCAGCAGTTCGGCAGCACGTGCCGGACGAGGATGCGCAGGTGGCCCGCGCCGAGGACGCGGGCGGAGTCCACGAACTCCAGGTGGCGGGTGGCCAGCGCCGAGGCGCGCACGACGCGGGCGAAGATGACCCAGCGGGTCACCGCGAGGGTGATGACGACGTTGGTGATGCTGGGGCCGAGCACCCCGGCGATCAGGATGGCCAGCAGGATCGAGGGGAAGGCGAGCTGAATGTCGCCGATCCGCGACAGCACGGTGTCGGTCCAGCCGCCGAAGTAGCCGGCGGCCAGGCCCGCGACGAGCCCGATGGCGCCGCCGATGAGGACGGTGGCGAGCGCGACGATCAGCGAGACGCGGCTTCCGGCCAGCAGCGTCGCGAGCATGTCGCGGCCGACCTGGTCGGTGCCGAGCCAGGCGACGGAGCCGTCGCCGAGGCGTGAGCCGGGCGCCAGCAGGCGGTGCGGCAGGTCGGTGGCGACCGGGTCGTAGGGCCGCAGCAGGGGGCCGACGATCGCGGCGAGGACGAACAGGGCCAGGACGGCCAGGCCGATCCAGGCGGTCACGGGCAGGCGGCGGCGCGCCGAGTCGCCCGGGGCGGTCGCCGCGGCGGGAACCGCGGGGGCGGGTGCGATGGTGCTCATGGACGATCCCCTATGCGTTCTCGGGGGTGAGGCGCGGGTCCAGTGCGACGCACAGCACGTCGACCAGGAGGTTCAGCGCGATGTAGGAGACGGTGATCGTCACGATCGCGGCCTCGACCACCGCGTAGTCGCGGTTGGTGATGGCGTCCACCATCAGCGACCCGATGCCCGGCCAGGAGAACACGACCTCGACGATGACGGCGTTGGCGATGAAGTTGCCCATCAGCAGCCCGAGCACGGTGACGACGGGCAGCGCGATGTTGCGGGCGACGTGCACGTACATGACGGCGGTCTCGCCGGTGCCCTTGGCGCGGGCGGTGCGGACGTAGTCCTTGGCGCTCTCCTCCAGGGCGCCGTTGCGCACCAGCCGGGCCAGCCAGCCGACGAACGGAAGCGCGAGCGTCACCGACGGCAGGATCACCGCCAGGGCGCCGCCGCCGGCGGTGCTGGGCAGCCAGTTCAGCCAGCGCGCGAACACCAGGATCAGCACGATGCCGACCCAGAAGGACGGCAGCGCCTGCCCGGCCAGCGAGCCGGTGGACACCAGCAGGTCGGCGATCCTGCCGGGACGGCGGGCGCACGCCATGCCGAGCGGGAACCCGACCGCGATGGTGATCAGCAGCGCGAGCGCCGCGAGCGCGAGCGTGGCGGGGAACCGGTCCAGCGTCGCGGCCATGGCGCCGCCGCCGAGCCGCCACGAGTCGCCGAAGTCGCCGTGCAGCACCTCCCCCATGTGCGTCAGGTACTGCCGCCACAGCGGCTGGTCGAGGCCGAAGTCGGCGCGCACCGACGCGATCTGGTCGGCGCTGGCGTCCGGGCCGAGGATGAGGGTGGCCGGGTCGCCGGGCACCACCCGCACGACCACGAACACCAGGCTGATCGCGCCGAGGGCGACGACGATCGCCTGCCCGGCGCGGTGGAGCAGGAACCGGCCCATCAGGGCACCTCCGGGGTGGAAGCGCGGACGACGACCTCGGCGGGCAGCAGGATCTGGCGGGGCGAGCCGGAGACGTCCCGTTCCGCCCGGGCGCCAGGGCGCGCCATCAGTTCGAGGAGCCGGTCCACGGCGGTGGCGCCGACCTGCGCGGCGGGCAGCCGCACGGTGGTCAGCGGAGGGGCGAGGTAGGCGGCGAAGGGATGGTCGCCGTGGCCGACGACCGCGACGTCACCCGGGATGCGCAACCCGTGCTCGCCGAACGCCCGGTACAGCCCGAGCGCGAAGTAGTCGTTGCCGGCCAGGACGGCGCTGCCGGGCCCGACCCGCCGGGCGAGGTCGCGGCCGATCGCGTAGGAGTCGATCGGGTCCCAGGGCTGGGAGCTGGC
The DNA here is from genome assembly GCF_039536785.1 of Actinomadura miaoliensis. Taxonomy (NCBI): domain Bacteria; kingdom Bacillati; phylum Actinomycetota; class Actinomycetes; order Streptosporangiales; family Thermomonosporaceae; genus Actinomadura; species Actinomadura miaoliensis. The sequence continues at coordinate 485,846 of NZ_BAAAZG010000001.1, forward strand.
CTCGCGGCGCCGCGTGGGCACCTTGATCAGGTGGTCGTCGCCGACCGTGAGACCGTGCTCGGCCAGCACGTCCCGGAACCCGCGGACGCGCTCGGCGACCGGGGAGATGTCCAGGTCCTCCTCGACCAGGTACAGGTCGCGGGCGCCGGCGGCCACCAGCAGTTCGGTGGCGCGCCGGGCGCTGTCGCGGTAGTCGACGCCGACCAGGTCGGCGTCCAGGCCGGGCAGGTCGCGGTTGAGCAGCACGACGGGGGTGCCGGACTTGCCGAGCCGCTCCCAGTGCTCGGTGCCGTGCTGCACCGGGACGGCCAGGACGCCGTCCACGCCCCAGCGCATGAGCTCCTCGGCGACGCGCCGTTCGTTGTCGACGCTGTCCTCGGTGACCATCAGCATCAGCGAGTAGCCGTGCACGCGTCCGCGCGCCTCGATCGCGCTGATCAGCCGCGCGTAGAACGGGTTGGACGGGTTGGTGATGACCAGCCCGATCGTCATCGCGTTCTGCAGCACCAGGGACCGGGCCATCGTGTTCGGCACGTAGCCGAGCCGGTCGGCCTCGCGCCGCACCCGTTCACGGGTCTCCTCGCTCACCGCGTCCTTGCCGGCCAGGGCGCGGGACACGGTGTTGACCGACAGGTCGAGCGCGGCGGCGATGTCGCGCAGGGTGGCCCTGCGGCGCGGCGTCATGGCGTCCTCCCGGGTGCGGCGGTTCCGGCGTGGTTCATGGCATCACCCTCTGCGGACCGCGGACAGGTCCGGCTGGTTGTTCGCCGCGGGCGTGAAGCCGGTGAGGTCCGACCGCAGCCCGTACGCCGTGGTGAGCGCGGCCGGGAAGATCCCCACCGCGTCCGACCAGATGGTCTTGCAGGCCTCGGCGTACAGCCGCGCCCGGGCCGCGGTGTCCTGCTCGGCCCCCGCCGCCGCGAGGACCTTGTCGAGCGCGGGGTTCTTGTAGCCCATCCGGTTGGCCTTGGAGGTGTACAGGCGGCCGAGGGTGAAGGCGGCGTCGCCGGTCGTCACCGTGTTGGTCTGCAGTTCCATGTCCCAGTCGAGGGCGTTGAGGCGCTGCAGCCACTGGGCCTTCTCGATGCTCTGCGGCGTGACGGTCACGCCGATCTCGTCCCACGCCGAGATCATCGACTGGGCCAGCTCGCGGGCGAGCGGGCCGGTCGCGTCGAACCACATCATGGTGGTGGTGAAGCCGTCCGGCAGGCCCGCGTCCCGCAGCGCCCTGCGGGCGGCGCCGGGGTCGTGGGGGTACGGCGGCTGCTCGGCGAACCCGAACACGGTGGACGGGATCGGGGCACGCATCCGCTCGGCGCCCGCCCCGAAGAGCTTCCCGACGATCTCCTCCAGGTCCAGCGCCTGGATCATCGCGCGCCGCACCCGGGGGTCGGTGAACGGCTTGCGCCCGCAGTTGAACCAGGTCAGGTAGTAGGTCCAGCTCGGCACCGCGGCGACCCGGACGCCGCGGTGCCCGCGGACCTCGCCGAGCTGGTCGGAGGGGACCGGCCACAGCAGGTCCACGTCGCCGTTGCGCAGCGCCGTGATCGCGCTGGAGGTCTCGGCGATGAACGGCATGGAGATGCCCGGCAGCGCGGCGGGGCCGCCCCAGTACCCGTCGAACCGGGCCAGCTCGACGTTGGTCGAGGGGGTGAACCCGGTGACCCGGAACGGCCCCGAGCCGATCGGCCGGCGTTTCTGGGCGGGGTCGGCGACGAGCCGCGCCGGGACGATGAACAGCAGGGTCAGGTTGACCGGCAGCGTCGCCATCGGCCCGTCGGTCTCGAACGTGACCGTGTGGTCGCCGTCCGCCCTGGCGGACTTGACCGTCGCCCACAGCGCGCTCTGGGCCGACTTCACGGCCTTGGTGCGTTCCAGGCAGGCCACGACGTCGCGCGCGGTGACCGCGCCGCCGTCGTGGAACCGCACGCCCTGCCGCAACTGGAACACCCAGGTCGTGTCGCCGACGCGTTTCCACGACGCGGCGAGGCCCGGGACGAGCCGGTCCCCGTCGCGGCGGACCAGGGTGTCGAACACCAGCCGCTTGACGATCAGCGACGCCTCGTCCACCGCCGTGCCCGCGTTGTAGGGGTCCAGGTCGGTGACCGGCTGCCCGAACGCGGCGCGCAGCGACCCGTCCGGCGCGGCCGCGCCCGCCCGGGCGCATCCGCCCAGCGCGACGGCGGACGCCGCCAGCCCGGTCAGGGCGAGGAACTCGCGCCTTCCCAGCTCCATGCCGCCTCCTCTCAGCTCCGCTCGGGCGCGCTAGCTCTTCAGCGCGAGATAGATGAGCACCTTGACGCCGGGGGTGTCGGCGCCTTCGGCGTCGCCGGCGGTTCCGGCGTCGGACTCGACCGTGCCCTTCAGCCGCAGCCAGCCGCCGAAATTGGTGGAGGCCCAGCTTTCCAGGTCGTCGGTGACCTCGCGGGCGGGCTCGAGGTCGCACCAGTGCAGCCCGTCCGGGGAGATCTGCGTCGTGACGCGCAGCCGGGCGCCGGGGTGGGTGCGTTCCAGCGTCCGGACGAACCAGCGCGCCTCGGCGGCCCAGGCCGCCTCGTACGGCTCGGTCGCGAACTCGCCCGACAGGGTGCGGGCGCGTTCCAGGACGGCGGTGAACGACTCGCGCATGTTGGTCGGGCTCCTCACCAGTCCACCGAGATCAGTACCGAGTCCAGGTACAGGAAGTTGCGCACGTCGGTGTGCGTCCTGACCGAGACGTAGAAGTTGAGCAGGTTCTCCAGCGAGCCGTACTCCTCGTCGTACGGCGGCACCGGCACGTCGCGCATGTCGTACACGACGTCGTTGACCTGCAGCTCCACGTTGGAGCGGGTGCTGGTGTCGATCACCCAGCGGACGTAGTGCCAGTTGACCTTGGTCGGCACCTCGTTGTAGCAGAGCTCCTGCGGCCCGCCGAACGGCTTCCAGTGCTCCGGGTCGGGCGCGGTGAAGTCGGCGGTCGGCGGCAGCTTCACCTTGCCCTGGAAGTGCTCGCGCGGCGTCGGCTCCGGCACCGTCGGGTACACCCACTCGCGGCGCAGCTCGTTGTCCAGGCCGGTGTTCAGGTACCGGGCGACGCAGTGGTAGCGGACGCCGTCGCAGATGTCGGTGGCGATGGTGAACGCGCCGAACTGCTGCTCGGACGGGTGTAGGTTCGCGTCCCACTCCCCGGCGCCCGCCTTGGTCGCCGCCTGGTTCTCCGCCGAGTGCGCCTCGGTCTTGAACGTCAGGTACGCCTCGAACTGCACCTTGCCCCGGCCCGCCATGGTCAGCCGCCGGATCGCGACGGCGGTGTGCCCCGCGAGGGGACGGGTCGCGACCTTCAGCGCGTAGGTGCCCGACATCGCGCCGTGCGTCCCCACGTCGAAGAAGTTGCAGGAGCTGAGCTGCGGCGGCCGGAAGTCGCGCATGTGGTCGTCGACCGTGTCGAGGTTCCCGTACCCGTCGTAGTTGCCGAGCAGCTCGATCCAGCCGTGCGTGCCGGTGTTGAACTGGTCGTAGGTCAGGATGCGCCGCAGGGGGCTGAACCGGGAGATCTCCGGGTCGGCCAGGCGCAGTTCGGCGGCGAGGGCGCCGGGTTCGATCGCGGGTACGGTCATCGGGCGGGCTCCTCGATCCGGACGGTCGCGTGCACCATGTTGTGGTCCGAGCGCAGCAGGTCCCACGCCGCGCCGGACTGGGCGGTCGTCTGCGGGACGAGGGTCCACTGGCGGACCGGCGTCCCGGCCTTGACGAAGATGTGGTCGATCTTGTCGGGGCCCTGCGGAAGCGGGATCTTGCCGCCGTTGAACGACATGTACTCGTCCCCGTAGCGGCGGTTGGCCGGCGCGGTGTCGTGGGCGTCGCTGTAGCCGAGGTCGGCGAACGCGTCGTAGGCGCTGGCGCCGTCCTCCTGCGAGGCGGAGTTCATGTCCCCGGCGAACACGACCGGCAGCTTGCGCGTGTAGGCGTTGTCGCGGGTCAGGTACTCGGCGGTGCGGCGCGCGTCGGCGTACCGGACCTGGTCCCAGTTCTTGGTCCAGCCGTTGGGGTCGGTGGCGCCGTTCTTGCGGTACTCCAGGTGCATGTTGACCACGACGAAGCGCATCCCCGTGACACGGTCGCGCAGGGTGTTCCACGTCATCGTCTTGCCGTAGATCTCGGTGGAGTCGGGTAGCCACAGCAGGTCGTGCGGCAGTTCCCGGCCGCGTTCGTCCAGGTGGGAGAAGCGGCGGGCGTCGTAGTAGGTGTAGCGCCCGGCGCCGGACTTCAGCGGGTAGCCGTACCGCGGGTGGCGGGCGCCGGCGTAGTCGGCGGGGGCCTCCTCGTACCCGCGGGCGCGCATCGCGTCGGTGAGCGGCTTGCGGTAGGACTCGACGTCCACGATCGGCTGCGTCGGGGTGGCGTTGTTGCCGATCTCCTGGGTGACCACGACGCCGGCGCGGGCCCGGACGATGTCGTCCGCCACGGCCGCGGCGCGTCCGTCCGCCCACGGCGGGAGCTTGGTCGCGCAGTCGCGGCCGATGGTGGCGACGCAGATCTCCTTGGTCGGCAGGCAGCCGTGCCCGCAGACGTTGTAGGTCGCGATCCGCAGGTCGAGCTTGTGGGCCGGCCGTCCGGCGGCGGGCCCGCCGCCGGACGCGGGTGAGGCGGACGCGGGCGAGGCGGACACGGCCATCGCGGCGGCGCAGGCCGCCGCGGCGAGCGCGCCCGCCAGGCGGGCGGGGGGACGGAACGTCCTCATGCGTGAGGGGAACCTTTCCATGTCGGCTGGATCACATTAACGTTAACGTGATCGTTCACACACCATGGTTGGTTCGCCACTGCCCTGTCAATAGCCGAAAAGGAAGCGACCCGGCCGTCCTCGCGATAGGACAGCCGGGCCGCAGTCGTTCCGTCACCCGGGACGCGGTCGCCTCGCTGACGCCGCGGGCGGCCGCGCCGGGCCGGCGGGTGGTGCGGTGACGCGCAGACCGCTAGGCGATGCCCGCGGCGCCCGCGCTGCCCGCACGGCGAGCGTCGATGAACTCGGCGAACGCCCCCTGGTCGTTGCGGTGCGGGAACGGCTCGTCGGGAACCTCGACGCCCAGGAAGCCGCACAGCGGCTCCCATCCCTGGCGAGCCTCGAAGACCAGCAGCCGCTCGGCGGGCAGCGCGCGTCGCACCGCCTCGTTGTGCTCGGTGAACGTGCGGACGGCGTGCTCCCTGTCGGCGAAACGGCCGCCGAACACCCCGTCCCACACCACCTCATGGGACATCTCTCGTATGCCGGCGAACACTGGGTCGACACCGGACTCCGGGAGCGGGGCCATGGCCGCCTCGTAGATGCTCCGGTGAGCGCTGTCGTACCAGCTCTCGGGGTCACGGGTGGTGAGGATGACCTTCGCGGCGGGAAACGCGTCGGCGATCTCCCGCCAGAACCGCGCGCCCGGCCAGTCGACGGTCGCCCGGTAGTTCTTGTAGATCTCCGTCCAGTCCACCGCCTCGCCCCGGGCGGCCCGCTTCCACAGCGCGATCTGGCCGGGGTCGTCGAACAAGGCCAGCATGTGGTGGCAGGGGCCGAAGCCGAGCCGTTCCAGCGCGGCCTTGAGGGAGAGTGTTCCGGTGCGTCCGAATCCAACGCCGATCACGTCGAGCATGGTGACTCCTTGAAGTCTGGATTGGCCGATGTGGCGCCGGGCCCGCCGCCGTCCGAGCGGCGCGTCCCGGCCCGGCCTGCGGTGGGACGGGCCGCCAGGGGCGCTGCCGGGCCTCGCGCGCGGGGTCCTCAGGCGCCGCGGAGCAGCATGACGCAGACCGTGGCTCCGGGACCGAAGGCCATGGCGACGCCGTGTTCCCCTCGCCCGAGGGGCCTGCTCTTCTGCAGGTTCTCCAGGACCCCGAGGACGGCGGGGGCGGCGGTGTTGCCGTAGTCCCTCATGACCGCGCGGGACGCCGCCAAGGACGTTTCGGGCACATCGCACACCTCCCCGACCCGGTCGATGATGCGGCGGCCGCCCGGATGCACCGCCCACCAGGTGACGTCGGCGCCGTCGAGACGGTTGCGTGCGAGCAGCGCGTCGACGGGCCCGCGCACGGCCGCGGCGACGACCTCCGGCATGGTGGGCGCGAGCCGGATGTACATCCCCAGGTCCCCGACATGCACCTGAAGGTCGTCGGCATGGGCCGGCACCGTGAGCTGCTGGGTGTCGACGATCTCCATGCCGTCCGCGCCGTCCCCGTCCGGTGTCAGGACCACGGCGGCCGCGCCGTCGCCGAACAGGGTGAGGCAGACGGCCTTCTCCTTGTCGTACGGGGGAGGCTGCAGGTGCGGGGAGAACAGGTCCACGGCCAGCAGCACCGCAGGCCTGCGGTGGGTCTCGACCCAGTCGCGGCACGCCGACAGGGCGGGCAGCGCCGCGTAACACCCCATGGGCCCCAGCGACAGCGTCGCGGTGTCGTCACGCATCCCCATGGCGGGGGCGAGAGCGTCCAGCCCGGGAGCGGAGTGAGTCGTCGTGGTCACGGTGGCCAGGAACCCGATCTCGTCCGGACGCAGACCGGCGCGGCCGAGCGCCAGTGCGATCGCCTCCGTGGCGAGGCTGCGGGCCTCCAGCAGACCGCGGTCCATCCGTTCGCGGGTCGGCCACCATCGCGGGTCCTCCGCGAAGGGGTTCACCGCCATTCCCTTGGTGTCGATGGCCGAGTTGCGCACCACCCGGGCGACGTCGTCGCCGCCGACGTCGGTGGCGAACAGCTTGGCGAACTCCTCCGTCGGCATCAACGGCGGTGCGCAGAAGGAGATGTCGACGATCCTTGTCGATGGCACGGCGCCCCCCTACGACCCCGAGGCCTGGGCCGGCGTCACGGCCGACACGCCGATCACGCGGCCGCCGGCGTCGAGGGCCTCGGCCTTGACGAACCGCGTGCCGGACGCGGCACCGGACGGCAGTGCGGCGACGGTGTCGAACCCGTCCCACGCCGCCTGAGCCACCGGCCGCAGATCGGTCCGCGACGACCCGGCCAGGATCCGCCAGCGGGCGACGCCGGTGGCGCCGTTCCAGACCACGCGGGCGGCCGAGCCGGTCAGCGACACGGTGGGCGGCTTGGCGGGACGCCCGTGCCATGGGAACCGGTACGCCCGGTAGGTGCTGAAGCCCTCGGCGAACGTGGCGTCCAGCAGCAGCTCACCGGTCCTGGAGAACTCGGAGAAGCCGCCGGCGCTGCCCCAGGAGACGACGGTGTTGCCGTTGGGCAACTCGGCGGCGCCGCCCTCCGCCACGGCCGCCTTCACCTGCGGGTGGACGATCTGCCGGACCAGGGAGGCCAGGCGCCGTTCGTGGTCCAGCTTGATCCACACCACGCGGGACAGGCCGTTCTCCCCCTGGTTGTCGAAGATCCGGATCGTGTCGCCGCCCACCGCCCGGGCGTCGTGCTGCCGGTTGAAACGCGCGCCGTCCGCCAACTGGAAGGTGCTGGAGCGGCCACCGAGCCGCCAGATGATCCGGCCGGTGCTGCGGTCGATCTTGTACACGGTGCTGGTGTTCAGGCTGGAGACCAGCAGGTCGCCGTCGGTGTCGACGTCGACCGAGTTGACGTGGAAGTAGTCGAACGGGTGGGCTCCCGGCGGCGGCTCCAGAAGGCTTTCGGTCAGCGGAACGTGGGCGAGGCTGCTCCAGCGCAACAGCACCTCACCGGTCTGCACGTCGATCTCCTGGACGATGCTGTCCAGCGCCGTGCCGTCCTTGGCGCCACCGACCGGCGACAGGTCGTACGGCACCTCGCGATACGCGGTGACCAGCGCCGTGCCGCGTGAGGTCAGGCGGAACTCGTGCATGCCCGGCGGGTCTCCCTTGGGAGCCTCCACCTTCGCGATGACGCGGTAGTGCGAGTCGGCGATGTAACCGGCTCCGCTGGTGATACCCGTCCCGGGGATGGTCTGGGTGCCCTCCCACCAGGTCAGCACCCGCTGGCCCCGGTAGGTCTGCACACGGAAGTCGCTGCTGAAGTATCCGTCGGGAAGCCGGCGGAACCACACCGGCCGCCCGCGGTCGTCGACGATCTGGGGTCCGCGCGCCGTGGCCACCATGGGATTCTGCGGTCCCACGAACAGCAGCCCGGGCGCCGTCCCGGGCCGGTGGACACTCATCGTGATCTCGGGCGGAGCATCGGGCCCGGCCACCGAGGCGGACGCCGTACCGGCGGACATGACCACTCCCGGCCCGGCCACCAGCAGCGGTGCGGCTGACACGACCAGGCCACCGAGCAAGGTGACTCGTCGCCGAATTAACGAGGGGAACAACGCCATACCTCCGTGCTACGAGCGGACCCAGGAGCCTGGACTCGACGGTCCGGGCGGCGATTGCCCGACACGGGGGCGGACACCCGGCCGGACCAGTACGGAGCGGAGGAGTCGACGCGTCCGGCGGCGCCCTTGCCGCCCTGCGGTGACGGCGGCGGACCATGGGTCATGGCCGCCGTCACGCCTGCACGAAGGCACCCTCCTCGGCACCGTTGGGCCGATGCACGGTGATCTGCGGGAGCTCGGCGTCGGAGGCGACCGTCATCGCGCGCCCGCCCGGGCTGCGCGCCGCGATCCGCGGCGCGTTTCGCAACCGGCGGCGAACTGATCGGTGCTTCCTCTGCCGGATGAAGATCGGCTTGACCGGATACGGATTCCAAGTGGCACTCCTCAGAATCTGAAACTCACCCCTGGCGGCAACGGAACGAACGTCGGCGCTCCGAGATCGACTTCCTTGAACGTTCCATTGAGGGCGGGCGGGCACAGCGAAAACCTGTGCTTCCGCAGAACGATTCGGCTGATCGGCGCTGATCAGCAGTCAGCACAGAAGAAGGGCGTCCCGCCGAGGGCAGGCGATTGCACCGACGAATTCCGCGCACGTGGCCGTGCTACCGCCCACCCAGGAACCTGGCCCTCCTTCGCCATGGACCGGATTGCAGGGAACTGGATGGTTCCGCTGCCGTCCACTGACCGGAGTTGATGCTAATAAATCTTGGCTATCGGTCCTACGGCTAGGCCGGATGCGGCCATGTAACCGCAGCGAAACCCGGGCGCCATCATCATCCTGCTCCCACAATCCGTATTAACCGTTCAATTGGGGTTCGCCACCTTCTCGACTCGCCGGCGCACAACCGAGTTGAGCAACCTCGACCGGAGAGTCGACGACCGAGTAAAGACATTCCCGCTGCGGGGATACCACCATGATCGAGGATGCGGAGCCGCAACCTTTCACACGGCGCCGGTTCCGTCGTCACGCGGGCCGAGGAGGCGCCCCACCACCGAACCGGTGCCGGTGGCCTGCCGGAGTGACCGGACACACCTGTCCGCGCACGCCCTGTGCCACGGCCCTGGCGGATGCCTCCCCCAGCGGCATCTCGACGGACTTCATGACGCTCTTCTTGAGGCATCCGGCAGTCCCCTCCGCTCAGAACGACCTCGTTGCCGAACCCGATGCCGTCGCCGCGGTCACGCCGGTGTGCAGGTACGCCATCGCGACATTGAGGGCCATCTGCCGCCCCAGCCGGAACGCGCCCCCACCCGCCGGGACCAGGCCGAACGCCGCCTACCCAAGCCACGACCACCGACTTCACAGACCTGCGACACTGCGGACCAACTGCCCGCCGACGCCGTAGTACTAGGGATGTAACCCGTTCGCAGGGATTGGGAAATCGACCGGAAGGCGCCTTACTTGCCGAAGGAACAGCCCGTCGCCTCAGATCTAACGGGCTCGCGCGGCAGTCGCGCCAGGCCGACGTGGAAATCCTCCTTAGCACCTGGACCACCCGTATCCCGCCGCGAGGACATGCCGTCTTGACGGTGCCCTGCCCTATCGTGCCCGGGATGAATGACGAACAGCCGTTTCCAGCCGAGCTGGCGAAACTTTTCGAGGACGGGACCGGCACGCGGGCACTGGCGGTCCCATTGCCTGACGGCCGGCTCGCCAACACCGCAGAAGGCGATGGCCCTCCTGGACTGTGGATGACCGAGGATGCCGTTCCTACCGGATTGTGGGCCGAGCTTCACGCAGAGCATTCCCGGTCGGGACTGTGGCCTCTGCTGCTGGGCGCCCTGCGTAGTCTTCCCGGAGTTGAAGACGATTTCAGGCCCTGGGAGTCCGGAGAGCTCTTCCCGGAGTGGGTCACTCCGCCGAACCTTCACGATCCCGCGTCCGTGCTCGCCGGCTGGTGGGACGACTACGCCCGCTGTGATGACACCACCGCCCCGTTCCGGCGCTGGCCGGGGCTCGCCCCCGCCATGCGGCTTGCGGCCGACCCCGATGAGGTCGCGTGCGAGTACGCGACCCGCCTGCCGTCCCGGTTTCCGTCCATGCGCCTGGGCCTGATCGCCGCGGATCGGGGCGCGGACGCCCTGGCCGCCGCCGGATGGAACGGCCCGGTGAACTACACCAACGACACCGGCGAGATCGCTGCCGTGCTGCGCAGTTGGGAGGACCGCTTCGGCGTCCGCGTCGTCGGCGCTGGCTTCGCCGACCTCTACCTCAGCGTCGCGGCCCCGCCGACCACCCTGGAGGAGGCGATACACGTCGCGGCCGAGCACTTCGCCTTCTGCCCCGACAACATCTGGCAGAACAGCCACCCCCATACGCTGATCGGCTACGCCGAAACCCTCGTCGGACGCACCTCATGGACGTTCTGGTGGGACTGAGCCGACCAACGACGCGCCAGCCCTTCGACAGCCGGGCTGCTCAGGCGGGCAAGGGACCTTGGCACGCCCTGGCACAGCGGACGGCACCCCCGGATCGGCAGCCAGCGCCACCGATGGCCGCTCTCCAGCCAGTAGCGCACCACACCGTTCGCACACCGCAATCTCGGCGGAGGCCCGGCGGTGGATAGAGACCGCCCGCCACTACTCGCGTATCCGAGCGCCGACAGTCAACGTTGCGGCTCTCAACCTCGCTACGGCCCGGCGAGGCCCAGCGACGGGATCCGCTGCCGGAGCCCGGGGCCGCACTAAGCCGTCCCGCGTCTGCGCACAGCGGGGGCCCGCTGACCGAACACGAGTGGCGGCTCCAGATCTTCGACGTCCCTACCGCAAGACCTACTGCCCCTGAACCCGCCACCGGTCAGCCGAGCTGCTGTTCCCGGCCACGGACATGGCGCGGCCAGAACCGATCCCGTCTGACCGTTCGCACCACGCCTTTCGTCCGCGTCAGTCGTCGCCCTCGCCGTGCCCCCGCTCGGGCACCTTCACCTTCGCGTCCCTCCCCCGGACGCGGCGACGATCTCCCGCACCCGCTGTGGCCCCACCGTTGGAACCGCCCCCGGCCGTACGCCCGACCAAGCTGCCCCACGCCGCCGCGACCATCGCTTTCTGACGAGTCGATCGTTTGGCCCGTCTGACCTGGACGTCTGCGGGTCCGCGGCAACCTGCCGCACCGGCGGCCGGCTCAGCGTTCGTTCTTCTCCTTCTCATACCGGTCGCGAGCCTTGAGGAGAATCCGGTCGAAGTCGTGCTGGGTAGCGTCACACCAGTGCATCAGGTCCGCCAGCAGTACCTGCAGGTTCTCGCTCGGGCTCGTTCTCCATCCGTCGGCCGAGAGCGTGTAGGCCTGCATAGCCTCACCCGCACGCTCCACACTTCGGTCGATCGTCGCCACGGTGTCAGCCCTTTCGTCATCACGCGGGGTCCTTGTCATCACCGCCGCCGACCTTTCCGGCGGATCTTGATGTCGCGCATGTCCGTCACCGCCACGCGGAGGATCCGGTACGGGTACCCGTGTGCGTCCAGCGCCGCGATGGCCCGCTGGGTGGCCTCCTGATCGCCGTCTTCGAGGTCCGCAGGCACCTGGCAACGGAAGGTGAAGGCCGAAAGACTGCTGTCGCAGGTGAAGGTCCCGGCCTCGGTGAAGGCGGCCCCGAAGGAGTCGGCTGCGGTGCGCAGGGCGGCGCGGTCGGCATCACTCAGCCCGGCGAACGTGCCCCGAATCGTCACCCTGAACACGGCTGCTCCTCTCGTACGGCATGGGCAGGAAAGCGATCACGCGCGGCAACGACTCGTCCAGGGAGCGCGGCAGCGAGCGCCTCAGCCATGCGTGAGCATAACGAACCCCAAATTTGCAGTGCATCTCATTTTTAGAGCGGAGTTCAGATACCTGCCCGCCTCCGTCACGCCGCCCCTGGCAAGTCCGCGCCGCGTGAGAACAGCCGTCGAGCGGCCCGCCCCCGATCGAGCACGCCAGCGGCCGCACGTTTCGCCCAGCCCTGCACCTGCGCGGATCCCTCCCCGACAAGCGGTCAGCGCGTTGATCTCGGGGGCGCTGGCGTGGTGGTGTCGCCAGGGGGTTGGAGTTTGTGGCCGGTGCGTGAGCCTTGGGGCGCTCCTGTGACAAGCCACTGGAAACCAACTCTCGCGGCACCCGGCGACCTGGTGCAGCACCTCAACGATGACCAGCAAGCGTGGCCACGAATGCGCTGCCCATAGGAGCTGTGGACGCCAGCGGACGAGCTTCGCTGCGATCGCGACGTTCAGCGCCGTCCGTCCTGACGCCGGTGCTGGCGCCTGCCCCGCCCCGCCCATCCGCTCGCCGCTGGGCGAGGCTCCGCCAGGTCACCGGACGCGATGTCGTCCTCACCGTCGCGTCCACCACGACGGGCAACCAGGAGGTCGCCACGCCTTCCACTTCCTGGCACCGCGGGCCACGAGACAGCGATTTGCCCGATAAGACAGTGTCGGTACTACTTCTGGTAACCGTCCTGCGCTCCCAATCACCCAGGCACGCACACCCGCGTGCCGACCACCCTCGCCATCACCGCCAACACCCCCGGTCTCTTCACCGTCCCTTTCCCTCCAACCCGCCGCCACGCCCACCAGGCAGACCACTCGCGCGCACCGCACCGCTGCAGCGCAAACACTCCACAGCCATGCCCCCCACGAGCCCGACCGCCACACGCACTCGACACCATCCACCACGCCACGCACATCCGCGTGCTGACCACCGTCCACGCCGACACCCACCCCCGCCATCACCGCGTCCGCTCCCTCTTCGCCGTCCGCTCCCTCCAACCCGCCGCCACGCCCCACCAGGCAGGCCACTCAGCAGTGCCGCACCCGCTGCGGCGCGGCCATTCCCCCTGCCACGCACACGGCCCAGGAACCCGACCGCCACACGCTCGACACCACCCACCGCACCACGCATACCCGCGTGCCGACAACTATCCAGGCCGACAGCCACGCCCGCCGTCCCCGCCTCCGCCCCCTCTTCGCCGTCCGTTTCCTCTACCCCGCCGCCACGCTCACCAGGCAGGCCACTTGGTCGTGCGCGTCCGACTGCGGTGCGGCCACTGCCACTGGCACGCACACGTTCAAGGAGCCCGACCGCCGTGCGCGCTGGTCACTTCCGTTGCGTCGCGCACAGCCTCGTTTTTAGGAGAGCGGTCGGTGCCGTTGGCGGCGTTTACAGCGGTCGGTCATTGCTTCTGCGGGCGGCAATGGCTCGGCTTGGTGGCTGCGCCCTGTCGTTGGGGCCTGGACGCGGTCCGCGGCGCCGTGTCGACTACGGTGACCAGCACCGAGACCATGTGCCGCGATGCGGCCCGACCGTTGACGGAGCCTCGCATGACCTCCCCTGGATCCACCGGTTTCGACGTCGCGGCGCTGCGGGCGCAGTTCCCGTCCCTGGCGTCCGGGATCGCGCACTTCGACGGTCCGGGCGGCACCCAGACCCCGCGGCCGGTCGCCGACGCGATCACCGCCACCCTCACCGGGCCGTTGTCGAACCGCGGCCGCGGCGCCGCGTCGGAGGTCAACGCCGAGTCCGCGGTCGCCGCGTTCCGGCAGGCCTACGCCGACCTGCTCGGCGTTCCCGCCCGCGGAATCGTCCACGGCCGCAGCGCCACCCAGCTCACGTTCGACTTCTCCCGCGCGATCGCCAAGCGGTGGCGCCCCGGTGACGAGGTCGTCGTCTCCCGGCTCGACCACGACGCCAACGTCCGGCCCTGGGTGCGGGCGGCCGAGGCCACCGGTGCCGTCGTGCGGTGGATCGACATCGACCCCGCCACCGCGGAGATCGACCCCGCGTCCGTCGAGGCGGCCATCACCGAGCGGACCCGGCTGGTCGCCGTCACCGCCGCGTCGAACCTGCTCGGCACCAAGCCTTCGGTAAGAACGATCGCGGACGCGGCGCACGCCGTCGGCGCGTTGGTCTACGTCGACGGCGTGCACTACACCGCGCACCAGTTCGTGGACGTCCCGGCGCTGGGCGCGGACCTGTTCGTCTGCTCCCCGTACAAGTTCCTCGGCCCGCACTGCGGAGTCCTGGCCGCCGACCCCGAGCTGCTGGAGACCCTGCACCCGGACAAGCTGGTGCCGTCGACCGACGTCGTCCCCGAACGCTTCGAGCTCGGCACCCTGCCGTACGAGATCCTCGCCGGCGCCACCGCCGCCGTCGACTTCCTCGCCGGCATCGCGCCCGGCGGAGGCGCGACCCGGCGGGAGCGGCTGCGCGCGTCGCTGCACGCCGTCGACGAGCACGAATTGCGGCTGCGGGGCCTGCTGGAGGACGGCCTGGCGGCGCTCGGCGCCGACGTCGTCGTCCACTCTCGTGCCGCCGACCGTACGCCGACCCTGTTGGTCACCCTTCCCGGACGCAAGACCTGGGACGCCTACGAGTTCCTCCTCGGCCGTGACGTCCTGGCTCCTGCCGGGTCCTTCTACGCCTACGAGCCGTTCCGCCGCCTGAACCTCGATGACGAGCACGCGCTGCGGCTCGGCTTGGCCCCCTACAACGATGACACGGAAGTCGCCCGCGTCCTCGACGGCCTGGCCGCGTTCCTCGCCCGATGACCGCCCTCTCGAGTGACCGCACCGGCGGCTTCGATGTGGAACGGCTTCGGCTGGCCGTCTACCGCGCCTTCGCCGACGACGGTCGCGTCCCCGCCCCGGACGGCCTGACCGAGCGGATGGGGATGGCGGAGGACGAGGTCAGGACGGGGCTGCGGCAGCTGGCTTCGGAGCGTCACCTGGTCCTGGACGACCAGGACCGGGTCCTCATGGCGCACCCGTTCTCCGCGGTCCCGATGGGTTTCTCGGTGATGGGCGAGCGGACCCTGTGGTGGGGCGGCTGCGCCTGGGACTCGTTCGCCCTCCCGCACCTGCTCGGCGTCGAGCAGGGGGTCCTGGTCGCGACCAGGTGCCGCTGCTGCGACCGGCCGCACGCGTGGAACGTCAGCAACCAGGCGCCCCCGCCCGGCGACCAGGTCGCCCACTTCCTCGTGCCCACGCAGCGGATCTGGGACGACGTCGTCTACGCCTGCGACAACCAGCGGATCTTCTGCTCACCCGAGTGCGTGAACCGGTGGCTGGCCGACACGGGCAACGAGCGCGGTTACGTCATGACCCTCGACACGCTGTGGCACCTGGCCGCGCGCTGGTACGAAGGCCGTATGGACTACGGCTACGTCCGCCGGGAACCGGCGACGGCGGCTCAGTACTTCCGCGAGGTGGGGCTGTCCGGGCAGTTCTGGGGACTGCCGGCTTCCCGCCCGTGAACGGTCGGGCTCGGGAGCCTGCCGTGCACATCTCCGGCCCGTGGGCGGGCCATGCCTGGGCCGCGGCTGAGCTGTGCGGCTCGCCGCGGCCGGGCGCCTCGCCGTAGGTACAACGATGCCGTGGGCGGGGACGGGCAAGCTCTCTCGGCCGCCCGGGCGACCCTCGCCGGGGCGTGGGCGTCGACCGATCGGCCACCGGGTGTCCCGCCCGGCCCCTCCTGCGGCCTCTCGAAACGCTTCAGGCGGTACCGAGCGGTTGGCCCATCCGACGCGAGCCTTCTGAGGGTGCGGGGGCGGGTGCGGGAGCCTTGGCCTGCTCCGGGCTCACCCGACAGCGTCGAGGTTCACCCACGCCGTAACCGCGTCGTCTTCGCGGACGAGGTCCACGCCGAGTGTCGTGAGAAGCCTTAGGACGGCCGTGTTGTCCGGTGTCGTGCTCACAAAGATCGATTCGAGGCCGTCCGCACACGCGACGGTCAGGAGCTGCTTCAGCACCGCACCGCCAACACCGGCACCGCGATGGGAACGTCCGATCCACACCCCGGCCTCGGCCGCCCTCTTCGCATCCTCCACCGGGCACAACCGGGCGGCCCCCACCACGGTCGTCCCCACGACGATGGCGTACGTGGTCTCGACCGGGGGAACCGCCAACGTCCTCGACCGGTGGAACCGCAGGAACGCGCTGCGGCGCTCGGGCGTCCATCCCGGCGGGCCCGCCACGGGCGGCATCACCTCAAGCGGGTCCGCGTCCGCGACCGCCGCGTCCAGCAATTGCCGCAGTAGTTGCTCGTCAAGCCGCCGAAGTGTGACATCAGAACGCATGACTTGATCCTTTCACCCGCATGGCAGCGTTCTCGAGAGGTTTTTTGTCGTCGCCCCGAGTCAGGTCGCGATCCTCGGCAGGCGGCCGTTCCTCGTCGAGGCGCCGAATTCCGAGTTGTTCCGTTGCGCGTCGCGTCGGCTTTGGGAACGGGAGATTGAGTTTCCAGCGGCTGGAAGGTGCATAGTCGTCCTCATGAGCACGAGCGCGGAACTGTTCACGATCGGGCAGCTGGCGGATCGGTGCGGCGTGTCGGCACGGACGATCCGGTTCTGGTCGGATGCCGGCCTGGTGCCGCCCGCGGGCAGGTCCGCCGGGGGATATCGCCTGTATGACGCCGAGGCGGTGGCCCGGCTCGATCTCGTCCTGACGCTGCGGGAGCTGGGACTCGGGCTGGACGTGGTACGGGCGCTGCTGACCCGGGCCGTCACCGTCGCGGAGGTGGCGGCCACGCAGGTCGCCGCGCTGGACGCGGAGATCCGGATCCTGCGGCAGCGTCGCGCGGTGCTCAGCACGGTCGCCCAACGAGCGAGCACGATCGAGGAGACACTGCTCATGCACAGACTGGCCCGGCTGTCCGCGCAGGAACGGCAGCAGATCATCGACGAGTTCGTCCAGAGCGTCGTCGAGGGCGTCGATCCCGACGCACCCGCGATGGGCATCGCGCGGAGCATGCGGATGATGCCCGCGGAACTGCCCGATGACCCGGCCCCCGAACAGGTCGACGCGTGGATCGAACTTGGGGAGCTCGTCGCGGACGAGGACTTCCGCAACCGGGTTCGTGCCATGGCGGTCGCCGGCGCGGGGGCCGACGAACTGGAGTTCGGCCCCGACTACTACGCGGTCGTGGAGCACGCGGGACGGGCCCTGGCCGAGGGGACGGCGCCTGACTCGGCCCAGGGAAGGGCCGTTCTGGATCGCATCGTCCCGCCGGACACCCCGGCCGCACACCGGGCAAGAATGCTGGAGCAACTCGAGACGGTCGTCGACGCCCGGATAGAGCGGTACTGGCAGCTGCTTTCGATCATCAACGGCCGGCTGCCGCAGCCGCCGGCCGTTCCCAGCTTCGAGTGGTTGATCGCCGCTCTCCGCGCGGACACTCGGCCGCCCTCCCAGTGGGAGACCGAAGTCTCCGCGTGACCGTCCGCGCAGTGGGACCATGCACGTCATACGACGCGAGAGGACGGACACATGGTCACTACCCCGGCCGATCGCAGGACCCATCGGCCGGGCCGCCCCACATCACCCACAACCCGATCAGGATCAGCAGCGTGGCGATCCCGGCCAGCGTGATCAGGCTGGGCACGACGTCACCGAGGTGGCGCAGGTTCCTGGAACGAGCGATCCACCTGTGGGACGCCGCGGCCATCGCTCCGGTCAGCACGCCGACCGTCGGCATCACGAACAGGCCGGCGACGCCCAGGAAGTTCACGGCGAAGCGGCCGCCGGCATCCAGGTCCTCCTCGCAGCCCGACCATGCCGCCGCCATCCCGAGGTAGGCGGCGACGGCACCGCCGATCCCCAGCACGAGGCACAGCACCACGAATCGCCCAGCCCACCTGCGCCTGGAAGTCCCGCGGTCATTGATCACCTCGTCCTCCTTCCAGAGCGGTGGTCGCGACAGCGCCATGTCCCGAATCGGTATCCGTCATATGGCCTGCTCGTTCATCTCGACGCGTGAATGCCGCCGCCGAGGAGGCGCCTTCACCGAATCCGGATGACGACAAACGCCTCATGCTCGCTTCAAGCGGCCCGCCGAGAATAGGAGGAGGTGATGACGGATCACCTACAGATGACTTACGACCCGCTTAGCGGCGCGAATGTCGCAGGCCGCACGCGATTACGCTCGACCGGCGCCGTTCTCGTCCCCTGACCGGTCAGGGGACGACGCGGTAGTGGGTGGTCAGCCGCTGCCCGTCGAAAAGGTGGAACGCCACCGCGGGCGGTGCCTGGTGGTCGACGACGGAGTCGCCGTGTTCCCAGGGCAGCACGAGCGTGGAGACGACACCGGGCGCGACCAGGAGCGGCCGCCCCGCGGAGACGGTGGACGCCGGTGTGTGCGCGTGCCCGCACAGCACAGCCACGACCTGCGGGTGGCGCGCGAGGACGGCTGCGAGCCGCCGCTCGCCGAACTGCCGGATCCCGTCGACGTAGGGGCTGCCCAGGCGCACCGGCGGATGGTGGAAGCACACGAAGGCCGGTGTGCCGGCGTCTTCGGCGAGCGCGGCGTCCAGCCAGGCGAGCGTCTCGTCGGCGAGCCGCCCGTCGTCGCGGCCGGGGATGGTGGAGTCGCACAGCGCGAAGACCGCTCCCTCCGTCCGGTGGATCTGGTTGACGGGGGCGTCGCCGCCGGCCTCGTCACCGAGCAGAATCCGGCGGTAGGCGGTGCGTGCGTCGTGGTTGCCAGGACAGTGGAACACCGGGTGCGGCGACGCCAGCACCTCGCGGGCCTGCTCGTATTCGCCGGGCGAGCCATGGTCGGCGATGTCGCCGGTGACCAGCACCGCGTCAAGAGGTTGGGCCAGGTCGTTCAGGTACGCCATGACCCTGGCCGCGCGGGCCGCACGTTCGGGGCCGCCGTCCAGATGAATGTCGCTGAGCTGGGCGAAAACGATCACGGAGGTATTCCTTCCTGGTCGCGCGGGTCGCGCCCCGCCGGGCGCGGTAGGCCGACCACCGCCGGACGCGGCGTGCCGACCACCGCCGGACGCGGCGTGCCAGCCGCCGCCCGGTGCGGTGTGCCGACGGCGGCCGCTCGACGCCACGCGTCCAGTGCCGTGTGCACGTCGCGCGCCCCGACGCCGGCTTCGTCCGGGAGGCCCGCCGCCTTAAGGCCCTGTTCGGCGCGGCCTGGCGACAGGCCGGGATCATGGCCCCGGCCGGGCTGGATCGCAGGGGCCCGCGCGCTTGGCCGACGACCACGCGCACGCTTACCGAGGGCGTCGCCGAGATCCTGCCGGGCTGCTCGGACCCGGCCCGAGTCCAGACGAACATCGAGTTTCGTCGACGTCTCTGGTTGCCGCCACGCAGTCCCACGCATGTCCCATCCGCCCCGCAGGGCTTCCGTCTCAATCGCTGAGGTGCTTGACCTGGTAAGCGACCCTAGGGACCGACTGGATCAACGTTAAGATCCACTTCTGTGCCGGGAGATTGGACCAGTTCCGCCGTCGACCTTCACCTCGACCTCGACATGTCCGCCGGTCGCAGGTCCGGCCTGGAGCACGCGCTGCGGGAGGCGATCCGCGACGGACGGCTGGCGCCGCGGACGAGACTGCCCTCGACCCGGGCGCTGGCCCGGGAACTGGGCATCGCCCGCGGCACCGTGATCGCGGCGTACGACCAGCTGGTCGCCGAGGGGTACCTGAACACGCGCCAAGGGTCGGGAACGACGGTCGGAGAGGTTCCGCCGGTCTCCGCGGGCTCGCCGACGCCCGAAGCAGACCCCGTGTCGCCACGGCACGACCTGCGACCCGGCCGCCCCGACCTGTCCGCGTTCCCCGCCAGAGCGTGGCTGCGGGCAGCCCGGCGCGTCCTGACCAACGCGACCGCGGAACTCTACGCTCTCGGCGACCCTCGTGGCCGCGTCGAGCTGCGGGCTGCGCTGACCGATTACCTGGGACGTGCCCGCGGCGTGCTCGCCACGCCGGACCGCATCGTGATCACCAACGGGTACTCACAGGCCCTCAACCTGCTGGCCCGTGTACTCACCGAGTCCGGCGTCACCGCCATCGCCCTGGAGGAACCGAGTCATCCCTACTACCGTGATCTGATCCGCCGCACGGGGCTGCGGATCGTCAGCCTTCCAGTCGATGATCTCGGCGCGCGTACCGACCTGCTCGGCGGAACCGAGTTCGCCGAGGCCGGCGCCGTGGTGCTGACCCCGTCCCACCAGTACCCGACCGGGGCGACGCTGCATCCGAGCCGACGGCACGCCCTCACCGAGTGGGCCCGGACGCCCGGCCGACTGGTCATCGAGGACGACTATGACGGCGAGTTCCGCTACGACCGTCAGCCCGTGGGCGCTGTCCAGGGGATGTCGCCGCACGCCGTCGCCTACATCGGCACCGCGTCCAAGACGCTGGCTCCTGCGTTGCGCCTGGGCTGGATGGTCCTTCCCGACCACCTCGTGGAGCCGGTGACCGAGGCCAAACGCTACGCCGACGCCCAGACCGAGTCGCTCAACCAGGTCATCCTCGCGGAGCTGATCGGCAGCCACGCGTATGAACGGCACATACGCACCGGCCGGCTGCGCTACCGGGAGCGCCGGGACCTCCTGGTGAACCGGCTGCGCCGCCATGCGCCCCAGGTCGAGGTCCGCGGTATTGCCGCCGGGCTCCACGCGTTCATCAGACTGCCCGCCACCGGCCCCGACGAGGAGGAGATCGTGACCCGCGCCATGACGCAACGGCTCGCGTTCAATCGGCTGGCCGACCATTGGCATCGTCCCGGTGACCACCCGCAGGGCATCATCGTCGGTTACAGCACTCCCAGCCAGAACGCCTATCCGGCCGCACTCGACGCACTGTGCCAGGCACTCACCGCCTGACCACCAGACGTGAACCCGGCGCCCCCGTTTCGGGGCGGCGAACGCCCGCCGCGACCGCGAAACCCTGTCAGGGAAGACGCACCGATCAGACGCATGCGGCTCCGCCCACGTCAACGCGGTAACGCGCCAACCACGCCCATCTGGGGGCTCGTTGGGGCCGAGATCCATCTCTACGGGACGCCCCGGACGTGTGCGCGACTACGGCCGTCCTCCTCCACCTTGATGTAGAGGCCTTCCGTGTGCTCCGGTTCGTCGGCGCGGCCGCGCACCTGGCCGCCGCCCAGCGCGCCACCGACCGCACCACCACGCTGGTCAAGAAACGACGCCGGCCGGCCAGGGAATCGAGCATCCGGTAGGCGACCGCCTTCAGATGCGCCCGGTAGCCGCGCGGGCCGGGGACCTCGACGGCCCCTGGCCGTCCCCGACGTGGTGCTGCGCGCCGGCGCAGGCGGCGGCGCGGGCGGCGGCGACGACGCAACGACGGGAGCGCCCTGGTGGAGGCCGTGCTGACACCAAACCCTCACGGTGAACGGGTCCCCGACGACCAGGACTTACCGGCTCTGACCTGACCTCAGCCGCCGCCCGTCCGGGACCGGGATCGCGCCGCGCCCTCTCTTGGACGTCGCCACGCCGACCGGCCGCCGTCGGCGCCCGGCAGCAACGGCATCCCTGGGTTCGGTCACGACCGCAGGCCGCACATTCTGCCGGGGCCGGGGGCGCTTGACGGTGCCGCCGCAGGTCAGGACGGCTTTCTGGCCTCGATGAGGAACCGGGACGAATGGGCGACGAACAGTCCGTCCTTCTGGATCTGTTCGTGCAGCTCGCGCAGCCGGTCGCGGTAGCGGTCGACGGAGAAGTCCGGGACGGTCCAGATCACCTTGCGCAGGAAGTAGACGACCGCACCGATGTCGAAGAACTCCATCCGCAGCCGCTCCATGCGCAGGTCGACGATCCGCAGGCCGGCGGCCCGAGCCTCGGCGCTCTCGTCATCGGGGTGGCGTTTGCGCCGCACTTCCTCCGGCTGCGGCCCGAGGAAGTACTCGACCAGTTCGAAGACGGTGGCGGGTCCGACATGCTGGGCGAAGTACGTGCCGCCGGGCCGCAGGACCCGGGCGATCTCGGCCCACCAGACGGTCGCGGGATGACGGCTGACGACCAGGTCGAACGCCTCGTCGGCGAACGGCAGCGGCGGCTCCTCCGAGGTCTCGACGACCACCGCGCCCCGAGGGTGCAGCAGCCTGGTGGCCCTGGCGACGTTCGGCGGCCAGGACTCGGTGGCGACCATGGTCGGCGGCAGCTTCGGCGCACCCGCCAGCACCTCCCCGCCGCCGGTCTGGACGTCCAGCGCGGCGGCGGCTGCGGCGAGCCGTTCGCTCATCAGCCGCTGGTATCCCCACGACGGGCGCTGTTCGGTCGCCCGGCCGTCCAGCCAGGAGAAGTCCCACCCTTCGACCGGCGCCGCCTCGGCCTCGGCCACCAGTTCATCAAAATCGCGCATCACACCGGCATTCTCGCGCCCCACCCCCTTGGGGATCCACTGATTTTGGCGGGGGACACGCCACGGGCTCAGAGCGGGGATGCACTACGCCCGGCTGCTGAGCGGATTGCACCTTTCCTCTGAGCTGAGCCCCTGACACTGGAGAGAATCCACCGGGTACGCGCTTCCTCGCTTGCATATCACTTACATCGCCCTTAAGGCGACTACATGCCCTCCAAGCCTCGAACGGGAATGAACCCCGCACCCAAATAGTCACGCGTATTTCGTCACCTCAGGCTGATGTCGGAGGCAACGCCGGGATCATGCCACGGCAGGGGTTCCAGAAACCGGGAACGATCTCCTTGGGCACGCCACCCCTGCCTGCTACTCGTGGTGCAGGTCATGGCCCCGTCGCCACCACCACAGTCCCGACAAGATCACCGCCGCCCCCCGCGACCAGACCGAATCACACGTCCAGGACGGGCACTCGTCAGCGCGCCGGGGGTTGGTCGGCGCCGCCGCACGGGGCGGAAAGACTTTGACAGCGTGGTTCGTGCTTTGCCACTCTCGGCCCCATGCTGAGACGGCCGGTTCGCGACGTGGATGCCAGTGACAAGAGGCAGACCGGTTGCGGCGCCAGTTTCGCGATCGTCAGCGTGGACTTCGAACCCGCCGAGACCTACGAGTTCGTCGACACCGCGCCCGAGCGGATCCCCGGCAGGTCGCCGGCGGTGACCGATGAGGAGCGCTGGGCGGACATCCTGCGTTTTCACGCCGAGGACGTCCGCCACTTCAAAGACGTTTTCGCCGACGCCATGCGGGCGGAACTGGGAGAGGCCGCGGTCCGGGTGGTCCTGACGCGCTTCGTCCACCACACGATCGACAGCAGCGACCGAGGCTTCGCCGCGGCCGCCCGCCGGGCGGTGCGCGAACTGCATCGCAGAGTGCCGCTCGAACTCACCGAGCCGGTGCGCGGCGTGCGCGCCCGGGATTCCGGCACCTACTTTCGCGGCGACTCCTACTTCTCCGAGATCACCGTCGACTTCGAACCGGCGGAGAACTACGAGTTCGTGAGGCGGACCGATGCGAGGCGGGTGTACGCGGACGTCGTGGACGAGGGGATCCGAACCGAGATCGGCACCCCGCCCGTCCGGGTCGTCCTCACCCGCGTCAGCCGCCAGAACGTGGACGAACGCAGGTTCGGGGACGTCGTGGTCCTCGCGGTGCGGCAACTGCGCAAGCACCTGCGAGAAAGGGCAACGGGCACCGAGACGATCCGATCTGTGGAAGACGGTCTGCCATGAGCCTTCGCCGGTATGTCTTCCTGGACCCCGACGGCACAGCCGACGTCTGGCTGTACGTGGTCGTCGAAGCGCCGACAGGCGTCTTCTACCAGCAGCAGTACGGCGGTACGGCCTGTCGGCAGGGCCAGGTGGAGGGCTATCTGGTGCCCGTATACGGTCTCGACGCCCTGAATGCCCTGCGGACACTGTTCGAGCAGCACTTCCGCGGCGCCGGTACCTGGAATCATTCATGGTCGCCGGAGGAGCGCGACCGGCTCCGGGACGGTGTGGAAGGCGTCACCTTCTGGGCATGTGACGGATGGACCGAGGAACCCCACGCCTTGAAGCTGGACGAAAGCCGCATGGCGGAAGCCGATGAGGCCTGGATACCGGTGCTGACCCCGGACGGTC
This sequence comes from Actinomadura miaoliensis, assembly GCF_039536785.1. Classification (NCBI taxonomy): domain Bacteria; kingdom Bacillati; phylum Actinomycetota; class Actinomycetes; order Streptosporangiales; family Thermomonosporaceae; genus Actinomadura; species Actinomadura miaoliensis. The sequence continues at coordinate 509,866 of NZ_BAAAZG010000001.1, forward strand.
CAGGCGTGTTGCTGTGGTTTAACTCTGACTGAGCGCCAGCTACCCGCTCCTGATGACTGCAAGCCAACTCCCCCGCACTCGAACCCGTTGCGCCAGTTCCATCACGGCTCGGCAACCAACCGGCAGTCACCACGAAGCGATGACTGCCGAGTGGCTGCGGGCGCGAGCACCCGTGTTTCAGCAGGTACAAGACCCCCGCAACAACACCGACCCCAGAAACCGCGTCGCCACCCACTGCGCCGCCCCATCCGGCTGCACCGCCACCACCGGCGCCGTCTGCCCCTCAGCGGATTCTTCAGCGAGGACGGCCCGCTGCCCTGGTAGCGGTCAGGCGACCCCCGCCCCAGACCCCCGCCCCCGCCGCCCGCGGCCGCCTTGACGATCAGCGGGTAGCCGACGGACCGCGCCACCTCCTGGGCGTCGTCCAGGGTCGGCAGCGTGCCGTCGCTGCCCGGCAGCACCGGCAGCCCCGCGTCGGCCAGCAGGCCGCGCACCCGGGCCTTGTCGCCCGCGACCTCCATGACCTCGGGCGGCGGGCCGATGAACGCGATGCCGTGCTCGGCGCAGATCCGGGCGAAGTCGGGGCCCTCCGACGGGACGACGCAGCCTAATCACCGCACGAAACGATCCCGAGCCGCCGCACTCCCGCAGCCCCGCGACCGCCCGGCGGGAGGTCGGCAAGGTCATGGCTGACCACGAGGAGCGTGGCGCCGGGGGCGACCGCATCCAGCAGGCCGCGCGCCGCGTGGTCCGGCTGGCGCGGCAGCGGAAAGTACTGGGCCGTTCAACCCCGCCACACAAGCACCACGGCGACAAACGAGCACGACGCCGCAGGACCGGGGGCGGCTCTGGGATGCCGGGACCGCCGTCGCGGCCTTCCGGAGGGCGTGCAGTTCGGCGGCTTGCTCGGCGAGGGTGGCGGTGTAGAGCGGGCGGGCCGGGATGCTGCAGGACCGTGGGCTCGTGCCGGTCGGCAGGGGCTCGGCAGATCAGGTGCTCTGGCTTGGAGCCTCGTATCCGCTGATCAACTGGCGCAGCAGGTCGCTGCGACCCTGTTGGACGCTGTCTTGGGTTGTCGGCTGCCATGGGCAGGCGATGTCGAGCGCGGTGACCCGTCCCGTCTCCAGGATCCGGTGCACCGCCGCGATCACCTGGGCGGCCGGTGGGCCTCCGGGTGCCGGGAACAGCAGGGCGGGCAGGTCGTCGGGATCGGTCACGTCGACATCGACGTGCACGATCAGTGGGCCGTCCGGCAGTGAGGCGACATCCAGGTCGGCGACGCCGCTGCGCCGTATCGCGCTGGTCCGCAGGTACTCCGCCTCCGGCGGGTCCAGGTCCCGGGCGTCCACCAGGACGGTGCGGTCCTCGGCCACCGGGTGCAGGCCGAGCGGGCGGGCCAGCAGATCGGGGTGTGCGCCCAGGAGAAGCCGCAGCGCCAGTCCGCCGAGGTAACCGGAGGTCGTCGTGTCGAGGGTGTGCACGTCACCATGCGCGTCGAACCAGACGATGCCGGGGTGGACACCGGCCCGCTGAGCCCCGGCCAGCACGGCCATCCCGATGAGACAGTCGCCGGACAGCACGGTGGTCGGGCCACCGGCGCTGACGGACGCGGCGATCTCGTCCGCGGCGGCATCGTCGAGCGCGGCCAGCCGGCGCCAGATGTCACCGTCCGGCAATTCCGGATCCACCACCTGCAGGTCATCGGCGAGCGGCAGCGGGATGTACCCGTCGCTCAACCGCTCGTCCTGGTGATACGGAACGACGATCATGCCCATCGCGCCAGCCTAGGCGACCGGTGGCCCCGTGCGCATCCCCGCGTATGTGCTGGTAGCCCGTGCGTGACAAGCCCCCAGGGCGCGGGCCAAGATCCGTTGGTCCCACCTAGGCAGGCACCCCTTCGAGCGAGAGGCGTCCGTGCGCACGATCGCGCTCGATCAGGTCGTCGGCGCCACAGCCTCGATCACCGGCGGCCCGCCCAGCAGCGGCTGCGCCTCTGGGGCCCGCGTCCGCCACCGCCCGGCCGTCGCGGCGTCGGCCTTGTGAAGACTCCAGCCGCCGCCCCTCGTAGGCCCGCTCGACCTTGGCACGTTCCTGCTTGTCCAGCCGCCGCACGCCCGGCCCCGCGCGGAAGCGCCGCTCGTGCCGCTCGACGACCGTCTTGTCCTCCAGCAGCCCGATGCGGGTCGACGACACCGCCGAGACCAGCACCTGGCGGGCGTGCCCGTCGGTGTTGTCCAGGGTCAGCGCGAAGCCCTGGTCGTCGCCGTGCGCGGCGAAGGCGCGCACCTGGTCGACGTAGGCGCGCACGTACGTCTCGATCATCCGGCGGACGTCGGCGTCGGGCCGCCATCGCCGTCCACGCACCGCAGCCTTTGGCGGGGCACGTTGAGCCCGGCGGAATTTCCGCTTTCCTGTGCTTCTCCACTGACCGTCGCACGTGCTCGTCAACACGTCGACGTGCCGTGCTTCGTCGTTCACAGTGCCCTCGGTGGACGCCGGGGCGGTGCGAGGGTTCGACACCGCTGCGGGGTTACCTACGTGCGGCGGCCCCGGAGTCGCGCTGTGCCGCGCGGCGGTGCGGGGCTTGTAGCCGATGCACCGCGAGGAGACCGCCGACGCCGGGTAGAAGGGCGATCGCCTTTGTTGCGGTCGTGGCCTGCTTGAGGCGCCAGGTCGCGAGTACGACGAAAAGATAGGCGCAACCGTGGGCGGGCCCCATCAGGGACGAGATGGGCTTGAGGTGCGCGGTGGCCAGGTTCGCCAGCAGGACGATCAGTGAGACCAGCTCGGCGTGTGCGGCGACGCGCAGCGGACGAAGGTTCACGATCACGCTCCGGTCGTGGAGCCGGGCCGGATGATCATCAGCACGGTCACCGTGGCCCACAGCAGGTTGAAGACTCCGGTGAGCATGGCGAGACGGCCGGCCGCCGGGACGTCGGGACGGGGGCCGTCGTCCTGCAGGGCGGTGAGTTCCCGGTCCTGGGTGGGCAGGATCATCAGCGCCAGGACGGCGGCGGCCGCTGCGGTCAGGATGATCGACGCGGTCAGCCATCCGCTGCCCAGGACTCCGAGGCTGCTGGCCGTGGCGAACCCGAAGACGGGCACGGCGATACCGACACCCGCGTACACGCGGCAGATGCGGTGCAGCGTCCGCACTGTGGTGAGCGCGTCCGGGGCACCGGGGCCGTGATGGGCGCGACGCAGGGCCGGAGGGAACATGCTGGCGGCGACGGTGACCGGCCCGATGGTCACGATGGCGGCCAGGACATGCAGGGAGAGGAAGAGTTTCGTCACGGTCGGTGCTCCGAACCCGCCCGCGCGACGCGGCGGTGCCCGGTGACCTTGGAGCCGGGCAGGCGCCCCGCCCTGGAGGTGCCGGTCATCGTGTCGCCGTCGACCGCCACGGTGAAGGCGAGGTTCAGGCGCAGGGGTTTCGTGATGGCCTGCTTCCAGGTGAGCCGGTCGCCGTCGAGGACGATGTCCGTCAACGGCACCGTCTCTCCCGCGCCGTGGGCGAAACCGGTCAGGACCCCGTCCTGGTTCCGGAGTTCGGCCACGGCTTCGATCTTGCCGATGGGGGTGGAGACGATCAGGTCCCACGTGCCTTCAACGGAGTTGCTGGGCATGTGAAGCTCTTTCTTACGGCGTCGTGGAAGGGTGTGGTCACAGAGCGGCGGGCGCGGGTCCGTGGTGGCGCCAGACGGTGCCGCGACGCTCGTGGGCGAACAGCTCCCCGACGGCGTGGGCGATCCGGGGCCCGATCTCGCGCTCCAGCAGGTACAGGCCCAGATCGAGCCCCGAGGTGACGCCGGCGCCGGTGACGAGGTCGCCGTCGTCGACGACACGGGCGCGGACCGCGTGCACGCCGGTGGCCTCGAGCAGGTCCAGGCCGAGATGATGCGTGGTGGCATGGCGGCCCTCCAGCAGACCGGCCATGGCCAGCACGAGAGAGCCGCCGCACACCGCGGCGACGGTCACCTCCGGACGATCCATCGCCGCTTTCAGCAGCGTGGGCAACTCGGTGGTCAAGGTACGGCCCAGGAGTACGGGGATGGGCTCGTCCTGCGTCCTCTGCCCCGCGTCTACCTCGTCGGGGACCTCACCGGGCTCCCCCACGCGACCCGAGGCACCGGGGACCAGGACCAGGTCCGCCTTTTCGGGGTCCAGGGCTGCCGTGGCGCGCAGCGCCAGGCCACCGGTACCGCTCACCACCTCGCGCGGTCCCTCTGCGGAGACCAGTTCCACACTGAACGCCTCTCCGGAGGCGGTGCCTCCCGCGTACAGCACTTCGTAGGGGGCGATGACGTCCAGCGGATCGAAGCCGTCGAACAGAACTATCTGGCTGCGCATGCAATGCCCTTCACTTACGGGAATGGCCGGGTCCGCACCCCGGCGCCTCCCGAAGGTATTGGGGGTGCCGCAGCGGCTCCCAGTGGCGTGAGTGCCATCTTTCAACGGGAAATCGCCACCGTGGGCAGATGCCGGATGACCTGGCAAGAAGGGCGTCACCTGGCTCAGACGATCCGGGTTCTACTGGAGCGGAGGGGTAGCTTTCCGCCATCCACATCGTCGCGGTACGCGCGCTGAACCAGCGATTGTCTTACTCAGCGTGATGTTCGGCGACCGTAGGTGAGCATGGCGTCGTTGCACGGGCCGGCGGCCCAGGTCGGCCGGCCCGTGCAACGGGTTGAGTGGTTCGCCGCCGAGGTGGGCGTAGCGGCACGGCTTCCAGCGTCGCCTCTGGCATACCGTCCCGGCGAACATGACATGCCCGCCGAGCATGCGGATGTGCCAAATGCTCGGCGGGCGGTCGTGCCCACTGGCGGCAGGTGTCGGTTACCTGCCGCTGCCGGGCGGTGGTTATGTTCGTCCTGTCCCAGCCCGTATGCGGGTCTTCATCCGCCGCTGGCCGCCCGAGGCGCTCCCCCGGCCACCAGATCGGGTCGGCGTGTCCGTAGCCTCCCGTCGCTCGTGCCCAAGCATGGAACGTCGCCGCGTCCGCTCCCTGGACGCGGCGATGTTTCGCGCAGGCAGGTGGACCGGAGCTCTGCAACAGCCACCGCGTCGTTCCCTTTCGGCCGGTGACGCGCGCTACGCAGAAGACCGTCTGCCCGAACGACGGGTGGACCACCGACTCGATGGCGCTGGTGACCGGGATCACCGTCCAGCCGCAGTCAGGGCATCCGACGCCGCCGCGGCGCACCGCAGCCACCCGGCACGTGCCGCCCGCGCCGCGTCCCCGGCGGGCAGCCGGAACCGGACCCGGCCGCGGGCGGCGCGGCCTGCGCCAGTTCGGTCAGGGACGGATACAGGCCAGTCAGCAGCGCGTACAACGCCGGCCCAGCAGGTTGATGGGCTTGAGCACCTGGGCATCAGGCCAACCTCGCGTCCCGGCGAATGACGCGCTGATCACCAACCGGTACGCCCGGACGCAATCCACCACCTCGCCGACCCCAGCGACCAGAAGACCAACGAGAGTCTCGCGCTACATCTCCCCCGGCCGCTACACAACGCAAGACCGGCTGACAGCACGACGACACCCGTCGGGAACGCATGTGGCAATCAGCCGAAGCCACGCCTCCAGCACCGGCGAGCCCCGCCGAGCGGAAAGGCACACTCAACAAGAATCCCGCCGCGCACGCGCGCCCCCTCACTCCCGGCGGGGGCGGCGTGGATGAGTTCGACAAGCCCGACGTCTTCCGCACGGCGGTGCAGGCGCGGCCCGCGTGCTCCGCGCCGCGACCTGATGGTCACACCCGGCGCGGAGCAGTTCCCACCACCGAAGCAACAGCGAACTCCTGCAACCGGCTCTTTCGCCTCGTCAACGCGATTCCCGACGTCGACCGGTTCCAGCGAGGACCCGATGTCCCCGAGCCCCATCCCACCGCGTTGGTCGGGCCGACGCCCGCCGGAGGTCAGGGGCGGGCGGCTCGGCGCCAAGAGGACAGCAGCCGGGCGGCCGATCCACCCACCGGTCCGACGGCATCGGCCAATGTGCGCGCGTCCGGCAGCCGGGCCTGCTCCACGGCGGGTACGGCCCCCTCGGCCGAGGTGATCGTCGAGGAGCAGACGGCCAGCAGATAGTCGGGCACACGCAGAGCCGGGTCGAGGCAACCAACGACCGGAGTACCGACCGCGACGACGAGCGGGAAGACGGTGCCGGGTATGCCGATGGCCGCCTCGGCTCGAGCCGCCGCCTCCACGGACGGTACGTCGCTGATCTCGTAGCGGTCCCACAACGCCGGGTTCTCGCGAGGGTGCAGTCCCACGACGATCCGCTTCCCGGCCGCCTGCAGCCGGGCGGCCGCGTCCAGCAGCAACTGGGTGCCGGGCGCCGCGCCGCCGGTCTGATCCGGATAGGTGACGCTGGTGAGCACGAGCACGGTGTCCGGCTGCGGGTCGCGTGCCGGAAGGGCATCGGTCTGCGGCGAGCCCACCACCTGGATCGGACGGTGCAGGCCCAGGTACCCGGCGAACGCGCGCGCCTCGGCCGGGGACGACGAGGTGATCGCGCGTAGCCGGTGGCGCAGTTCGCGGGCCCGCGGCGCCTCGACCGGGTTCAGGTAGGCCAGCGAGCTCGCCGCCAGGCGCAGCCGGGGGAAGCGCGCGGCCATGTCGGCCGGCCAGTCCGAGGCTCCGGTGACCACGAGCAGGTCGGCCCGAGGAGCGGTCTGCGGGGTCGCGACCGGTACCGATTCACCGGGCGCGATCTGCGAGTAGTCGGGTACCAGCTGCGTCAGCAGGTAGCCGCGGCGCGCGGCCTCGGCCAGCAGTGGCCTGACGTGATAGGTGCCCCACGGCTCGTTCGTGGCCACCAGCACCCGCAACGGATCGTCATCGTGGCCGCCAGGGCTGGCGGTCGCCGCCGTGCCGGTCGCCGCGAGCGCGGCGGTGGCCGCCGCGCCGAGGACCAGCCCGCGGCGGGTGACCCGCACCACGGCATCGTCGTTCATGCTGCGAAGGCTAGCGTTCGTGATCAACGGTGAGGTGAAGTTCCGGCGGCCGGCCACAAACCAGCATGTAGACGCCCACATCGGTGCTCGTGCCGGCCCGCGGCGGCCGCCCGCGGCCCATGGCCCTGGGCTGCGGCGCTCAAGCATCCGCACCGCAGGGCTTACGAACGCTGTCGGTCGGCCCGCCCAGCACGCACCGGCCCCGGCACCTACCCCTGCGACGACGCCCGCACCGTACGGACGTCCTGGACGATCCGAACGACGCGTGCAGTGCCGACCAACGCTCAGATCAGAGGTTGGCCGGTGGACCGGAGCGCGTCCCCGCACGCCATGCCCGTTGTCGTCGAGGCCGCCGGATCGCGGAATTCGACGCACGATTCCCGGGATGCCGGGCCCGACGAAGTGTTTTGGCCGCCCGGTGACCGGGGCACCGCAGACCTCCGGTCACCGGGCGGGGCATCAAGAACCCGTCACGAACGCCTTCGGCCATCGTGACGGCGAAGCAGGTAGCCGTGGTTGAGGGCGGCCTTGACACCGCCGACGATCGCGCCCTGCAGCGCGGCCGCGGCCACGATCTCGACCCAGCCGCGGTCCATGTCCCCGGCGTCGGGGGCGTCCCGCTGGCCGGAGACCAGCCGCCAGGCCCGCTTGAACACCGCACCGGCGATCAGACCACCGGCCAGCCCCAGAGCCGCCGATACCGGACGGGACATCGAATCGGCCCGGCTCATGACCGGCTCCCGCGACGCCACAGCCACACTCCGGCCCCCGCGCACACCGCGACCGCCGCGACCAGTGCCTCCGGCCGCTCCCCGACCGTCTGCACGGTCTTCCGGCTGGTACGCGCCGTCGTCCGGCGAACCGGCTCGGGGATCGCCTGGGCGGCCTTGGTCACCGGCACGGCCACCTGCTGACGCGCCTGCGGCGCCTTGTGGCGGACCGTCCGGGTCAGTGTGCCGAACGTGCCGGCGGCCTGCTCCCGCAGCTGTTCGGCCTTGTCACGGGCGCGGGCCGGCACATCGACTTTGCGCATCAGAGCGTCGACCGTTTCACTCAGCCCTTGGCGAGTCTGCTCGATGTCCGCCTCCAGCGTCTGACGGTCCTTGCTCCGGCCCGCGCCTCGGTTGGGGGTCGCCTTCTCGGTCGCCTGCCCGCGGGCAGCGCTCGCCCGAGAGTTGCCGTGACTCATCGAGAATGCCTCCGGTGTAGATGATCTTTGATCTCGTGCACGTCCTCACGTACCGATGCGGCAGCCGCGGCGGGCGCCGGGGGCGTCGCCCGGTCCAGCCTGTTACGGCCGGTCAGGGCCAGCACTCCGGCCAGGGCCAGCAGCACCACCCCGACGACCAGCGCGGCCGCCCATACCGGCCACACCACCGCCAGCCCGGCGACCGCCGCGCCGACCAGCGCAGCGCCGCCGTAGAAGGCGACGGCACCCGCTCCACCGAACAGACCGGCGCTCTTCCCCGCGTTCCTGGCCTTGCCGGCCATCTCGACCCTGGCCAGCTCCATCTCCTGCCGCACCAGTTCGCCGATCTGCCGTCCCGCCTGCGCGACCAGCTCTCCGGCCGAGGCATCCGCCGACGCGCCGTCAAGCGACACGTCGGCCGGCCGGTGGCCGGGACGCTGGTCGCCCCTCACGCTCACCATGCCTGCACCACTTTTCCTTCGCTTGGGGGTTTGCTTTTCTGCTGTTGGTGCGGCGGGGTACCCGGTGAGCAGGCGAGCTAACACAGAACGTCATCTGCGAATGGCGGCCGAGCGCCGGCATTCGCAGATGACGAGACGAGCGGTGCCCCTGACCCAGCCGGTCACGCTCGCTGCCAGCGAGATGACGCTCGCAGGGATGTCGATGACGATGACGTGCGGGCTTTTGGACCACCACCGCCCTCCCCCGCCGCGACTCAGTGTGCGCTGCGTCGCCAACTCGACCCGGCACCCGGGGCCCGGGCGTTGTTGACGGCAGGCAGGGACGGCCATCGCCGTCGCCACGGCCAAGGACGGGCGAGCAAGACGAGCATGAACCTGTCGGCCCACGCGGCCCACCTACTGCGGACAACCGAACGAGACGAGCCGGTGGCGCCGGTCGACCTCCCCCGCCGCCAACCACGAACACGCCGTTCGCGGTGAACACCATGGGACGTCCCACCCGGGCCGTGGAAGAGTCCTGCGCGGACTGGACTGCCACGCGAACGAACTGGACAGGCGCCACTGCGCCCCTCCGTGATCGGCTCACCACCAGGCGAAACAACGTCCCGTAACACGGGGATCACAGCCGTCCTGACAGCCCGCCCAGCCTGTACGCCGCGATCGGGTGGCGGCCGGCCTGCCGCTGGTCGTCGGCGGGATCGCGATCCTGGGCACGTTCGCCGCCCTGCGGCTGCTCACCCTGGGTACGGAGGGCGGTGGTCGCACCGGTCGCGGCGCCCGCGTGGAGGTCCGCCGGGGCGCGGCGCGGGTCCGGCTGGCGCGCCTGCACCTGACCCCGTTCACCAACCGGCTGGTCACCAAGTTCGGGCTGCCGATCACCGGTTGACGCGGCCGCCTCCACCAGCCCCGCGGCCGCTCTTGGCGGCTGCACATCTTCATCATGCTTGGCCTCACCAGGCCCGGTTCCGCGCCGAGTCGCATCACCGCCATCGACAGGGCTCTGAGCGCTGGCGAGTTCCCGTCCGATCAGGGTGATCGGACGGGAACTGTGTTCGGCCGGGTGCGGGGCGTCCTCAGAGCAGATTGGTGAGGACGGCAGCCAGGGGCTGCGGGTCCTTGGGACCCAGGTGGGGTGCTGCCAGCGAACGGACCTCGAAGCGGTTGCCGGGTGTGGCCTCGTCCGCTTCTTTGATCATTCGGTTCTGCAGGGCGAGAGGGATCGCCCGGTCGCGGGTGTAGCGAACGTAGGTGCGCGGGATCCGGCCCCAGGCCGCCGGGGTGCCGCGGGCGTCGTCGGTGACCACCGTGGTCGACTCGTCCGGCTCGAAGGTGTTCAGCGCGGCGAGGAAGGAGGCGTCGTCGTACTCCGCAGCCAAGGCGGCCTTGGCGGCGGCGAGGAAACCGGGGTCGGCGGAACGCCAGTTGGTGCGGCTGACACCGAGCCGCTCAGGCGTCGGGATGCTGGGGATCAGGGGAAGCAATGTGGTGGAGGCCTGCGGAGTCTGGAAACAGTCGATGACGCTGCGTAGCCGGACGCAGCAGAACGCTGACAGGTACACCAGCCGCGCGATCAGATGGGGAACCTCGTCGCCCACGCGAGTGATCGTTGCGCCTCCCATGCTGTGACCGACCAAGATGACGGGTCCGTGGCGCGCCGCGCTGCGTACGGTGGCCACGACATGGCGGACGTTGTCGGCGAGGGTCGTCCGGGCCAGCACAGGGGACGGGGCGGCGGCGAAGGCGGCCAAATCCTGCGGAGCCTGGTAGGACGCCGGGAAATTGCCGTCCGGGCCGTGCCCTGGCAGATCCACCGCCAGCGCCCGATGGCCCGCCTCGGAGAGGGCGGCGACGAGCGGGGCGAACGAGGCGGCGTTCCCGTTGGCGCCGTGCACGAGCACGAAGGTCGGCTGGTCGCCGCGGCCGGGCGGGCAGGTCGCCGCGTTCGACGTACCCGCCGTGATCGCGCTCGCGCCGCCCGCCCCGCCCAGGATGGCCGCGGCTCGCAGCAGGCGGCGACGGCCGGGCCTGCCAGGCGGGACGTGCTGTTCGAACGGACGGCCGGCGTGCGGAGCGGTCGGCGTGTCAGACATGCGTCCGCCTCTGGGCACCGCGCCTGACCAGGGCCCAGACGAGCAGCGCCAGACCGGCGGCGCCGACCACCAGGTCCGTCCACTGGGGAAGCCCTGCGGCGCGGAGCAGGCCGGCCACACCGAAGCTGGTGTCCGCCAGCGCCTGCGTTACGGCCGACCCGAATCCCTGGACGAACAGGACGGTGCCGAGGATCCAGCGGGCGCTCTGCCAGCCGGTGTCGCCCTTCCGATTCTTGCCCATACGCGTCTCCTTCGACGGCGTTCCGATGCGCTTGTATCGGAACCTAGCATCGTTCCGATACAAGCGCATCACTTAGACTCGGAGCGTGCCCAGACAGGTGGATCACGACAGCCGGCGCCGGCAGATCGCCCAGGCGGTCTTCGAGCTCATCAGCGAGCAGGGGATGGAGGGCGCCACCCTGCGGGACGCCGCGGCGCGGGCCGGTGTCTCCATGGGAGCCGTCCAGCGATGCTTCTCCACCAAGGAGGAGATGGTCGCCTTCGTGATGGACTACATGAACCGGCGGATCACCGAACGCGTCCAGGCGCGGATCTCCGGTTCCGCGGAGCCCGAGTCGGCCATGACGATGCTGGAGGAGACGCTCGTCGGGATCGTGCCGCTGGACGAGCCGAGCCTGGCCGAGACCAAGGTCTGGCTGGCCTTCACCGCCCAGGCGGCCGTCAATCCCAAACTCGCCGCCGTCCAGCGCGAGCATTACGCGGGCCTGGCGGAGCTGCTCACCCTGCTCATCCGCGTCGCCCAGGACGCCGGGCACGCCCGCCCCGGCCTGGACCCCGCCCAGGAGGCGGACTCATTGATCACATTCACGGACGGCCTGAACGTCCAGATCCTGGTCGGACGGCACACACCGGAGTCCGCTCTGACCACCCTGAACCGCCGGATCACCGCACTGCGCACAAACTGATCCCGGCAGGTCATCACCGCGAGAAACCAGCCGACCCAACAGCCCACTCTCGCACGACGTGAGCCCACTGTCGCCAAGGTGCGGTTAGCTGGTCGGTTGATGTGGATCATGTAGGGCGTGGTTCGTCGTCATGAGCTGACCGAATGCCGAGCGGCAGGTGCTGGAGCCGTTGCCGCCCAGGCAGCGGATCGGGCTGATGACCGGCGGCTGCTGAAACGGGATCGTGGTCAAGTTCCGTTCCGGGGTGGCCTGGCGGGATGTTCCCGGACGCTATGGTTCCTGGCGGTCGCTGCACACCCACTTTCGCCGCTGGGCCGCCAACGGGACGTTCACGCCGATGCTGCAAGCCGCCCAGGCCCGCGCCGACGCTGCCGAGGACATCGACTGGCTGCTGTCGGTGGACTCCGCCATCGTGCGCGCCCACCAGCACGCCGCCGGCACCCGAAAAGGGGGCGGCGGGCGCTCGGCCGATCGCGGGGCGGGCTGACCAGCACACTCCACCTGGCCTGTGACGGCAAAGGCCGGCCGCTGACGTTCGTGGTGACCGGCGGCAACGCGGGTGACTGCACCCAGTTCACCGCTGTGATGGCCGGCCTTCCGGGTCCCGCGGCTTGGTCCGGGCCGCCCCCGCGTGCGGCCCGATCACGTGATCGGCGACAAGGGATACAGCACCAAGGCCATCCGCGCCTGGCTGCGCGAACGCGGCATCGGCGCCACCATCCCCGAACGCGCCGCCCAGGTCCGCAACCGACTGCGGCGCGGCCGCCGGTCTTCGACAAGCGGGTTTACCGGCTGCGGACGAGGTCGAGCGCTGCTTCAACCGGCTCAAGCAGTGGCGCGGCATCGCCACCCGCTACTGCAAGACCGCCCGCTCCAGGGGCACGGTAGATGGTGCCAGCCTTGACGAAGGCGGGCGCCCCGAAATGGAAGCCGCACCCGCACCACCCCAAGCCAGTCAACCCCCGACCCTGAGGTGGCGCGGCGCAGGGGCGATGTCAGACAGCCACAGTGATGCTGCGGTTGCTGGTGTGGAAGCTGGCAACTGCTAGAACATCCGGCCAGAGGTGAACACGGCTTGGACGGAGAACGCGCTGGTGGCGGTGGTATTGGGTAGGGCGGGGTCGCGGTCGGGGGGCGGTCGGTCCGTTGCGCGCCGTCCTCGCGGGAGAAACGAGCACGGCAGGGTTCGGCGGGCGGAGAGTGGGCAGTGCACACGGGCACAATCTGGTAGCTGGAAGGAGACGTTGTGAAGTGGATCATCTCTGCTGTCGTGCTCGCCGCGACGGCCACGTTCGCGACCGGCGGTGCCGCGCACGCGAGCGCCGGCAAGGAGCCCGTCAGCCGGGAGCAGTACCGGACGCTCATCAACCAGTGCCGGTATGCGGAGACCAAGGCCGCTCGCCAGGACTGCCGTGCGGAGGCCCGGAAGACCTACACGATCGGTGCCTGGAACCCCACCCTCAACTGCCGCACGTATTCGAGCGTGACCGTGTGCGGCAGGCTCCACCTCAGCGACCGCCAGCGGGCCTGTGTGCGCGACTTCGTACAGCGCGGCCTGACCTACGACCGCTCCGAGGTGGAGTGCTACGCCTTCCTCAAGCACAACTAGCGCGGCGCACTTCGATCGCCCCAAACGCAGCAGGCACGGCGCGTTCCCCTCGACCCACGTCATAAGCTTCCCGCGCGCGATAGCGAGCTGCACGGCGTAAGGCTGCGCTCTCTCAAGGCGACCTCACCCTCGGCGACGCCCCGGTCAGCGGGGCGCGGCGTGAAGGCACGGCAGGTGACGCCGCAACTGCCGACGTCCATGCCCGGCATGGGTTCAACCGGCCGCGAGGGGCCGCCCCACCAAATCGGCAGGATGTTTCCAGGGACACGACCTCGGCGTCGGTCTAGCAGGCCCCCAGGTGTACGGTGCACGTCCTGATCGCGATCGTCATCGGCATCGTGCTGGGCTGGCGGTGGCCGGACCTCGGCCAGGCCATGGAGCCGATCGGGATGACCTTCATCACCGCGATGAAGATGCCCATCGGCCCATCGTCTTCCTGACGATCATCGGTGGCATCGGCGGCGAGATCGTTTTGACGCATCGCTACCGGCCTTCCCAACCGCCATCATCGAATTAGCCCCGGCTGGCGGATTCGCGCCGGGGCGGAGCCGAGCCTGGTGGTTTCACGCCTTCCGCTGTTTCGAGCGACCGTGCGCTCCCCGGCTGGTCTCGGCGGGCGGCGGCAGGCAGCGGCAGGCGGGCGTGTTCGTTTCTTCCGCTGTTCCGGCCCCCGGGGCGGCCGACGGTCGTGTGCACCATCATCTGCGGCACCGCACCGGCAGCCGCGCCGGGTTTGATCGACCTGCCGTGGTCGATTGCTGGGCCGGGCGGCGGGCAGCGCACGACACGGTCGCCGTTCTCCCTGGCGCTGGCGGCACGCTCTGTCAGCGCATGCGTACGACCGTCCGTCACCCGATCACTCATTTTCCTCATGATTTACCCAGATAGCGGACACTCGACGCATATCGGGGAATGGCGTGGTGTGGAGGGCCCTCCCGCGGAGGTGGTCATGGCGACCTATGAATACGCGTGTCCCGGCTGCGGCGCCTTTGAGGTGCGGCTGGCTCTCGGCACCGCGCCGGCGGTCCACGACTGTCCCGTGTGCGGGTGCGGATGCCGGCGTTTGTTCTCGGCACCGGCATTGACGCGCACGACCAGGACCGCACGGGAGAGCCGTGAACGTGAGGAGCGGAGCCGGGAGGCGCCGGACGTGGTGTCCGAAGTGCCGCCTCGCCGGCGGACCGCCTCTAGGCCCCACCCGGCGTCGGCTCAACTGCCCCGGCCATAGGACGAGCCGTCGTCGTGGAGCACCGCCGTCCCGGGGTCCGAGCCAGCGGTGAACCCCCTCCCAATCGGAAATCGAGCGAACGCAGGGGGAATGACGATGCCTGACGTCATATTCCATGTTGACCAGTCGAAGTCGATGCGCGATCAAAAGATCCCCGGGCACAACAGGTGGCACCCGGACATTCCAGCCGCCAATTCGGTGCGGCCGGGTGACGAGTTCAGGATCGAGTGCCGGGACTGGACCGACTGCCAGATCGGCGACAACAACTCCGCCAACGACGTACGCGACGTCGACCTGAGGCAGTGCCACATGCTGAGCGGCCCGATCCGCGTCCAGGGCGCCGAACCCGGTGACCTGCTCATCGTCGACATCCTCGACCTCGGGCCCATCCAGCACACGGGCCAGGTCGCGGGTGAGGGCTGGGGCTACACCGGCGTGTTCGCCAAGTCGAACGGAGGGTCGTTCCTGACCGACTACTACCCGGACGCCCTCAAGGCGGTCTGGAACTTCCACGGGCAGCAGGCCACCTCACGGCACCTGCCTGGCGTCCGGTACACCGGCATCACCCATCCCGGACTGTTCGGCACCGCCCCGTCGGCGGATCTGCTGGACCGGTGGAACCGCCGGGAACAAGCCCTGATCGACACGGATCCCGACCGGGTGCCGCCTCTGGCGCTGCCTCCCGAGCCCGGCGGCGCGCTCGCGGGCCACGCCTCCGGAGACGACGCCGAGCGCATCGCGCGGGAAGGCGCGCGTACCGTGCCGCCACGCGAGCACGGCGGCAACCAGGACATCAAGAACTTCAGCCGCGGTTCGCGCGTGTTCCTGCCGGTCTTCGTTGAGGGCGCCAACCTCTCGGTGGGCGACCTGCACTTCAGCCAGGGCGACGGGGAGATCACCTTCTGCGGCGCGATCGAGATGGGCGGGTTCATCGACTTCCACGTCGACCTGATCAAGGACGGCATGGCGAAGTACGGCGTCACCACCAACCCGGTCTTCATGCCGGGCAACGTCGAACCCAGGTACTCGGAGTTCATCAGCTTCGTCGGCATCTCGGTGGACCCCCACGACGACACGAACCTCTACATGGACGCGACGACGGCCTACCGGCGGGCCTGCCTCAACGGCATCGAGTACCTGAAAAAGTTCGGCTACACGGGCGAGCAGGCGTACCTGCTGCTCGGCTCGGCGCCCGTCGAAGGCAGGATCAGCGGAATCGTCGACATCCCGAACGCCTGCTGCACGCTGTACCTGCCCACGGCGATCTTCGATTTCGACGTGCGCCCCACCGCGGACGGTCCGCGGACCGCCGACCGCGGGCAGTGCGCCGTCACCTCCTGACAACCGCGATCAGCGAGAGCGCGCACCGACCCGTGGCCGCGTGGGACGCCCCCGACCGGCCTGGGCGTGCACCCCGCCGATGTCAGCCGACCTCGCGGTCCGGTGCGGATTCGTCCGCCGGGGAAGCGGACGACAGGACCCGGGCAGTGAAGGCGTCGATGGCGTTGACGACGGCGTCGAAACGCAGCGAGTGGAACAGGTCGAAGGCGTGCTGCCCTCCGGGCAGTTCGGCGTAGACGACCGGCTGGGTCGACAGCTCGCGCAGGCGTTCGGCGAAGAGCCGAGCGCCTTCGACCGGGGCGACGGTGTCGTGATCCCCGTGGGCGATGAAGAACGGCGGTGCGTCCGGCCGGACCTGGGCGATGGGCGAGGTCTGCGGGCCCATGCCGTAGTAGGGGCCGTAGTAGCCGCCGAGGCCGATCACCGCCGCGACGGAGGTGTCGACGTCGTCGAAGCCGGGCTGGAAGGCGGGGTCGTTGGGGGTGAAGGCGGCCATGGCCGACAGGTGGGCGCCGGCCGAGCTGCCGGCCAGGACGATTCGGTCGGGGTCGGCGCCGTAGGCGGGGCCGTGCCGGCGAACCCAGGCGATCACTCTCTTGGCGTCCACCAGGTGGTCGTGGAAGGTCGCCTGCGGCCGCAGACGATAGTTCGCGCTGACGCACACCCAGCCCTGGTCCGCCAGACGGTACAGCAGGGGCAGGGATTGGCTGTTCTTCCGTCCTGCCGTGTAGCCGCCGCCATGCAGATGGATCAGCACCGGGGCTCCGGTGGGCCGCGAGCGGTGGCGGTAGAGGTCCAGCAGGTTGCGCCTGCCGGCCGGGCCGTAGGGCAGGTCGGGAATCCGCTCCACAGCACGGCGGCGGCGAAGGAAGGGGCTGAGCAGGATGCGCCCGTACGGAAGGCGGCGCGAGACGGGCATCGGCCCCATGGCGCGCTGCACGGCGGGCAGCGCCTGGCGTCCGCGCCAGGCCATCAGGCCCAGCCCCGCCATGGTGACGGCCGCCGCAACGACGGGGACGGGCGAGGCGAGGTCGCCTTGGACGAAGGCCAGGACGGTGGCGGCCAGCAGCCAGGCGATCGCGACGAAGGGCAGTTCATTGAGGGCCACGCCGAGGCGGAAGCTGAGCATGGCCAGCGGTCGGGGCCGTCCCGGCGCGGCCAACGCGAACAGAGCGCAGATCGCGAGGAGGACCAGGGTGGTCAGGTACCCGTAGGGCAGGTTCACCGGCGCACCAGCCCGAGGTAGAGCACGGCGGCGACGACCAGATGCAGCAGGGCCAGCACCAGCGCCGCGGCGACTCCCACGGCGTTGCCGAAGGGGCCCGTGAGGGACAGGGCGAGCACGGCCAGAGCGATGATCGTCCAGGCACGGCCGGGCCGGGGCGTCCATCGCTCCAGAACGGCCAGGAGCGCCCAGCCCGCGAGGCCGACGAGCAGGCTCGCCACCGCGACCGACGCCGGACCGATCGTTTGCGTGCCGCCGTCCGTCCGCACGGCCGGCGCGGTTCCCGCCAGAGGCACCGCCAGGGTCCACACGGCCAAGGCGGCTGCGGGCGCCCCGGCCACGGTCAGCAGGGATCTGTTGACAGAGGTGTTCATGCCGGTCAGCCTCGCCCGGTTGCCCGGGCCGCCACATCAGGCGGGTGGTCGCGCGCTGTCCAGCACCGGAGGGAGCGGGGTCCGACTTTGGTAGGTGACGGCTCTGCCGCGCCGCAGGCTAGCTTGGGCCGGTGAGTGAGATCCGAGCCCCGCGTCCGGTCGCTGTGGCGAGCGTGATCCTCGGGATGGGCGCGCTGACGGCCACGTCGCTGTGGGGGCAGGCGGGCGGGTCCCTGCTGGGACTGGATGTCGCGGTCGCGGCGGTGAGCCTGCTCGCGGCGCTCGCCCAGCTGTGGTGGCCGGTCTCCGGGGCGCTCGCCGCCACCCTCCTCGCCGCGGCCTCCCCGGCAGCCAGCCCGGCGGCGACGCTGGGGGCACTGCAGGCGGCCCAGCACAGACGGTTGCCGGTCGCGGCGGCCGTGGCCGCGGCGGGCATCGCGGCACACCTCGTCCAAGGACTGTGGCGACCGCCCCCTGGCATCTCTCTTGGCTGGTGGCTGCTGCTGATCTGCGCCGCGTACGGGGCGCTGCTCGGCTGGGGCGCGCTGGCCCGCTCCCGCCGCGCCCTGCTCATCTCACTGCGCGAGCGCGCTCACCGGGCCGAGGCCGAGCAGGGCAGGCGGATCGCCGAGGCCCGCATGGCCGAACGGCGCAGGCTCGCCCGGGAGATGCACGACGTGCTGGCCCACCGGCTGACGCTGGTCGCCACCCACGCCGGTGCGCTGGAGTACCGTCCGGACTCCTCCCCCGAACAGCTCGCCCGGGCCGCCGGGGTGGTGCGCACCGGAGTGCACCAGGCGCTGGAGGAGCTGCGGCAGGTGATCGGCCTGCTGCGCGAGGAGGACGACGGGCACGACGAGCCGGCGCCCCAGCCCACGCTGGCCGATCTGCCCCGGCTGGTCACCGAAGCGCGCCAGGCAGGTCAGCCGGTACGACTGCGCGACGAGGTCGCCGACCCCGCCGCCCTCCCCGCAGGCGCCGCCCGGACCGTCTACCGCGTCGCGCAGGAGGGGCTGACCAACGCGCGCAAGCACGCCCCGAACCAGCCGGTCCAGGTGCTGCTGCGCGGTGGCCCCGGAACGCGCCTGCTGATCGACATCCGCAACCCGCTGCCCGCGGCGGAGCAGGCCCCCGCCGCGCCGGGCGGCGGCCTCGGCCTGGTAGGGCTCACCGAACGGGTACGGCTGGCCGGCGGGCAGCTGGACCATCAGATCACCGGCGGGCAGTTCCGGCTCCGCGCCTGGCTACCATGGCCCGGGTGATCCGCGTGCTGCTGGTCGACGACGACGCGCTGGTCCGCGCCGGACTGTCCATGATGCTGGACGGCGCCGCCGGGATCACCGTGGTCGGCGAGGCGGCCGACGGCCAGGAGGCCATCACCGCCACCGACGCCCACGCCCCCGACGTCGTCCTCATGGACCTGCGGATGCCCCGCGTGGACGGCATCACCGCCACCCGCCGGCTGCGTGCCCGCTCCCGCCCGCCCGAGGTGATCGTGCTGACCACATTCGACACCGACGAGAACATCCTGCACGCGCTGCGCGCCGGCGCAGGCGGGTTCCTGCTCAAGGACACCCCGCCCGCGCAGATCGTGGACGCGGTGATCCGGGTCGCCGCGGGCGACCCGATCCTGTCCCCCGCCGTCACCCGGCGGCTCATGGACCGCACCATCGCCCAGGCGGGCGCCTACGAACGGGCCCGCACCATGCTGGCCGCCCTCACCCCTCGCGAACACGAGGTGGCCCTGGCGATCGCCCGCGGCCGCACGAACGCGGACATCGCCGCCGAACTCGCCATGGGCGTCACGACGGTGAAGGCGCACGTGTCCAGCATCCTCACCAAGCTAGACCTGGACAACCGCACCCAGATCGCCCTCCTCGCCCACGACGCCGGCCTCCCCTGACCACCCCTCCCCCACCCTCAGACGGCTGAGATCAGGTGGTGCGGGAGAAACGGCGGGCGGCCAGGAGCAGGCCGAGCAGGGCACCGGCGGTGATGAGTCCCCATTCGGCGAGGATCGGGGGCTGCCAGTGCCCCCAGGTCAGCTGCTGGAAAAGCTGAGCCGGCGGGTCGGGCAGATAGGCCGCGACGGTGCGGCGCATGCCGTCGACCGCATAGCTGAGCGGGTTGACCAGTGCGAGCGTCGCCATCCAGGTGGGCATGGCGGCGAGCGGGAACATCGCGCCGGACAGGAAGATCAGCGGCGCCATGACCACGGTCAGTGCGGTCCCGAAGGTCTGCGGCCGGCCGACCAGGGTGGCCGCCAGCACTCCGAAGGCCGTCATGGCGAGCGTGGTCAGCGCGAGCTCGATCAGGAGCAGCGCATACAGGCCGACGTCGAAGGGGATGCCGATCGGGGTGGCGGCGGTGAGGAGGATCGCCGCCTGGCAGGTGGCGACGGTGGTCCCGCCCAGGCACTTGCCCATCAGCAGCGTGCCGCGCCGGACAGGGCTGACGAGCATCTCGCGGAGGAAGCCGTTCTGGCGCTCCCACAGCACCGAGGACCCGACGGAGACGGCCGGGCCCTGCGCCGCCATGATCAGGATGCCGGAGAACAGGAAGAGCTGGTAGGCGGGTCCGCCGGACGCGGGCAGGAGACCGGCCACGCCGGCTCCGAAGACGAACAGGAAGAGCAGCGGCTGCAACAGCGAGACGGCGGTTCCGGTGCGGTCGCGGGCGAAGTGCAGCAGTTCGCGCCGCCAGATCATGCGCAGGGCGCGCAGTTCCGCGCGCAGGCCCCGGGGAACGGGAACGGCCGGTGGCGGCGTGACGGACGGCGGCTCCCCGGCCGGATGCCCGGGGTCGGGTGGCGGGCTGTCGGGTTCGGCGGGGACGCCGTCGCGGATCCGGTGCCCGGTGTGGTGGAGGAACACGTCATCGAGGCTGGGCGGGACGACCTTCGCCTCATAGACGAGGATGTCCAGTTCGGTGAAGACCTGCCGCAGGACCCGCGTGCTGTCGGTGGCGCGCAGCGACAACCCGCGCGGCCCGGCGGTCGCGGCCAGGCCGAGCCGGTCGCGCAGCAGCCGCGCCGCCGCCGCGTCGTCGGCGGTGCGCAGATCGATCCGGTCGGCGCCGAGGACCGACTTCAGCTCGCCGGGACTTCCCTCGGTGACGATGCGCCCCTCGTCGATGATCGCGATGCGGTCGCACTGGTCGGCCTCGTCCAGGTAGTGCGTGGTCAGGAACAGCGTGACCCGCTCGCTGCGGCAGACCTGCCGCAGGTACCGCCAGACCTGGGCGCGCGCCTGCGGGTCCAGGCCGATGGTGGGCTCGTCCAGGAAGAGGACCTGGGGACGGTGCAGCAGCGCGCGGGCGATCTCCAGCCGCCGCCGCATGCCGCCGGAGTAGGTGCGCACGAGCCGGTCGCGGTGGCCGGTCAGCCCGACGAGGGCCAGGGTCTGCTCGATGCGGGCGGGCACCTCGGCCACGGGAACGTCGTACAGGTCGGCGTGGAAGCGCAGGTTCTCGGCGGCGGTGAGGTCGCCGTCCAGGGTGGTCTCCTGGAAGACCAGGCCGAGGCTGCGGCGGGCGCCGGCGGGGTCGGTGCGGGTGTCGTGGCCGGCGATCTCGATCCGGCCCGACGTGGGCACGGAGAGCGTGCAGAGCATCGCGATCGTCGTTGTCTTGCCCGCGCCGTTGGGGCCGAGGAACCCGAAGCTCTCACCCGGGGCCACGGTCAGGTCGATCCCGTCGACCGCGGTGATGTCCGCATACCGCTTGCGCAGACCGACCGCCTTGATCGCCGGGACGGCGGGCCCGGTTCGGGCGGACGCCGGCGCCGGGCCCGGCCGCAGGCTCACGACCGTTCCGCCAGACGCTCGGCCCAGTGCTCCGGCACGACGAACCCGAAGCTCCACCGGTGGCGCTCGGTCGGGTTGACGATGCAGTGCCACAGCAACCGGTCCGGCTCCTGTTCGATCTTGAAGAACCGCACCATCCGGGGACGTTCCCGTAGGGTGACCAGCTGTCCGGTGGCGGGGTTCTGGTAGCGGAAGAAGGACGTGTGCCCCGGGTCGGCGAAGTCCCCGTCGAAGTCGACGATGTACATGCGCCAGCCCGGCTGGTCCTCGTTGGTGTGCCAGAGCCGGTAGGAGGACGGCGGATACCACATGCTGCCCGAGAACCGGACGTCGTCGCCGAAGACCTTCTCCAGCGCGGCCACGACGCGGGTCTTGGCCGCCAGATAGCCGTCGTAGCCGGGGTGGGCGACGTGCTCGTCAAGGTTGACCAGGTGGAAGTCGCGCCTGGTGTCCCCGGTGGTGTCGGTGCTCTCGGCGGCGGCCCGGTCGCGCCAGGCCCGGTAGGCGGGGCTGGACGGCGCCAGCGAGGTGGAGCGCAGGTCCTCCTCACGGAACGCGTCGTGGAAACGGGCCAGGTCGACCGTGGACGGTTTGATCTTGAGCCGCGGCAGCTCGTCGATGATCTCGGCGAACCCGGGGAGCTCGCTCATGTCGTACTCGTGGTGGTAGACCTCGCCCGCCCGCGGCTTCGCACGTTCCGCGGCCTGGGAGGACTCTCCGGCCTTCGGCGTCTGCGTGGCCTCCGGCGCGTCCCCATGGCCGGCCTGAGAGGACGCCACCATCAGGTCGCGGACGGTGAAGTCGTAGCCGCCGGCACGGGCGAGCCGGATCACCTCCGCGACCCCGGTCAGGGCCTTCATCTGCTGCCGGACCTGCGGGTCCTCTACGGCAAGGCGCAGGAACCGGGTGCAGGACTCAACGGACATCGTGTTCACTCCTTGGATGGGCTGGGCGGGCCCGGCGGGTCGAGGAGCAGGGCCGACGGGGTGCTCTCGGGCCGGGCCAGACGCAGGAAGTGCATTCCGAAACCCGCCAGGCCCAGCATCAGGCCGGGGAAGAATCCCGACTCCGGGCCCGGCCGCGCGTCCTCCAGGTTCCGCCACTGGGCCTGGGCCTGGACGTTGGCCTCCATCCGGAAGGCGGGTTCGTCGCTCAGCTCGGCGAAACGCAGGAACAACTCGGCGTTGCCCGAACGGCCGTGGCAGAGCGAGTCGTTCATCAGGCGCGGGAAGCCGCGCATCGTGGCGGTGAGCGCCTGGCGGGCCTCGTGGAGCATGGTGTCGTCGTCCTTGCCGAGCAGGGCCCAGCTGTGGATGCGGGTCATGCCGATGCCGGCTGCGCCGTTGCACCAGGCGTTGGCGTAGTGGCGCCCGTTGCGGAACCGGCCGCCCGCGATGCGCCTCAGGTCGTACCAGTCCTGTTCGTCCTGGTCGAAGTGGCGGGCCTCGTAGGCGAAGGCGCGCCGACCGGCGTCGACGTAGCCGGCGCGGTCGTCCCGGCACCCCAGCATGATCAGCGCCCAGCCGATGCCGCCGGCGCCGTGGGACAGGCCGGTCAGGTTGGCCGCCACCGTGTCCGGGTCGGGGTTGGGCCAGGAAAGGGTGTCGCCGTCGGCCTGCGCATGGCGCAGCAGGTGCGCGGCGCATCGGTGCGCGTGGTCCAGGCCGTGGCCTCCGGTGGCGTCGGCGAGCCCGAGCAGCACCGGGATGAGCCCGGCGACACCGTGGAAGACGTCGAAGTGCCGATCCTGCTCGATCAGCTCGGCGGCCTCGTCGCAGAGCTGGACGGCACGGTCGAGCAGCGCGCGGTCGTCCCACAGGTGGTGCAGGTGCGTGAGGACGTAGATCAGCCCGCCGAGCCCGGCGAAGGCGCCGATGCGGCCGCGTTCGCGGGTGTCGAGGGCGTGCGCGAGGGCACGCTCGGCGGCCCGGCGGAACTCCGGCCGCGGGTCCGCCTCGTTGAGGTGGGCGAGGAAGAACGCGATGCCGGCCGACCCGGTGTACAGATCGCCCTCGATGTCGATCTCGGCCTTGCCGTCGCCGGTGATGACGTAGGAGGTCCAGGGCGCACGGCCGGGCTCGCGCAGCATCCGGCACAGCCGCAGCCCGACGGCGCTCGCCTGCTCGACGCAGGTGGCCGCGAAGTCGGGGCTCGTGACGTCGCCGCCGGACAGGCCCGCGGCGATGTACTGGTCCTGCTGGGCCCGGTTGCGCGCCGACAGCCGCCGGATCCGCGCGGCGGCGTGGTCGAGCGGGGTCGCCGCCAGCGTGGCCGCGACCTCGTCGCGGTGGTCGTGGACGAGCCGGTCGCCGCCCGCGTCCACGGTGAACATCGGCACGTCCAGCCGCCACATCGACGCCAGCTCCCAGGGCGGCAGCACGCCGTCGGCGTCCCAGTTGCGCGGGAACGTGCGCACCGTGTTGACGAGCAGGTCGACCTCGAGCGGTTCCATCAGGCACTTGGGGTGGCGCGCGGCCACCAGCAGTTGCGCGTAGACCTGCGTGCTCCAGTTGATGAAGCGCACGCGCGTTCCGGCGAACAGGCCGGTCACGCACTCGATGGCACGCTCGGGCGCCTCCTGGAACCACCGGTACACGCGGTCGAAGCCGGCCCTGATCGCGTCGGTGAAGTCCTCGGCGCGGGTCAGCTCGTCGCCGACGAAGACGCGGTTGGGCGCTCCCGGCTCGACCCGCACGCCCGTGCGGTGCGTCACGGCCGCCGCGAAGGAGATCCGGCGGTCGTTGACCTGCGGTACCGGCATCGGCAGCTGGTAGGAGGCGCCGCCGGAGTAGCCACTGAGCCTGATGCCCGTGTCGTCCGCGGACGCCGCCGTGGGCCATTCGATCAGACCGGTCTTGAACACCGAGTCCATCAGCGTGCCGGACGGCCGCGGCTGCCCCTTGGGCAGGGCGCCGAGCACGGTCTCGCAGTCGCAGATGAACGCGTGACCATCGGCGACCAGGACGTTCTCGAAGTGCAGGTCGCCCCCGCCGAGGATGTAGAAGATCGCCAGGTAGCCGCCGAGCTCGGCGTACACGTGCTCGGCCTGCGCACGCGTCTCGACCCGGTTGCGCCCGGACGGGATCAGCGCCTCGTAGCCGTACCCGTCCCTGGGCAGCACCGCCCGGGGCGCGTAGCCGAGGACGTCCTCGTCGCGCAGCCGGGCCAGCAGCTCCTGCAGCGCGGCCTCGCCCCGGATGCAGCGCGGCTTGTAGACGAACGACTCCTCGGCGCCGTCCGCCAGCGTGACGTCCACGATCGCCACGCTGCGGGCGCCGGCGTGCATGTCGGAGCGGCCCAGGCGCACGGTGCGCACCCTGGTGATCGGCCGCCCGAAGAACGCCTCGGCCACGGCGCCGGCGTCGGCGCGCAGCCGGGCGATCATCTCTCGGCCGTGGCCGGCGAGCAGTTCGGTGACGTGGGCCAGCCACCGTCCGAGAACCGGGAACTCCAGGAAGAAGCGGTGGTAGGACGCCGTGTCGGCGAACGTCTTGTCGAGGTAGGCGAGGTAGTCCTCTTGGGTCGCGTGTTCCGGGTCGATGCCGTGCAGGGCGCAGTACGCCTTGGCGTCGGCCTCCACCGCCCAGGCGAGCGCCAGTTCGAAGCGGCCGAGCAGGTGGGCCTGGAAGTCGTCGACCACCTGCGGGTCGATGACGAGGGCCGGGCGGCCGGGCTCCTCCGCCAGCGCCCCGCCCAGCCGCCGGCCCAGCTCGGTCAGGAACGGCTCGCAGGCGATGGCGAGCCGCCCGTAGTAGGTGTCGAACCCGCGCCAGCTCTCCTCCGCCGCCCGGTCGCCGGCCCGCTCCAGCCCCCGCAGCGCCGCCTCGTACGTCGGCAGCCATTCACGCTGCAGGTCCGTGAGGACTCGGCCGAGGTCGTCGTCGCAGCCGGTGAGCGTCAGCTCGTGCCGGCGGTACTCGGTCAGGAGCTCGGTGAGGGAGTCTCGGGTGTGCCGCGCCGCTCCCGGCCGCCGCGTGCTCTCCTTGTGGAAGCGCCCGGCGAGCCTGTCCGCCAGCCGGCCGATCCGCCACCGGTCGAACTCCGTCAGCGGCGGCGCTCCGTCGGCCGCCCCCAGGGCGGAGACGACCTGGGACTGTTCGGAAAGGTTCGCGGCGCGGGCCGCGATGTCCAGGGGGAAGGGTGGGGTCACTCCGGGGTTCCTCGCTCTGTCGGTCCGGACGGGCCGGTGGGCCGACCGCGTCGGCCCACCGGCTGCTCGTCACATCGGCGGCTACTTGGTGCCGCCGTCGCAGACGATCGTGAACGGACCCGCGCTGCAGCTCGTGGCGCAGGCGTAGACCTCGACGGCGGCCACGCCCTCGGTCCAGAAGCCGAGGGCCTCCTCGTCCAGCGGCTCCACGGACACGGGAACGGTGCCGGCGGACACCCCGAACGCCTCGGGAGTCGCCAGTACCTCGGCACGGACCTCCGCGTCCGCGGCGGCGTGACGCAGTACGGTGCTCGGTGACATCGCCTTTCTCCTTTGCTGTGATGAACCCTGCCGGGCTACTCGACCAGTTCAGTCGCCAGCCGAATGCCGAGCTGCCGTTCGGCATTCCTGATTTCGGCTATGGCGGCGTCCATGTTGGATTTGTCGTTCTGCCAGGCGATCAGCTCCTCTTCCTCGGCGGAGATTCCGTCCCGGATCCAGAAGGATTCGAGCCATTCCTTGGTGGCCTGGGGGTGCAGGTCCGTCACCGGCGTGACCCGCGCCAGCAGCGGTTCCTCATGGAGCGAGAGAGCGAGCCGGAGCACTTCCTGGAGCCTGCCGTCCGGCGGCAGCAGCGAGCACAGCAGCATCAGATGCTGGATCTGGCGGACCGTTTCGATCGCCCGGTGGGTGGTCAGGTCGCTCGGCGGTTTCGGCCCGGTGCCCTTGAGTCGTCCCATTCAGCTTCCCCTCGTCGGGCGGCTCCGGCTCCGCGAACATCCGGAGCCGGGCACCGCGGGACTTCTGCGCGTTCTCCAACCAACCGGGAAAGATTACGTCTAGCAATCTTGCCGCCGCATAGAGTTAAGCAAGACGATGCTCTTGGCGCCCCAAAAGAAAGGTCAAGGGTTCGTAGATCAACACCGGGAAATATCCCATACGTAGCGATATCGACAGAGCGGACAGCCGGGACCGGCTTGCCGACCGGATCGATCGATGCTGCAATCTGCTGGGACTTCCACGCACCACGAGAAACGAAAGTCAGCAAAGTCCCCCATATTCCGGTATTTGTGGAGGGATCGGGATGACTGCCCCTG
This sequence comes from Actinomadura miaoliensis, assembly GCF_039536785.1. Lineage (NCBI taxonomy): Bacteria > Bacillati > Actinomycetota > Actinomycetes > Streptosporangiales > Thermomonosporaceae > Actinomadura > Actinomadura miaoliensis. Next base: position 536,312 of record NZ_BAAAZG010000001.1, read on the forward strand.
TCACCGTCGATCTGATGGATCCCGAACTGCTGCGCGACCCGTTCCACGGCTACTCGCGGCTGCGCGAGCAGTCGCCGATGGCGCAGGTCGTCTACGGCGACCGGGGGTCGTCCCTGTGGATCGTCACGCGATACGCGGACGTCCGGCTGGTGCTGAGCGACCGCAGGTTCGTCAACAACCCGGGCAACGTGCCGGGCATGCGGATCCAGGACCCGCGCACGGAGATCTTCCGGAAGATGGGCATCGACGACGAGTACGCGCCGTATCTGCTGCGGAGCGTGCTGGACGCCGACGGCGACGAGCACCTCAGGCTCCGCCGGCTCGTCTCGCGCGCGTTCACCGCGCGCCGCGTCGCCGCGTTGCTGCCCCGGGTCAGGGAGATCACCGGGCAGTTGCTCGACCGGCTTCCCGAGCGGGCGTCCCCGCGGGACGGGGCGGTGGACCTCCTCGAGCACTTCGCCTATCCGCTGCCGATCACGGTCATCTGCGAGCTGGTCGGCATCCCCGAGGAGGATCGCGGGCGGTGGCTCGGGTGGAGCCGCGCCCTGATGAGATCGCACGAGACCGAGCACTTCACCGCGGCGATCCGCGGCATCGTCGACCACGTCGAGGCGCTCGTCGCACGCCGCCGGGACGAGCCCGCCGACGACCTGCTGACCGCGCTGATCGGCGTCCACGACGAGGACGGCGCCGTCCTCAGCGAGTTCGAACTGGTCACCATGGTGCTGACCATCGTGCTGGCCGGGCACGAGACCACCGCCCACCTGATCGGCAACGGCACGGTGGCGCTGCTGACCCATCCCGACCAGCTCGAACTGCTGCGCACCGACCCGGCCGCGTTGCTGCCGCGCGCCGTGCACGAGCTGATGCGCTGGTGCGGGCCCGTCCAGGGCGCCCGGTTCCGGTACGCCGCCGAGGACGTCGAGATCGGCGGCAGGAAGCTGCGGAAGGGGTCGCCGGTGATGGCCAGCCTCGTCTCGGCCAACTTCGACCCGCGCCGCTTCGACGACCCGCACCGGCTCGACATCACCCGGCAACCGGACGGCCGCCGCGAAACCCACCTCGGATTCGGTCACGGCCTGCACTACTGCCTCGGCGCCGCCCTCGCCCGCCAGGAGGCCGAGGTCGCCTTCGCCGCACTCTTCGACCGCTATCCCGATCTGTGCCTGGCGGTCCCCCCGGAAGACTTGGAGCGCATCCCCATGCCCGGCGCCTGGCGGCTGTCCGCCCTTCCCGTCCGCCTCACCCCAACGCCCTGACGTCCGCCCGGCCGGCGGCCATCCGCCGGTGAAGTCCCCACCGCCGACAGAGTTTCCCCGCCCGCCGGCGGCGGCTCAGGGTTTCGGGGGCTTGCGTTTGCCGGCCACACGCACATCCCCGCCGACATCGTTGATGATGTCGGCCGCCAGCCGGGGTGCGCCGGGGCTGCCCTCAGCGGGCGGTTCTCCCGCCGGCACGGCCGAGCCCCCGCCGCTGGTTCTGGGAGCCCTCTCGTCCGGTACGTCCGGCGTCGAAGCGGTGCTTCCCTCGCGGTCGGCCTTCGTTTTCCGTCGGCGTCTGCCGCCTTTCGATTCGGCGGCTGGCCCCACAGGCACGTCGGCGGCGTCGGCCGAGTCGGTCCGGCTCGCCGCGAGGTCACCGCCGCTCCGGCCCACCGCACCGCGCCGCCGTGTCGACTCGACCGGGATGTCGGGCCGGGTCGTGCGGGCCGCCCCCTCCTCGGCCGTACCGCCGGAGCGAGCCGGGCCCGCCTCAAGAGCCTCGGGTTCGTCCGGCGGCGGCCAGGGAACCGAGGGGTCCTCCGGCGGCGGCCAGGCCTCCTGCTCTGACCGGTCGGCCCGCGACGGGAACAGGCGGCGGTCCAGCGTCAGCCGACCGCCTGCCCCCGCCGCGAACAGCAGGCTCGCCAGCCCCAGCACCAGGACCAGTTCGAAGCCGTTCGCGACCTTGCCGTCATCCACCAGGAACAGGCCGTTGCCGGCATGTATGAAGACGAAGGCGCCCGCCATGTCGAGGAAGAGGACGGTTCCGGCGACCGGAAGTCCCAGGCCCGCGATGAGTGCGAGGCCACCCAGCAGCTCGGCGAAGGTGGCGTAGATGGCGGCTGCCGTGGGCGCCGGCACCCCCAACTGGTCGAACGACCTGCCGGTGGCGGTGATGCCCACCTCGATCTTCTGCCAGCCGTGGGCGAGGAAGACGGCGCCGACCCCCAGGCGGGCCAGCAGCGCGGCAATGTCGTAAACCGGCCGTGTACGCATGCCGTGGGATCCTTCCGTGGTCGTGTCCCACGGATGATCTGACGAACCAGGGCGAATCAACAACAATCCCCACAGAAGAAACCGCGCGGGAACACCTCGCCCCCGCTCGACGCCTCGTCGCCAGCAACACCACGCCGCCACAGCACACCGCCGCCAGCGCGGCCCGCTGGCCACACGCAGCCAACAGCAGGCTCAGCGTGGCAACACAAACTCGACCGCCCCACACACCCGCCACCTCGCCGCAGTTGCACCCAAGTGCACCGACGCAACCGCGTCCACCTTCACCCCAACAGATGCTGGCACCAGAGTCGCCGTCGGCGCCATTGGCACTAGCGCTGCACGAAGCGCCTGCCCCCGGGCCCGCGACTCGCCTCCGCCCCAGCCGCGGGCACCGCCCACAACCCCGCCCGCGTTTCACCCCGACTCAACCGCACGCACCACCGGGCTGACTGCCGCGCGGGGAGGCGGCGTTCGAAAGGTGGCCGTTGCAATGCGGCACCACCGACGCGATGCTGACGCCAGGCTCGCGGCTAGCGCCGCTGACACTGACGCCGCACGAAGCGCCTGCCCCCACGATTCGCCCCCAGGCATCCGGGGCACCGCCCACGACCTCTGCCCGCGTACGCCCCCGAGCCAGCCGAAATCACCGCCCACAACCCCGATCCGCGTTTGCCCCAGTCAACCGCAGGCACCACCCGCAAGCCCAGTCCGTATTTGCCAGGCAGCCGGGGCACCGCGCGCGACATCCGTCCGCATTCGCCCGCAAGCCAGCAGAACGCACTGCCCGCAACCTCTCTCCGTGTTCGTCCCTGGGGCACCCGGGCACCGCCCGCAACCCCCGTCCGCGATTCGCCCCACAGGCCAGCTGAAGCACGGCCCGCGACCCGGCCCGTGCACAGTCTTGACACGGCGAAAGTTGTGGCGAGCGCACCGGTGCGGTAGCCCCCTCGCAGGCCGGCCGCGCGCTGATCCCGCGCCCGAGAGCGCAGGCGCCATCGTGCGATGCCTCCGGGTATGGGACGAAACGCAACCGGTGGGCGCGGGCGGTGGTTACGGCTGGCCAGGGATGAAGCGCGGACGGGGGGCGTGGGGGCGCCGCGGGTGACCTAGGGACGATATGGAGGCTTGTCGGCGTCCGGCGCGGCGGGGCGGGTTTGATTTCGGTCTCCCTTCGCTCCGCGCGGCGTGATCCGCACGGGCTATGGAAGTTTTCATCGCATCATCGTTGTTCGATCGGCTGGGAATGGTCGGTGACCAGGGGCAATGCTTTTGCGTGAGATCCCTGACCGAGAAAGTGCGCGCGAGCGTACGGGAATCGTTGACACTCGGTGGAGTCGGATGAACACTGTCGCCATCGACAGGTGTCAATCACTGTCGATCCGGGTCACCCGCCCCCCTTTGGTCCTCCCCTCCGGTCGTTGACCGCACGACAACCGGCAACCCCGCCGCGTTGTGCGACGCCGACGCGCGGCCGTACTCGGGCCACCGGCCGCCTCGTCTGGTCGTACAACGCCGCCTGGCTTCGCTGCCAGGTTCCACGAGGAGGAAGCGCGCACATGATCAAGGCCCCCGCGCACCCGAAGAGCCGCAGACGCGCCCGCGCCAGGCTGCTCGTCAGCGGTGCCAGCGCCGTGGCGATGGTCGCGGCCACAACGCTCCTGCCCGGCACCGCCCACGCCGCCATCACCACCAACCAGACGGGCTGGAACAACGGCTACTTCTATTCGTTCTGGACCGACAGCCAGGGAACGGTCTCCATGGAACTGGGGTCCGGCGGCAACTACAGCACCTCGTGGCGCAACACGGGGAACTTCGTCGCCGGTAAGGGCTGGAACCCCGGCGGGCGCAGGACGGTGAACTACTCGGGCAGCTTCAACCCGTCCGGCAACTCATATCTGACCCTCTACGGGTGGACGAGGAACCCGCTCGTGGAGTACTACATCGTCGACAACTGGGGCAGCTGGCGGCCCACCGGGACGTACAAGGGCACGATCACCAGCGACGGCGGTACGTACGACATCTACCAGACGATGCGCTACAACGCCCCCTCCATCGAGGGCACGAGGACCTTCCCGCAGTACTGGAGCGTCCGGCAGTCGAGGCGGACGGGCGGAACCATAACCTCGGGCAACCACTTCGACGCGTGGGCGCGCTACGGGATGAACCTGGGCAACCACGACTACATGATCATGGCCACCGAGGGATACCAGAGCAGCGGGAGCTCCAACGTAACGGTGCGGTGACGCCCGTCCCTCTCCCGGCGGCGGCTGCACGCGACCGGGTCTGCCCGACGCTCTCCCGCAGCGTGGGCTGACCTCAGCACGCGCGAACCCGCACAGTGGCGCGGCGGCCATGGCCGTCGCGCCACACCGCTGCGACCCGCCGCTGCTCATCGGCATCGCCCTGCTCGACCGCGACGCCATGACCGGTCCAGGCCTCAAGCGGCGGCGGGCTGCAGGTGGGGTGGTGGCCGCCACCGGCGGCTTCTCCCGTCTCCCCGGCCCGTTCTGCCGGGTCTGGACATCTTTCACCTGTGCCGTAGCTCGCCGACCTGGACCCGCGCCGGGCGGCTCGGCTTCGGTCAGCGACACCGTCACGCCGGGGGCACGGGCGCGTAGCGTGGCCAGCGCGGCGGCCGTCCTTGGATGGTCGAGGCTGTCGATCGGTGCCCGCCGCGCGGGTCCGTGGCTAGATGACTGGTTGCCCGGCTGGTCGGCGCGCCTCCGTGGAAGGGGCCGTGCGCGGGGACGATGGCCGGCGTGGCTCGCTGCTCCGGCCGCCTGTGACTGGATGCCTGACGCTGCTCAGCCTGGGGCGGTCCTGCCCGAAGGCGGCCTCTGCCGGTCCGGGATGTTCGCCGAATGGATGGGACGTCTTCGTCGTCGCTGGCGTGGAGGTCGTCCTGCTGTGGGAAGGGCCGGGGGCCTGGCCGCCGTGACGGCCAGGCCCCGGGGAGGGGTCAGGACTGCTGGGAGCGGAGGGCGAGCGCGTCGGCGGCGATCACGGTGGCATACCTGGCCGGAATGTGTTTGCCGGACTGGGCTGTGGCGTACTGGGCGACCTGGTCGTAGCGTCCGGCGGCCAGCTTGCTCGTCAGCGCCGACACCGCGCCCTGGTCGGCACCGGAGGTGATGATGAGGTGGCCGAGACCGGCGGGCGTGGCGGCGACGGTGAAGGTGGACGTCGCCACGGCGGTGCCCTTGGGGCTGGTCGCCTTTACGCGCAGGGTGTGCTCGCCGACGCTGAGGCCGGTCAGGTCGAGGGGCTTGCCGGGGGCTACGGGGGCGCCGTCCAGCTTGACCTGGACATTGTCGGCGTTGGCGGCGGCGACGCCGACAACCGGCCGCTGGGCGCGGTCGAGGGTGGTGCCGTTCGCGGGTGAGGCGATGTCGACGGTCGGCTTGGGCCGCGCGCCGTGCAGCATGGCGTTGTTCCAGCCGGCCAGTTCGGCGGGCCGGTTGGTGATGATCCCGTCGACGCCGAGGGCGTCCAGGCTCTTCCAGGTGGCGGCGGAGTCGACAGTCCAGGGCATGACCGCGACGCCGGCATTGTGCAGGTCGGCGACGACACCGGGCCTGGCCAGCAGCGGGCCGCTGCTGGGGTTGTAGGCGGTCAGGTGGAGCTCCTTGGCGATCGCCACCGGGTCGGCGTCGAGGCTGCTGCGCAGCAGTCCGAGGGGAAGCTCCGGAGCCAGTTCGTAGGTGTACTTGAGCGCCTCCACCTCGAAGCTCTGCACGAAGACCCGTTTGGTCATGTTCTGCTCGCGGATCACCTGGACGATCTTCGCGACCTGGTCCCGGGTGTGCGCGCCCTTGATCTCCAGCAGCAGGTCGCCGCCGCGGGTGCGCAGGTCGGCGAGCTGCTCGGCGAGCGTGGGCATCCGCACGCCGGTGTAGTGGGGTGAGAACCACGAGCCCGCGTCGAGCGCCTTGAGCTGGGCGGAGGTGAGGTTGCGGATGGAGCCGGTGCCGTCGGTGGTCCGGTCCACCGTCCCGTCGTGCAGGACGAACGGCACGCCGTCCTTGCTGGGCTGCACGTCGTTCTCGATGAAGTCGGCGCCCGCGCGCCGGCCGATCTCCTGGGCGACGAGCGTGTTCTCCGGCGCGGCCGAGGAGGCGCCGCGATGGGCGATCACCGTGACGGGGCTGCCGGCCGGGCGCAGGTATCCGTTGCCGGGCAGTTCGGTGATCTTGACGTCGTCGAACGAGACGGTCGAGCCGTTGACGAACAGCGCCTGAACGCCGTCGGCCGAGCGCACCAGGCTCGTGGTGCGCATCATCTGCTGCCCGTCGAAGAACCAGCGCGCCTGGTTGCCGTGCACCTCGATGGACACCTTGATGTCGCGGCCGGTGCCGGCGGCGTAGGGCGCGGCGGCGGTGTCGGTGACGTTCCAGGAGCCCGCCGTCGTCATCTGGGCGAACTCCAGGCCGTTGCTCGCGGTGCTGCCGCTGCGCATGGTGGCGATCCACCACGGACGGGCACCGTCGGCGGGGACGTCGAGACCGAACGCCTCCCACCTGGTCGGCTCGGCGACCTTCTCGAAGCGGACGGTCGCCTCGAACCTGAAGTCGTCCAGGTGCCGACCAAAGGTGATCTTGTTGTTGCCGCTGGTGGCCGTCCCGACGAGCCTGCCGTCCTGGACCTTCCAGGTCCCGTCGACCACCCGCCAGCCTTCGGGCAGGGCGCTACCGGAGAAGTCCTCGGAGACGATCACTTTCTCGCCCGCCGGGGCGGCGGACGAGGGGCCGGCGGCGGCGGACAGCGCGCCCGCCCCGAGCACCACCGCGCCGAGCGCGGCCACGGCCCGGCTCGCAGTGCGCCACAGCGTGTGCGGCAAAAGGTTGTTTGTCACAGGTGCGGACGGTAAGAGCGGCCCCGGAACCAGAACCGGACATTCAGTTATCAATGTCCGAATAGTTGATGTTCGTGCGGTATTCGCGCCGACCGTTCACACCGAATTAAGGCGAGCAGCGGCATGTCGACGAGCGCCCGTCATTTCTCTGTCAGGGTGGTTCGATAAGGGACGGCGACCGATCGAGCGACACTAGGGGTTCCCCCATTCCGGAATAACCAAATAGAGAGAGCGGTGCCGCGGATTACGCAATCGCTGCAGCCATCCGCACAGCCGCCCTGCGCGGATGTCCCGCACCACCGGCAGCTACCCGCGGCGCGCTCAGCGCGCCGTCGCTCCAGCTCAGATGTGACGGCGCCGTCAGCGGGTCGACCGACTCCAGCGGACGCGCCACCGGGTCCGACGCCTCACCGATCGCAGTCAGCCGCGCCCGACCACACGCGGGAGAATTCTTCGCCAGCAGGCGAGGAAGGGAAGGAGACCTCCCGGATAAACGCCACACCGGCGGTGACATCAATAGCTTTTCTGGTGCAATGGCAACAAGATTCCCCGCTGTCAATTTCAGGTTGCGCGTTGCCCCTGTCCGACCTGGCGACTCCACTGCAGTTTGGTGGCCTGCCAATCGTCCTCCTCGTGGACGAACCGATGTTGGTACGCAGGCCGGTCAGCGGACTGTCGGGTCAGTTCGTCGGTGTGGTGAGGTCGGCTGCGGCGTCGAGGCAGATGTCGAATAGTGCTCGCCGGGTTGGGTGGCGTTTTGACTCCTTCGCGGCCCGTTTGACGGCCTCCTCCGTCTGCGCGGCGGGCGCGGCCACCGACCTGGGTCAGCAGCAGCCGCATCTCCTTGACGAGGCCACTGTCCACGAACGCCTGCTCCCCGGACGTCCATGGAAGGTCTGGCGGGCGGCGTGACGCTGGATCCGTTTGGCGGACGCCGGCCCGGCGTCAGCCCTGGGGCGACCCGCGTCGGCGTCGAGACGCTTCGGACTCGGGTGAACGATCTGACGACGTCGCGCCTCGGTCGTTGGGAGCCGGTGACTTGGTTCCCGGTACTCCGGTGGGGCAAGCGGTCATCCGAGGGGCGATATACCTTAGGGGGGTACCGTATGATGTCGACCGTCGTCCGGAAGGAGTGGAGATGGGAACGATCGAACGCGTCGTGGTCGCCGGGGCGTCGCTGGCGGGTCTGCGGGCCGTGAAGACCCTGAGGGAGGAGGGGTACAGCGGCGAGATCAGCCTGGTCGGCGCCGAGCCGCACCTGCCCTACAACCGGCCGCCGCTGTCCAAGAGCGTGCTGACGGGAGACGATGACGTCGCGCTGCCGGGCGGCGATGACCTCGACGTCCGCTGGCTCGGTGGGCGCCGTGCCGTGCGACTGGACACCCGCGCCCGGACGGTCGGGCTGGACGACGGCACCGAACTGCCCTACGACGGGCTGGTGATCGCCACGGGCGCGCGCCCCCGCCGCCTTCCCGACGAGCAGATGAGCCTGCGCGGCGTCCACGTACTACGCACGATCGACGACGCGAAGGCGCTGCGCGAGGCCCTGGCCGAGGGAGCCGAACGGGTGGTCGTCATCGGTGGCGGCTTCATCGGCGGCGAGGTGGCCTCCACCCTGCGCTCGCAGGGCCGCCAGGTCACCGTGGTCGACGCCGGGCGGGTTCCCATGGCCGGCGCGATCGGCCGACAGGCGGGCCGGTGGCTGGCCGGGCATCACGCCAGGCACGGCGTTGAGCTGGTCTCGGGTGTCCGGGTGGTCGCGTTGACCGGCGAAGGCGGCCGGGTGCGCGCGGTGCGGCTGAGCGACGGCCGTGCGGTTCCGGCCGATCTGGTGGTCGTCGGCATGGGCGTGGTGCCCAACACCGAGTGGCTGGACGGCAGCGGCGTCCGGGTCGACGACGGCGTGGTCACCGGCGCGGAGCTGTTCGCCGAGGGCGTTTCCGGCGTCGTCGCGGCGGGGGACGTCGCCCGCTGGCCGCACGGCCTGTTCGACGGCGAGCTGGTGCGCGTCGAGCACTGGGCGAACGCCAACGAGCAGGGCGCCGTCGCCGCCCGCAACCTACTGCGTGGCGTCGGGGAGGCGGAGAGGTTCGAGGCCGTCCCCACGCTCGGGACGCGGGTGCACGGTACGCGGGTACAGTGGGCCGGCTTCCCGCGGTTGGCGAACGAGAGCGGCCTCGTCTCCGGCGACATCGACGAGGGCAAGTTCGCCCTCGCGTTCACCCGGGAGGGAGTCCTCGTGGGGGCGGTCGCGGTCGACCTCCCCAAGGAGATGATCCGGTTGCGTAAGGCCATCGCCGCCCGTGAGCGGCTCTCCGTGACCATCTGATCCCGAAAATCTGTCACGGCATGCGTGGCCACGACGTCTCCCTGCAGAAGGGCGCGTCGGCCCGTCCCCCTACGAAATGAAGGTTTGTGATGACGACACCTGAGCGGCACATGCCCCACCATGGCGAGGGCGAGAACCACGGCGGCCACCACCACGGTGACCACGGAGGTGATGGCCACGGCGGGCCGGCGAGCTGGGGAATGGCGGCCCAGGCCACGGCGCACTGCCTGACCGGATGCGCGATCGGCGAGGTGCTGGGCATGGTGATCGGCACCGCCCTCGGGCTGCACGGCCTGGCCACGGTGGTGCTCGCCGTCGCCTTGGCGTTCGTCTTCGGATACGCGCTGACCATGCGCGGGGTCCTGCGCGCCGGGGTGGGCCTCAGGGCGGCGCTGGGCGTCGCCCTGGCCGCCGACACGGTGTCGATCGCCGTGATGGAGATCCTGGACAACGGCGTCATGCTCGCCGTGCCCGGTGCGATGGACGCGGGCCTGGACAGTTTCCTGTTCTGGGGTTCGCTGGCCTTCTCCCTGGTGGTGGCCTTCCTGCTGACCACGCCGATCAACAAGTGGATGATCGGCAGGGGCAAGGGCCACGCCGTCGTCCACCAGTACCACCACTGACCTGTCCCCCGGCGCCCGGGCGCGCGGCGGCACCGGCCGTCGCCCCCGGGGCGCCGCCATGGTGTTCATCGGCGACGTCAACCTCGCACTCTGCCGATGGGCCTGGTGACGCGTTCCCGAGGCGGCGCCCGCCGCCGTGGCGGGTGGGCTGGCGCCGGACGGGCAACCGTTGCGCCCCGGTCCCGCCTCGCGTCCGGCGGGCCGCGCGGACGGATCGTCTTCTCGGTACCGGAGGGGTGGCGGCCGGGAGTGCATGCGTACAGTCCCGGCGTATGGAGCAGATACGGCAAAGGCTGGCGCGGTTCATCGACGGACCACCCCGGGCGCCGCGCGCGGCCGTCGAGCGCCGGATCCGGCGGCTGGTGAGCGTCAGCGCGGTCCTGGCGAACGCGGTGGGCTCGCTGGTGGTGCTCGTGCTGGCGACGGTCGTGCTGCCGGATCCCGTGGAGATCCGTGGCCATCAGCCGCTCCAGCGCGCCAACGTCGCCCTGTTCTTCGGTTACACGACCACCGCGATCGCCGTGGGCGTGGTCGTGGGGCTGCGGGTGTTCCGGCCGATGCGGCGGCTGTTCGGCACCGAGCGGCCGCTCACCGAGGCCGAGCAGCGGCTGGTGCTGCGGGCGCCGCTGCTGCTCATGAAGGTCCACGGGGTGCTGTGGGGCGTCGCGGCCGTCGGGTGGGCGGGGATCAACCTGGTGTTCTCGCCGCTCATGGCGCTCAAGCTCGGCCTGACCGTGCTGCTCGGCGGGCTGGCCACCTGCATGATCGTCTATCTGGTGTCGGAGCGGCTGTTCCGCCCGGCGGCGGCGATCGCGCTGACCACCCGCGTCCCGGCCGGGTCGCGCGTGCCGGGCGTCGTCACCCGGTCGGTGCTCGCCTGGGGCCTGGGCACGGCGGTGCCGGTGCTGGGGATCGTGTTCATGAGCGTGGCGTCGCTGACCGTCGCGGACGTGTCGAGCCGCCAGCTCAGCTGGACGATGGTCGCGCTGGGCGGCGCCGCCCTGGCCGTCGGGCTCGCCGTCACCTACCTGGCGGCCCGCGCGATGGCCGACCCGATCGGTTCGGTGCGTCTGGCCATGGCCCAGGTGGAACGGCAGAACCTGCTCACCGAGGTGCCCGTCTACGACGGCAGCGAGATCGGGCGGCTCCAGGCCGGGTTCAACCAGATGGTCGCCGGGCTGCGCGAGCGTCAGCGGCTGCGGGACCTGTTCGGCTGGCAGGTCGGCGAGGACGTCGCGCGGCTGGCCCTGGAACGCGGCGTGACGCTGGGCGGGGAGGTCCGCGACGTGGCGGTGATCTTCGTGGACCTCGTCGGGTCCACCCGGCTGGCCGCGACCCGCCCGCCCGGGGAGGTCGTCGCGCTGCTCAACGAGTTCTTCGCGGTGGTCGTCGAGGTCGTCAACCGGCACGGCGGCTGGATCAACAAGTTCGAGGGCGACGCCGCGCTGGCGATCTTCGGCGCGCCGCTGGACCTGCCGGACGCGACCGGACGCGCCCTGGCCGCCGCGCGCGAGCTGGCGTCCCGCCTGGCCGCCGAGGTGCCGCAGGTCACGGCCGCCGTCGGCGTGTCGGCCGGGCCGGCCGTGGCCGGGCACATCGGCGCGGAGAAGCGGTTCGAGTACACCGTCATCGGCGACCCGGTGAACGAGGCCGCCCGGCTCACCGAGCTGGCCAAGAAGACCCCGGGCCGCGTGCTGGCGTCCGGGACCGCGCTGGACGCCGCCGGGCCGGACGAGGCATCCCGCTGGGAGGGTGCGGGCGAGGTCGTCGTCCGGGGCCGTCTTCAGCCGACCCGCCTGGCCGCGCCCCGTCCGGATCCCAGCGTGCCCGGCCCCCGGCCGGAGGCGCCCGGCGAAGACCCCTCAGGAGGCCGATGACGGCACGGGCAGGACGTCGTGCAAGGCGGCCGGTCCGGAGGATGGAAGCGGGGCCGAGATCAGCGCCTCCACCAACAGACTCCTGCCGCCGCCGCCAGGGCGCCTCCCGCCGCCCCCAGTGCCAGGCGGTGCTGGGCTGCCCATGTCTGCGGGCTCCGCTGATGCGCGCGAGCGTCGAAGACGCCGTGGGCGCCGAAGTCCTTTCCGTCCTTGCCGTCCGCCGGCTCCCACAGGTTCGCCGGCTGGTCGGGATCGCGGGGCTCCCCGGTCTGCTGGGAGTCGTATCCCGTGCGGGCCAGGTAGCGGTCCAGCAGCCCGGGAACCAGCCGGTTGGCCAGCAGGGTCCCCACCGTGCTGGCTCCGACCCAGTATTCGCGGCGCCGGGGGTGCTCGGCCGCGTAGACAAGCGCCCGGGCGGCCACCTCCGGCTGGTAGATCGGCGGCACCGGCTGCGCGTGCCGCGGCAGCCGGGACAGCAGCCAGCTGAACTGCGGAGAGTTGACCGCCGGCAGATGCACCATGGTCATCTGGACGCCCGACCTGTCGTGCATCAGTTCGCAGCGCAGCGACTCGTAGAACCCCTGGATGGCGTGTTTGGCTCCGCAGTAGGCCGACTGCAGGGGAATGCCCCGTTTGGCCAGCGCCGACCCCGTCTGCACGATCACTCCGCGGCCGCGCGGCCGCATCCGGTCCAACGCGGCCCTCGTGCCGTGCACGAAGCCCAGATAGGTGACCTCCGTGGCCCGGCGGAACTCCTCGGGCTCGATGTCCCAGAACTCGGCGAAGACCGAACTGAACGCGACGTTCACCCAGACGTCGATCGGGCCGAGTTCCCGTTCGATCCTGTCGGCCGCCCGGTCGACCTGGTCGAAGTCCGCCATGTCCACCGTGAGCGGCAGCGGCCGGCCGCCCGCGTCGCGCACCTCCTCCGCCGCCGCCTGCAGGCCGGTCTCGCCGCGGGCCAGCAGCGCGACGCGGGCGCGCCGCGTTCCGAACAGCCGTGCGGTCGCACGACCGACTCCGCCGCTGGCCCCCGTGACCACGACCACTCGGTCAGCGAACGCGTCTGCCATTGCAACCCCCTCCTGCCCAGGCGCCACGTGCCGTGCCTCGTCTACCCGGGAGCGCACTGGTGAACCGCGTCGCCCGACCGGGCACCAGCGGCGTAGATCTTCGAGTGCCCGGTCCCTGTGGCGGCGGCCGGCGTTCGGTCGTCGGCACCTGCCGCCCAGTGCCGGCGCCACGCACAGGGGGACGCCACGGCCGCTCTCCTCGGGGGCGGTTCCGTGATCAGCTGAACGCCTCGATGAGGGTCCAGATCGCCAGGCCCGCCATGCACAGGCCGCCGATGCGCTGGACGGTCTTCAGCGGAACCTTCTTGGCGATGAAACGGCCCGCCAGCAGCGCCAGGGCCGACACCGACATCAGGGCGGCCGCCGCCCCGACCGCGGTGGGCAGCCATGGGTTGGTGGAGGCGAGGTTGGCGGTGGTGATCTGCGTCAGGTCGCCCCATTCGCTGACGAAGACGGCCGTGAAGGCGGCGGCGTAGGCGGGCCAGAAACGGGTGATCCTCCCGCCCGCCCGGTCGTCGTCCTCCTCGTCGTCACCCGAGCGGAACAGGACGACGGCGCCGAACGCGAAGAGCGCCGCCGAGACGAGCTTGACGGCCATGGCCGGCAGCAGGCCGAGGAGGCTGCCGGCGCCCACCGCGATCGTGACGTGCACGATGAACGCGGTGGAGGTGCCGAACCACACGTACAGCGGGCGCATGCGCGTACCCATGGCCAGCGAGGCGAACATCGTCTTGTCAGGGAGCTCGGCGAGAAAGATCAGCCCGAAGGCGGTGATGAACGCCAGAGGATCGAATGTCATGCCCGGGGGCGCCTTCCACTGGGGCCGGGCCGCGAACCTCGGCGACGCCCTGGGAGGCGACGGACGAACCACTCGGCCCGGCACGACGGTACAGCCCGCATGGTGGTGCGGGCAGGTCATGCCTTGCCGAAGGTCTCGTCCGCCCCGCGCGTCAGCGCGGTGGCTCGGTGGCCGGGACATCCTGGGATGTCCAGTGTGTCGACCAGCGATGTCGCAGGACTACTCCCCTTCGCCGACAGGGAGTTTACAGGGTGGCCGGCCACGCCGGAACGTCACGGGGGCGGGGACGCCTGAGCCGGTCCGTCCGGCTCCGCACGCCGGCGGCCTCGCGAGCGGCCGTGGGCGGCTCATCGGCCGGGCGCCCTCATTGTCCGTGCCGCTCGGCATCGAACGCCTGGACGACGGCGAGGCTGTCCTCGTACACGTGGTGCCGGGTGACGAGGCCGTGCTCGACCGTGAGGTGCAGGGCGAACCGGGCGCGGTAGGCGCGGCCGGTCGACCGGGCCGTCTGGCGGATCTCACCGAGCACCACCGCCTCGTCGCCGTCGACGAGGATCCGCTCGATCTCGGTGCCCGCCTGGTCGGGCACGTGGTGCTCGGCGAGCTGCCGGAAGTGGGCGGCGGCGTCGGCGCGGGTGGAACGGTGGCGGATCCACGGGGTGGCGGCGCGCCCGTGCTCGGCCTGCGGCCAGTTCACCTTCCAGTCCACCCGCTCGGCGTACAGCTCGGCCACGCCCTCGGGGTCTCCCGCACCGATCCGGCGCAACAGTTCCTCCACCACCGCCCGGGTCGTCGCGGATGTGGCTGTGGGCATGGCGAATCCTCCTGGCTTGACGCCGCCGCCTCGTGGTGGGGCGGACGAACGCCATCCTGGCGGCGCCGCCGCGCCGGGACGATTACCCGGCAGGTAACCACCCGCGTGATCGGGATGTCCCGGCGGCCGCCGCGAAGACCGCTACCCGGCGTGGTCGCGTTCGGTCAGGTGAGTCCCTGCGCGAGGATGGCGTCGGAGACGCGTTCGAAGCCCGCGATGTTGGCGCCCTTGACGTAGTCGCCCGGGGAGCCATAACGCTCCGCGGTCTCGTGGCACTTGTCGTGGACGGCCTTCATGATGCGGGTGAGCTCGGCCTCGACCTTTTCGAACGTCCAGCTCACGCGGGCCGCGTTCTGCGCCATCTCCAGCCCGCTGACCGCGACGCCGCCCGCGTTGGCGGCCTTGCCGGGCCCGAACGCCACGCCCGCCTCCTGGAAGAGACGCACCGCGTCCGGCGTGGTCGGCATGTTCGCGCCCTCCGACACGGCCTTGACGCCATTGCGGATGAGCGTGACCGCGTCGTCGGAGTTCAACTCGTTCTCGGTGGCCGACGGGAAGGCGATGTCGGCGGGCACCTCCCAGACACGGCCGCCCGGCACGTAGCGGGCGGACGGGCCGCGCAGCTCGGCGTAGTCGCCGACCCGTCCCCGCCGGACCTGCTTGACCTCCTTGAGCAGGGCGAGGTCGATGCCCTTCTCGTCGACGACGTAGCCGTCGGAGTCGGAGACGGTGACGACGTTGGCGCCCATCGCCTGGGCCTTCTCCACCGTGTAGATCGAGACGTTGCCGGAGCCGGACACCACGACCTGCTGGCCCTCCAGGTCCTCGCCGCGCAGCCTGAGCATCTCGGCGGTGAACAGCACGCTGCCGTACCCGGTGGCCTCGGGGCGGCCCGCCGAGCCGCCCCAGCCGATGCCCTTACCGGTGAGGACGCCGGCCTCCCAGCGGTTGACCAGCCGCCGGTACTGCCCGAACAGGTAACCGATCTCGCGGGCGCCGACGCCGATGTCGCCGGCCGGGACGTCGGTGTGCTCGCCCAGGTGACGGTGCAGCTCGGTCATGAACGACTGGCAGAACCGCATCACCTCGTCGTCCGAGCGGCCGCGCGGGTCGAAGTCGCTGCCGCCCTTGCCGCCGCCGATGTTCAGCCCGGTGAGCGCGTTCTTGAAGATCTGCTCGAAGCCGAGGAACTTGATGACGCCGAGGTTGACCGTCGGGTGGAACCGCAGCCCGCCCTTGTACGGGCCGAGCGCGCCGTTGAACTCGACCCGGAAGCCGCGGTTCACATGGATCTCGCCCTTGTCGTCCTGCCACGGCACCCGGAAGATGATCTGGCGTTCCGGCTCGGTGATCCGCTCAATGATCTTGGCGTCGAGAAGCTCCGGACGCCGGTCCAGCACCGGTGCGAGGGTCTCCAGGACCTCTTTCACCGCCTGGTGGAACTCCGGTTCGCCCGGGTTGCGGCGCAGGATCCGGTCGAACGCCTCGTTCAGCACGGTCTCGGTGGCGGGCGAGGCGGACCTCCCGGGAGGCAGAGGCATGCATGCTCCTTCAAGCAGGTTCAGGGCGACCTATCGGACGATCGTGTCTAGTCACGCACCGTTATGGAGGATACGTTCGCCACACACCGTTCCGGTTCCCAGGTCTCCCCCGGTGAGATCCGCCGGCCACGCCGCCGAGGCCCTCGACGCCGCCCCGGGCACGGCCGGACGGTCGAAGGAGCGACCGCGGAGTGGCACGCGAAGGAGCGCGGAGAGGAGAGCGCCGATGAGTCACCCCCGGATCCACTTCGACCCGTTCGGCGAGCCCCGTCCGGCGGGCACCACCCACCCGATGCTGGACGAGCTCCGTGAGCGGTGCCCGGCGTTCCACAGCGGGGCCGGGCACGGATTCTGGGTGCTGACCAGGCACGAGGACATCGTCGCCGCCTACCAGGACGCCGAGTCCCACTCCAGCCGGGCGATCTCCGTCATCGACCCGGATCCGCCCTACCAGTGGATCCCGATCATGCTGGATCCGCCGCTGCACACCGCCTGGCGCAGGCTGCTGCGGCCGCTGTTCACCCCCGCCCGCGCCGCCGCGATGCGGGACGCCGTCCGGCGGCGGTGCGTCGAACTGGTCGAGGGGCTGGCCGCCAAGGGATCGTGCGACTTCGTCACCGACTTCACCCGCCGCTTCCCCACCACGGTGTTCCTGGAGTTCATGGGACTGCCCACCGGCAGGCTGGAGGAGTTCCTGGAGTGGGAGTACGCGATCCTGCACCCGCCGCCGGACGGGGCCGGACGCGCCGAGGCCATGGCCGAGGTGACGGCCTGCTTCCGGCGGCTGATCGCCGAACGGCGCGCGGCCCCCCGCGACGACGTGGTCAGCGCCGCGACCGCCTTCGAACTGGACGGCAGACCGGTCACCGACGAGGAGCTGCTGCAACTGTGCGTCCTGCTGTTCCTGGCCGGCCTGGACACCGTCACCGCGCAGCTGTCGTACTCGTTCTGGCATCTGGCCCGCCATGACGCCGACCGGGCCCGCCTCGTGGCCGAGCCCGGCATCATCCCCGACGCCGTCGAGGAGCTGCTGCGCGCCTACTCGCTGGTACTGCCCGCCCGCAGGCTGACCGCCGACGCCGACGTCCACGGCTGTCCCATGCGCGCCGGCGACATGGTGATGCTGCCGCTCATGATGGCCAACCGGGACCCCCGGGTGTTCCCCGACCCGCAGACCGTCGACTTCGACCGCGCGCCCAACCGGCACATCGCCTTCGGCGCGGGCCCGCACCGCTGCCTCGGCGCCCACCTGGCCCGCCTGCAGCTGCGCATCGCCCTGGAGGAATGGCACCGCCGCATCCCCGACTACCGCATTCCGGACGGCGCCCGGCCCACGGAACACGCCAGCCTCGTCCTCGGCCTGGACACCCTGCCCCTCACCTGGCCGACCTGAGCACGGGGTCGTGAGCGGGGCTTCCACCCACGGGGCCGCCCCGCAGAGCGGGTGGCGGGGCTCGCGGCAGCGGCGGGTCGGCGCGGACGTCACGGTAACGCGAATCCCAGGGCCGTGGTGTTATTGAGTGGCCTCATGATTAGAAATCGATTAACTACGAGGCGCAATTCTTCGAGTACCTTGTCGAAGGTGACCGAAGCAGAGTGTGGTCTGATCCGGGGCCGGGGCATGGGCGGCGCCCACCGAAAGGGCAAGCCGGTCAAAATGGTCCTTGGTCGTGCAGTGGCGGCCAGAACATCCCATGGCGCCGATACCGCCGCCATGTGCAGAACGAGCGATTTCAACAGCGAAAACCGCAGACCGGTACGGACGAGAGGCAGCCGCCTGTCCGCGACCGCCGCGCCCGGGGTGCCGTCATGATGGACGACGTCCCGCCTCCGCCTCCGTACACCGCCATGGCCCCGGTCCGGCAGGAGATGAGCCGGCGTTCGGTGCCCGGTCTGGCCCCCGCCGACTGGGGGCGCCTGGAGACGATGCGAGGGTTCATCGCCGCCCACACGACGGAAAGCGCGCTGCGGGCCGTTCTGCCACCGGACGCGCACGGCGACGCGACGGAATTGATCGCCCGGCACACTCGATTCGATCACGGGGCCCTGCTCGTCTTTCCCGGACGAATCGACAGGGCATTAACGGAACTGGAAGAGCGCGGACTGAAAGCGGCGCCGACCGTTCCCAGTACGGTGGTCCGCAGTCACCTGACGAAGCGTTACGGGCTTCCCCGAGAGCAGTTGCCGGTCGTGATAACGCACGTGAAGACGTCGAGAGATCGGTCCATGGAACTGTTCCTGCTGCCGTCGCACGCCTCCGCGACCGGCGGCCGCATCGCCGAGGACGAGCGCTCCTGCCAGCACCAGACACACCTGGGCTTCCGCGTCACCGAGCCCGGCGCACGCGTCCTCGACCAGATCTGGGATGCCGTCGCGAGACGTGCCGGGCTGACCGCGGACGGCGGCGGCTTCAACCCCCACCAGGGGAAGACGGGATGCACCGTCCTGTATTTCCGGGGGGCCGGACGTCTGCCGGCCCCCTACCACTGGCCCAGGCGTCTTGAAATCCTCGCCGACGGCCACCACCCATGGATTCTGCGCAGGCACCGCGGGGAAGGGTGAACGTCCCACGGAAAGGGGCGGTCAACGAACGGCGTCCCCGTGGGCTCCGACCATGGCACGTCCGGTCAGAATCCGCCGGCGGCGCCTCGACAGGCCGTCCTGGAAGGCCGCGGCCCGATTGAGGTGGGGGAATTCCTCGTCGGGCACCGGGACGCCCAGGAAGTCGCAGAGCGGCTCCCAGCCTTGGGCCGTGTCGAAGACGAGGAGCCGGTCGGCGGGCACATGGGCCCGCACTTCGGCGTTGTGGCGGTTGAAGACCTCGATCGCGTGCTCGCGGTCGGCGAATCGGTCACCGAACGTCCCTTTCCAGATCACCTCTCGCGAGATCCGCCGACGCCGCCGCAGGCCGGGGTCCAGCAGGTCCTCCAGCCGCATCAGCATCCCCTCGGGGGTCAGCGGCGCCGGACGGGAGGATCTGTAAAGAGTGCGGGACATGCTGGCATACCAGCGATCCGGGGGGCGTACGGTCAGGATGACCTTCGCGTGCGGATAGGCCGCGACGAGTTCCCGCCAGTATGCGCAGGCCGGCCAGTCCAGTGCGGCGCGGTAACCGGCCAGCACCACGTCCCACGAGATCTGCTCGCCGTCCACCACGGCTTCCCAGCGTCGCAGCAACTCCTCGCTCTCGCCGAGTGAAGTCATGTGGTGGCATGGGCCGTATCCCAGGCGCGTCAACGCCTCTTTCAGCGAATAGCTGCCGGTCCGGCCGAAACCGGCCCCGATGATCTCCAGCATTCTGAACTCCTGTGACGACGCCACTCCCCCGTGGGTGTGGCGTAGTGAATCGCGGCGATGACGTGCCGGGGGGTTTTCCGGTCGGCGGCCTCAGCCGTCCAGAGCGGCCAGGTCGTCGTGGGCTTCTGTGCCGCTTGCGGGCGACGAAGGGTCGACGCTGGGCCACAGCGTGGGGTCGATTTCTGGAAACTCGCTCAGTAGGCGGCTGATGTCCGGCGCGATGGCCTGACAGAACACCGCGCGAGTGGCTTCGTTGACGACGGGCTTCGGAGACGACCGCCCCACCTGTTGGTCGAAGGGGCGAACCGGATGCCACATGTCCGGGTCCACACCGATGAACTCGAAGGTGCGCCGGGCCTGCCGCTCCGGTTCGGCGACGCACCGTTCGTACTGCAGGACCAGAATCCGGTCGCGGTCGAAGCTGTTCATCAGCATCCGCAGCTGCTGCCAGTACAGAGCCCTGTGGAACTGGTGTTCCATGACGGCCGCGAGAGAGTGCCCGGCTTCCAGGGCCCGGTGGAAGCCCAGGGCCGACGCCAGGCGTTCCAGCGGATCACGCAGCAGCACGAGCAGTCTGGCCTCCGGAGCGACCGCGCGCAGCATCGGCGGCGTCCAGAAGTCGTACATGTACCGAGGCGTCCACTCGCCGGCGATCGAACCGGGCGGACGGGGGAAGTAGCGGTGATATTCCGCCGGATCCACCTCTTCGACGCGGCCATAGTGGTCGAAGAAGTGCACCTCTTTCGCTCCGTGAAGCGCTCGGGAATCGGCACCGGAATGGTCGGCGGCCGCCTGGGCGGCGCGTGGTGAGGCGATCGCGGGATGGGTGGTCAGCACCGACCACCACCATGTCGTGCCGGACTTCATCGTCCCGACCCCGACGAAGTCGGGCGGCCCCGTCCGCCATCCGGGCGGTACCGGCGGTGGCGGCGCCGGTGGCGCCACGTCGTCGAGGAGCCGGAGCCGGTGCGCCGGTTCTTTTCGGTTCTGCGTTGTCGTGTCCACCTGTCCCCCACAAAGCCGCTCGCCGTCCTGTTGGACGGCCACGTGAGCGAGTGATCGATCGGTCCTGGGGGGTTGTGGTGCGCGCGCCGGGTCATTCCAGGCGGTGCCGGAGCGCGTCATAGCCTTCGGTCGGCAGGGCGCCGTTGATGACCTGACGACGAAGCTCCGCCTTACTGATCTTCCCCAGTGCGGTGCGGGGCAGCGCCGGAACGACGGCCAGCCGGGCGGGCAGGTCTTTGTCGCCCATGCGCCGCTGACGCAGGAACGCGCACAGCTCGTCCAGGGTCGGCCGGGCGCTGCGCGGGACGACGACGGCGCAGGCGGCTTCGTGCCCCTGCCGGTCGGGCACCCCGATCACGGCGACGTCGGCGACGGCGGGGTGGCCGAGCAACTGGCTCTCGACCTCCGCGGTCGGGATCATGGGCCCCCAACCGACCCGGTCGCAGGCGCGCGACAGGTAGTGCAGCCGCCCGTGCCCGTCGCTCCGGACCAGGTCGCCGGTGTCGTACCAGCCGTCGTCACGGTCCGGGGTCCACGTCGTCCGGCCGGACCGGACATCGACGATGCCGAGGCACATGCTCGGGCCGCGGACATTGAGACTGCCCGCCCCGGAGGCGTCCTCGCCGCGTATCTCGACCTGTGTGCCTCCGACGGGCCGTCCCATGCCCAGCTCGGCGGGTTCCGACGGGTCGTCCGGCGCGGTCGCGCAGAGGGGGCCGCCTTCGGTCATCCCGAATACGTTGATCAGGCCGGTGCACAGGTGAGCGCGTATGCCGACCGCTGTCGGGGCGGGGAGGGGCGCGCCGATACTGACGACGCGGCGCATGCCGGACAGGTCGAGTTCGCGTCGACGCTGGGCGGTGACCAACTGCCCCAGGAGGGCCGGAAGGCCCACCAGACAGCTCACCTCATGGTGAGCCACCAGATCGAGCCACTGGTCGGGGCCGTGGAGGTCGTCACTGGTGAGCAGCACCGCACGCCCCCCGGTGACCAGCGGCATCAACGCCAGGTACTTCAGCCCCGACGCATGAGTCAATCCCGCGGCGCTCGTCAGGACCGGCCGGGGCGACAGGAACGCGGCGGCCGCGCGCAGTGACGCGTAAAGGGTGTTGCCGGAATGCACCACCGCTTTGGGGCTCCCGGTCGTGCCCGAAGTGAGCGCCACGTGCCGCGGGTCGTCCGGCGACACCTGTGGTCGCTCCGTGGCGGGCAGCGGCTCGGCGGAGTGCGCGCTGTCCAGCAGTTCCCCCAGGTGGACCGTGCGGGGCGCGAGGCCCGCGGCATCCGGCGCGCACGCGTCCCCGATGACCAGCAGACGGGCCGGGATGCCGGTGAAGGCGATCTCCGCCTCGCGGGCGCCCGCCCAGGGCGACAGCGACATGGTCACCGCCCCCACCCTGCCGCACGCCAGCCACAACGCCGCGGCCTCCCACCGGTTGGGCGACCGAAGGGCCACCAGATCGCCGGGCCGCACGCCCAGGCTCCACAGCACCGCCGCCAGCCGCTCGACCTGTTCGGCCAGCTCACCGAAGGTGACCGTCGCCGTCTCGGTGGCGCCTCGCAGCGACCGCACGTTCACGTAGGCGACCGACGCGGGCATCTGACGAGCACGGGCGTGCAGATCGTCGACGAAGCTCTCTCGCCGCCACCACCCCTGGCGGTAGAAGCCGCCTGCCGCCGGAGGCATGGCGGACGGCAACTCGGTCACACGGCTCATAGCGTCCCCCCGATGAGCCAGGCGACCAGCCGGCCACCACTCGCTCACCAACAGTACATGACCCCTGACTCTGAGCAATGAGAGGTGTGGTCGTCAACCCCTGCCACCGAGATCACGACCGGTCGGCGACGCGACCTGCCGCAGGCGACCGCCCCAACGCGCCTCCCGGGCCGTGGCCGTGGCCCGCGCCGAGCTCGCCGTCCGCGGTCAGGACACCGTCCTCGTCGCGGCCATCCAGTGGGTGACGCGGCCAGGTACTCCGCCTTGGCCGCGTACATGCCGGTGAGGACGGTCAGCGAATCGGTCATGCCGACAGCCTGGTCGGCCACGTCGCGACAGGCTGGCGGCATTGCGACATCACGTCCGGCCGGGCCGGCGGGGATGCGGGGACGCGGCCGCGGCCCGGGTGATCAGCGGGTGGGGCCGTCGGAGATCGTCGCCGCGGCGTACTCGTGCAGCCGTTCGGCGGCGTCGGCGAGGTCGGCGGAGGCCACCACGCAGGCGGTGATGTGGTCGTTCAGCGCGTGGTACAGCCACGGCGGTGCGGCGTCGTGCGCACGGAGCCGGGCCGCGAGCCGACGCAGCCGTGCGGCGCACTCGGCCAGCACGTCGGCGTCGGCGCCGAGGACCCGGGCGTGGGCGGAGACAGGATCGATGGGCATGTACTGGCTCCGTGGTCAGCGGGCGGGCAGGGGGACGGCCGGCGTCCGCAGGCCACTGCGGGCGGGCGCGGTCAGGCACAGCACCGGGCGGGCGCCGTCGAGGCCGAGCGCGTCCAGAGCCCGCGCGAGGGGGTTGGCGGAGGAGCCGACGGTGAGCCGCATGCCGGGAGACGGGTGGGCCCGCCGGCGCCCGCGTTCGCGGATGTGCGAACGCAGCGGGGCTCCGTCCCGCCGGGAGTAGACGACGACGTCCCGTCTGACGAACGGCAGCCCGCGGCCCAGCGGCCCGGCCAGCGTCAGGATCGTGCCGTCGGTGTCGACGACCGTCACGGACGCGGAACGCCCGTCGCCCGCCACGCGCACCGCGCCCACCGAGGCCGGATGCCCCCACGCCTCGCCCGCCACGGCGCACGCCAGGTCGGTCGTGAGCACCGAGTGCAGGAAGCAGGTGCCCAGGCCGCGGTGTTCACCGGACGGCAGCAGTTCCCGCCACACGCGGGACGGGCGCGGACCGTCCGGGTCGGCGACGACGACCCCCAGGTGCGCCTCACCGTAGTCACCGAGCGGTGTCCCCCGGTTCTCGAACGCGTGGAGGGCGATGAGCGCGCGGCCGCCCAGCCGCACGGCGCGCCCGTGCTCCCCCAGCAGCCGCGCGGCGACGGCCGGGTCGGCGGTGAAGTAGGCGGTGAGCGCGCGGCCCTCCGGTGAACGCAACGGCAGTTCGACGGTGTCTCCGGCGGTGGTGACCACGGTGGTCGTCGGGGGCACGGTCGTCGGGGCCGTGGTCGTCGCGGCCGCGGGCCTGCGGTCGTACAGCCGGTACAGCTGCGACCGGACGACCGGGCCCTGGTATGGGCTCAGCCGTTCCTCCAGGTGGGCGCGGACCTCCGGAAGGTCTTCGGCGATGTTGGCCCGGTAGTGCTCCATGCGGTGGCAGGCGGGGAACACGTGGGCGGGGTCGGTGTAGTCGACCACGTACCAGTCGGGGTGCAGGTCGAAGCAGGAGCCGGCGCCCTGCCCGTCCAGGCTGGGGATGAGGTCGTGCTGGTTGGTGATGCTGGCGACCCACGTGTGGGGGGAGGCGGGCCGCTTGAAGTCGATCGGCGACCCGACGGCCACCACGTGGGCGACGGTGTGGCGGGCGCAGAACTCCGGGTCCTGCGCCAGATTCATGATCGCGGCGCCGCCGGCGCTGTGGCCGATGAGGGCGATGTCCTCGCCGGGCGGAACGCCGTAGTCCTCGACGGCCCGGGCCAGGGCGCGGCTGAAGGGGGCGCTGTCCATCAGGGTGCTGCTGAACGCGCCGAGCAGGTCGGCGGGCGAGTCCAGGTCGGGGTTGCCGATCCGCATGCCTGGCACCTGCACGACGTGCCGGCGGACGCCGTCCGGGCCGGTCACGGTCTGCACCAGGACCCGGCCGGTGGGGCCGACGACGCAGATGTTGGTGAGGAAGTCCAGCAGTGATCCGTGCGTGCCGAGCCGCGCGAGCTCGCCGGGTTCGGGGGCGGTGCGGCGGGCGGCGCCCTCCCCCACGTCCAGCACCGCGATCGCCCGGTTGCTCAGGCCGGTGATGGGGTCGGCGGTGGCGGCTGCCTCGCCGCCGGCGATGAGCCAGGCGGTGCGGTCGTTGAGCGGGTTGCGGTCCAGCAGGGCGCGCAACGCCAGGAACTCGCCGAAGATCGGGGCGATCGCGGTGAGGGTGCGGGCCGTGCCCCGGTCCTTGATCAGCGCGCACAGGGCCCGGACCGCGTCCATCTCCCGCTCGGCCGCCACCGCCTCGTGCAGCCGCGCCAGCAGCGGATCGGTGACCAGTTCGGGGTTGTCCAGGCAGACGGCGGCGATGCGCAGCCGCAGCGACGTCGTCATCATCCGGACGGCCAGGCTGCGCGTCCCGGCCATGCCGCCGAGCTTGGCGCCGAGGGTGCCGATCGGGCCGCCCGCGACGGTGTAGCCGAGCCCGCGCCGGTCGGTGACCGCGCGCAGCACGGCCCGCTGCGCTCGTGCCCCGGCGGCGGGCGCCCGGCGCAGCGAACCGTAGACGGCGCCGTCCGTGGCGGCGGCGGTGGCGTGCCGGGACACCTCGCGCAGCGTGGTGGCGATGTCGGCCAGTTCCCGCGCGGCCTCGCGCAGGACCCGGGCGGCAGGCTCGGCGCCGTGCTCGGTGTCGTGCTCGGCGTCGGGCTCGGCGTCGGGCTCGGTGTCGGGCTCGGCGTCGTGCTCGGCGTCGGGCTCGGTGTCGGGCTCGGCGTCGTGCTCGGCGGTCATCGGGCGCCTCGCCAGGTCATGCTCACGAAACGGGGCCGCGGGTCCTCCGGCACGTTGCGGTGCAGCACGTCCGAGACCGTCCGGGTGGTGCCGATGATCCGCATCCCGACCGGGGAGAACGTCTCGGCGTTGCACACCCGGGGCGCCAGCAGCGGATTGGTCAGGGCCTGGGAGAACGCGTCGATCGCGATGATCTTGGTGAGCAGCGGCGGGAGGATGGCCCTGGCCGAGCCCGGCTCCTCGGCGAACAGGCCCACGTACAGGTCGACGTCGTCCACGTCCCGGTACAGCTCGCGCAGGGCCCCGTGGACGCGCGGATCGCCGGAGATCTGCTCGAAGCGGCGGACGCGCGGGAAGCGGCAGTGCGCGCGGTAGTCGTTGTAGGGGGCCAGGTCCACGGCGCGCGAGCCGGCGATGCTCGCCACGTCCACCTCCCGCAGAGCCGGGTCGGTGTTGAACAGCCCGATGCGTCCGGCCCGCTGCTCGGAGGCGTCCTCGAACAGCCGTCCCAGCCCCGCCTCGGGCAGCAGCGCGCTGCCGAACAAGGTGGCCGGCAGCGGCAGCTCCCGCCCCGCGACGACCAGTTCGGACGGGACCAGGCTGTGCCAGCGGTAGACCAGGTTGAACTCGATCGACGCCCAGTTCTGCCGGTGCCAGGGCGCCCTGGCCAGCCGGGTGCTCAGCCGGGGGTCGAGCAGGAAGCGGAAATGGTAGGGGGTGATGTGGTTGATGTACTCCTCGACCACCAGCTTGATGACGATGGCGATCACGATGTTGCGGGCCGTCTGGAACAGCCGCTCGTCGTCCCATTTCGGGTAGGCGTCCGCCAGCACCCGCGCCACCCGGTTGTGCTCGCGCAAAAAGAGCACGGTGAACATGGTGAATCCGACCTGCGCGTTACCCCGGTCGCCGCCGGTGGCGAACAGGGTGTCGCGCCGCGGCTCGTCGACCCTGTCGAACAGGGCCACGCTCAGCGCCGCGAACTCCGATTTGATCTTTCCGTTCTCGCACAGGTACGGCGGGAATTCGCCGCCGTTGACGAGCCGGCTCTTGAGCCGGCCGCCGTCGAAGGCGCGGATGGCGTTGGTCTGGTCCTCGGTGATCCCGTAGACCGGGTTGACGTCGATTTCGTGGTTGGAGCTGGTGCGACGCGGATCCCGGGGAACGTTGGTGTCGCCGCGCAGGAATCCGTCGGTGAACCACTGGGCGAAATAGGCGAAGAGCACCGTCGACCGTGGGCAGGGGATCATTTCGCCGTCCCGGGCGAACAGGTCGGCGGCCCGCTCCGCCGACGGCCGTGCCTCGTCGCGGCCGGGCACCGGCGGCAGGTGCCGGGCCATGTAGGTGCGGTCGGTCAGGGACGCCCACGAGGTGTAGTCGGACTTGGTGCTCAGCGGTTCCGGCCGTCCGGGCATCTCCCGGATCGCGCTGTCCATCAACGCGGCGTTCAGGCGCAGCCGCAGCCTGGGGTCGGCCTCGGCCAGCCGCCACAGCGGGCGGCCGTGGGTGAGGGCCAGGTAGCGCAGCCGGTTGGCCGCCCCGTCGGTGGCGATGCCGCGTGCCTTGGTCCGCTCGTTGCGCATGCTCACCTCTCGTCGCCGCCGAGCCCCAGCCAGAACCGGTCGGGGAACACGTCCCGGTCGCGCACCACCGTCCCGTCCGGCGGGTCGAGCAGCCGCAGGCCGGGCCGCAGCAGCAGGCGGCGCACCGTCTCGGAGATCACCGCCGCGCCGGGATGCACGCCCACGCACGCGTGCGGGCCGTGACCGAAATGCAGCCGGGTGTGCGGCGGCCGGTCGGTGCGGAACCGGTCGGGCTCGGGCACGGCGGTCTCGTCGAACATGGCCGAGGCCACGGCGGCCAGGACCAGGGTGCCGGCGGGCACGACGGTCTCACGCGGGGTGCCCGCCGCCAGGACGTGCTCGCGTGCGCACACCCGACTGATCATCTTCAGGAACGGGTCGAACCGCAGCGCCTCCCAGACATGGCGGTCGAACTCCGTCGTGTCCGGCTCGTTCGCGGCCCGGACGGCGGCCCGGTGGACCTCCGGGCGCAGCAGCAACTGCCGCACCAGGTGGGTCGTGGAGCCGACGGCGTTCTCCAGGAAGCCCAGCAGCAGCCCCGCCACGTTGATCACTATGCGGTCGTCGTCCCAGGCCAGCTCGCCGGGCAGGACGGTGCCCAGCAGCCGGGCGAAGACGTCCTGGCGGTGCGCCGCGCCGCCGTCGGCGCGGCGTTCGGCCGCCACGCCGCGCAGGTGGTCCATCATCTCCCGGCCGGCCGCCAGCGACGCGGCGTGGATCTCGGGGTCGCCGGCGAGGTTGGCGGTGAGGTCGGTGATGATCGCCCTGGACCAGCGCGCCAGCGTCTCGGGGGTCGGGCCGGAGAAGCCGAAGTACTCCGCGCACACCGTGGTGCAGACGGGCCGCGCCAGCTCGCCGACCAGGTCGATCCGGCCGCGCGGCTCCGCCGCGTCCAGCGCCCGGTCGGCGGTGCGGGCGACCAGGGCGCGTACCCGGGGCACGTCCTCGGGGGGCAGCATCACCTGCATGAGCCCCTTCTCCCGCCAGTTCAGCGGGGTGCCGTCGCGGGTGAGCATGACCGGTCCGCCGACGGCCGGGTCGAGCCGGGAGGCATATCCGCTGACCGTGAATATGTCGCCGTTCTGAAGCACTTCGGTGACGTCCGGAAATCGGGTCACCAGCGTGAAGGCGGGGGTGCGCAAAATCGGCCGGCGGGCCCGCAGTTCGGCGAAGAGGGGACGCCATTCGGTGCGCAGCCACCCCGCCAGCAGCGCCGGCCCCCGCATCGGATCGCGTTCGGCGGCCGCCTCGTATCGATCTAGATAACCGTCCGCGGTGAGGTGCTGCGGCGCATCGCCCACGCGGTATCTCCATTCCGCTCGGAAAAGGGCATGCGTCATCCGCCTGAGAAACAGGTTCGTGACGCGAGGTATCTGGAAGCTAACCATCCATAGCCGGGTCCACAAGCGTTCGACGCAGAAAGTACGGATGTGGCTACATCCAGAGATATTTCCCTGGCTGCGGGGTTACTGGCGAGGGACGCGGCGCATGCCCTTCAATCGGGCAGGCGTCCGTCGCCCGGACCCGAAGGAGACGGCATGTCCACGCCCACCCGCCGGCCCGAACCGCCGGTGACCGGCACCGTCGCCGTGTCCACCGGCCGCCGCACCGCCTACCTGCTCGTGCTGGTGGTGCTTCCCCTGCTGGCGCTGGCCGCGGCGGTGGCCGTGGTGTGGGGGCGGGGCATCGGTCCACGCGACGTGGTGATCGCGGCCGTCATGTACGCGGTGAGCATCTTCGGTATCAGCGTGGGCTATCACCGGCTGCTGACGCACCGCTCGTTCCGGTGCCGCCGTCCGCTGCGGATCGCGCTCGCCGTCGCCGGCGGCCTGGCACTGCAGGGGCCCGTCACCCTGTGGGCGGCCGAGCACCGCAGACACCACAAGTACGCCGACCGGCCCGGTGACCCCCACTCGCCGTGGGCGTACGGCGAGGACGGGCGGGCCCTGCTGCGCGGGCTGGCGCACGCCCACGTGGGCTGGTTCTACACGGCCCGCCGCCGCTCGGACCGCCGCCACTGGGTCCCCGACCTGCTGGCGGACCCGGACATCCGGCGGCTCGACGCGCTGTATCCGGTGACCGTGGCGGCGTCGTTCCTGCTGCCCGCCGCCGTGGGCGGGCTGTGGTCGGGGTCGTGGGCCGGCATGTGGACGGCGCTGTTCTGGGGCGGCCTGGTCCGCTACGCGGTCGTGCACCATGTGACCTGGTCGGTCAACTCCATCGCGCACACGTTCGGCGACCGCGAGTTCGGCACGCGGGACCGCTCCTCCGACGTGTGGTGGGTGGCGCTGCTGACGTTCGGCGAGGGCTGGCACAACTGGCACCACGCCGACCCCACCTGCGCCCGCCACGGGGTGCGCAAGGGGCAACTCGACGCGAGCGCACGCCTCATCCGGTTGTTCGAACGCGCGGGCTGGGCCTTCGACGTACGCTGGCCCGACCCCCGGCGCATGGCCGCCCGCCGCAGTCAAGCCGCCGACTAGCCGGACGGCGGCTCAGCGCTGCCTCTCCCCCGCCGCATCGGCGTCCGACGGCGGTTTCGTCGCAGCCCTCGGCCGCGCAGCCGCACGCCTGTGGAAATCAGGGGGACGGCGCCCCTTCCTCGTTCCCGCGAAGACGCCGAGGAGGGACGGCAGCGCGCCGACGGTGAAGCAGGCGGCCAGGGGGAGGTGGCCGATGAGCAGCCCCACGGCGGCCGAGCCCGCGGCGTTTCCCGTGTTGAACGCCGTGTTGACCCACGCACCGGCCTGCGTCCTGGAGCCTGCCGCCGCGGCCTTGTCCGCCACCATGTAGGCCGTGGTGAGCACAGGCGCCACGAACAGTCCGGTGACGCCGATCAGCAAGGCGAGCACGGCGATGTCCGGCGCCGCCCCGGAGGCGGCCAGGGCGAGCGCGAACGCCGTCGCCAGCAGCGGCAGGCGACGTTCCGGGCTCCGCCGCCATGACACCGTGCCGTAGACGAGACCGCCGACGGCGCTTCCGGCGGCCAGCGCGGCCTCCACCCAGGCGACCGCGGCGAGTCGCGCGTGCTGCTCGGCGAAGGCCACCACGAGCAGGTTCAGCGCACCCAGGCACGTGCCCACGCCGGCGGTCACCAGAACGGGCAGGCGGAGTCCGGCGGTGCCCGCGAGCGGATGTCGCCGGTCTCTGGCCGCACGCCCGTCGATGGCCGGGAGACGTCCGCCCCCTCGGCCTGCCGGGACCGCTCGCGGGCATCGGAACGTGCGGCGGGCGAGGACGCCAGCGCCAGTGAGCCCACGGTCACCAATCCGGCGCTGGCCGCGACCCCGAGAGAAGGATGGGCCAGCCCTGCCAGCATGCCCGCGATCAGCGGTCCGGCCACGTAGAGCAGTTCTTCGGCGACGGTGTCGACTGAGTAGGCGCGTTGCAGAAGCGCGCCGTCGGCGAGCAGGTCGCTCCACAACGCCCGCATGATGGGGCCGAGCGGTGGGGCGAACGCTCCCGTCAGTCCCGCGACGAGCCACAGCAGAGATCCCGGTGTCCCCGGGCGCCAGGTGAGGGCTGCGAGAAGGGTCAACAGCAGCGCGTACGCGACCGCCATCGGCGGAAGCGCGCGGCGGACACCGTGCCGATCGATCAACCGTGCGCGTACCGGGGACAGCAGCGAGCCGGCGAGTCCGAACAACGCGATGGCACCGCCTGCCGTCGCGTACGACCCCGTGGCCTGTGTGCATGCCAGGACGAGCGAGAGAAAAACGGTTCCGTAGGACAGTCTTCCGACCAGCGCCGCGATGAAGGTACGTCCGGCCAGAGGAGTGCGGAGAACGGCGCGGTAGGACGCCACCTGCTGCGAAGACATCAGAATCCCTCGAAAAGGGCAGCGTCAGGCCGGTATGTGCGGCGGGACGCTGCGAACCTGAGAAGCCCGCTTCCGCGTCAAGCCCATGCTGGACGGGCGACGCGGTCAGCCGGTCTCTAGGCACGAGGGTCGAACATGCGCCTCAAGCTAACACAACCCCGTGCTGTGTCCTGAGATGCCGTTCGGGTGCCGCTCCGTTCGTGCTTGGGCGCGAGCAGGGCATGCCCGCCATCCGCGCTCGGTTGAATCCGGCGTCAGGCACCAGCGGTCTGGCATCGGTGACGCAGTCCGCTCGCGGGTCGCGACGACAGCCCGCTACGTGCCGTCTGTGGTGCGGAGGGACTCCAGGAGCTGGGTGAGGGCGGCCATGGTGTCGTGTAGGTCGTCGGGGTCGCTCGATTCGGCGAGGAAGAGCGCCGCCTCGTTCATCGCTCCCGACAACAGGTGAGTCAACGGCTTGACGGGCCGGCGCGCTATGAGGCCCTTGTCCATGAGGTCGGTGAGCGCCTCGGCCAGGTGCCGGGCGGAGGCCGCTTCGTCCATGGCCCGCCACTCGTTCCAGCCCAGGACCGCGGGGCCGTCGATGAGCATGATGCGCTGGACGTCGGGATCGGTGCTGGCGGACAGGAAGGCCTGGCATCCTGCCGTGAACTGCGTCCAAGGGTCGTCGTGCGCGTCGGCGGCGGCCGCCACCTTCCTGCCGACCTCGTCCTGGACCTCCCGCAGGACGGCCCGGAAGAGGTCCGCCTTGCCGTCGAAGTGGTGGTAGAGCGCACCCTTGGTGACCTTGGCGGCGCGGACGATCTCCGACAGGCCCACCTCGCCGTAGCCCCTGGCTGCGAACAGCCTGCGGCTCTCGGCCACGAGCGTCCGCCGGGTCTGCTCACGCTGCTCCACCCTGCTGGTCATGGACACTCCGTTGACATACCGATGGTACGCCAAATAGCGTACTCGACATACCATCGGTATGCGAAGGAGGAGCTTCGTGAAGCTGACCAGCTTCTATCCCGTCATCGGCGTCACCCGCCTGCGGGAGTCGCGCGACTTCTACACCCGCCTGTTCGGGTTCGAGGTGACATTCGAGGCGGACTGGTACGTCAGCCTGCGCCGGCAGGGCGACCGGCCGTACGAACTCGCGCTGCTCGACTACGGCCACCCCACCGTGCCCGAGGCCTATCGCAAGCCCGCCCAGGGCCTGCTGCTCAACTTCGAGGTCGAGGACGTGGACGCCGAGTGGGAACGCCTCGTCCTCGACGAGGGCCTGAAGGCCGAACTGGACCTGCGCACCGAGGATTTCGGCCAGCGGCACTTCATCGTGGCCGACCCCAACGGCGTCCTCATCGATGTGATCAAAGAGGTGCCGCCCGCCGACACCTACGCGGACAACTACGTCGCACGCTGACCGCTCAACGGGCCGCGCACCACCATGTCGGTGTCCTTGCATCCGCCCCTTGTACGGACGAGGTCGGCGGGCTGGGCAACACCAACCAGGACGCCGGGTGGGGCCGCATGTTCGGCTACGCCAACGGCGGCCAGATCTCCTGGCTGCTGCCCGCCGCGTCCGTCGGCGCCGTGTCGGTCGTCCCACCCGGGACGCCCACGACCGGTTTGTGCTGCCATGGCGACGCGCTTGTTGTGAGCGGCTTCCTGCCGGCCGAGGTTGCGCGGGGGCGTCCGCTCGTTGGCTCGTCCACGGCGGTCGTGAAGGGTGACCGGGGACGCGCAGGTCAGGGGGCGGAGGTGTCGTCGCCGACCAGGCCGGCCTCGTAGGCGACGATCGCGGCCTGCACCCGGTTGCGGACCTCCAGCCGCGTCAGGGCCGGGCGGCCCTCCCCACCAGCGCTGGCGCGGGTCGGACCACAGCCGCCATGCCCGCTCGATGGGCGCGTCGAAGTCGGCGACCACGGTGAGGGTCAGGGCGTCGTAGTCCTTGTCGCGGGTCACGGTCACGTGTTCCGTCCTTGCGTGGTGGTGTCCGCCGCCGGGCCGGCGTCCTCGGCGGGCAGCCGCGCCATGCGCAAGGCCGGTATTGCCTTCGCGGGTATTGCGGGCCCTACGGCGGCCACGCCGAGCTTTGGGGGTCGGTCGGTGCGGAGGATGAGGTGGTGGGCGCAGGGCGGCGCGGGTGGGTTGGCGTTGGGCAGCGGCGGCTTGTGCGTAGCGTTGGCGGGTGCGGCGGTTGAGCACGGCAGGGCGAGGTTGGTGAAGCTGACGGTGTGGCAGCGGCGCAGTTGCATGAGCACGTAGGCGGCGGCACCGGTATCCGCTGGGCCGACTCGACCGGGGCGCCGAGTTGGAAACCGTGCGCTGTCGCTGGTCGCTGGTGGTGGGAGTTCGTGGGGGACGCCGACGTGACCGAGCACGATCGCCAGCATGCAAAGCAGGTAGTCGAGCTTGTCTCGTGCCGGTCGGGCGGCCGGATGGTGCAGCGACGCCGCATTGGCTGCGGCCGCGCCCAGAGCACTGCTCGCAGCACATCACCGGCCAGCTGATCGGATCTGCCGCACCCGGGCTGGTCTTCCGTGCGGGCAGGACAGTACGGGACGGGGCGGCGGCCCCGCTGCTGCGTGTGCCCGTGCCGTCACGTCGGCAGGTGGCAGTGCCGCTGGAGGAAAACGATGATCGCCGGGTTGGCCGCCAGGACGATCGGCAGGATCATCAGCAGGCCCACGCCGAGGCCTCCGCCCAGCCGGGCGGGACGTGACAGCGGGCGGTGCGGGGCCAGCAGCCGCCGCACACGGTGAAGCGCCAGGGAACCGCTCGCACCGAGCGCGCCGGCGGGCGCTCGGCCCGCGGCCAGCGTCACGAGCGCCGCGGCCACCGTCGCCCGGTCGTGCCGGCGGGCGGCCGCGTCGTCGGCGACCAGTTCGACCAGGTGGGCGATCTCCTGATGCGCCGCACGGAACAACGGGACACCGGGGAAGGCGCGTTCGATCGCGGCGGCGACGGTCACCGCCAGGTCATGCCGTCCGCGAAGGTGCGCCCGTTCATGCGCGAGGACGGCGGCGAGCTGCCCTTCGTCCAGGCAGTCAAGGGCACCTGTGGTGAGCACCACGCAGCGGTGCCGGCCGGGCAGGCAGTACGCCATCGGCTGGCGGTGCTCGAGCACCAGCGCCTGCAAGTCGGGGCGAGGCCACGCCACGACGGCGAGCGCCCGCAGATGGCCGCGCCTGCGACGCGCGGTCAGCACCAGCGACACGGCGACGCGGACGAGGATCCAACCGGTGACGCCGATCGCGACCACCATGCCGGCATATGCGCCGACGGGCTGCTTCACGCCGCCGTAGTGCGCCTGGAGTATCGCCTGGCAGGCGTCGAGAAGCTGAGCCAGCCCGTGGGACGCGCGCGTGGTCGACGCCGTCAGCACGATGCCCGCCAGAACCAGCGCGCCCAGCGCGGACGCGGTGGCCGCCTGCCACACGATGACGCCCAGCCGCGGGGCCCGCTCGGTCCAGGTGAGGCGTCGCAGCGGCCACGTGCCGAAGAACGCGAGCACTACCGCGTAGACCAACAGCGCGACGGCAGCGGTCATGTACGGCTTTCCGGCGGAATGATCTTCAATGCGGCGCGCAGCGCCTCGGTCTCCTCGGGGGACAGTTCGGCGAGGAAGTGCACGAAGGCGGCGGCCTGGTTGTCGCTGGTGGCCAGGGCCTCGCGCATGAGCTTGGCCGTGTAGCCCTCGCGTGTGGCGGTCGGTTCGTACACGTAGGCCCGGCTGACCATCTCACGGCGCAGCCAGCCCTTCTTGTACAGGTTGTCCATGACCGTCATCACGGTGGTGTAGGCGATCTTCCGGTCGTGCCGCAGGTCCTCCAGGACCGTACGCACGTTGACCGGTCGGCCGTACGTCCACACCCGCTTCATGACGGCGGCCTCGAGCTCACCGAGTCGCGGCAGGGCCATCTTCCACCACCTTCCTACGCGCGATAGTAGCCCGCCGCCCACCGCGACCGATGGGCGTGCGCCGCTTCCCACCCCCTGGGAGGTACCGGCAGACCACCGCGCCATTGGAACGTCCGGGAGGCGCTTGACGGCCTTCGGGCTTGCGCACTCTCGCGCAGCGCCGCTTGGATGCTTGCGAGTCGGAGGTTGGAACTATTTCACCTAGTAGTTTCGTCGGCGATCTGCGGCGGACGGGGAGGGAGGGTTGGCCCTGCGTTCGCCGAGCGGAACCCGGGCCGCGAGGGGGGCCGAGCGCGTAAGGCACGCAGCCGCCCCTCGGCTTCTCTGGCTTGCCGCTACTACATGGCGCCCGGCTCGCATCGGAAGTCGCTCTCTTCGCCAGTGACGACTTTCGGTGCGCCGTGGACCTTCGGGGTCTCTCAGGCCTGTAACTGCAACGACTCCGAGGCCATCTCAACGCAGCGATGTCCCGCGCCGGCATGGCCCGCAGGCGGGGCTCGGCCCGCTCGGCTGCTCTGGACCTGCAACAGGGTCGACATGAATCTGCCCACTACTGCACTGGCTGCTCAGTAGGCGGTGCCGTCCGGATCCTCCGGCCGGATCGCCACGTATCGCAGATCACCCTGAGCCGACGTCTACTACGGTTTTTAGTAGCAGTTCACGTGGGTGCGGGCGCGGTCGTGCCGGTAGAGTCCATGCGCAGACATGACGACACCGCCTCGGTTTGCAGTCATCCAGCCCGCGCCCTTTACTTTGTAGATTCCGAGCTTGGGGTGCGGCGCCCCGGGTGACGGCTGTGCGGGGCCGCGCTGTTGTCAGGCGGCGCTTGGGGCCGGGCGGTCGCTCGGAAGGCGGCACCGCGAACTTCGGCCTGCACATCGGCGGGTCGTTTCGCAACGCCCCGCTTCCGCCTTGGCGCGCTCAGCACCACGGATCAGCGGCTACGCGCAGGGCGCGCAATGAGACAGGCCTCCTCTGAGGGATGCCTGTGGCATGGTGCCGAACAGTTGCGACATCCGCATGTCAGTCGGGTAGCCGCGGGTCTGCCGGGCCCCGATCCCCCTGGCGTGCTCAGTACCAATGACGGGCAGGCCGACGGTCACGACGCGCCACCGAGCCCGACGCCTCACCGATCGTGGTCGGCCACGCCCGTCACGCGCGAGGACCAGGCGGACATGCTCGGCTTGGTCTCGGGCTGGCGGTCCACGACGGCCCGTCCGTCACGGCGCATGACGACGCCCCACGCCTTGGGCGGGCGCGGGGCGGCCGTTCATCGGCTCGGGGTTTCGGTGCAGGTCAGCTTGGGTTCGGGCTGGTAGACGGTGTGGAACTTCTGCCTGCGCACGACCCGGCCGTCCTTCTTGAAGATCCGCCACACGTCGATCGAGAACCCCTCCGCGCCGGGCATGGGGATGCACCGCGGCCCCGAATCGGTGATCGACTCGAAGGGGCGCACGTTGTAGCGGCCGGAGCTGCGCGACTCGATGTCGAACCGCTTGGTGCTCCAGAACGTCACGGTGATCGACGTGGCCGTGTACGAGGTCTTGATCAGCACCCCGTACGGGGAGTCGTTGCGCCACCGGAAGTCCGGCTCGGGATAGGAGACCGTCGACTCCCGCCCGGCCGGATACCGGGAGATGTAGAAGGAGTGGGGGGTGTGCTGGACGTCCTGCAGCCCGCCGAAGAACACCGCGTTGAACATGGTGGTGACGAACTGTGAGACGCCCCCGCCCACGTCGTCGACGTACCGTCCGTTGAGGATCATCGGCGCGGGGACGAATCCGCGGGCTCTGTCGCGCCTGCCGACGACTCCGTTCAGCGAGAACGTCTCCCCCGGCCTGACGATGTACCCGTCCAGGATCCTGGCGATGGTCTGGATGTTGGTCACCCGCGGCGCGCAGCACGGGTGGTTGGTGGTGAAGCCGCTGATCTTTTCCTTGATCCCCATCGCCTGGGCCTGCTCGGTGGTGATCCGGGGTTGTGTGGTGACCACGTCCACCGGCACGGTGCGGTCTCCGCCCGTGGTGAGGACCCGGCTCACGGCTTGGCCGAGCTTGGCGGCGTCCACTCCCTGACCGGCGCGGGAGGGCCGGAGCTTGAGGCCTCCCGACCTGCTCACCGTGAAGGTCGCGTCCCGGGGCGCCTGGGCCGCGGGCACGAACCGCTTCTCCACGCTCCTGGCCACCGCCGCCGCGTCGAACTCGGGACGCAGCGAGCCCCGCCCGTCGGCCACGAACCGCAGATTGCGGGCGATGTCCGTCGGGGACACCGCGACCCGCCGGTCCCCGCGGGTCAGAACGAGCGGACGGGCGACCGCCTGACGCGCCGTGGTCTGCGCGACACGCCGCACCTCCTGCGCCGACACCGTGGGAGCCGCCGGTCGCGGCGCCACGGTCACCTGAGGCCGGGGGTGGAGGAAGGCGTCCTTGACCGCGCGCTCGGCCGCCGCGCGATCGATCTCGTTCCCCGGCCTGGGCAGCACCGGAACCGGCCGCGTGCCCTGGTAGCGCACGCCGCCGTCCCGGCGCGGGGTGTCGACCTCCTTGGCGACGCCCGCGATGGCGGACGACAGCCGTCCGGCGTCCACCTTCACCCGGGGCGTGATCTCCCGGCCGCCGATCCAGGGACGCAGCAGGTCGGAGGGGGTGGGAGCCCCGCCGCCCGCCGCGGCGACCGTGGCCCGCACGTCCAGCGACAGTCCCGCCTCCGCCGGAGCGATGGTGAACCGGTGTCCGGCGGCGGTCACCACGATCGGACGTTCGGCGTCATCCGCCAGTTCGCGGGCGAGCTTGGCCTCCGCGTCCGCCGGCGACAGCCCTCCGATGTCGACGCCCGCGACCCGTGTGCCCCCGGGGACCTTTCCGGCGACCGTCACGGTACGCACGACACCGGCCACGAGTACCAGGGCCAGTCCGGCGGCCGCCACGGGCAGCAACCGGCGCCGCAGCCGCCGGGCCTGTCCGGCGTGAGCCCGTGTCTGATCACTGCTCGGGATGTTCGACATCGCGTCCGATTCCACTCGCTCTCACAGCAACCCGGGACGTCTCCTAGGAAAGTTAGTAGATGGACGAGCGTGGTACGGCACAACGGTCGAGGACGACTCGAAGAGGCTGCTGGCTCGTCGGTTTCGGCGGCGGTGAGCGAGGCTCCCTGCTGCCCGGCAGGTCGGGTCGCGGAGGGTTCTGCTCCTCCGGAGCCGAGGCCGTCACTGGGCGTCATCGTGAAGCGAGCGAAATGTCCTGACTCCCGCGTCGCGCATGTTGCATGAGCCGGACCGGCAGGCAGAGAGGGCATGCGGCCGGTTGCGCCCGCGTGCACCGCAGCCACCGTCGCTCGCCGCTGAAGCCGCCTGGTGGTGGGTACGTCGGCGGGGCGGGCGGACGGGACGCGCGTCCGCAGGCCGACGAGCACGCGGTGGAGATGGCCGTGGCGCGGCTGCGGCGCGGCCTGGGCCGGTCGGGCATCGTGGAGACGGTGGTCAAGCGCGGCTATCGGCTGGCGTGCGACTCGGTCCGGTGGGGCTGAGCGGCTGATGCGCGCGGGCAGCGGTATCAGCGTCACCACGAGGGCCACGGGGGTTGGCGCCGATTCGGTTCGGCCGTGGAGCAGCAGCGTTGCCGGGGTTGCGTCACGGGGCCAGGACGAACCGCCCTGCCGGGGGGTTCTGGTGTTGTCCAGCGGCGCTCCCCCGGATCCGTCAGTCGCTCGCTCTAGGGTCGTGGCGGCGGGTCAACGGAGAAGGCGGAGGTCATCGTGGCGATCGAGAACCAGCGGGTCGCGGGGTATGCGTTCCTGCAGGGGATGTACTCGGACGAATTCTTCCCGGATCACCTCGTTGACAAGGGAAAGGCGATCTTGCTGAGGCTGTGCGAGCGGATCGAGGCGGAGCGGCCGGCGGATCTGACGGCGTTGTACGCGTTGACGCACGCCGCGACGGAGGAGTTCAACGCGCTGGAGGAGGAGTTCGCGGCGGCCGGAAGCGAGATCGAGACCTTTGCCCGGGAGTCGATAGCGGACGACTTCGGGTTCGTGGCCTCCTCCTACGGATTCGAGGACGCGGATGCGGAGCAGTTGATCGCCACCCGTGACTGGTGATCGGGACGCAAGGGGCGGCTTCCCGGGGAAAGCCTGTGTTTCCTTGAGCTGTCCGCGGCTTCAGTCGATGCGAGGGCTGAGGGGGGCGGTCGCCTGGACGATCGCGTCGATCCATGCAGGTGAGCAGCCCGGCCCGGCGTTGGACTTGCCGATTTACCAGCGGTACTCGACGGCCAGGCGGCAGTCTCCATTCCAGCGGCGATAACCGGGAATGAGATCGACGACGAAGCGTAGGTGTTCGGCCCTCTTCGGCTGCCCACCTCGCGTTGTCCATTACAGTTCGCGGGCCGGTAAGGAGATCTCTCGGCCGGTTGAGAATGGACCCAAAGGTCCCTGACCTGGAGAAGGTGGTTGATCGTCTCGGATGGCCGATTTGACCGGTTGAATCGTTACCGCGAAGGGGTGGGACGACCTACCCGATGCTCTCTATGATCGGCACGTGGTCAATCCTGTGGAACTGCGGGCCGATGATCCACGGACGATCGGCTCGTACCGGCTGCTGGCGCTGCTCGGTGAGGGCGGACAGGGCGCGGTCTACCTGGGACAGGACGGCGCGGGAACGCGGGTGGCGGTCAAGATCCTGCACGCCCGGCTGGCCGGTGACGACCGCGCCCGCCATCTGTTCCTGAGGGAGAGCGCCCTCGCGCGCGAGGTCGAGCCGTACTGCACGGCCCGGGTCCTCGCGGCCGACGTCGAAGGCGACCGCCCCTACATCGTCAGCGAGTACGTCGAGGGCGAGTCGCTCAGCGACCTGGTCCGCCGCGCCGGTCCGCGCGACCACGGCAGCCTGGAGCGGCTGGCCATCGGCACGGCCGCCGCGCTGAACGGCATCCACCGGGCGGGCATCGTGCACCGCGACTTCAAGCCGTCCAACGTTCTGCTGGCCACCGACGGGCCGCGGGTCATCGACTTCGGGATCGCCCGTGCGCTGACCTCCACCACCACCCTGTCCAGCGGGATCGTCGGCACCCCCGCGTACATGTCGCCCGAGCAGGTGGCGGGACGGGAGATCGGGCCGCCGTCGGACGTGTTCTCGTGGGCGGTCACGCTGACCTTCGCCGCGACCGGCGGCCCCGTGTTCGGCACCGACAGCATCCCGGCCGTCCTGCACCGCATCCTGAACGTCGACCCGGACCTGTCGGCGATGCCGCCGCACCGGCGCGCCCTGCTAGCGGCTTGCCTGGACAAGGTGCCCGAGCGGCGGCCGACGATGTCGCAGGTGCTGGCCGAACTGCTCGGCGAGGCGCCCGCGCCACGGCCGCACGTGCCTCCGCCGTCCACCTACCGTCCGCCCGCCGCCACGGGCGGGCCGCCCACACCTCCGTTCGGCGCACCTCCGCCCGGGGCGCCTCCCTACGGCGCGCATCCGCCCGCCGTGCCTCCGCCTGCCACCGCACGGTTCGCGGACCACACGAATCCCGCGTTGCCGTTTGAGCCTCCGGGCTCGTCCAAGCCGCTGCCCATGGGCGTCTTCTTCGCCGGGACGCTGCTCCAGTTGCTCGTCGGCGTGGCCATCACCGTCTACGCGGTGAACTACTCGTCCAACCTGAACAGCGTCATCGCCGTGGAGGCATTCCTCCTGGCGCTCGGCGCGCTCGTCGTCGCGGTCCGGCGATTCAGAGCACACGGGGACGGTTGAGAGCATTGGGCGTCCTGGCGTTGCCGCTACTGGTCCTCATCGTGGTGACCTACGTCGCGATCCTGAACACGCCCGGCGGGCTCCGCCTGCGGGCGCGGTTTCCCTCACTCGTAGGTGCGGTGCTGCCCGCGCTGGTGTGCCTGCCGCTCGCCATAGGTTTCATCGCGACCGGCATGACGGAGGAAGGCGTCGTCGTCCTCCTGGCGTACGCCGTCATCGTCGTCATCTTCGCCATCCTGGCGGACCTGCTGCGCCAGAATTGAAGGTCCGCCGCGTCCTGGAGGCTGCACGCACTCGGCGCTGGGCTGCGCTCTGAGGCGCGTCCCGCCCCACCTACGCCCCCCTTCCACCTGCCCTGACTCGGCATCGATCCGCTCCTGGGCGCACACGTGCAGGCCACCGACCGGTACTACGGCGGTGCGGCCGAGCCGGTCCTTCACCGGGCGGCCACACTCGGTCACGCGAACTGTGGAAGGTCAGAAGGTGGCGGCGCGCAATTCCTCTCGACCGGAGATTCCGAGCTTGCGGTAGACCCGGGAGAGATGGACCTCCACGGTGCGCAGGGCGAGATACAGGTGCCCGGCGATCTGCTTGTTGGTCATTCCGGCCTGTGCCAGCCGGGCGATTCTCATTTCCCGGCTGGTGAGTGCCTCCCCCGGACAGGACATGCCCATTGCGTGCAGGGCCCGCTCGACCTCGTCGGCCCGGTGCTGGATGCCGATGCGGGTGAACAGGAGGCGCGCCCGCTCCAGTTGCCCGCGTCCCCTCGTCCGCTCGCCCTGCTCGACGAGCCGTACCCCCAGCTCGTAGGACACGGTGCCGAGTTCGACCGGGGCGGCCGCCACCTCCAGCAGTTCGGCCGCCTCGGTGAGCAGGTCGATCTCCTGGCCCTTCCCGTCCACGAGCGCGACGGCGGTCAGGGCGCGTCCGATGGCGCGCGGTTCGCCCCAGCGCATCGCGGCCGCCTGCTCCTGCCAGGCCAGTACGGCCGCGAGCACCGGTCGTCCGGCGGCCCGCGCGGCGAGCGCCGCCCTGCCCCGCCACGGCAGCACCGCCGGGTTCGTCACGCCCCGGGCCACCAGCTCGCGCCCGCTGGCGAGGTGGTCGCCGAGTGCCCGTTCGGCATCACCGGTCGCCATCGCCACCGCGCCGCGGGCCCCGAGCAGGTCGGCCCGGCAGGGGGCGCCGGACCGGATCGCCCCGTCGATGTCGTGCTCGGCCAGCAGTTCGCGGGCCCGCCCCGTGGCGCCGGCTTCGACCAGCAGCTCGGCGGTGTGGGCGACGGCCAGCAGCCGCGTGACCGGCTCCGCCTCGGGGTGCAGCAGCGTGGCGAACAGTTCCTCCGCACCGGCCAGGTCGCCGCACAGCTGCGCGATCCGTCCCCTGATCAGGGTGACGTTGTCCATCAGCCCATAGCGGGAGCCCGCCGACGCCTCCTCGGCGATCCCGCGGCTCAGCGCGTCCGCCACGACCAGTTCGCCCGCGAGCACCAGCGTGTTCAGGGCACGGGAAACGCACAACGGCATGTATCGGCACGGCACGTCGTCGAGTGCCTCCTCGGCCAGCCGGACCGCGAGGGGCCAGTCCCGGCCGGTTCTCAGACACCGGACGGCCTTGGCGGCGCGGCATTCCGCCGCCCACGGGTGGGGTGAGGCGAGGGCGACGTCCCGGCCGGCGGACGGCACCCCGACGATCCCGGCGAACCGCCTGTCGGCGGGGTTCGGTTCGCGCCTCGCCGCCCGTCCCGCCGGGGAGAGCTCTCTGTCCGGCGGCGCCGAGACGACGTCCACACGACTCCGCTGTCGGCCGGTGCTCATGCGACACCTCCCGTGGACTTCTCAGGACGGTTCCAGTCGTCGGACACAAGGCGTGGGGCGCTGCTCTGGCATGACTGTCGTGTCGAACGGTCGGAAGAAACCGGGGTGCCACTGGAATGAGGTGCGCGGATAAACATGGCCGGTGCCGATGCGGCCCGCCGTGCGTGGCGTTTACCCGGGCCGACCGGACGGCAGTTTACAGATCTCTTGACAGTCTGGTCCAGAGTTTGCGGAGTGATGTGATCCACCGTCGCGGACCATCGCGGGCCGCACCTCAGCGGAGGGGGCTGAGAATGGTCCGCAGCTCGCGTCGGCCCTTGATTCCCAGCTTGCGGTAGACGCCGGTGAGATGGAACTCCACGGTGCGCTTGGTAAGCGACAGTTCCCCTGCGATCCGTCCGTTGCTCAGGCCAGCGCGGGCGAGTTCGGCGATCCTGCGTTCCTGCGGCGTCAGCCTGTCGACGCCGTCCGGCCGCACCATGCAGGCGAGCGCGGTGTCCGCGCGGTCCGCCCACAGGCGGTATCCGGTGCGGCGCGCCAGGTCGCGGGTCCTCTCCAGCACGCGGCGGGCCGCGCGGTACTCCTTTTCGGCGTCCAGCGCCCGGGCGATGTCGTAGCGCGCACGCAGCAGCTCACCGGTGGCCTTCGACCGTTCCAGGACGGCCTCGGCCTCCCGCAGCGCGTCGGCGCCGCCGTCCAACACCAGCGCGGCCGCGTGCATCGCGACGCCGACCGAACGCGCACCGCCCCAGCGGCTCGCGGCGACAAGCTCCTGTCTGGCGAGGGCGTCGGCCACGGTCTTGCGCCCCAGCAGGTGCGCGCACAGGGCAGCGCGCGAACGCCACGGCACGACCGCAGGGTTCACCACCCCCCACTCAAGAAGGATCCGGCCGCACGCGCGGAAGTCGTCACCGGCCAGTTCGACCCGTCCGGCGGCGAAATGCAGCCCGCCCCTGGCCGCGAGCAGTTCGACCCGGGTGCCCACCCCCGCGTCCTGCCCGTCGACGTCGCACTCCATGAGAA
The DNA here is from genome assembly GCF_039536785.1 of Actinomadura miaoliensis. Lineage (NCBI taxonomy): Bacteria > Bacillati > Actinomycetota > Actinomycetes > Streptosporangiales > Thermomonosporaceae > Actinomadura > Actinomadura miaoliensis. The sequence continues at coordinate 579,304 of NZ_BAAAZG010000001.1, forward strand.
GGCCGTGTGCGCGGTCGAGCTCACCCAGGTCAATCAGCGCGGCCACACGCCAAGCCGTGGCCAGCCGACTGAACTGGGGGTGCACCCCGCGCACGGCCGCGTCGGCCAGCAGTCCGGCGGCTGTGTCAGGGGCGCCGCGCAGCCAGGCCAGGCGTGCGCGCAACAGCGTCAACGCGTCACGGTGCCGGGACGTGGCCGTCCAGTCGGCGGCGCGGACGGCTCGTTCGCACTGCTCGTGCGCCTCGTCGAGTTCGTCGGCGTAGGCCAGGGCGACCACCGCGTGCCAGAACGTGCCGACGTCACGCCAGGCCGGTGTGGCGAGCACATGCGTGGCGAGGCGGACCACCTCCTCGCGGTTCACACCCTGGTTGGCCAGCCGCACGGCGTGCATGGCGTCCCGGCGTTCCGCCGGCGGACACCCCGGGGCAGTGTCCGGCCGCGGCGCCCCCGGCAGGTAGACCAGCTCGGCCAGGTCGGGACCGCGGAGCGCGATCGGCGCGGGCAGGGTGTCCGCCACATTCTGGGTGACCGGCTCGTCCGCCGCGTCCCAGCGGCCCCGCCGGACCAGATGTGCGCGGCGGTGCGGCGGCCGGTCAAGCGCCTGCCGTACTTCACCGACGCCGGGCGCGGCCGGAACCGACCGGGAGACCTGCCGATCGCGTCCGAGGCCTGTTTCGTGACCCATGGGGGAGCTCCTGTCGGTCGAGCGGCAGGCCGTATCAAAACACGAGAGTGCCGTCCCGGGGAGAGGGACGGCACTCCCACCATCGTTAGCGGACGAACTTCCAGGTGACGGGGATGTTGCCCTGCGCCGGGTCGGCGAGCTGCCGGAATGCGGGCAGGCTCAGGTCGATGTGCGAGGGCGAACAGCTCGGGCACTTGTCCTTGACCGGGACCCTGACCGTCCGCCCGTTGGCGGTGACCTCGACGAAGACGCCCTGGCAGAGCGGGTCGTTGTTCGGATTGGGCGCGGTCCAGTACGAGGCGGAGACGGCCACGAGCATTTCCGTGGCCGCGTTGATCTGCGTGCCGCAGGCGCCGTAACCGGCGGCGTCGTAGTACGTGGCGTTGCCCTGAATCGTCTGGCCGATCGGGATGTCCGCGTATGCCGTGCCCTGCGCGACCAGGGGAATCGTCATCGCCGCGGCCGCCGTGCCCAACGCCTTCGCGATCTTGCCCATGCTGAATCTCCTCGCCTTTCACGCGGAACTTCGGAATGGGACCGATAGGGCGCAGGGACCGATCCGGGAACCGGCCCGTCCGCGCCGCCTCGATGATCAGGCGATGGCCGGGCCGCGGTCTTTACGGTGGTACCGCATGAGTACGACGCCCGGTCCCGCCCGGCGAATGCCGACCGAGTGTTCGCAGGCCCCGCTCCCGTCGGACCGATAGGCGGCACCGGAGGCGTTTGGCGGTGGCGTCGGAGTAGAGGCCGGTCGGGCTCGTCCTGGTGGACAACGTGAACCAGGCGGAGCGCTCCACGAACGGCAGCCCGTCCAGCATCGCGGTGGAACTGCGCACGCCACGTGAGGTGGCAGTTGGCGCCAACGTCGCCCAGCGCAGCGGTAACGCCGACGACGTTCACCGCACTGCCGCCCTTCTTCGGCCTGATCGCGTCCACCGCCGCGCGCGCTTACAGACGCACAGGCCCCAAGTCACAACCGCGCGGCCCCTGGTCGCGCACGCACGCGCCCCAAGTGGCAGACACGCGGGCGCCAGGTCGCAGACACGCCGGCCCCAAGCCACAGACGCACCGGCGCCAACTCACGGACGCACGGGCCCCAAGCCACAGAGGCGCAGACCCCAGATCGCAGCCGCGCGGCGCCAAGCCGCAGACACGCGGGCGGCAAGGCGCAGACGCACGGGCCCCAGGTGGCAGACACGCGGACGGCAGGTCGCAGACGCGCGGGCCCCGAGTCTCGGACGGGCGGGCCCCAGGTCACGCGCGCGCGGCGCCAAGCCGCAGACGCACGAGCGCCAAGTCATAGACACACCGGCCCAAGTCACGGACGCGCGGACCCCAGACGCGGCGGACTTCAGGTCGCGCGCGGGCCCCAAGTGGCAGACACGCGGGGCCCAAGTCTCGGACGCGCGGGCCCCAGGTGGCAGACACGCGGGCGGCAGGTCGCAGACACGCGGGCGGCAGGGCGCGGGCGCGCGGGCGGCAAGTCGCGGACGCACGGGCGGCAAGTCGCGGGCGTGCGGGTGGCAGGGCGCGGACGCGCGAGCCCCAAGTCGAGGTGGTGCGAGCCCAAGTCGCGGGGGGTGTGGCCCAAGTCGTGGGGGTGTGGGTGTCAGGTTGCGGGGGTGGCTGGGGCGGGGTCGGCCGTGGGGTAGGCGGCGGTTTGGGGTGGGTGGTGCGTTGGACGGTCGGGACGTGGTTCGTCGGTTAGTTCGCGGGGGGGTGACAGGCTGCGGTGGGGGGCGCGGCGGCGCTGCTGGTTATCGGGGGGCTCCGGCGGACCTCCCCGGGGGAGATTGCGGGTGTCAATTGGCGGCCGACGTTTCGGGGGGCTGACGCGGGTAGGTGGGCGCTGTCCCCTACCCCCGAGCACCCGAGGAGGCCGGCGAATGCGCGCCGTCGTGATCAACTGCACGCTCAAACCCTCGCCCGAGCCGTCCAACACCGAGGCCCTGGCCGCGGTGGTGATCGACGAGCTGCGGGCCAGGGATGTGAAGGTCGAGACGATCCGGGCCGTCGACCTGAACCTGCCGCCGGGTGTGCAGACCGACATGGGGCCGGGCGACGACTGGCCCGGGGTGCACGACCTGCTGGTGCGGTCGGAGATCCTGGTGATCGCCTCGCCGACGTGGGCGGGGCATCCCTCGTCGATCGCCCAGCGGGTGCTCGAGCGCATGGACGCGATGCTGTCGGAGACCGACGAGGAGGGCCGCCCGGTGGCCTTCAACCGGGTCGCGGGTGTGGTCGTCACCGGCAACGAGGACGGGGCGCACCACGTGATCAGCGAGATCAGCGGGGCGCTCAACGAGTTCGGTTACACCGTCCCCGGGCAGGCCTGGACGTACTGGAATCAGGGCCCCGGCCCGGGTCCGAGCTTTCTCGACGCCGACCAAGGCAAGGACTGGGCGGTGAGCACGGGCCGCGCGATGGCGCACAACCTGGTCGCGGTCGCCGCGGCCCTGGCCGAACGCCCCATCCCCGCACCGCCCAGCTGAGGGGTGGGTCGGCACCGAGCCCCGCCCCCGGTCCCCGCGAGCACATGCGGCCGTCCGGCCGGGCCGTACCGGGCCAGGTGGCCGTATGCGGACTTCCGGTCTCGCCAAGACGAGGCGGACGCGGCGAGGGGCCTACGCTCGGAACGGGATGATCTTGCGAGCGACGGCTGTGTCCGAGGCGTCCGCGGGGCTCTTCGGTGCCGGCGAGGGGCGGGAGGCGATGGGCATTCGCAGCATCCTGGCCGGGACGGTCGAGCGCTCCGGCGAACTGGGCGTCGCGGAGCCGGAGTACTTCCGGGACCTCAACCTCGACCAGGTCGTCCGGGCGGTCACGGAAGCGGCCGGCCTGCCGGAGGTCGCCGCGTACTTCCACCGTCCGCTGCACGACGCGGACCTGGTCGTCTTCCGGCAGGAAGTCTTCCGCGACCTGGAGGATCCGGTGGTGCGCCGGGTCGCCGAGCGTTTCACCGCGTCGATGGCCAGGACGCGCGCCCGGCTGGAGGCGCTGGCGCGCAGGAAGCACCCCCTCAGGTGCACCGCTGGTTCCTGGAGATCGTGCTCGACCACACCGCGGCGGTCAGCGCCCTGGCCGAAGGGCTGGACGCGGCCCGCGCGACCTCGTCCGGCCTGCGGGCGCTCCGCGACGACGTGGCCGCGCACGTGAACGCCGCGCCGTCGCGCGGGCTGCGTGAGGGCGCGCGGCGCCTGCGCGACCGGCTCGGCGAGGTCCGCTTCGACCTCCTGATACGCGGGGATCAGGTCAGCGTGGCCCCGCACGAGGTTGACGGCCGGTTCGACTACGCCGAACGGGTGCTGGCGACGTTCGAGCGGTTCCGGCAGGGGGGCCGCCCCGCGATCGGCGTGAGGAAGAAGCCCCAGCGCTCGGCCTGGACGCCGTCAAGGCCGGCGTCCTGGATCTCGTCGTCGAACTGTCCCGGGCCTGTTCGGCGACCTGGCCGCGTTCTGCGCGGCCCATGCGAACGCACCGGTGAACGGCGGGGGCACGTCGTCGTGCTGCCCCCGGCCAGCGGCTGTTCCAGACGCTGGCCGCCGCGCTGGACGGCACCGGACCGGTACCGCGCAAGCCGCCTGGCTGCCGTCGTCACAGCGCCGCGAATCGAAAGCGCGGAGCGTCTTCAGGTGGGGCGGTAGCGGGCCCGTGTGTGGAAGCGCTCGCCTTGGGGGCCGAGGATGCTCAGGTACTCGACCGGTTCCGGTTCCGCGTTGCCGAACCAGTGGGGCAGGTGGGTGTCGAACTCGGCGACCTCGCCGGCGGTGAGGATGAGGTCCTGGTCGCCGAGGATCAGGCGCAACCGCCCGTTCAGGACGTAGAGCCAGTGGTAGCCCTCGTGCGAACGCGGGTCTGGCTCCAGGTTGCCGGGGCCAGGGCGCAGGATCTGTTTGAACGCCTGCAGGCCGCCGGGTTTGCGGGTCAGGGGAATGACCGTCATGCCGTTGCGGGTGATCGGCCGCGGGTACACGCGCGGATCGCCGCTGGGCGGGGCGTTGACGAGCTCGTCCAGCGGCACCTGGTACGCCTTGGCCAGGGGGAGCAGCAACTCCAGGCTGGGCTTGCGGTGCCCGGTCTCCAGCCGGGACAGGGTGCTGATCGGAATGCCCGTGGTTTGCGACAGCGCCGTCAGGGTCATGCCGCTGCGTCGCCGCAGTTCGCGCAGGCGTGAACCGACCGCGTCGAGTACCCCGTCGAATTCCCCCATGGTTCCGCTATTGCAGTTTCGGCAACGAACTTTGTCAAGTCGGCGTCGTGCGGGTCAGTGTGGGCGCGGAGGTGGTCAGGATGACCCGACAGCCCCGCGCCGGGCGAGGCACGACAACGGACACACAGTTCTGGGACGAGCGCTACCGCAGCCGCGACCGCCTCTTCAGCGGCGCCCCTAACGGAGTGCTCGTCACCGAAGTGGCCGACCTGCCCCCGGGGCAAGCACTGGACGTGGGATGCGGCGAAGGCGCCGACGCCCTCTGGCTGGCCCGTCGCGGCTGGCTGGTCACCGCGGTCGACATCTCCCGTGTCGCCCTGGAACGCGCCGCTGCCCAGGCCGCGGGCGTCACCCCCAACGTGGCTTGGGCACGCGCCGACCTGACCACGGCGGCCCCTCCCGCCGGCGCCTTCGATCTGGTCTCGGCCCAGTACTTTCCGCTGCCGCGCCGGCCGGACCACGCGGCACTGCGCGGCCTGCTGGACGCGGTCGCCCCCGGCGGCACTCTCCTCGTGGTCAGCCATGACCTCGCCGACCTCCCGCCGGGTGACGAATTCGACCCCAGTCCCTACTACCAGCCCGCCGAGATCGCCGAGCTGCTCGACGCCACCTGGACCGTCCTGGTCAACGAAACCCGCCCACGAACCACCCCACCACCCGCGGGCACCCGCCACACCCACGACACCGTCCTGCGAGCACAACGGTCGCTGTGACCAGCCGGCATGCGGGGACGGCTGGGATCCGACACCGCCGTGGCGGACCGCAGACGCCCCTCGAAGCAGGCGAACGGCGCACCGCCGGGCGGCACGATCTCCCGGCCTGTGAGGCGAGTTTCGTCCCCACGGCGGAGGGTTCCCGCCAGGCCCCACCGCGCGGTCGCCTGCTGTCGCCCGCACATTTGGAGGCCCTGCGGTGGCCGGGATGGCTCTACGTGGCGTCAATGACATCGTCCACCCGGATCTCGCCAAAGCGCTCCCATGGCGGCTGGCCTGGCACGGAACACCTCACATTGCCTCCTGTCAGGCGTGGCGCCATGGAGCGGGCATATAGGTTTCCGCCATGCACACCGTCGCCGTGCTCGCGCTGGACCAGGTGATCCCGTTCGACCTGTCCACGCCGATCGAGGTCTTCACCCGCACGCGGTTGCCCGACGGGCGCCCCGGCTACCAGATCCGGGTGTGCGCGCGGCAGCCGGAACTGGACACGGGTGCGTTCACGTTGCGTTCGCCCTGGGGGCTGGAAGGGCTGAGAGGCGCGGACACGATCATCGTGCCCGGAACCGCCACCCCGACGGCGCCGCTCCCCGGCGACGTCCGCGACGCGCTGCGAGCGGCGGCCGAGGACGGCACTCGCATCGCCTCCATCTGCACGGGCGCCTTCCCCCTGGCCGCCACCGGTCTGCTGGACGGCCTCAGGGTCACCACCCACTGGATTGCGGCCGACCTGCTGGCCGCCGCCCATCCGCGGCTGGAGGTCGCCCCGGACGTCCTGTACGTCGACAACGGGCAGTTCCTCACCTCGGCCGGGGCCGCCGCCGGACTGGACATGTGCCTGCACATGATCCGCCGCGACTACGGCTCGGCCGTCGCCGCCGACGCCGCGCGCCTGTCCGTCATGCCCCTGGAACGCGAGGGCGGGCAGGCCCAGTTCATCGTCCACGACCGTCCGCCCGTCCCGCAGGGATCCGAGCTGGAACCCCTGCTCGCCTGGCTGCAGGACAACCTCGCCCGGAGCCTCACCCTGGACGACATCTCCGCCCACGCCGGGATGAGCACGCGGACCCTGATCCGCCGCTTCCGTGAGCAGACCGGCACCACACCGCTGCAGTGGCTTCACCGCGCCCGCATCCGGCAGGCCCAGCACCTCCTGGAGACCACCCGCCACTCCGTCGAACGCATCGGCGCCCAGGTCGGCTTCGGCTCCCCCACCGCCTTCCGCGACCGCTTCAAGAAGACCGTCGGAGTCAGCCCCAACACCTACCGGCGCACCTTCAGCTGAAGCGCACGACCGGCCGCCGAGCACTGGTGGAGACGGTGGCGCAAAGAGAGCATCGCAAGCTGCGGGGAGCCGTAGTAGATGTGGGGCTCGTAGCCGGGCGCGATGTGGGACTCGCCGCGGCGGTCGGAGAGCCAGCGGCGGGCGCCAAGGTGCTTGCTGTGATCGCGGTGGCGACGCGGGCGGCCGCCTTGCCGTGCGAGGTGCGGCACGGCGAGGCGGGCGGCGCGGCGCAGGTGGACGGGCAGATGACCGCCTAGGAAACGGTGTGGAGCGACCGGGCGCTCACTCACTCGCCGGCGGTGAGGCGCTGGCGGATTGTTGTGACCGCCAACCGTGGATCAGCAGGTCGAACACCGTCTCCACAACCGCGCGTGGATCGTGCCGGCCCCTGGGCAGGGCCCGGGTCTGCAGGACGAACCGCGCGAGTGCCGAGCATGCGAGGTCGTCGGCCTCCCGGCCGAGTTCTGCCGCGATCGCGGCGCCGAGGGCGGCCGCATGGCGCATCCACATGCGCTCGGCGTACTCGCGGAGCGCGGGCGTTCGGTCCACCAGCGCTGTCAGCCGCTCCAGACGCGGATCCGATGCGAGCGGCACCCATGTGCTCAGCGCGTGGGCGCGGAGCGCCTCGACCACGTCCTGGCCCGCGGGCCGCTCACGGACCGCGGCGATCAAGGCCGCCTCGACGTCCTCCTCACGGTCGAAGACCAGCGCCTCCTTGCTCGGGAAGTGCGCGAAGAGGGTCGTCGTCGATACGTCGGCCCGTTCGGCGATGTCGCGGACGCCCACCTGTTCGAAGCCATGCTCCAGGAACAGCTCCAGGGCGGCGTCGGCGATGGCCTGCCTCGTCGCGGCCTTCTTGCGCTCGCGACGGCCAACGGTCGGAGAGTCGGGCATGGCGCCACTGTATCCCACGACTGGAACAGAGCAGAATCCGCATCAGGTCCGCAACTGTAACTGTTGCAGTTATGGATCGGTTTCTGCTTTGGTGGTGTCGTGTTCGGGTGCCGCCCCGTGGGGGGTGAGCACCGGTCGTCGCCGCGTCATGGCGGCACCGGAAGCCCGGCTGACGAAGGGAATCCACCGTGAACGCTCCGACGCCCGCGAACGCGCGGATCAGCATCATCGGCGCCGGCCCGGGAGGCCTCACGTGCGCACGCATCCTGCAGCGGCACGGCATCGCGGTGACGGTCTACGACCGCGATCCGGACGGGAACTCCCGCGACCAGGGAGGCTCGCTCGACCTGCACGAGGAAGACGGCCAGCTCGCGCTCCGCGAAGCGGGCCTGCTGGAGGAGTTCTTCGCGCTCGCCAGGTTCGAGGGACAGGAAATGCGCCGCCTGGACCCGGCGGGGCGCGTCCTGGCCCACCATCTGCCGGACGAGGGCGAAACGAGCAAGCCCGAGATCGACCGCGGACAGCTTCGCGACCTCCTGCTGGGCTCACTGCCCGCAGGGACGGTCCAGTGGGGACGCACCCTGGAATCAGTGAGCGGACCGGCCGACGGGCCGCGAACGCTGACGTTCACCGACGGCACGACCACCCAGGCGGATCTCGTGATCGGTGCGGACGGCGCCTTCTCCCGCGTCCGCGCCGCCGTGTCCCCCGCGACGCCGCGCTACACCGGGGTCGGCTTCCTTGAAGCATGGTTCGACGACATGGAGAACGCGCACCCGGAGCTCTGCGAACTGGTCGGCCAAGGCAGCGCCCACGCCGCCGACGGAGAACGCGGCCTGTTCGCACAGCGCAACAGCGGCGGCCACATGCGCGTCTACATCATGCGGCGCGTCCCGGTGGACTGGATCGCAGCGAACCGGCTTCACCCCGAGGACACCCAGGGCATCCGCGGGCTCCTGCTCGACGAGTATGCGGACTGGTCACCGCGGATGCTCCGAATGATCACCGACAACGACGGCGCCTATGTCGACCGTCCGCTGTTCGCCCTGCCGGCGCCGCACACATGGGAGCACTCGTCCAGCGTGACTCTCCTCGGAGACGCCGCGCACCTCATGCCGCCGTTGGGCGTCGGCGTCAACCTCGCCATGCTCGACGCCAGCGAACTCGCGCTCGCACTCGCCCACTCCACCACCATCGACGACGCCGTACGCGGCTACGAGAAGACGATGCTCGCGCGCTCGGCCGAGATAGCCCAGATGCTCGAGGACGGCGCCGAGTCCCTCCTCGCCGTGCCCGAGGACGACGAGCTCGCGCCGTTCGGTCACGCCGAATCCTGAAATACCGCGCTCCCGATGCGTCGGGCTCTGGTCATCGGAGCCTCTCGAGGGCTGGGGCGCGTCCTGGTCAGGCAGCTGACGCGCGGTTCCGCCGCCCGCCATGCCGACGACGGACACACCACGCCGCTCATCGACCCCGGCCACGACCAGACCCGGCGCGCCCCTCCCCCCAGGCCCGACGATCGGCGAAAGTCCCCTCATCTGTCCACCCAGACCGCAGCTGAGCTGGGCGGATCCCATCGCGGGCACCGGGTTGCACGAGTCCCTTCTCGCTGATCATCCGAGCCTCGCACCTTGATCTAAACATACGGTCGACCGTATGCTTTCGCGGTGAGTCATTCCCCGCACGTCCTCATCGAAGAGTCCGACCCGTTCTGTCTGGGGCCGGTGGAGGCCGCGACGTTGCTCGCCGGGGCCCCGTGGCGCCGGTACGCGGTGATCGGAGACAGCCTGTCGGCCGGCACCGGAGACGCGAGTCCCGGCTACCTGGACCAGGGGTGGTCCGACCGGCTCGCCGGCATCCTGCGGCGCGTCCGGCCCGAGCTGGCCTACCTCAACACCGCAGAGATCGGGGCGACCACGGCCCGCACACTGGACGCACAACTGCACCCGGTGATCGAGTTCCGTCCCGACCTGCTGCACGTGCCGAGCGGCGCCAACGACATCCTCCGGCGCCACCCCGACTTCGGGGAGATCGAGGCGATGTTGCGGCGCATGTACGAACTGGCGGCCGGGACCGGCGCTCTGCTCACGACGTTCACCCTGGGCAGGGCCTTCGTCGTGGCGGTGTTCCCCGACTGGCACGAGCGGGTGACCACGCTCAACGGCATCGTCCGGCGGCTGGCCGCCGAGTACGACGCCGTGGTGGTGGACATGTGGGACCACCCGGTCAACGACCGCGACACCCTGCTGAGCGCGGACCGCATCCACTTCTCGGCCTCAGGCCAGGCGGTCATGGCGGCCGAGATGGTCAAGGCGCTGGCCTCGCGGCTCGGCCGCACCGCACCCGCCTGACCGCCGCCCGCCTGGCTCCTTCCCCTCCATGTCCCCACCCGCGCCCGGCCGGGAGCCTCCGGGCGCGCATTCACAGGAGTCCCTCGTGACACGTGCACGACAAGCGGCAACCGCCACCGTGGCCAGACCAGGTCCGGCGGCCGTTCCATGGACCGCGATGGCGGTCGTCATGATCGGCAGCTTCATGGCGACCCTCGACTCGTTCATCGTCGTGGTGGCGGGCCCCGCGATCCGGGCCGACCTGCGGGCCTCGGCCGGCGACGTGCAGTGGGTGCTGGCGGCATACCAGCTCAGCTACGCGATCTTGTTGATCACCGGCGGACGGCTGGCGGACCTGTACGGACGACGGCGGCTCTTCACGCTCGGCACGGCGGTGTTCACGCTGTCGTCGATCGCGTGCGCCCTGGCCCCGGATCCCGGCACGCTCATCGCCGCGCGCGCCGTCCAGGGCGCCGGGGCCGCGCTGATGGTGCCCCAGGTGTTCGCCCTCATCACGGTGCTCGTCCCTCAGGCCCGGCGGCACAGCGTCTACGGGGTGCTGGGCATGGTGCTGGGCATGGCCACCATCTGCGGTCAGCTCGTCGGCGGCCTGCTGATCAGCGCCGACCTGTTCGGCTCCGGTTGGCGGGCGGTGTTCTGGATCAACGTGCCGATCGGCGTCGCCACGATCCTGCTCGCGCTGCGACACGTCCCGGAATCGCGGTCGGCGGCCGCCCGCACGCTGGACATCCCCGGCGTCCTCGCGCTCAGCGTCGCGCTGCTGCTGACCGTCTTCCCGCTCATCCAGGGTCGAGAGCAGGGCCGGCCGTGGTGGACATGGGTCTGCTTCGTCGCCGGCGCCGTCGCGTTCGGCGTCCTCACCGTGATCGAGCGCGCCGTGGACCGGCGCGGCGGTGACCCGCTCATGAGGCTGTCGCTGTTCCGGCAGCGCTCGTTCTCCCTCGGTCTGGTCCTGGTACTCGCCGTGTACGCGTTGATCAGCTCCTACTACCTGACCCTGTCGATAACGATGCAGGACGGCCTGAACATGTCGGCGTTCGGCGCGGGCCTGGTGTACGCCCCGGCCGCGACGACCTTCTTCGTCTTCAGCCTGGTCGCCGGTCGGCTCGTGCCCAGATTCGGGCGGCGCGTCCTGGAGGCCGGGGCGATCATCATGGCGGCCGGCTATCTGACCACCGCGGTCGTGCTGCTGTCGGGCCCGCGGATCACCCCGCTGCTGGTGATCCCGACGCTCATGCTGCAGAGCGTCGGCGGCGGGCTGCTCATCACGCCCGTGCTGAACACCGTGCTCAGCCGGATCAAGCCGGAATCGGTCGGCATGGCATCCGGGGCGCTGTCGACCGCGCAGCAGGTCGGCAGCGCGGTCGGTGTCGCCCTCATCGGTGCGGTCTTCTTCAACTCCTTCCACCCGGCCACCGACGGACGGGTGCATGCCGCAGGCCATGCCTTCGCGATGGCGTCGATCGGCGCGTGCGTCATCGCCGTCCTGGCGGCCGTCCTGGTCTTCCTGCTGCCCAGGGCGCGCGGCTGAGCGTCACCGCACGGGAGGCCGCAACATCCCCTCGACGATGCGGTGGACCTTGTTCACCGCATCGTCGTCTCCCATGCGCAGGGCCGTGTTGGCCGCGCAGAGCAGCGCGTCGATCTGGAAGGCGGCGAGCTCGGCGTCCAGCTCAGCGATCTCGCCCACCGCCATCGCGTGCCGCAGTTCACCCGCGATCGTCGCGTTCCACTCCTGCTGCTGACGGAACAACTCGTCGCGGACCGGGCCCGGTCTGCTGTCGAAGTCGGCCAGGTTGGCGGCCCGGAAGCACCCCCCGGCGAACAGCGGGGCGGTGGCGTACGTGGTCCAGTGCTCCAGCAGAGCGCGCAGGCGGGCGACTCCGGGGGAGGCGGAGCGGGCCGGCCGGATGACGGCGTCGATGAACATGCGACGCGCGTACTCGACGGTGGCCAGCTGCAGCGCCTCCTTGCTCTTGAAGAGGGTCTGGACGCCGGCCTTGCTGAGCCCTGCCTCCGCCGCGAGCCGTCCGAAGGAGAGGTTGTCCAGTCCCTCCAACGAGCCCAGGTCGACCGCATGCCGCAGGATCGACTCCCGCGTCCTCGCGCCGCGCAGGAGGCGCTTGTCGGTGATCTCAGCCTCGCCATCCGGCAGGGCGGAACCCTCGAAACTCCCCATACGGCCGACCGTACACCTCGACCTCGCCGCGTGCAGCCCGCGAGGAGGCCGGGTGCCGTGCGGCACGCGCATCGCTCCCCCGAGCGGGGGACGTGGATCGGCTTCCAGCGGGAGGTTCCTGATGCGGCGGTCCGGAAGGGTCGGCTCATGACTCCAGAGGGGCATCGATGACCGTCGCGCTCGGAAGAACGATCGCAGGATTCGCGGGACAGTGGCCGCGCTGGTCCGGGTACGCGGCCGGAGGGTGGGCGCTGATCGGGATCGCGCCGGCCCTGTGCTGGGCCGCCGGCCGGGAGACCGGCTCTCCGTTGCGGGATGTGCCCGGCGGCCGGGCCGCGGCCGGGCTGATCGCCTGCTGTCTGCTGACGGGCGGGATCGCCGCGGCGGCGAGCATGGTGCGGCGGACGCCGCGCCGATGGGTGCTCGTCGGCCTCCGGACGTGCTGTGCGCTGGCCGCGGCGGGCACGTTCTCGTTCGTCATGAACGGGCTGCAACTGGTCTTCACCGGGACGGTCGACGACTGGCCGACCTTCGGTGTCGAGGTGTTCTGCGCGGTCGGGGCGGCGCTTTTCGCCGGAGCGGCGCTGGCGTTCCAACGCCGCACGGCGGACACCTGTCCGCGATGCGGCCTCGCGCACGCCGGACGGGACGCGGGCAGGATCCCGGCACCGCCCGCCCCCGCGCCGCGTGCGGTACGTCTGATCGCCTATGCCGGGTCCATGGCGTTCGTCCCGTACATCGTCATGAAGACGACGTGGGCGCTCGGCGGGACGTTCGCCGGGGTGCCCGCGGACGAGGTGGTCGCCGAGTTCGAGCGCAACGGCGCCTCCGGTCTCATCCTGACCCTGGAGAGGTACGGGCTGGACTTCACCACGCTGTCGGCGTTGGTCGGCATCGTGCTGCTGCTAGGGCTCACCCACAGGTGGGGCCAGGTCTTCCCACGTCGGGTACCGCTGCTGGCGGGACGCCGGGTGCCACGCTGGCTCCCCCTGACCCCGGCCTGGCTCGGGGCTCTGACGCTCGCGCCCTACGGCGTCATCGGCGCGATCTTCTACCTGCTGCCGCCTGTGGTGGGCCTGGGCGACCTTCCCAGCGACGGCATCATGACCGGCTGGTCGGGCTGGACGGTCGCCGCTTGCGGGATCGGCGCGTTCGGCCCGTACGGCATCGCCTTGGGCGTCGCCGCCTGGTCGTACCAGCGTCAGACTCGCCCCAAGTGCGCCCCCCAGGCGTGAAGTCCTTCCCGGCTTTGAAACTACCACTGAATCGCAATGCCGGAACCGTTGCCCCGCGCCTATTTCTCCAGCGCTGGGGAGGATGAGAAACACACCATCGTGATCACCTATTCCCACATGAAGGAGCCGTCATCGTGTTCAAGTCGACTGTCGCTCTGACCTCTGCCCTGGTGTTGGCGGCCGTGACGACGACCGTGTCCGCCGTCTCGGCCGCGAACGCCGCGTCCGCCCACGGCACCCCGTCCGCCGGTTCCACGTCCAGCATCAAAGGAAAGGCCCGAATGTACTTTCCCGCGCCCGGACACAACATCTGGGTAACGGTCGACGCGCAAAGCGAATTCACCAACAGCCCCAGCATCCCGACCCGCTCCTGGGGGACGTTCCGCATCTACCACGGGGTCGACCAGCCGGGCGTCCCGGCCAATTGGGGGGATTTCGAAGTCGACTGCCTCACCACCGGCGGCCCCACCGCGACAGTGACCGGACGACTCGTCCGGACCACTCCCGGCGGCCCCTGGGAGCAGGCGGGCTACCTGGAGCGGCATGTCCGCATGGGCGTGAGCTTCTACGTCGCCGGCAAGGGCGCCGGTCCCAGCCGAATCGGGCTGTCCGGGGGCACACCGGAAGGCGAGCCGCTGCTGACCAGGTGCATGGCCCCGGCCGCCGACGCGCCGGTGCTCCATGGCGGCTACACCCTCAAAGACAGGCGCCCCTCCTAGAGCCGAAATCCCACAAAGGCCCTCCTCGATACACAGAATGGGCATTGGAAGCGCCGCCGGCAGTTGAACGTGGGCCTTGCTGTCGTCGGCACCCAAACGCCGTCTGGCATGACCGCCGACACCATCAACGGTTCGACGTGTTCGGATCGACAGCACGCACCCGGTCAGCCCGCCCCTCGACGGGCTGACCGCCCAATACGTGGCGCTCGAACCCGAACGATTCCTGCTCGGGACGTGGGCGCCGCGGGAGGCACCGATGGCCTCGGGGCGGTGCGGCCGGTGGTGTTGTCGCTGTCGGACAGCAGCACGATGTGGGCGGGCGGGGGTCGCCCTAGCTGGCCTGGGCGTTGAAGGAGATATGCCTTCAACGGAAATCCGCGCGTTGACCCGAATCGGGTTTCCTTGGCAAAACAGCAGTGGCCGAGCGAGCCGCATGTGCTCACGAGCGAAATCTGCGAAATGCAAGGCGATTTTCCCAGCGCGATCAGCGTGGCGGCCCCGTATCTGCGGCGGCGAGTGGCTCGCGGGCGTCGGCCACCAGGTCGGGCGGGTCAGGCCCTGTTTCGAAGTGGCTTTAGGCGCGCGAGCGCGTTGCTTGGCCGGTGAGGCGATGCCGGAGGCGAGCGTCACCGGACAGATCGCGAAGCGATGTCGCGCTCGCCAAGGCCCGGTGAGGCGCGAGCCGCCAGCCTCGCGCCGTTGGCCGGGACTGTGAAACACAGCCCAGGTCGGCGAAACCAACGGGTGCGTGGTCGGCGGTCATCGCGTCACCTCCGGAGCGGGCTCGAGCGGGCGAGCGCACGGGCAGATGGTTCGGCGGCCCGGCGGTTCCGTGTCGTCGAGAGCAGCAGGCAGCGGGCCCGACTGGCCGGGCGGCCTCGGCTCTGATCGGCGCCCCGACATCGATCGGACTGCCGCGATCGCAACCGCGTACCCGATGCTCGCGCCCGCCCCGGCAGCCCGAGGTACGGCCCGGTACCGCGTCCGACGCCCTGCCGACCGCCGCCTCGGGCTCCCGGCCGCGTTCGGGGCGGTAGTCCGTCGGCGTGGCTGACCTGCACTTTCTTGGCAGGCCGCACTGGCGGCAGGCGGAGGGGTCGCGCCGGGGAGCGCGGGCCTGTCGTGTCGCACTGTAGGAGCTGATCTTGGTCGACACAAGTTCTTGACTGGTTCCAGAAAGTGGGCCAGTCTCTGGGGCGTGGTCGCACCCTTGGACTTCCAGCAGATGCTGCGCGGGGCCGCTTTGCGCGTGACCCGTCCTCGGGTGGCGGTGCTGAGCGCGGTGCACGCGCATCCGCACGCCGACACGGACTCGATCATCGCTGCCGTGCGCAGGGATCTTCCGAAGGTGTCCCACCAGGCCGTGTACGACTCGCTGCACGCGCTGACGGCGGCGGGTCTGGTGCGGCGGATCCAGCCGTCCGGTTCCGTGGCGCGCTACGAGTCGCGGATCGGAGACAACCACCACCACCTCGTGTGCCGGTCGTGCGGGGCCATCGCCGACGTCGACTGCGCCGTCGGTGAGGCGCCGTGCCTGACCGCGTCCGACGACCGCGGCTTCTCGATCGACGAGGCCGAGGTCATCTATTGGGGCCTGTGCCCCGACTGCTCCACCGCCCAGTAGTTCCCGATCCCCCCGCTCAGCCCCTGGAAGGAATCGCATGGCCGAGAACAACGACGCCGTCCTCGCCGAAGTTAACGAGAGCGAAGCCGGGTGCCCAGTGGCGCACGACCGCGCCCCGCACCCCACGCAGGGCGGTGGCAACCGCGGCTGGTGGCCGAACCGGCTCAACCTGAAGATCCTCGCCAAGAACCCCGCCGTGGCCAACCCCCTCGGCGAGGACTTCGACTACGCCGAGGCGTTCAAGAACCTCGACCTGGCCGCCGTGAAGCGGGACATCGCGGAGGTGCTGACGACCTCGCAGGACTGGTGGCCGGCGGACTTCGGCCACTACGGCCCGTTCATCATCCGGATGGCGTGGCACAGCGCGGGCACCTACCGCATCAGCGACGGCCGCGGCGGCGCCGGGTCCGGGCAGCAGCGCTTCGCGCCCCTCAACAGCTGGCCGGACAACGCCAACCTCGACAAGGCGCGCCGGCTGCTGTGGCCGGTGAAGAAGAAGTACGGCAAGAACCTCTCGTGGGCCGACCTGTTGATCCTGGCCGGCAACGTCGCCCTGGAGTCGATGGGCTTCAAGACGTTCGGCTTCGCCGGTGGTCGCGAGGACGTCTGGGAGCCGGAGGAGGACGTCTACTGGGGTCCCGAGACCACCTGGCTCGGCGACGAGCGCTACACCGGCGACCGGGAACTCGAGAACCCCCTCGGCGCGGTGCAGATGGGCCTCATCTACGTCAACCCGGAGGGTCCGAACGGCAACCCGGACCCGATCGCCGCGGCCCGGGACATCCGCGAGACGTTCCGCCGCATGGCGATGAACGACGAGGAGACGGTCGCCCTGATCGCCGGGGGTCACACCTTCGGCAAGACGCACGGCGCGGCCAACGCCGACGAGCACGTCGGTCCCGAGCCCGAGGGTGCGCCCCTGGAGGAGCAGGGACTGGGCTGGAAGAACAGCTTCGGCACCGGCAAGGGCGGGGACACGATCACCAGCGGGCTGGAGGGCATCTGGACGCCCACCCCGGTGACGTGGGACAACAGCTTCTTCGAGACCCTGTTCGCCTACGAGTGGGAGCTGACGAAGAGCCCCGCCGGGGCGCACCAGTGGAAGCCGAAGGACGGTGCCGGCGCCGGGACCGTCCCCGACGCCCACGACCCGTCGAAGACGCACGCCCCGACGATGCTGACGACCGACCTCGCGCTGCGCTTCGACCCGGTCTACGAGCCGATCTCGCGGCGCTTCCTGGAGAACCCCGACGAGTTCGCCGACGCCTTCGCCCGGGCGTGGTTCAAGCTGACCCACCGCGACATGGGTCCGGTCACGCGCTACCTCGGCCCGGAGGTCCCGGCCGAGACGCTGCTGTGGCAGGACCCCGTCCCGGCGGTGGACCACGAGCTCGTCGACGCGCAGGACGTCGCCGCGCTCAAGGCGCAGATCCTCGCCTCGGGGCTGTCGGTCTCCCAGCTGGTCTCCACCGCGTGGGCGGCGGCCTCGTCGTTCCGCGGCAGTGACAAGCGGGGCGGCGCCAACGGCGGCCGCATCCGCCTCGAGCCGCAGAACGGCTGGGAGGTCAACGACCCCGACGAGCTGGCGACGGTGCTGCGCACCCTGGAGGGCGTCCAGGAGGCCTTCAACTCCGCCCAGACCGGCGGCAAGAAGATCTCGCTCGCCGACCTGATCGTGCTCGGCGGGTGCGCCGCGGTCGAGCAGGCCGCCAGGAACGCCGGCTTCGACATCGAGGTGCCGTTCACTCCGGGACGCACGGACGCCTCGCAGGAGCAGACGGACGTGGAGTCGTTCGCCGCGCTGGAGCCGACCGCGGACGGGTTCCGCAACTACGTCGGCAAGGGCAACCGGCTGCCGGCCGAGTACCTGCTGATCGACAAGGCGAACCTGCTGACCCTGAGCGCGCCCGAGATGACCGTCCTGGTCGGTGGCCTGCGGGTGCTGGGCGCGAACCACCGGCGCTCGCCGCTCGGTGTCTTCACCGACACCCCCGGGTCGCTGACCAACGACTTCTTCGTGAACCTGCTCGACCTGGGCACGACGTGGCGGCCGACGTCCGAGGACGCCGACACCTTCGAGGGCCGCGACGCCGCCACCGGAGAGGTCAAGTGGACCGGCAGCCGCGTCGACCTGGTCTTCGGTTCGAACTCGGAGCTGCGCGCGCTGGCGGAGGTCTACGCGAGCGACGACGCGCGGGAGAAGTTCGTGCGCGACTTCGTCGCCGCGTGGGACAAGGTGATGAACCTGGACCGGTTCGACCTCGTCTGATCCTCAGCTGGTCCTGACGTCCAGGCCGGTCCGCACGGGCCGGCCTGGACGTCCGCTTTTCGGCGGATGCCGGCCGACGTCGCGCCCGAGGCGGGGGTGCGGTCGAGTGGAGGGCGGGCCGGTGAAGGTGCCCGCGGGGTCAGCCGTTCTCGGACCCGGGACGGCACTGCGGGCACAGCCCCCAGAACGTGACGTCGGCCTCGTCGACCAGGTATCCGGCGTCGTCCACCGGGTCCAGGCAGGGCGGATGCCCCACGGCGCAGTCGACGTCCTTGACCGCTCCGCAGTTGCGGCACACCAGGTGGTGATGGTTGTCGCCGACGCGGCCCTCGAAGCGGGCGGGGCTGCCGGCCGGTTCGATGCGGCGTACGAGTCCGGCCGCGGTGAGGGCGTGCAGGGCCTCGTACACGGCTTGAAGGGAGATGTGGCCTACGCGGTCGCGCACCCCGGAGGCGATCGCCTCGACGCCGAGGTGGTCACCGTCCCGGACGGTCTCGAGCAGCGCGACGCGGGCGGCCGTCACCCGCAGACCGGCACCGCGCAACTGCTCGGCGGTGGTCGGGGTCTGGGATGCGGTCATGGCACCGAACCTGCCTTCATGAACGCGAACGATTCGAGACAACGAATGATGCAAGTCTAGTCAAGACGCGGCATGCCCACAGTAAACTACATGCTCGGTCCCGTGTGTGAACACGGAGGGTAGCGCCGCCCTCTCGGCGCCGGCTTCGCGGTGCGGTCTCAGAACACCGGTTCGGGCCGGGTCGCCCCAGTACCCGCAGGCCTGTCGTGTCCGGGCATGATCGCCGTCTTTCGGCGGTACCAGCCACCGCGATGTCGTCCTGAGTTCGAGGAACGGCCGCAGGCCGTCGCGGACGACGCGGTCGTCGTGATGATCATCACGGTGACGGGGCGTCACCGGAACGCATGCCGACGGCCTCGCCGTGATCCCGGCATGGTCGCGGCGCCCCGGAGCCCAGCACACGACGGACACGTCCGCGCCAGCGTGGCCTGCGCTGTGCGGCCACGCCCAGTGGCGGTCGCGGCGCCGACCGGTCCGCCTTCCCGTCCCCCTGCACCTCTCCGCGCCGCCGCCCGTGCCCGCGGTTCACACGCCGTTGTCGGCGATGGGCCACGCCACGGGCGGCCACCCATGAGACCGTGGGGCCGGACCATCGCGCAACCACCGCGTTTTTCCTGCTCAGGAAGCGTGGCGTTTAAGGTGTGCGGCGGAACGGGGCATCGATCGAACGAGTGATTCCCGGTGGTGTTCGCCGTGGCTCTTTCGAGGGTCCGCGCCGGTACCGGTGGGCACGTTGCGGCGATACGCGCGGCGCCGCCCGGCGGTTGCGATGGCGCCATGCCGCCAGATCGTCCGGCGATTTGTCACGCCTTCTGCTCGGGCCGCCACGCCTGAACGCGCACGGCTGTCCGCGCCGCCGACGGCGTTTCTCCGGCCTGGCGGACGTGCACGCCGTCGTCTGCCCCGCCGATCCGGCTCCGGCCAGGTCACCCGGCTGGCCGAGCGCGGCCCCCTCGTCCTCGGGCTGCTGCACTGTGTCGTCGTGCCGCTTTCGGCGGCAATGTCGCCTCCCTGGGCGTTGTTCTGCCACGCGTGCGGTCTCGGCGGTGTCGCGGCCGACTGGGTCGGGACTGGTGGCCCATCCGCCGGCACAGCACTCCACCTGTGGCGCGCCCGAGACGGTCTCGTGGCCCCTCAGAGAACCGACTCCATCGCAATGGCAAGGCCCGCTCAGCGCCCGCCCCTGCGGGCTCGGCGAACTCCCCCGTTGCCCACACCCCCGCACGCCCGTCCCGTAGGCGCACCGGCACGTCCCAACGGGGCGCCATAGGTGCATATGCCCCCCAAGGGGATCAGTAGCCGACCAGCCCGACCATGATCGAATACTCCATGTTTTCAAGTGACTACTCCTCGGAGTTGGCGAGATGCGTAGAGGAAAGAACTGAACATGACACGATGCGCTCGGGTCGTCCTGACGGCGACGATGACGGTGGTGACCATGGCCGGGCTGGCGACCACTGCCACGGCGATGGTCAGCTCGGGACACGGCAAATCGGGCATCAAGTGCAACAGGGTGCTCAGCGATCTGATCAGGCTGAATGTGCCGATCCTGAGCCCGGGTTCGTCGGACGTCTGCTGACCGGACGGCGCGGGGGGCGAACCTGCGGAGGGGTCGTCCCCCGCGCCGCCGTCTGGCCTCTGAGCTGCTCACCCGCGCGGACGGCCGTCACCGATTTACGCCCGCGCCAGGCGGGCTTTCCTGGGCCGACGAGCGGATACGGAAAGGTCACTCCTTTGACGCACCATCATGGGCCGAGCAGGTAGGGGCCGGCCGGCGTCGGACAGGCTTGAGGCGAGCCCGACGGCTACTGACTGCGGCCACAAGGGCGGCGGTGACGCAGACGGACGCGGTCGCGTACAGGACGGGTGTCGTCGCCGACGGAGCGGTGTCGCCGTTCATGGCGGCTCCGGCGCACGCGACGCCCAGCCCGGCGGCCAGGGTGATGGCGGTCTTGGTGACACCGGAGGCTTCGCCGGCCCGTTCGGCGCGGATGACGGACTGTGTCGCGGTGAGGGTCAGCGCGTTGGCGGTCCCCAGCACCGCGCCGGCGACCGTGGCCGCCGCCAGGTACCAGGCCGGTGTCGGCGCGGCGGCGAGGACGGCCAGCGCCGCGGCCGACGCCGCGAGGCATGCGCACATCACCGCCGGGGCGGCGTGAGGGCGGACGCGTCCGGCGACGGGTCCGCTGACCGCCATCACGGCGGCCGGGGCGAGAAAGGCCGCGCCCGCGCCGCCCGCCGGAAGGTGCCACCGGTGCTGAAGGCTCAGCGGCACGACGAACAGGAAGACGACCGTGGCGGTGTTGGCCACGGCGCCGGTGATCGTCAGCACCGTGTAGGGACGGTTTCGCAGCAGGCCGAGATCCACCAAGGGGTTCCCGGCACGTTTCTGCCGGCGCAGGAAACCCGTCAGCAGCACGGCGGCGAGCAGCGCGGCGGCCGCGGTGGCCGGCGGTGTCCAGGCGGGCGCACGGTCCACCGCGAGGGCGAGCACGCCGAGCGCCGCGGTCGCCCACAGCAGGCCGGGCCAGTCGATCCGCGCTTCGGCGGCCTCGTCGCGGCTCTCCATGGTGCCCGCGGCCCACCGCGCCGCCAGCGCGCCCAGCGGAACGTTCAGCCAGAACACCGCCCGCCAGGAGAACGTCTCGGTGAGGAGGCCGCCGAGGAGGGGGCCGCCGGCGGTGGCGACGCCGCCGAGGCCCAGTGCCCAGCCGATCGCGCGGCCCCGCCTGCCGGGCGGGTGGAGGCCGGTCAGCAGCGCCAGGCCCGCAGGCATGATCATCGCCGCTCCGGCTCCCTGGGCGACGCGGGCCGCGACGAGCAGGGGCAGCGACGGCGCCAGCGCGCACCCCAGCGACGCGGCCGTGAACAACGTCAGCCCGCACAGGAGCAGCCGGCGCCGCCCGAGCAGGTCGCCCAGGCGTCCCGCTGTGAGCATGAGGGTGCCGGTGGCGAGCAGATAGGCGCTGAGCACCCATTGCAGATCCGCCTCCGCGCCTCCCAGGTCCCGGCCGATGGCGGGAAGGGCCAGATTGAGTGCGAACGAGTCGAACTGGATGCAGAACACCCCTGCCGCCACCGCCCACAACGCGCGGCGCCGCACGGCCACTGTCACGTTCTCCGCCTCCTTGGATCACGCCATCCTGAGCTGGTGCGTGCTGGGAAAGAGACGGCTGACGGCCGAGATGTCCGGACTCGCGTCCGGAGCGGAGAAATGGAGAAGCGGGACGTCCCGCTGGGAAAGCGCCGGCCCTGACGATCCGTCAGAGGGCTCTGGCGGTTCGGCGGACCCTTCCGGCCGACCGATGGCTTGCGATCCTAGCGCACGGCGGCGCGACGCATGACGCCCCAACGCCAGGTGCGAGCGCCCGCCCCATGCGCCTTTCGAAGACCGCAGGAGCAGTTGTGCCGCGTGGAGGTCTGGATGTCCGTTGAGCCGACGCGCTTGGGCGCTACGGCCCTGAAACCGGTCGGCACCGAATGGCGTGCTCGTGGGGGGCGGCCGTGCGCCGGGTGAGCCGTCGCGGGGACGGCCCACCCGGCGAAACGGGGTCTAGCGAGCGGTTTCGGGGATGTCGTCGTATCGGTCGGGGTCGATCTGGTGCGCCGCGCCGGAGCCCACGGCCTCGATGATGCCGGTGAGCCCGTGCTCGACCGTCTTCACTAGCTGCCCGCGCTGCCGGGCTCCCCACGTCTGGGTCTGCCCCCGCACCTCGAACAGGACGGTGCCGGAGCCGTTGAGCGCGAACGCGCCCAGTCCGGTGCCCGGCAGGTCGATGTCCTGCGGGTAGAGGGTCAGCGAGCCGAACGGGGACTGGCCGTAGCCCGACAGGGTGTCGTACGCCGCCAGGGTGAGCTGCTTGGAGTAGTCGAGGCGGTAGCCGCGGTTGTACTGCTGGTGCTTGTCGACGTCGACGAACTTGCCCGAGAGCGACATGGTCACCAGGGCGTCACCGTTCTCGTCGAGGTAGCAGGGGGCCTGGTGGTGCAGGTCGATGTAGCTGTCGACGGCGCCGAACTCCGCCTTCAGCGACTTGTACAGGTCCCTGACGGCCTGCGACTCCGGATTGATGTACCAGCCGGGGCCCGCCGAGGAGCCCGGGAAGTCGGCGGCCCGCGGCACGTAGTTCAGGTCCGGGTGGTAGTCGCGGTTGACGTCGAAGCCGGGACGCGTCGAGTAGTCGTCGCCCTGCTGCGGCCTGGTGTAGTAGTTCCACGACGGGCGCGCGCCCGCGAGCTGCGGGAAGTCCGCGACGACCTCGGCCCAGGTGCGGTCGTTGCCGCGCCGGTCCAGCTCGGCGGCGTCCGGGTTCATCTTGGGCACCGCGACCAGCGTCACCTGCGAGCGCAGGCGCCGTGCCGCCGGCGTGTCGGCCGTGGCGGTGCGCAGCAGGGACAGGACGGCCTCGGTGCCGGTCTTCTCGTTGCCGTGGATCTCGCTGGTGACCAGCACCACCTTCGGGCCGGTGCCGGTGCGGGCCGCCCAGATGTCCCGGCCGCGGTTGGACGTGCCGATCCGCGTCACGTCCAGGACGCCGGAACGCTGCGACTCCAGCCGCTGCAGTTCCTTCCCCAGCTCGGCATGGCTCGTCCACGCGGACGTTCCGGTGTCGCCGGTGGACGTTCCGCAGTTCGCGACCGCCGGCTGCGCGGCGGCGGGCGGCGCGAGCGCGACGGCCGGGGCCATGAGCGCCGTCACCGCCAGGCCCACGCCGGCCAGCTTCCTGCCGGTCAGCGCGCGGGTGGAGGTCGTCCGGTTGTGCTTCGTCATGCCGTCGCTCACTCGCTCTCGTGCTGGTCGACCGGCTCGCCGCGGGCGGGGATGGTGTCGGCGACCGCCGGATCGGCGGCGGCGAGGCTGCCGTCGGCGGCGGACTGCAGCAGCGTCGCCATCGAGGCGTAGGCGGTGCGGATCAGGTAGCCGGCGGACTTCTGGCCGATGCCGCCGCGCAGCTCGACCAGGAGGCTCGCGCTGCCCTGCAGGCCGAACGAGTTGCGGGCGATGCCCGCGATCGACTCGCCCGGGTAGCGGCTGACGTCGGCGAAGCCGTAGTTCTCCAGGGAGCCGTACACCACGGCCGCGACCCGCTTGCTGTCCGCGAGCACCTGCGGCGTCACACCGGAGTTGGTGGGCCACAGGATCGACGCGGTCGCCATCGAGCCGTCGGGCTGCCGGTAACTGCCCTGGTGGTGGTAGTCGACGGTGACGTCCGGCCGCCACGAGCGCACCAGCCGCTGGATCGCGGCCGACTCCGGCACGGGGTTGGCCTCCGGGCTCATCGCCGGGTCGTGGTACCGGTTGATGTCGAAACCCACCCCGGTGCGGCAGTAGGCGCCGGAGCAGTCGGGGTCGACGTTCTGCCGCTGGTACCGCTCGGTGCCGTCGGGGTTCGCGCGGACGACGACGCGCAGCGTCACGTCGTCGAGCACGTCCTTGGCCCAGGCGGCCTTGGAGGTTCCGATCCGCTGCAGCAACTGCAGGGCCGCCTCCGTGCCCAGGGGCTCGTTGCCGTGCTGCTGCGTGATGTAGAGGACCTTGGTGGATCCGGTGCCCACCGTCGCGGACCAGATGTCGCGGCCCTCATGCGTCTTGCCGATCGACTCGACGTCGACGGCACCCTTGGAACGTTCCTCCAGGCTGTGCAGCGCGGTGGTGAGCTCCGCGTAGGTGTGCAGGCGCTCCAGCGAGACCTGCTGCGCATCCTGCACCCAGGGGCCTCCGGGCGTCGTGCGGTCGGCAGACGCCGTGGCCGTCCCTGCGAACGTGAGAGCCAGGCTGGTGGCCAGGACAACCGCTGCTCGTCGTTTTCCGAGCAAAACAACCTCCTGCAGGGGATTGCATGTTGGCGGAATTCTTAGCACCCGCGGCAGAGGCGGCACAATACCTGGGCGCATTTCCCGCCGGTCCGGTCCGCAATGGTTCGGAACCTTGATCGTTTGACGGGTGGACTTGTGACCCAATCCCATGTGTGGACCGAATCTCCGGCTTGCCCGGCGGAAAAAACGTAGACCAAGATCACTCAGCCGTGGCTGCGCACGGGAAGGGAATTGTTCACCGGGGAGGCGGACGTTTCCGGAACGGCTCCGCCTCCTTCCTGGACCTCTGCCGAGACCACGCTGGTTCCGGTGACGCCAATCCGCCTGGGGCTTGAAGTGAACCGCCGCGCACATTCATGCGTGTCACCCGTGCGCCGAATTCGAGGCTTCCTTTTCACTTGGCCTCCGACCGTCAGGAGGCGGGCGGCTCGGGCCGGTGAGCACGAACGCCGGCGTCGGAACCGTGTGCCTTGTCGAGAACGGCGGCATCGGATTTCCTGATCGGCGATTCAACCGCGTTTGAGACGGTCGCCGTGGAAAACCAAAACGACGCACCGCCATTTGTCATGGACTCTGATCCGGGCGGTGGTGAACTCGATCGCGGGGTCGGCGCCGGCGGGTGCGGTTAGGCGGCGATGGTGGGGGGAAGTCCTCGCAGCAAGTGCCGGTGGTGCGGTCGTCTGGACGGCGCGGGGCCGCCGGCCGGGGGGATATCGGGGTAACGCTGTGACTGAGCTGAAGGCACGGCAGACGGGGTGGCCGCGACTGAGCGTGGCGGACTGGTCCGAGACGCGGGACACCCTGCACATGTGGACGCAGATCGTCGGCAAGATCCGGTTGGCCCACTCGCCGTTGGTCAACCACTGGTGGCAGGTCACCCTGTACGTGACGCCGCGGGGGCTGAGTACTTCGGCCATCCCGTGCGGACACGGGGCGTTCGACATCGAGTTCGACTTCCTGGACCACCGGCTGCACGTCCGCACCAGCGACGGAGGCGACCGGCAGGTGGCGCTTGAGCCCAAGCCGGTGGCCCGGTTCTACACCGAGGTCATGCGGACGCTGGACGAGCTGGGCGTGCCGACGCGGATCCAGGCCCGGCCGAACGAGGTGGAGCCGGCCATCCCGTTCGCCGAGGACGAGCGGCACGCCTCCTACGACCCGCACGCGGCGCAGTTGTTCTGGCGGCAGTTGATGCAGGCCCATCGGGTGATCAGCCGGTTCCGGTCCCGTTTCGTCGGCAAGGTCAGCCCGGTGCACCTGTTCTGGGGCGCGCTCGACCTGGCCTGTACCAGGTTCTCCGGGCGGCCGGCCCCAGAGCATCCGGGCGGTGCCCCGAACTGCCCGAACTGGGTGATGGTGGAGGGCTATTCGCACGAGCTGTCCAGTTGCGGGTTCTGGCCCGGCGGGGCCGAGGAGGGCGCGTTCTACGCCTACGCCTATCCCGAGCCGGACGGTTTCGGCGACCATCCCGTCGGGCCGGACGCGGCGTTCTACAGCCGGGAGAACGGCCAGTTCCTGCTTCCGTACGAGGCGGTGGCCGCCGCGGCGGCCCCGGACCGGGCGCTGACCGAGTTCCTCGAAACGACCTACGCGGCGGCCGCGGACCTGGGCGGCTGGGACCGCGCGGCGCTGGAGGCCGACCCGCACCGCTGGGATGAGGACCGCCGCCGGTAGCGCCGCCGGGCATCGGTCTCGTCACCGGTGAGGAGGCGCCCGGCTTACAGGGCGAGGGCTTCGACGTCGGCCTGTTCGGTCTGCGGCAGCCAGTGCCGGTGCCTGTCGTAGCGGAGCCAGGCGCGCTGCCGGATCGCGGTGTCGACCCTGCGGAGCAGGGCGTCGAACTCGGGATGGCGTTGGGAGGGGCTCCACAGCAGGGACGATCCGTACAGCGGCGTCGGGTCGACGAGCGGGATCAGCCGCAGGAACGGTTCGCCGAACGACTCCAGGTGCGCCGGGACGACCGCGGCCTGGTGCGGCTCCTCGCGCAGCAGCCAGGGGATGTGGTACGGGCCGAGGTCGACGCCGCCGAACCGGCCCTCCAGCCCGAAACGCTCGACGAACTGGCGCAGGAAGTCGAGCGACTCGAGGGGGGCCGGCAGCCACAGCGGGGTTCCGCGCAGGTCCCGCGGGGTCAGCCGGGCGTGCCCGGCCAGCGGGTGCTCGATGTTGACGATCACCGCCATGGCGTCGAGCCGGATGAGGCGGCGCGCCAGGGACGCGGTGTCGGCCCCGGCGGACACCCGTCCCAGCGCGACGTCGATCGCGTCGTCGCGCAGGGCGGCGACCGCGTCCGGCAGGTCGCGGCAGACGCCGACCTCCAGCCGCGGCCCCGACTCGCCCCCGGCGAGGGCGCGGATGGTCGGCGAGGGGAACAGCAGGCTGCCCCAGACGTTCATGCGCAGCGGCCCGGCGCCGGACCGGGTGGACGCGACCGCCTGGTCGCCCGCGAGCAGCAGCCGCCGCGCCGGGTCGAGGAAGTGCCGTCCGGCGGTGGTGAGGCGGACCCCGCGGGCGCCGCGGACGAACAGTTTCACGCCGAGGCCGCCCTCCAGCCGGGAGATCCGCGCGGACAGCGCCTGCTGCGAAAGAGAAAGATCCTTTGCGGCCCGGCCGAAATGCAGGCGGTCGGCGGCGGTGACGAAGGCCCGAACGTGAGCTAGATCCAGATCCATGTCTCTCACCTGGCCTGACAAGCCTTCGCTGTCGGACCGCCAGCGATTTGTTGTTGGACTGGGCCCGACGGACTCGGGTTGGCTGTGTGCCACAAGTGGTGACAGCGGATGTTATGGAGCGGGAGTTTCGTTGTCAATGTCACTGCACCGCGCTTTCCACACCCGGCCGTTTTCGCGCGCGACGGTGTTGGAACGTGCTCACCGGATCGGGCGTCCGCCGTACGGGACGCGGGGATCTCGATGAGCGAGGCTCCGCCGCGACCGGGCGCCGCGCCGCCGTTCCCGCCGACGTCCCGCGACCGGCCCCGGAAGACGGCCGTGGTCGCCTCGACGCCGTCGGACTCCCACACCTGGGGCCTCGTCGTCCTGCAGTGCGTGCTGGAGGAGGCCGGCTTCTTCGTCCGCAACCTGGGCGCGTGCTGTCCCGTCGACGTGCTGCTGGACGAATGCCGCGCCGCTCCCCCGACGCTGGTCGCGATCAGCACGGTCAACGGGCACGGACGCGTCGAGGGCGCCGAGCTGATCTCCGCGTTCCGCCGCGTGCCCGGGCTGTCGGACGTGCCCGTCGTCATCGGCGGGATGCTGACGACGGGCGGGACCGGCCGGCGGGAGGTCGTGGCGGAGCTCACCGGGCTCGGCTTCACGGGCGTGTTCGTCGGCGACGCGGCCCTGCGGGAGTTCCGCGACCACCTGGCGTGGGCGGACGCGCATGCACGTTGAGGCACCGCCGGAGGCGTCCCCGCCGTCGTGCGCAACGTCGTTCGGCGAGTTCGTGGCCGGGCACGCGCGCGCGGGACGGCTGGTCGTCCAGCCGAGGATGGGGTTCGGTTCTCCGGAGGCGATGCGTCGCGGCCTGCTGGCGGTGCGCGCCGCCGACGCGTGCGCCGCCGGGACGATCACGCTCGACAGCTACACCCGTGTCGGCGCGCACGACCGGGCGGCGCGGGCGCTCGCCGCCGGCGCCGACCTCAACGGCTATCCGCTGGTCGCCCATGCCGTGGAGACGACGGCGGCGGTCCTCGACGGCGTCGCGGGCGGCGGTTTCCCCGTCCAGGTGCGGCACGGGTCGGCGCTGCCGTCGGCGATCGTGCGCACCGCGCTGCGCTGCGGCCTCACCGCGACCGAGGGCGGTCCGGTCTCCTACTGCCTGCCCTACAGCCGGGTCCCGCTGGCGGACGCGATCGCGGACTGGCGGACGACCTGCGAGCTGCTGGCGCGGACACCGGGCGCGCATCTGGAGAG
This sequence comes from Actinomadura miaoliensis, assembly GCF_039536785.1. Taxonomy (NCBI): domain Bacteria; kingdom Bacillati; phylum Actinomycetota; class Actinomycetes; order Streptosporangiales; family Thermomonosporaceae; genus Actinomadura; species Actinomadura miaoliensis. The sequence goes on from NZ_BAAAZG010000001.1 coordinate 607,779, forward strand.
TTTCGGCGGGTGCATGCTGGGCCAGCTCTGCCCGCCCTCGCTGCTGGTCGCGTTGAGCGTGCTGGAGGGCCTGTTCTTCCGGCAGCACGGCCTGCGCAGCGTGTCGCTCAGCTATGCCCAGCAGACCCACCACGGGCAGGACGCCGAGGCCGTCGCGGCGCTGCGGCTGCTGGCGGCCGAGTTCCTCGGCGACCTGGACTGGCACGTGGTCCTCTACACCTACATGGGCCTGTTCCCGCAGACCGCGCGGGGCGCGGCCGCGCTGCTGGAGGACAGCGTCCGGCTGGCGGTCGCGACGCGGGCGGAGCGGCTGATCCTGAAGACCAGGGCGGAGGCGACGCGCATCCCCGCCATCGAGGACAACGTGGTGGCGCTGGAGGACGCCCATGCCGCCGCGCTGCGCCTGCGGGCGTCTGCTCCGCCGGTGCCCGCGCCGGACCTGGTCCGCGGCACGGAGGTCTACCGGGAGGCGCGGACGCTCGTCGAATGCGTGCTGGACCTGTCCGGAGACATCGGCGAGGCTTTCGCGGCCGCCTTCGCGCGGGGTTACCTGGACGTTCCTTATTGCCTGCATCCGGACAACAGGAACCGCGCCCGCACCTTTCTCGACGACACCGGCCGGCTGCGTTGGGCGGCGGTCGGCGGAATGCCGCTGAAACCGTCTCCGCGGGGCCGGAATCGGCGTGGCACGGCACTGGAGTCCGTGGAACTGCTGCGAATGCTCCATTGGATGCGCGAACGATTCGACAACGCGCCGCCCGGTCCGCGCGAATGATGCCGGACCGTTCCGCTGTTCACCGTTCGGTTCTCGGGCGCAGGAGAAAAGCGATGGAAGGTACCCCGGCGGGCGTGTCCGCCTCCGTCCTCGCCGGCGCGGGTCTGGACACCGGTCTGCTGGACTGCTGGGAGGTGACGCTGGCGATGGCGTTGCTCGCCCAGGGATGCCGCGACGTCCGCTCGGTGCTGGGCTCGCAGTGGTGGTTCGCCTACGAGTCGGGCGGCGGGGCGGCGCCCCTGCTGGACTTCGAGGCGCAGCAGGACCGGTGCGCGTCGCTGGCCGGGCTGCGTCCGCGTTCCGAACGCGTCGCGGAGGGCGGGCTGGCTGCGGCGTGCGAGCGGGCGCTGGCCTCCGGCCGCGTCCCGATGGTGGTCACCGACGCCTACCTGCTGCCGTGGTGTCCCTACGCGGGCCGCAAGCACGTCGAGCACAGCTTCGTCGTCACGGCCGTCGACGGGTCGCCCCCGACGCTGCGGGTGTCCGACGGTTACGACAACCGCACCGAATGGGGCGACGCGCGGCCCCTGGACACGACCGTGGACGCCGCGTTGACGGCCGTACTGGAACGGGACCCGGCGACGCGGCTCGTCACTCTCGTCCCCGAGCCCCCGGACGCGGGAGTTCCTGGACGGGCCGAGTTGTTCCGCGCCAACCTCGCCGTGCTCGGGGACTGGGCGGCGTCCGAGCCCTACAAGGCGTTCGTGGAGGAGCACTGCCGCGCCGACGTCGACCTCGCGGCGTTCGACCGGTTCTGCGAGGCCTGCTGGACGATCGAACGGCGCCGGGGCCTGTACGCGACGTGGCTGGACGACCTCGCCGCCGAGCCCGGCGGCCCGGTGCCGGCGGAACTCGGCGGCCGTTTCCGCGAGGAGGTCGTCGCGCGGTGGTCCGAGGTGAACCGCTTCGCCTACCTGGCGCTGCGCCGCCTGCGCGCGGGCCGCCGTCCCTCCGGCGGCCTCGCGGACCTGGTCACCGCCGCGGCCGAGGCCGAGCGGGCGCTCGCCACCGCCCTCGCCGCCGGACGGGCCGGGGCGCCCGCGGAAGGGGAACGCGCATGAGGGCGGAGTACGACATCGCGGACCGGTTCACCCGGGCGGCCCGGGAGCGGCCCGACGCGACCGCCGTGCGGGACGGCGCCACGGACCTGAGCCTGACGTACGGGCAGTGCCTCGCGCTCGCCTCACAGGTCGCCGAGGTGGTCGCCGCGCACACCGGCGCCGGGCAGTGCGTGGGGCTGAGCGTCCGCAAGAGCCCGCAGGCGATCGTGCTGATGCTGGGCTGCCTGCTCGCGGGCGTCCCGTACGTCCCGATCGACCCGCACGCGCCGCCCCGGCGACGGCGGCAGATCGTCGCCGACGCCGATCCCCGGCTGCTGTTCGCGTCAGCCGACACCGCCGAGAACTGGCCGGAGGAGGACCTCGGCGCCCTCACCGGCCTGGCCCCTGCGGGCACGGGGTGGTCGCGGCAGGCCGAGGAGATTTTGGCGGGCGAGCTGCTCGTGGCGCGGCGCGACGCGGCGGGATCGCCCGACATCGCGGCCAACGAGCTGGCGTACGTCCTCTACACGTCGGGGTCCACGGGCGTCCCCAAGGGCGTGATGATCAGCACCGTCAACGCGGGCTACTTCGTCGACTGGGCCGCCGCCGTGTTCCCGCTGCGCCCCGGCGACCACGTGGCCCAGCACGCGCCGCTGCATTTCGACCTGCCGGTGTACGACGTGTACGTGGCGCTGACGTCCGGCGCGTGCTTGCACCTGATGGACGAGCGCACGGTGATGTTCCCGGCCGCCGCCTACCGGTTCCTGCGCGACCGAGGCATCACGGCGCTGTACGCGGTGCCGTCGGCGCTGAACGCGCTCACCCGGCGCTCCCGGCTGGTGGACCACGGGCTCCCGCGGCTGCGCCAACTGCTGTACGCCGGGGAGGAGTACCACGTGCCGCAGCTGCGGACGCTGGTGTCGGCGCTGCCGGAGGGGGCGCGCGTCGCCAACCTTTACGGCCCGGTTGAGACCAACGTCGTCACCTGGGCGGACGTGACCCCGGAGCTGCTGGCCGGGAGCCGGATGCCGATCGGCCGCCCCGTCCCCGGGACGGACGTGCGGCTGCTCGGCGACGACGGCGTGCCGCGCGCCGCGTCGGCCGAGGGCGAGCTGATCGTCTCCGGACCGTCCGTCACCCCCGGCTACCTCCACGATCCCGGGCGCACCGCGCGCGCCATGCTCGGCCTTCCCGGCGGCGACGGCCGCCGCGTCTACTACCGGACGGGCGACTTCGCCGAGGCGGACGCGGCCGGCGTCCTGCGGTTCCGGGGACGCCGCGACGGCATGGTCAAGACGCGGGGGTTCCGCGTCGAGCTGGGCGAGGTGGAGGCGGCGATCCTCGCGCACCCGGGGATCGCGCAGGCGGTCGTCCGGCCGGTGCCGCATCCCGAGCACGGCACGGTGCTGGAGGCGCACGTGGTGCCGGACGGTCCGGGCGCGGCGCCGGAGGCGTCCGCGCTGCGGCACTGGCTGACCGGCCAGGTGCCCGGCTACATGGTCCCGGCGACCGTGACCTTCCACGAGGAGCTGCCCGTGACGTCCACCGGCAAGATCGCCCGTTCCGCGGTGGGGGGTGCGGCCGGATGACCGCCGACGCCCACGCCGCCGCCGTCGGGCTCGTCCTGACGGTGCTGCGGTCGGTGCTGGGCGAGGAGCCCGCCCTGACGCCGGGCACCGCGCTGTTCGAGGTGCCCGGGTTCGACTCGCTGGCGCTCGCGGCCGTCGTCGAGCGCCTGGAGGATGAGCTCGGGCCCGTCCTGCCCGACGAGCTGCTCGTGCCGGAGTCGTTCACCACGCCGGACGACATCGCCGCCGTCCTCGTCGCCCCGGCCCTGCGCGCACAGCATGGAGGAGTGCCGTCATGACCGCCCACCCCGAGCCGGAGGCGTCGCTGCTGCACGACCTGCTCGACCGCGCCGCCGCCCGCTGGCCGGACCGCACGGCGCTGGTCAGCGGCGACGTCCGCGGCACGTTCGCCGAGCTGCGGGACGCCTCGCTGGCCGCCGAGGCGGGCCTGCGGCGCTGCGGCGTGCGGCGCGGCGACCGCGTCGTGGTGGTGATCGACGAGTTCACCGACGCCATCGCGGTCATGTTCGGCGCGTCCCGCCTCGGCGCCGTCTACGTGCTGATGAACGGCGACACCACCGGCTACGCCGCCGAGCACGTCATGCGCGACTGCGCCCCGGCCCTGGTGGTCGCGGGCCGCGACACCGAGGCGCGGCGGTGCGCCGGAACGCTAGGGCTGCCCATCGCAGACCTGCCGTGCTTCACCGCCCCGCCGCCCCGCGACGGGCGGGGCGGGCCCGTGCCGCCCGCGGCGCGGCCGATCTCCTGGGACCTGGTCAGCGTGCTGTACACCTCCGGGTCGACGGGACGGCCGAAGGGCGTGGCGGGCACGCACGCGAACATGGTGTTCGCCGCGCGGATGATCGCTCGGCGGCTGCGGCTGCGCGAGGACGACGTGATCGGCTGCGTGCTGCCGCTGGCGTTCGACTACGGCGTGTACCAGATCCTGCTGAGCATGCTGTCGGGCTGCTCGCTGGTGTGGGGGAAGGGCACCGACGCAGGGCCGGGGCTGCTGGCGTTCCTCAACCGGCACCGGGTCACGGTGCTGCCGTCGGTGCCGGGGCTCGCGCACAACCTGGACCGGCTGTCGCGGCGCACCCCGCACGCGCTGCCGCCGCTGCGGGTGCTCACCAACACCGGCGCGGCGATGTCCGCCGACCTGCTGGAACGGCTGCGGGCGAGCTACCCGGACCTCGGCGTGTACCTGATGTTCGGGCTCACCGAGTGCAAGCGCATCTCGATCCTGCTGCCCGAGGAGCTGCCGCACAAGCCGGGCTCGGTCGGCCGCCCGCTGGACGACACCGAATGCGTGATCGTGGACGCCGGCGGGCGGCCGCTGCCGCCGGGCGAGATCGGCGAGCTGGTCGTGCGCGGCCCGCACGTCACCCAGGGGTACTGGGGCGACCCGGAGCGCACCGCGCTGCGGTTCCGGCCGTGGGGCCCGTTCGGCGAGCGGGCGCTGTTCACCGGGGACCAGTGCTGGCTGGACGAGGACGGCTACCTGTACTTCCACGGCCGCGACGACGACATCTACAAGTCCAACGGGTTCCGTGTGTCGGCGACCGAGGTGGCGATGGCGGCCGAGGAGGTCCCCGGGGTGCACGAGGCGTTCTGCGTGGGCGCGCGGGGCGACGACCCGCCCGTCCTCGCGGTCGTCACCGGGCTGACGGCCATGCGGGTGCGGACCGAGCTGCAAAGGCATCTGGAGTGGTTCAAGGTGCCGGATCTGATCGTCCCGGTGGAACGGCTTCCGCTGAACCGCAACGGCAAGGTCGACCCGGTCGCGGTGCGCGCCCTCGGCGCGGCGGCGGCAGGCCCCGGCAAGGTGAACGCCGCCGGTGACGCGGGGAGGCCGGCATGAACGTCCCGGCGCGGACGCTGCGGAGGCTGGCCGCCGAGTACGGCACCCCGCTGTACGTCTACGACCTCGACGTGGCACGGGCGGCGCACGCCGAGCTGGCCGGTTCCGTCCCCGCGGGCAGCCACCTGTTCTACTCGCTCAAGGCCAACCCGTTTCCGCCGCTGGTGGGCGCGCTGCTCGACGCCGGGGCGCGGGCCGAGGTCTGCTCCCGCGGCGAGCTGGACACCGCGCTGGCGGCGGGCGCGGACGCCCGTTCGTGTCTCTACACGGGCCCGGCCAAGACCGAGGGCGAACTCGCGCACGCCCTGTCGCGCGGGGTGCGTCTGTTCTCCGTCGACTCCCCGACCGACCTGGCCCGCCTGGGGTTGTGCGCGCGGCGGGCGGGGGTGCCGGCCAAGGCGATCCTCCGGCTGAACCCGTCGGCGTACCCGCGGGGGGCGGGCCTGGCGATGGGCGGCGCGCCGTCGCAGTTCGGCGCGGACGTCGCGTGGGTGCGCGACCGGCCCGGGCAGTTCCGGGCGGACGGGGTCGAGCTGGCCGGCTACCACGTCTACGTCGGGACGAACATCGACGACACCGACCGGCTCATGGACTGGTTCGAGCTGGCGGTGGACGCCGTCCGGCAGGCGCAGGAGGCGCTGCGGCTGCGCGTGGAGATCGTCGACCTCGGCGGCGGCTTCGGCCACCCGTACGCGCGGCCCGGCACCCGTCCGGCCTGGCCCGGCCTGGACGAGCGGCTCGCCGGGCTGCTCGCGCGGCTGCCCGGGGCGGCGGCGTCCCCGGGCGGGCCGGTCGTGGCGTTCGAGTCCGGCCGCTACCTGGCCGGTGGATGCGGCACGCTCCTGCTGGGCGTGCAGGACGTCAAGCGCAGCAAGGACACCCGCTTCGTGATCGCCGACGGCGGCGTCAACGTGCTGGGCGGCATGCAGGGGCTGCGCCGCGTCCCGCCGATCATGGCGGAGCCGCTGCCGCTGCCGTCGGCCGTGCCGGCCGGGGACGGCGCGCGGGACCGCGACGGCGAGGCGGTGCTGGCCGGGCCGCTGTGCACGGCGCTGGACCTGCTCAACCAGCGCGCCCGGCTCCCCGGCGCCGCCCCCGGCGGGCTGCTGGCCGTCCCGAACGTGGGCGCGTACGGGCTGACGGCGGCGCTGGTGGCGTTCCTCGGCCGGGACGCGCCCGCCGAGGTGGCCGTGGACGCCGGCGGCGTCCGGGCGGCGCTGCGGCTGGAGACGGCGTACCGGCCGCTGTCCGCCGCCCCACACGGCGTGAACGGCGATTCCACGGGCGAAAGGGCCACCGGCGAAAGGGCGGAGACGCGATGACAGACCGGCGCGAGGAATTCCTGCGCGTGCTGCTCGGCCACCTGGGAGCGGTCCAGGACACCGCGCAGATCACCCCGACGGCGAACCTGCGGTCGCTCGGGCTCAACTCGATGCGGGCGGTCGACCTGGTGATGGATTTGGAGGACGCGTTCGGGTTCGTCTTCCCCGACTCGGCGTTCACCGACGAGGTGTTCGCGACCGCCGACAGCATCTGGGCGGTCGTGTCCGAGCAGGTGTCCGGGCACCCCGCCGAACGGGCCGAGCCGTGACCGCCCGCCCCGACCTGGCCGGGGCGACCGCGCGGCTCGCCGAGCTGGCCGAGGTCATCGACGCCACCGGCGACCCCGACGGCCGCGGCATCGGCGTGCTGCGCGACCACGGCCTGCTGGGCTACACGGTGCCCGCCGACTGCGGCGGCGCCGGCGCGGACACCGCCGCCTTCCTGCACGCCGCGGCGGAGCTGGGCGGGCGGTGCCTGGGCGTGGCGGTGCTGTGGGTCATGCACTGCCAGCAGGTGGCGGTGCTGGCCGAGTACGCGCCCGAGCCGCTGCGGTCGCGGGTGCTGCGGTCCGTCGCCGCCGAGCAGACGCTGCTGGCGTCCATCACCACCGAGGCGGGCAAGGGCGGCCACATGCTGACCGCGATGGCGGCGATCGACGACCGGGACGGCGTCGTCCGGTTCCACCGCGACGCCCCGGTGGTGTCGGGCGGGGCGCAGGCGGGCGCGTTCCTGGTGACGATGCGCCGCACCGAGGACGGCCCGGCCGACGACGTGGTGCTCGTGCACTGCCCGCGCGAGCTGTCCGACCCCAAGGTGATCGCGCCGCTGCGGATGCTGGGGATGCGCGGCACCTGCAACGTGTCGATGACCGTGGACGTCGAGGTGCCCCGCGACCACGTCATCGAACCGCCCGGCGGCTTCGCCCGGGTGACGGCGCGCACGATGGCGCCGCTCGGGCATCTCGGCTGGGCGGCGGCGTGGACGGGCGCGGCCCGCGCCGCGCTGCGGCACGTCGTCGGCCACGCGCGCCGTCCCGCGGGCGGCGGCCCCGCGATCCGCCGCGACGACGACACGCTCGACCGGATCGCGCTGGCCCGCCGGGACCTGGACATCGCCGAGGCGATGGTGGCCGCGGGCCTGCGCGAGTACGAGGCGCGCACCGGTGCCGGACGGGACCGTCCCGCCTTCCAGATCATGATCAACAATGTGAAGGTCGCGGCGTCCGAACGCTGCTTCGCGGCGGCCGACGGGCTGCTGGAGGTCGCCGGGCTCGGCCTCGGCTACCGGCAGGGCGACGGCCTGGTGCTCGAACGGATCTTCCGGGACCTGCGGTCGGCGAGCCTGATGTACGGCAACCGGCGCCTGCTGCGCGCCAACGGCAGGCTCGGCCTGCTGGACACCGCCGCCTGCTCGTTCGCCGCGTCGGGCCCGCTGGGCCGGGACGAGGGGTGAGGACGATGGACGCCAGGATGGAGACGTTCACGGTCTGCCCCGGCCACGCCGACGTGTTCGGCGCCGGGGCGCACGGCCCCGCGCCGGGCGGCGGCTCCGGCGCGGCGTACCGGGAGACGGTGGCCGCGCACTGCGCGGCGGCCGAGCGGCTCGGCGCGTCGGCCATGCTCATCTACGACTTCTGGCAGTCGCTGGACCCGTGGCTGGCGGGGCAGCTCGTGCTGGCCGCGAGCACGACGCTGGAACCGATCGTGGCGGTGAACCCCACGCTGGCGCACCCCGCGATCGCCGCGCGGGCCGTGGCGGGGCTCTGCCACCTGTACGGCCGGCGCGTCAACCTGAACGTCGTCGCGGGCGCGAAGGCGGCGGAGCTGCAGGCCCTCGGCCTGGACCCGGCCGAGGGCGGCAAGTACGAGCGGATGGCCGACTTCATCGACGCGCTGCGGGCCGTCCTGCGCGGCGAGCCGCACTCCGGCCCGTGCTACGGGCTGCGGTCCGCGCCGCCCGAGCCGCCGCCCGACCCCGCGCTGGCGCCGCGCGTGCTGGCGCCCGGCTCGCGCTCTCCCGAGATCGCGGCCGTGCTGCCGCGGCTCGACCGGGCCCTGGTGATGGCCAAGCCTCGCGCGGACATCGCCGCCGAGCACGAGCGGCTGGCGGCGGGGGGCCTGACGGGCGGGCTCGCCATGATCGTCGGCGTGGTCGCCCGGGACACCGACGAGCAGGCGTGGGACACCGCGGACCGGCAGTACGCGGCCACGCGCCGCGACGCGTTCACCCGCCGCCTGTTCGCCCGGCAGGTCACCTCCTCGCAGCACCGCGCCAACATCGACCTCGCCGAGGCCGGCGCCCTCCACGACGAGTGCCTGTGGTATGGGGCGGGCCGCATCGGCATCGACTGCCCGAAGCTGGTCGGCTCGTACAAGACGGTGGCGGCGGCGCTGGACGCCTACCGGGAGCTGGGCGTGCGCACCGTCGTGCTGGACCTGCCGTACGAACCGGCCGAGTACGAGCACGTCGCGAGGGTCCTGGAGACGTGACGGCGACGGCCGGGCCCGGGAACCCCGATCTGCGGGCGGTGGCGCTGCCCGACGTGGCGGCGGTCGTGCTGCTGTGCCCGTCCGGCGCCGGCACCGGGGACGGCCCGCTGCCGGCGGTGCTGCGGGCGGCGGTCGAACGGCTCGGGCTGCGCGCTCCCCGCCTGGTACGGCGCGAACCGTCCGGCCGCCCGTACCTGGCCCATCCGGACGGGCGCCGATGGGACGTCGACTTCAACATCTCCCACAGCGGTGGGCTCGTCGGTGTCGCGGTCGGCGTCGGCGGCAGGCTGGGGCTGGACGTCCAGGAGGCACCCGGGCCCGGCTGGGAGCGCATCGCCCGGCGCTGGCTGCATCCCCGGGAGCGGCGGCGGATCGACGCGTTGCCGCCCGCCGAGGGCCGCCGCGAGTTCACGCGGGTGTGGGCCGTGCGGGAGGCGCGCTGCAAGGCCACCGGGCGAGGCCTGGCGGGTTTCCGGTCGCCCGGCGCGGTGGCGGACGCGGCGTGCGGGCACCTGGACGGGGTGACCTGGCGGGAGCTGCCCGTCCCGGACGGGTACGCGGCGGCGCTGGCCTTCGCGGGCGGGCACGGACGGGACTGGCTCGCCCGCCCGGTCGTCATCGCCCCCGCTGCCCCCGGCATGCCGCTCCAGGAGGTTCGATGCACGAGATGACGCGGCCCGCCGGCACCGGGGAGGTGCGCGGCGACCTGCTGTCCTGCTACAGCACCGCGGCGGCGGGGCTGCTGCGCGCGATCGGCGTGCCCGACGTTCTCGCGTTCGGCACGCAGCTCTTCCTCGGCGTCCGGCGCTCGGGTTCGCTGATGGAGTTCCTCCACTACCACACGCCGCTCACCGGCGACGGCGAGCTGTACCGCGTGGACCTGCACCGCCGGGGCGCCGCCGCACCCGGGGAGGCGGCGGACGCGATCGTCCGGCACGCGCACGAGACGGGCGCGGCGATCGTCACCGGCCGCACCACGCACCTGCCCTGGATCGAGACCGGCGACGCCGAGCCCGCGCCGCACTGGTTCCTGGTCAGGCCGGGACCGCCGGGCAGGGTGGAGGTCGACGACCGGTTCCTGTGGACCGACGACGCCGGGCTGCACCCGGGGTTCGTCGGCACCGTGCCCGCCGCCGAGGTCGGCGCGTACGCGTGGTCTCCCCCGCCGCCCGGCCCCGAGCAGGCCAGCCGTGAACGCTGGGCGCTCGGCGACCGCCGGGACCGGCCGCCGTGGTCGCCGGAGCGGCCGTGGCAGTGGCTGGAGCTCACCGGACGCCGGGTGCCCGACACGGCCGGGTTCGCCGCCGTCATGCTCACCCGCACCGCGACGGCGCGGATCGCCGACCCCGAGGTGGCCGCGCATGGCTGGGCGTGCGGACGGGCGGCCTTCGACGTGCTGCGGGAGTGGCTGGAGAAGGGCCTGGCCGACCCGGCGACCTACCGTCACAACAACGACTTCTGGGTCGCCTCACGCAACCGGAAGATGGTGGCCGCGTCGCTCCGCCACGCCCGCCTCCCCGGCCAGGGTCCCGAGGCGCTGGAGGAGCTGAGCGACTGGGTGGGCTCCACGCTCGTCCCGGCGTGGACCGCGCTTGTGCGCGCCCTGCACTACAACGCGCGGCGCGTCACCACCGGGGGTCGCCCCCGCCCGAACGCGCTGACCGCGCTGCACGCCGTCGCCGACCTGGAAGACGACTTCCGCACCCGCCTGGGCGACGTCCTCTAGCCGCCCGCGGGGTCTGGTCGGGTTGATCAATGTCCCGCACAGTGGACGCATGACGTCGTTGGAGGGCGCACCGCGCGCCACGTACCGGGACGTGCTGGCCGAGCCCCGCTTCCGCGTGCTGTTCGGCGCGCGCTGCCTGTGGATCATGGGCAGCGTGCTGCGGATGGTCGGGCTGTCCGTGCTGGTGTACGGGCGGACCGGCTCGCCGCTGCTGGCCGGGCTGGCGTTCGGCGTCGGCTGGCTGCCGCAGGTCGCCGGCGGGCTGCTGCTCGGCGCGCTGGCCGACCGGCTGCGGCCCCGGCCGCTGGTCGTCGGCGCGTACGCGGCGGGTGCGGTGGCGACGGCGGTTCCGGCGCTGCCGGGCGCGCCGGTCGCGGTGTCCCTGCTGCTGGTGGCGTTGGTCTCCGTCGTCACCCCGGTGGTGTCGGGCGCGTTCAACCGGCTGATCAGCGAGGTGCTCAGCGGCGACGCCTACGTGCTGGGACGCTCCCTGACCATGGTCGCCGCCTCGGCCGCGCAGGTGCTGGGGCTGGCGTTCGGGGGGATCGTCATCGCCGCGCTCGGCGCCCGCTCCGCGCTGCTCGTCGCGACGGCCGCCTTCCTGCTGGCCGCGGCGCTCACCCGGGCACGGCTGCCCGACCTGCCCGCCGCGCCGCGCGCCGACGGGATGCCGGGGTCGGTGCTGCGGGAGAGCTGGTCCGGCAGCCGCGACCTGCTCGCCGACCCGATCGTGCGGGCTCTGCTGCTGGTGCAGTGGCTGCCCCTGGTGTTCGTGTCCGGCGCCGAGGGCCTGCTCGTGCCGTACGCGGCGGTGCGCGGGTTCCCCGAGGGCGTGGGGGCGCTGCTGCTGGCGTGCTCGCCCGCCGGGATGATGGTGGGCAACCTGGCCGTCGGGCGGGGGCTGGGGCCGCGGGCGCGGGAGCGCATGGTCGTGCCGCTGCTGGTCCTGCTCGGCCTGCCGCTGCTGGGGCTGGCGCTGCCCGTTCCGCTGGCGGTCGTGGTCGTCCTGCAGTTCGCCGCCGGGGTCGGGTACGCCTACGAGCTGGGCATCCAGCGGCAGTTCGTCGACGCGGTGCCCGACGGCGCGCGGGGGCACGCGTTCGGGCTGGCCTCGACCGGGATGATGACGTTCCAGGGCATGGGGCCGGTGCTGTCCGGGGCCGTCGCGGAGTTCCTCCCGGTCGGCGGCACCATCGCGCTCGGCGGGGCGGCGATCCTGCTGACCGCGCTGCTGCTGCGCGGCGGGCTCCGCCGCGCCCGCCGCCTCGGCGAACGGCACTAGCGGCGGGCGGGGCGGCGCGGCGCCGGGGTACGCGGGTCCGGGGTCAGGGTTCGGAGGGGCGTTCCCAGCAGGTGAGCCGCCGTCCGGCCCGTACCCACATGCGGACGCGTCCGTCTGAGGCGATGTGCAGCGTGCGCTCCTCGCTCCAGCCCCGCAGCCGGAACTCGCCCGCGCCCAGGTGGACGAGCCCGAAGGTCGGCTCGCCGGCGACCTCCAGCACCGGTTCGCCGTCCACGGCCACGATCCGCGCGGGCAGGTCCGCGCCGGACGAGACCTCGTCCTCCGACCATTCGCGGAACGCGGCGGGCAGCATGAAGCTCCGGCGCAGCGCGCCGAGCTCCCGCTCCGGCAGCGGCACGGGCGGACGGGCGAACAGCACGTCGCCGATCGGCAGCCGGTCGCGGACGTCGTCCGGGAACAGGCCCAGCAGCTCCGGTGTGACCAGCATGTCCAGGACGAGGTGGATCCTGGCCTCGTCGCCGGAGTTGCGCACCAGGTGGGGGCGGCTGAAGTCGCCGTACCAGAGCCGTCCCGGCTCCCAGTGGTACTCCACCCCCTCGATGACGACGACCGCGCCGGGGTTGGTGGTGATCGGCACGTGCAGGCGGAGCGTCCCGTAGGGCAGGCCGATCTTGGAGTCGCGGTGCTCGGGGGATTCGGCGCCCGGTCCCAGCGCCATCAGCCGCACCGCCCGCAGCGGCGCCGGCACGGCCGCCATCACCGCGCCGAGCGCGGGGCAGGCCGCCAGGTGCGGGGTGTCGGCGAACTTCGCCAGCCCGGCGCCGCCCGGATCGGTGCGGGCCGGATCGCCCCCGGGGCTGCGCAGGGACAGGATCGTCCAGTCCGCGGCCGTCGTGGACATCAGCCCGTCCTGGCCATAGGGCCGCTGCGCCTTCCATGCGCGCTCGCGCAGCCGGCGGACCTCCGCCGCCAGCGGTTCCACGTCGAAGCGCAGGTCCAGCGCCGTCACGGCCGGCGCCGCCGTCATCGTGCCGGTCACGGCCGCCCCGCGACGGCGCGCGCCACCAGCGTGCCGGGGTTGTCGTCCTCTTCGGGACGGTAGGTCGGCGCGTGGAGCACCGAGCCGCCCACCGCCTCGAACCCGGCCGCCTCCAGGTCCTTCAGCACGGGCTCCCTGCGGTGCAGGTTGTGGTCGCGCTCCACCGTCTCGGTGGAGAGCAGCTCGTCGCCGAGGTAGGTGCGGTAGACGTAGCGGAGCCGCCCGAGGTCGGGGCCGAGCTTGCGGACGGCGGTCGACAGCTCGTACCGGCAGTCGCCCGCACGCACCTCGCCCCGCACGTGCTCGTCCCATTCGGGCACCGGCTCGTCCAGGACCATGTCCATGGCGAGCAGGCCGCCGTCCACCAGATGCTCGCGGATCGTGGTGAACAGGCGCAGCCGGGCGTCGGTGGGGATGTGCTCCAGCACGCCGCCGAAGCAGACCAGGTCGAAGCGCCGGTTCAGCTTGAAGTCGGGGGCCGCGCCGTCCAGGACGGTCACCCGGTCCAGCAGGTGCGGCCGCTGCGCGAGCTTGGACAGCAGCACGGCCCGCATCGTCGCGGACCGTTCCAGGCAGTAGACGCTCGCCGCCCGCTCCGCGACGGCCAGGGTGATCCGGCCCGTGCCCGGGCCCAGCTCCAGCACGCTGCCGCCCTCGGGGACCAGGTCGGTGAAGAAGCCCACCGGCGGCCACCCGTCGGGTCCGGCGGCGGTGCGCAGCAGCTCGTAGTAGCCGGCGGAGAACGCGTACGGCTCAGCGGACATCGATGCTCCCATCGGAGGTCGGATCGGCGCGGTCGGCGAGAAGGGAGGGGTCGGGACGGGAGGCCGTGGCGGTCATGCCCGGGGCCCGTCCGCCACGGGAAGCCGGACGAGCGAGCGCAGCGTCGCCACCGGGACGCGCTCGGGTTCGCCGGCCAGCGTCAGCTTCGGGCGGACGGCGACCAGGGCCGTGAACGCCGCCCGGAACACCAGCCGCGTCAGGGCGGCGCCGAGGCAGACGTGCGCGCCCCGGCCGAGCGCGAGATGCGGGTTGGGGGTGCGGTCGAGCCGGATCTCGTCCGGCCGTTCGAACACCTCGGGGTCCCGGTTGGCCGCGGCGACGAGGGCGATGACCTCCTCCCCCCTGGACACCCGCCGGTCGCCGAGGGTCAGGTCCGCCGCGCAGATCCGCGTGACGGCCTGCACCGGGCCGTCGAACCTGAGCAGTTCGTCGGCCGCGCGGTCGAGGCCGGCGCGGTCGAGCGGCGCCAGCACGGCGAGCCCGTCGCGGCCGCGCAGCAGCGCCAGCAGCGCGTTGCCCACCGCGGCGGCGACCGACCCGCAGGTCGACAGGGCCATGAACCGCACGGTGCTCTGGAAGGCGGCCTCGGACACGCCCGCCTCGCCGCACCACCGTTTGAAGAACTCCAGCGGCGACCCCTCGGCGGGCGCGGCGCACCAGCCGGCGACGAGCCGCCCGATGTACTCCCTGGACGACGCCGTGCCCGCCACCACCTCCGGCCGCAGCCCGGCGTCCATGAGCCGTTCCACCTCGACCAGGTGGGGCACGAAGGTCGCCCGGTCGGGCTCGGGCACGCCCAGCACCAGGTGCACGGCCCGCAGGACGAGCGGACGGACGAAGTCCTCGATCGCGTCGAACGCATCGGAGCCGCGCGCGACGAGCAGCTCGGCGGCGCGGTCGGTGAGCGCGGGCTCGGCCCCCGCCTCCTCGACCCCGCGCAGGGCCTGGCCGATCGCGCCGCGGAACGCCTGGCTCTCCGGCGGGTCCATGCCCTGGACGCCGGGCGGGGCCGGCTCGTCCGGCCGCACCCGGGACGGGTCGGCGGCGAACAGGCCGGTGTCGCGCAGCACGAACCGGCAATCCTCGTACCGGGTCACCACCCACGCCCGCAATGGCGCGAACCAATGCACCGGGTCATGTTCCCTGAGCACCGCGTACACCGAATAAGGATCTTCGAGAAAATCGGGTGAGCGCGGATCGAATAGCGGCTTGCTCGGCATCGGCGACCACCAGAGGATGATCCGGCACCGAAATCCGGCACCGGCCGGAATGACGAGGAGAATGCCTGGCCTGGATGATCCGGTGACCACCCAGGCCGGCCGCTGTCATCACCAAATGTACTTCATGACCAGGCTCCTCTCGCATTTGACAAGATCATTTGATCTGGTCAAGAGTAAATCCGCCCGCATCCGCGGTCAATTGTCGAGATCTGCCAAGGCCGCATCCCCGCTTTGCCGGACACAGAATGCGCGCACCGCGTCACGCGCCGTCGCCGTGGACACCCCCCGAGATCGGGGTTACAGTGGCGCGGGGGCCCTTCTGGCAGTTATCTCGGCACATCTTCTCCGTGGAGCCGCGCATTGAACGACGATTCTTCTCCGCTGCCCACTTTTCCGATGCCGCGGCGCTGTCCCTTTTCCCCGCCGCCCGAATACGAGCGGTTGCGCGCGGCGGGGCCGCTGGCGCGGGTGTCCTTCCTGGACGGCCCGGTGTGGGTGGTGACGCGCCAGGCGGAGGCGCGGCGGCTGCTCACCGACCCGCGGTTCAGCACCGACCCGAGCACGCCCGGGCATCCGCTCGCCGGTTTCGCGGGCTCGGCCGACGAGCAGGCCGGCCAGTTCCTCGACATGGACCCGCCCGAGCACGGCCGCTACCGCCGGATGGTGATCCCCGACTTCAGCGTCAAGCGCGTCCGGGAGATGCGGCCGCGGATCCAGCGGGTGGTCGACCGGCTGGTCGACGACATGCTCCGCGGCGACGGGGCCGACCTGGTCACCGCGTTCGGGCTGCCGCTGGCCTCCCTGATGATCTGCCAGATCCTGGGAGTGCCGTACGAGGACCACGACTACTTCCACCGCTGCACCCGCAGGATCGCCGAGGCGTCCGGCGAGGGCGCCGAGCAGGAGACGGCCGCCGCCCGCACCGAGCTGATCACCTACCTCGGCACGCTGGTCGACCGCGCGGCACGGCACCCCGGCGACGACATCGTCAGCCGCCTGGCCGCCACGCGGCTGGCGACCGGTGAGCTGTCCCGCGACGAACTGGTCGGCATCGCGTTCCTGCTGCTGGTGGCGGGCCACCAGACCACCGCCAACATGCTCCCGCTCGGTGTGTTCACGCTGCTGAGCCATCCCGCGCAGCTCGCCGACCTCACCGCCGACCCCGGGCTGTGGCCCGGCGCCGTGGAGGAACTGCTGCGCTTCCACTCGGTCGTGGACTGGGCCGCCTTCGACCGGGTCGCCACCGAGGACGTGGAGCTCGGCGGCCAGGTGATCCGCGCGGGCGAGGGCATCTTCGTCCTCGGCGCGTCCGCCAACCGCGACGAACTCGTCTACGAGCGTCCCGACGAGTTCGACGTGCACCGCGGCACCCGGCACCATCTGGCGTTCGGATACGGCTTCCACCAGTGCCTGGGGCAGCACCTGGCCCGCGCGGAACTGGAGATCGGCCTGCGCACGCTGTTCGAACGCATCCCCTCCATCCGCCTCGCCGTCGGTCCGGACGAACTCCCGTTCAAGTACGAGAACCGCACCTTCGGCCTCTACCGCCTCCCGGTGACCTGGTGATGTCGATATCCGCCGACCGCGACCGGTGCATCGGCTCCGGCCAGTGCCTGCTGTCCGCCCCGCACGTCTTCGACTCCGACGACGAGGGCCTCGTCGTCGTGGTGGAACCCGGCCACACCGGCGACCCGGCCGTACGAGAGGCCGCCGCCCTGTGCCCGGTCCGCGCCATCACGGTGACCGGGGAGACCTGACGCGGCGCCGGTGACCTGGACGGACGGGCATCCGGCCGGCCGCCCGGGCCACCGTCGCGCACGCATCACGGTGGGGCGAGGAGAGCGAGAGGGCTGGTTACGTTCGAAGCGTGAGAAGGAAGCCTCCTCATGGCCTCGCCCCGCCGTTACGGTAGCAGCCGGTCAGGCGGGGATCAGGTCCCTCAGCCGGTCGGGGGTGAACACCCGCGACGCCTCGTGCAGGCCCTCGGGGCGTTCCAGGCCGATGAAGGTGACCGGCCCGCCGGGGATCGTCCTGCCGTCCCAGGTCGTCACCGATCCGGCGCGTTCCGCCAGCAGGCCGATCAGGTGCCGGACGGTGAGGTACCGGCGTTCCACGGTGGCGCGGACCAGCCTCGCCGTCGACAGGCGGTTGCCCTCGACCCGGTTGAACGCCGGACGGCCCTTCAGGTGCAGGTGCAGCCACTTGGCGCGCCAGCGGCCGTCGTCACCGCGCATGAACACCAGCGGCAGCGCGACGCGGCCGGGGCCGCGCAGCTCTGACTTCATCCGCACGGTGCGGGGTTCGAACGGCCGCCCGGCCTGGTCGGCGTCGCGCAGCATGAATCCGAAGAACGACTCGGCGACCCGGTCGAAGCCCTCGCCGGAGTAGATGTTGACCTGCGGGATGACGAACCGGGCCGGTACCCGGTCCAGGCGCAGGTTGATGAACTCCGTCGCGCCGTCCGGCGCCACGACGATGTCGCCGGAGTGCTCGCCTCCCACCTGCGTGAGGGACGTGTACGACAGCCAGGTGGGGTTGCGGTAGTCGCCGTCGAGCATCAGGGCCGACAGGTCGAAGTCGGTGTCGTGGTCGCGCTGCCTCCAGTGGACGAAGAACCGCAGCAGTTCGCCGTCGACCCGGGTCACCGAACCCCGCGGCAGCACTCCGAGACCGTCCGCCGTGGCCTTCCCGCTGAGCGGCAGCGCGACGTCCAGCACGTCGGGGTCGACCAGCAGACGCCCGATCGGTGGCAGGCGGCGTTGGATCTCGGCGTCCAGGAACGCCGCCAGCCGCTCCACCGTCTGCTCGTCCAGCGGCGGGCGGGTGTCGGGCGCGGTGATGCCGCGGCCCAGGCGGTTGGCGAAGACCCGGGTGCCTCCCCCGGCGGCGCGGTTGAGCAGATGCTCCCGGACGGACAGCACGACACGGCCCGAGACCCGCCCGGCCACCGTCTCGGCGATCTCCAGGACGGCGTCTCGTTCGGCCGGCGTGGACGCGGTGCGCAGGAGCCGGTCCAGTGACCGGAAGAGCAGGCCCGGCGCCCCTTTCAGCAGGGTCGCCGCACCCGGCACGTCGCCGGCGGCGAGCCGGGCCTCGACACGGGCCGCGAAGGAAGGCGCCGTCCGCTCCCTTCGCGCCACGGCGAACACCTGGGCCGCGTGCGGCCATCGCGGGTACTCGTGCGGATGCAGCCGCTCCCCGAGGCGTTTCCACTGCTCCCGGCGGGCGGCCACGTCGCCCAGCTTGCCGGGGTCGGCGCGTACGACGTCGTCGAGGCCGGCGAGCAGGCTTCGCCGTACCGACCGTGACAGGGACGCGAACCGGGTCGGCTCCTGCAAGGTCACGTCGCCGCCTGACAGGGCGCAGGCCAGGCGCAGCACGTCGGTGACGGTGTCCAGCAGCGGATCGGCCCCGGCCGCCAGACGCGCCTGGTTGACGACGGCCCGGTTCTCCCGGATCGGGATGGTCTCCGGTTGCGGGCCCGTCGCGCAGTGCCCGGCCAGCCGCCGCAGCGCCCGCAGGTCGTCGTCGCCGAGCGGGGTGACGCTCCCGGCCAGCCGCAGGTACAGGTCCTGGAGCTCCTCGGCGAGGCCGCGCCCCAGGTGCAGGATCGTCACCCTGTCCGCGGCCTTGGCGATCAGCTCGTCGTGCGCGGCCAGCATCTCCTCGTAGGTGTGCTGGTAGCGACCGTAGGCGGGCAGGGCGAGCAGGTTCAGCACACCGTGTCGCGCCTCGTCGGCCACCGTGGCGGCCGTGCCCGGGGACGCCTCCGGATCGGCCAGTGCCTGCCGGAGGCATCGCAGCCAGAAGTCGAGAGTGTCGGGGACGTCGCGGGGGAAGTCGCGGAAGTAGGCGTTGTGCTGGACGTGCCCGCCGACCATGGCGCGCACGACCGGCAGCACTCGCACCGCCGTGTCGATGACGGTCCCCTCCGACAGGCCCGACAGATGTGCCAGCAGTTCGGACGACAGCTTGAAGCCCACCGTCATCAGCACCGCGTCGAACTGGCGTGCCGCCACGGCCCCGGACCCGGCCGGCCCCTCGGGGAAAGGAACGCGGCACGTGTGCTGGACGACCAGTTTCGTCAGGCTGCTGTTCACGACGGCCATGCTGCCAGTCCGGCCGAGGCACCGCACTTCCGCTCACCGAGACCGCGATACGCGAATTCTCGAGGAATTCCCTCTGCGGTACACGCCCCGCGGAAAGGCAGCGGTCCTTTATGCCGTACCGCCGCCGGCGCCAGACACTGGCCATGCATAGATCCGGGCTGACCGCCGGACAGCTCAGGCGCAAGGCGGTTCCCGCCTCTGTCCTGTCCCTGCTCGGGCTGGTGCGGCACATGGCAGAGGTGGAGCGGGTATGGTTCCAGGTCGTCATCAATGACGAACAACCGGCCAGATACTGGCAGCCCTTGCCCAATGGCGGCTGCGTGAACGCATCGACGGCGCCGCCGAAGAATAGAAGCCGTCCGTATGGCGTTTCCCGTGGAGAGCGTGGTGGCGCCGGCTCTGGCGAGGTGAGAGATGGCGCGGAGAGCTGTGGTCGTCGGGGGCGGGATCGGCGGGTTGGCCGCGGCGGTGGCCCTGTGCCGCCGCGGCTGGCAGGTGGAGGTCTGTGAGCGCGCGGCGGAGTTCACCGAGATCGGCGCCGGGCTCACGCTGTGGCCCAACGCGCTGCGGGCCCTCGAGACGCTCGAACTGGCGGGCCGCGTCCGGGAGATCGGGGCGGTCGAGAACGCCGGGGGTGTGCGTGGCCGCTCGGGGCGTTGGCTGTCGCGGGTCGACAACGCCGAGATCGAGCGCCGGTTCGGGTTTCCCGTGCTGATGGTGCACCGCGCCGACCTGGTCCGTGTCCTGGCGGACGCGTTGCCGCGGGAGGCGTTGCGTCCGTCCACCACGGTGACCGGGGTACGCGACGACGGTGACGCGGTGGTGGTCGAGCACGACGCCGGTGACCTGCGGGCCGACCTGGTGATCGGCGCCGACGGCCTGCACAGCACCGTGCGCCGCCTGCGATGGCCGACGGCCCGGGCGCCCCGGTACGCGGGGTTCACCGCCTGGCGGATGATCGCGGCACCGCTGCCCGAGCCGATCGCCGACGGTGCCGTGACGTGGGGACGCGGCGAACTGTTCGGCTTCACCTCGATGACGGGCGGCAGAACCTACTGCTTCGCCAGCGCCTCGGTGCCGCCGGACGGGGCCGCCCCGGACGGGGAGGCCGCGGAGCTGCGGCGGCGGTTCGCGCAATGGCCCGACCCCATCCCGCGGCTGCTCGCCGCCGTTCCGGTGGACGGTGTGCTGCGGCATGACGTCTACGACCTGCCGCCGCTGCCCGGCTACGTCACGGGCCGGATCGCCCTGCTCGGCGACGCGGCCCACGCGATGACGCCGAACCTGGGGCAGGGCGCCTGCCAGGCCCTGGAGGACGCCGTCGTCCTGGCCGCCTGCCTCGACCAAACCCCGGACATCGGGTCCGCGCTGGTCCGCTACGACCGGCGGCGCAGGCCCCGCACCCAGCGCGTGGCGCGCCGCTCCGCGCGCATGGGGGCGCTGAGCCTCGCGGCGTGGCCACCGGCCGCGACGGCGCGGAACCTGGTCGCCCGGCTCGCGCCCGGCGCGGCGACCGTGCGCACCATGGCGCCCATCCTCGGCTGGAGACCCTGACGCCGGCGCCGGCCCCGTCCCGGTCAGGTCTTGAGCGGGCCGTGGACCCCGGTGAGGTCCACCAGGTCGTGGAACAGGCTCGTGAGCCGCTCGCCGTCCGGCACGGTTTCAGTCGTCCTTCTCCAGCGCGCCGGGCTTGTGCACGGCCCTGCCTCCGGACTTCTCACTGCGGACCTCGTACTGCGGTTCGTCCGGCGACGCCGCGACCGTCCGGCCCGCGGCCTCGGTCCGTTCGGTGATCTCGCGCTCGACCTCGCCGTGGGCCTCACTGCCGTGACTACGCCAGGAGACCCGGTCCCCCTTGCGCAGCCTCTTGCCCTTCCCCATGGTGCCCTCCTCCGTCCTGTCCGCCCGTCCGCCTCCCATACCCGCAGGTCAGGGGAACGCACGGGGCGGCGGCGGGTACGCGGCGACGGCCATTACGCGAAAAGGACGCCAGCCATTTTCGGCATTCCCCGAAGGAATTACAGTACGTGTCAGGCTGGCGACAAATAGTGAGTGAACTAGGTCGTAGAGTATGTGTTCCGCATACGATCCACTGCTCTCCCCCGCCGATGTGCCCGGTTCCGCGCGTGCCGCATGGCCGGGCCATTGGTCGCCGACCGAGGTCTTACATCTTCATGAACTCCCCACGACAGCACCGAGGATCTCCTACAGTTCCGCAGGTGTCGATCTTGACTGGGCCGCCCGGTGTCCGCGGCACGACGCAGGCAGCGGGCGGGCGCCGCGGCCGGGTCACGGCACTGCTGGGGCTCGGCCTTCTCGGTGTCAGCGTGGCGGTGTTCGCGGCCGGCATGACGGCGGGACCGTCCGGGCTGGTGGCCCGCTGGGGTCCCGGCGGCCCGTTCCTCTACTGGGCGGCCGACCTCTCCCGGAGCACGGTCACCCTGGTGAGCCGCGGCGCCGCCGTCTGCGCCGGGCTCGGGATCGTGCTGGTCCTGTGGGCGCTGAGGCGGGGATGGAGCGGCGTCCGGCCCCGCGTGCTGCTGCTGGCGGGAGCGCTCACCGCCATCCTGTTCACCCTGCTGCCGCCGGCCGGTTCCATCGACATCCTCAACTACGCCGTCTACGGCCGCATCACCGACCTCGGGCTCGACCCCTATGTGATGACGCCGAACGAGCTCCACCACACCGGTGACCCGGTGGGGCTGCTGCGTCCCCGGGCATGGGCGAAGCAGCCGACGGTGTACGGGCCTGTCGCCACCGCCGCACACGCCCTGGCGGCCCATCTCGGCGGCGCCTCCATGGCCTGGATCGTCTTCTGGCTCAAGGTCACCCACCTCGTGGCGTTCCTGGCGACCGCGGTGATGATCGACCGGCTCAGCGGCCCCGAGCCCGCCGCCCGCGTCCGGGCGGCGGTGCTGTGGACGGCCAATCCGCTGGCGCTGTTCTGGATGGTCGCCAGCGGCCATGTCGACGTGCTGGCGGTGGCGCTGCTGACCGGCGCCGTCTACCTGCTCGCCAGGCGGGCGCACACCGGCGCGGCCGTCACCGCCCACGGTCTGGCCGCGGGCGCCCTGGCCGGAGCCGCGGTGGCCGCCAAGGTGACGTTCCTGTTCCCGGTCCTCGGGCTGGCGCTGGCGTGTCTGCGGCGGCCCCGGACGTTGGTGACCGGCGCGCTCGGCGCCGCCGCCACCGTCGCGATCGGGTACCTCGTCGCCGGGCGCACGGCGATCGCGTCGCTGACCCAGCGGATGGCCCACGACAACGACCTGTTCCTTCCGATCCCCGAGATCCTGAGGGAACGCTCAACCGTCTACAGCGCGACGATCCTGCTGAGCACCCTCGTGACCGCCGCCGTGCTCTGGTGGCGGCTGCACCGCGACACCCCACCGGCCGCCGGGCACGACCGGCCGCTGGACGTGCGTCCCCTGGTCGCGTTCGCCCTCGCCTGTGTGGTGATGTCGCCCGTTCAGTACCCCTGGTACGACGCGGCCTTCCTGCCCTTGCTCGCCCTGCTGCCGCGCACGCGTTTCGACGAGGCCGTGGTGGTGCGCGGCGCCGTGCTCAGCGTCGTCCTTCTGCCGGGCATCGGCACCGCCACCTCCCAGTACGAGGCGGCGCGCGTCGCCGTCCTGCTCTTCTCGGCCGCCCTGGTGCTCCTGTGCCTGTTCACCGCCAGGCCGCGCACCCCCGCCCCTGCCCCGCGTCACAGCCCTGCGGAGGCGTGAACTCGCCGGTGAGAGCCCCGGTGTCTCACCGGCGAGGGGCGGGGGCGCGGCGGTTCACCGGCGTAGTGAGATCCGGATGTCGCCCGCGGCCGGATCGGCCGCGTCCAGCAGGTCGCTGGGGATGCGGAACATGCGGCCGGGGGCCGCGGGCCAGGGCAGGCGGCGTTCGGCGATGGGACGGCCGTTCTGGGCGACGACCACCCGGGGGAACGGCACGTACTCGTCCACCCAGGCCAGCAGCCGCCCGCGGGCGGGACCGCAGCCGCCGGGACGGTGCGTCATCGGGGAGATCCAGCGCAGCGGGCTCTCCGCGAGGATGCGGACGGGGTCGCCGGCGGGGCGTTCGCGGCCCGCCAGGTGGTCCAGGACGCTCGCGGCCACGTGCGCGCCGTCGAGGGCCGCGATGTCCGCGGTGTCGACGGGGTGCAGCAGGTTGCCCGCGGCGAAGACGCCCGGCCGGCTGGTGCGCAGGTCGGTGTCGACGGACGGGCCGAGAGTGCCGGGGTCGAGGTCGAGACCGGCCGCGCGGACCAGTTCGTTGTCCGGGATCCAGTCGCCGGTGAACACCACCGTGTCGCAGGGGACGACCTTCCGGCGGCCGTCGGCGAGGTTCTCGACCTCCACGCCCTCGACCCGGCGCTTGCCGATGATCCGGGTGACGCGGGTGCGGGTGCTGACCGGGACGCGCAGGCCGATCCTGCCCGCGGCGGAGAACACCGCGTACGCCTCGCCCCGGGGCCGTTCGGTGGTCATGAGCACGGTCCGGCATCCGGCGTGGCGCAGCGTCAGCACCGCCGACCAGCTGACCAGCTCGCTGCCGACGATGACCGCGCGGCGGCCCGGCCGGCGACGGTGCAGGTGCACCAGGTTCTGCAGGTGGCCGGTGGTGTAGACGCCGTCGGGGCGGTCGCCGGGCACCAGCCGTGCCGTCCTGGGGCGTTCCCGGGCGCCCGTCGCCAGCACCACGGCCTCGGCGTGGACGTCGAACAGGCCGTCCGGGGCGGTGACCTCCAGTCCGCCGTCAGAAGACCATCCGGTCACCATGGCGGCGGTGCGGATCTCGGCGCCCGCCCGTTCGGCGTCGCGTGCAATGCGGCGGGCGTAGTCCGGTCCGGTCGTGACGCGGTGGAGGTCGCGGACGCCGAAACCGGTGTGGCCGCAGTGCCGCGGGATGCCGCCGGCGTGCTGTTCGCGTTCCAGGACGAGGACCTGGCCGGGGACCGCCGGGGCGAGTTCCCGGGCGGCCCGCAGCCCGGCCGGGCCCGCTCCGACGATGACCACGGTGGGGGTCAGCCGAGTGCGTGTCGCGGTCATCGCGTGCCTTCCTTCAGGGCCTTCTCCAGCATCCCGGTGACGTTCGCGCCGCAGTAGAAGCCCTGGCAGCGCCCGTTCATGGCGCGTGTGCGGCGGCGCAGCCCGTCCAGGTCGCGCGGAGGGATCGTGCTGGTCAGCGCGTCGCGGATCTCGCCCCGGCTGACCCGTTCGCAGAAGCAGACGAGCGTGCCGTACGCCGGGTCGGCGGCGATGCGGTCGGCGTCGGCGTAGGGACGCGGGCGCGCCTCGCCGATGTTTGGCATGCGCGGCGGGTCGGGCAGGCCGGTGCGTTCGCGCAGCTCCAGTCCCGCCTCGCCGAGCAGTCCCAGCAGGTGTTCGGCGATCGCCATGCCGGCCGTCAGGCCGGTGGAGCGGATGCCGCCGGCGACGGCGTAGCGCTGCGCCGCGTCGACCTCGATGGTGTAGTCGGGCACGTCGCTGGCCGCGCGCAGACCGGCGTACGTGGCGGTGACCTCTTCCCGCAGCAGGCGGGGCATGATGCGCTCGCCGCGCCGGAGCAGGAACTCGTAGCCGTCCTCGGTGGTGGCGGTGTCGGCGCGGTCGGTCATGTCCTCGGCGGTCGGGCCGAGCATGACGTTGCCGTAGATCGTCGGGCTGACCAGGACGCCCTTGCCGACCTTGGACGGGACCGGGAGCACGATCCGGTCGACCAGCGGACGGGCCTGCTTGTCGTAGACGAGCAGTTCGCCGCGGCGAGGGTGCAGGTGGAAGCGGTCATGTCCGAACTGGGCGTCCAGCACGTCACCGCCGAGCCCGGCGGCGTTGACGACCCAGCGCGCGCGGACGTCCCCGGCGGTGGTGTGCAGGACGGTCACGTCCGCGCCGACGGTGACGGATTCGACGCGGTGCGAGCGCAGCAGGCGCGTTCCGCGCCGGACGGCGTCGGTGGCGAGCGCGAGCGTGGTCGTCCAGGTGCAGATGATGGACTCGCCGGGGACGGTCAGCCCGCCGAGCGCGCCGGGCCCGAGCGCCGGGACCTGCCGGTACACCTCGTCCGGGCCGACGATCTCGGTCTCGGTGTAGCCGTTGCGCTCGGCCTTGGCCTTCAGTCCGGGCAGGGCGTTCAGCTGCTCGTCGTCCCAGGCCACCAGCAGCGCCCCGGTCGGCTCGTAGGGGATGCCGGTGCGGTCGGCGTAGTCCTTGAGCAGGTGGTAGCCCTGGGCGACCAGGCGTGCCTCCAGGGTGCCGGGGGTGGCGTCGAATCCGGTGTGCAGGATGGCGGTGTTGGCCTTGCTGGTGCCGTCGCCGACGTCGCAGCGGGCGTCCAGCAACGCGACGTCGAGCCGGTGGCCCGACAGGGCCCTGGCGATCGCCGAGCCGACGACTCCGGCGCCGATCACCGCGACGTCGACGGCCGGCGGGGCCTGCGGGGTCGTCACTGTCCCTCCTTCGGGATCGCTGAGGTTTCCACGGCGGTCCTCCATCGTGTGCGGAAGCCGGCCGCCTCGTCCGGGCCGATACGCGGGGTGTAGCCGGTGCTGGGTGTCCAGTCGACGACCGCGTCGGCCAGGGGCAGCGCCGGGTCGGCGGCGGCCCGCGCCAGGGCGACGGCTCCGAGCGCGGTGGCGTGTTCGGACGGGTAGACGTCGACCTGTGCCTGCAGCAGGTCGGCGACGGCCTGCATCAGGACCCGGCTGCGGGTCAGGCCGCCGTCGACGCGCAGCCGCCGCAGCGGGCCGCCGATGTCGCGGGCCGTGCAGTCGGCCAGCTCGGCGACCTGGGCGGCGATGCCGTCGAGCACCGCCCTGACCAGGTGGCCGGCCGAGGTGGACAGCGTCATGCCGGTGAACGAGGCGGTGGCGTCCGGCGCCCACCAGGGCGCCGACAGCCCGGCCAGTGCCGGCACGCACAGCACGCCGTCGGCGTCGGACGCGGCGACGCGGTCCAGGTCGGGGGCGCCGCCGACGAGTCCGAGGTCCTGCAGCCACCGGACCGCCGAGGCGGCGGTGGCGACCTGCCCGTCGAAGCAGTACGACGTGCGGCCGCGGACCCGCCACGCGACCGAGGCGGCCAGCCCCGAGGTGGACCGGGCCGGTGCCGTGCCCATGTTGGCCAGCAGGAACGCTCCGGTGCCGAACGTGCACTTGGCCTCGCCCGGTGCCAGGCAGCGTTCGGCCAGCAGCGCGGCCTGCTGGTCGACGACCAGCCCGCCCACCGCGGCGGGGCCGCCAAACGCCGTGGTCTCGCCCACGATCTCGTCGCAGGCCGCGATCCGCGGCAGCGGCTCGTCCGCCAGCCCGAACAGCTCCAGCAGCTCGGCGTCCCAGGTGACGGTGTCGAGAGCGGTGACCAGCGAGCGGGACGCCGTGGCCGCGTCGGTGACGAACTCGCCGGTGAGCCGGTGCACCAGCCAGCTGTCGGTGGTGGTGACGACGCCGTCTCCGGTGAGGTTCTCCCGGATCCAGCGCATCTTCGGCGCGGAGAAGTACGGGTCGAGCACCAGCCCGGTACGGTCGCGCACCAGCTCGGCGGAGCCGTCGCGTTCGGCGCAGATCCCGGCGGCCCGCCGGTCCTGCCAGACGATCGCCTGGGTGAGCGGCTCGCCGGTGCGCGGATCCCAGGCCAGCACGGTCTCGCCCTGGTTGGCCAGGGTCACGCAGTCGACGCGCGCGCCCGCCTCGGCCACGGCGCGCCGCCCGGACTCCAGGACCGAGTCCAGCAGTTCGCCCGGGTCCTGCTCGACCCCGCCGCCGGGCAGGTAGCGGGGCCGCACCGGCAGCTCCACGACGCTCAGCACGCGGTCGGAGCCGTCGACGACCATCGCCTTGGTTCCCGACGTGCCCTGGTCGATCGCCAGCACGGTCGTCACGGCCGGCCTCCCGTGGCTCCGGCCCGTGCGGCGGGCGGGGGCGTGTCGTCGTCGAGAGCCTTGTCGATGTCGTGCATGTCCGGCATGGTCAGCCCGGCGGTGCCGTGCCGCACCAGCAGGTACGCCAGGTAGAGGGCGCCGAGCGCGAACATCACCGCGACGTAGAGCCACGGCTCGGCGAACGAGGCGTCCCGGAAGATCAGCAGTTCGTAGGCCAGCCAGACGGCGGCCAGCACCAGCACCGGGGTCTCCCAGCGGCCGAGCTGGAAGCCGCGGGACGGGGGCAGGCTCCGCCGCTTGGCGACGTACAGCGCGACGGTCGCCGCGTAGATGATCGCCGGCAGCAGGGTCGCGGCCGAGAACAGCGAGAACAGCGCCTGCGTGGAGCGCGCGAACAGCGCCAGCAGGACCTGCGCGATCACGAACATCAGCACGGCGGCGTTCATCGGCGTGCCGGTGGCGGGGTTGATCCGGCGCAGGAGCGGCCATCCCGGGAAGCGCCGGTCGCGCGCCATCGCCCAGACCAGCCGGGCGCCGCTGAGCAGGATGACCAGGCCGCAGGAGAAGATCGAGACGACCACCAGCACGAGCAGGCCCTTGCCGACGTAGGAGCCGAGGACGCGGGCGATCACGTCCGCGACCGGGGTGTCGGAGCGCGCCAGGGCGGCCGGGTCGCCGGCCAGCGCGGTCACCGCGATCAGGAACAGCATGCCCAGCACGCCGAGCCCCAGTACGGCCTGCGCCATCGCCTTGGGCACCACGCGCGCCGGGTCCCTGGTCTCCTCGGCCAGGTTCGCCGCCGACTCGAACCCGACGATGGTGAAGGCGCCCAGCAGGAAGCCCAGCGCCCACGGCCCGGCGGACGTCGCCCCGCCCAGGGAGAAGTAGCCGTCGCGCGGAACGTCGGCGGTGCTGAACAGGGTGCCGAAGTCCAGCGCGCCGGTGACGGCGCCGACGACGAACAGCAGCACCGTGAGCGACACCATGCCGATCAGCTGGATGGTGACCGCGACGTTGTTGACGCGCTGCGTCACGCGGGTGGACAGGGCGACCAGGACGGCCTGGAGCAGCAGCACCACGGCGGTGATGACCCACGCGTTCTGGCTGGTGCCCTGGTACTGGAACAGCACCGGCAGGATCGTCGCGGCGATGGTGTAGTCGACGGCGACCACCACCACCGACAGGAAGGTGAAGGAGATCCAGCCCATGATCCAGCCGAGGACCGGGTTGGCCAGCCGTGACGTCCACTGGTAGGCGTAGCCGCTGACCGGGATGCGGGCGGCGAGGGCGCCGAAGACCAGCGCCACGCACAGCTGCCCCACCACGACGACGGGCCACGTCCAGATGCCCATCGGCCCCGAGCTGTTGAGCACCGAGCCGTACGCGGTGAAGATGCCGGTCGCGATCGACACGAACCCGAACGCCACGGCGAAGGAGGCGTACCGGCCCAGCTCGCGCTTCACCTCCTGCGCGTAGCCGAACTCCGACAGGCCGTCGCCGCCGCTGGGCGCGCCGTGGCCGGCACCGGGGGTCTGGGACGCGCCGCGTCGCGCGGCGGCATGGCAGAATCGGCCATCGATCGTCTCCTCGCACGTTGATCAGGGGTTGGCGATCCGGCTGGGTGACGTGGCAGCGTCACCCAGCCACCACGACGGCGCCGCCGGCGTCCTCGATGGCGGCGCGCAGCGTCGGGGGCGGTGTCTCGTCGGTGATCAGTCCGTCGATCTCGTCCAGCCCGCACACCCGGTGCGGCGCGACGCGGCCGAGTTTGCGCGCGTCGGCGAGCACGTACGAGCGCACGGTGTTCGCGATCATCACTCGGCGGCCGGCCACCTCGTCGAGATGGAAGTCGGTCAGTCCCGCGGCGGCGTCCACCCCGCCGGAGCCGAGGAACGCCACGTCGGCGTTCAGGTCGGCGAAGAACCCGTTGGCGTGCGCGCCCGAGCAGGCCAGGTCGCCGGCGCGCAGCCGGCCGCCCGACACCAGGACCTCGACGCCCGGCCGGCCGGCCAGCTCCGCGGCCGCCAGCAGCGAGCAGGTCGCGACGATGCCGCGGTGGTTCTGCGGCAGCGCCCGGGCCACCTCCACCGCCGTGGTGCCCACGTCGATGATCACCGTCTGCCCCGGCCGTACCAGCGCGGCGGCGGCGCGTCCGATGGCCACCTTGGCCTCGCGGTCCGTCGTGGACCGTTCCGCGAAGGACGCCTCCTCGCCGAACCCGCCGGCGGTGCTGGTCGCGCCGCCGTGCACCCGCACCAGCGACCCGCGACGTTCCAGCACGACCAGGTCGCGGCGGACCGTCTCCGCCGAGACGCCCAGCATCCTGGCGAACTCCTCGGTCCGCACCACGCGCTTGTCCCGCAGCGCGGCGCAGATCCGCCGATGACGCTCAGCCGCGAGCATCGCGACTGACCGGGTCCGTGGAGAACTGACCGAACATGAGGAAAAGTGTGGATAACGTGGGAGTATCCGTCAAGAGGCCGGCTCCCGGAACCGCAAGATTTACCGTGCTGTGACCACCCCGAACCTAGACGCCGCCCGCCCCTGCTCGGCCCGGACCGCGATCACGAACCCGCAGGTCACGCCGGCGGAACGCACCGCCCAGGGGGGCGAGGCCGGGCGAAGGGGCGGCGGTTGGTGGGCGCACAGGGGGTAGGGGTCGGGGCGACGGCGTGAGGGCCGCCGGGCATCCACGGCCCGGGTGCCGGGAGCCGTCGGCGGTCAGGAGAATCGGGGTACGGCCATGTCAGGCAACAAGGGCGTCGTGTACGTCAAGCCGGGTCAGGTGGAAGTGCACACCACCGAGTACCCGACGTTCGAACTGAAGGACGGGCCCGGCGTCAATCCGGCCAACGTGGGCCGCAAGACGCCGCACGCGGCGATCGTCAAGTGCGTCGCCACCAACATCTGCGGCAGCGACCAGCACATGGTGCGCGGCCGCACCACCGCGCCGGCGGGGCTGGTGCTCGGCCACGAGATCACCGGCGAGGTCGTCGAGACCGGGCCCGACGTCGAGTACGTCAAGGTCGGAGACCTGTGCTCGGTGCCCTTCAACATCTCCTGCGGCAGGTGCCGCAACTGCAAGGAGGGCAAGACGGGGATCTGCCTCAACGTCAACCCCGACCAGCCCGGGTCGGCGTACGGGTATGTCGACATGGGCGGGTGGGTCGGCGGCCAGGCCGAGTACGTGCTGGTCCCCTACGCGGACTGGAACCTGCTGAAGTTCCCCGACCGGGACCAGGCCATGGACAAGATCCTCGACCTGGCGATGCTGGCGGACATCTTCCCGACGGGCTACCACGGCTGCGTCACCGCCGGCGTCACCACCGGTTCGACGGTCTACGTCGCCGGCGCCGGTCCGGTCGGGCTGGCCGCGGCCACGTCCGCCCTCCTGCTGGGCGCCGCCGCGGTCATCGTCGGCGACCTGAACGAGGACCGGCTCGCCCAGGCGCGCAGCTTCGGCTGTGAGACGGTGGACGTCTCGCGGGGCGACCCGAAGGACCAGATCGAGCAGATCCTCGGGACGCCGGAGGTCGACTGCGGTGTCGACGCGGTCGGTTTCGAGGCGCGCGGGCACGGCGCCGAGGCGCGCACCGAGCACCCGGCGGCCGTGCTGAACACCCTCATGGACATCGTCCGCGCCGGCGGCGCCGTGGGGATCCCCGGCCTCTACGTCACCGGTGACCCGGGGGCTCCCGACGAGGCCGCCAAGGTCGGGTCGCTGTCCATCCGGCTGGGGCTGGGCTGGGCCAAGTCGCTGTCCTTCGCCACCGGCCAGTGCCCGGTGATGCGCTACCACCGTCAGCTGATGATGGCGATCCTGCACGACCGCGTGTCGATCGCCGAGAACGTCAACGCCACGGTGATACCGCTGGACCGGGCGCCCGAGGGCTACGAGGAGTTCGACCAGGGCGCCGCGCGCAAGTACGTTCTCGACCCGCACGGAATGCTCGCCGAGGCGAGCTGACGGCGGCCTGCGGCCGAGGCGGACACGGGCGCCGCGGGTCTTACTAGGATGCTCCCCGTGAACGGAGATCAAGACGGCCGGGATGGGCATCTCCCCAGCGACGTGGAACCGACGGCGCCCATCCGGCCGCCGGCCGAGGGACTGGTCGACGAGGACGACCTGTCGCCGGAGGCGGTCACGGCAGGCGTGATCCCCGAGGAGCACGATCGCCGGCGCTGCGCGTACTGCGGAGGGCCGGTCCCGGCCCGGGCGGGACGCGACGCCCGGTTCTGCGGCGACGCGCATCGCGTCGCCTACGCGCGGGAGGCGGCCCGCGACGACGCCGACGAATCCGCGCCGGTCCGGGCGCTGGCCGAGGACGTCGACCGGCTGGCGGTCCTGGTGGCCGAGCTCGCCGAGACCGCCGCCGTGCTGGGCGAGCGGCTGGACGACGAGGTCCGCGGTGTCATCGGCAGGGCCGAAGAGGCACTGGCCGAGGCGCGCAGCGCCCGGGTGGCGGTCGCCGAGGCCGACAACCGCACCGAGCTGGCCGAGGCCCGCGCCGAGGCGGCCCGGCAGGAGGCCGCCGACGCGATCGAGGAGCTGCGCGCGGGCATGGCGGCCGCGAAGGCGAGCGTCGTGGCCGCCCAGAACAGCGAGGCCAACGCGTGGAAGGAGGCCGGCGCCGCGCAGCAGGCCCGGGCCGCCGCCGCGAACGAGGCCGCCCACGCCGAAGGCCTGCGCAAACGCGCCGAGGCGGCGTGGAACACCGAACGCCAGGCCCGCGTCCAGGTGGAGAGCGAACGCGACGACCTGATGGCGCAGCTGGCCACCGAGCAGAGCGCGCTGGCCATGGCGCGCGCCGAGCTGGAGGACGCGCGCGCCGAGGCCGACGACGCCTTCGCCCGGCTCGAGGCCGCCGCCAAGACCGAACGG
Source organism: Actinomadura miaoliensis (assembly GCF_039536785.1). Classification (NCBI taxonomy): domain Bacteria; kingdom Bacillati; phylum Actinomycetota; class Actinomycetes; order Streptosporangiales; family Thermomonosporaceae; genus Actinomadura; species Actinomadura miaoliensis. The sequence continues at coordinate 639,706 of NZ_BAAAZG010000001.1, forward strand.
GATCTGCGGGCCGAGCTGGCCGCCGCGCAGAGCGAGAACCAGCGGCTGACCATCGAGCTCGACGCCGCCACCGCCCGCGCCGACGAGCAGGCCGCGCGCGCCGACCGCGCCGAGCAGCTCGCCGACGACGCCATCGCCCGCGCCGACGACGCGCTGGCCCGTGCCGACCGCGCCGAGCAGCGCGTGGACGCCGCCGTCGACCGCGCCGACCGGGACGCCGCCGCCCTGCGCGCCCTGCAGGACACCCTGCGCTCGGCGCTGGACCTGCCGTCGGTCGAGGACCTCGGCGACGACCGCGGGGTCCGGGTCGGCGGGCCCGGCGAGTCCGGCGCGGTGCTCGCCCTGCCCGGCGGCCTGATCGGGCTCGACGACGTGCCGGACGTCCTGGACGGCGAGACGGCGGCGCGGTTCGCGCGGGCGGTCCTGGCCGTGCGCGTCCACCAGGCCACGCGACGTCCCCTCCAGGACGACGACGAGCCCGCCGGGCAGGTCGACGCCGATCACGAGGACGGCGGCGGGGAGGACTGACCCTCCGCGTCGCTCCGGGCCCACATGCGGCGGTAGAGGCCGTCGCGGCGCACCAGGTCGCGGTGCGTGCCGCGCTGCACGATCCTCCCGCGGTCGAGGACGGCGATCTCGTCCACGGCGTCCAGGCCGGTCAGGTCGTGGGTGATCAGCAGGGTGGTCCGGCCGCGGGTGACGCGCAGGAGGTCGGCCGTCAGGGCCGCGCGGGCCGCCGGGTCCAGGTGCGCGGTCGGCTCGTCGAGCACGAGCAGCGCCGGGTCGGCCAGCAGGGCGCGGGCGAGGGCCAGCCGCTGCCGTTCGCCGCCGGACAGGCGGGCGCCGTGCACGCCGACCGGGGTGTCCCAGCCCTGGGGCAGGGATCGGATCCACGGCAGCAGGCGTGCGGCGCCGGCGGCCGCGTCGAGTTCGCCGTCGCTCGCGCCGGGACGCGCCAGCCGCAGGTTCTCCCTGAGGGTGCTGTCAAAGACGTGCGGGTGCTGCGGGCAGCCGCCGATCACCCGGCGCACGTCGTCGGTGGCGTAGGCGGCCAGGTCACGGCCGTTCAGGGTGACGTGCCCGCCCTGCGCGTCGAGAAAGCGCAGCAGCAGCGCCGCGACGGTGCTCTTGCCCGCGCCGCTGGGGCCGACCAGGGCGACGCGGCGGCCGGGCTCCAAGTCGAGGTCGACGCCGTCCAGCGCCCATGGGTCGTCCGGCCCGTACCGGACCCGGACGCCGCGAAGCCGCACGGTGACCGGGGGCTCGGGCGGCGGCAGCGGACGGGACGGCTCGCGCACGGGGTCGGGGGCGTCCAGCACGCCCATGATCCGGCGGGCGGACGAGCCGGTCTCGGCCAGCCGCGCCGCCGCCGCGGGCAGCGGCGCCACGGCCTCGAACGCGGCCAGCGCGGTGAGGACGAGCACGGCCGACGGGACCCGGCCGAGGTCGCCGTCCTCGACGGCCGCCACGCCCAGCAGCAGCACCGCCCACACGGTCAGGCCGGTGACGGCGGTCCCGAGCCCGGCGCCGAGCGCCAGCGCGAAGGCGTTGCGCCGGGTCTGCCGGGTGAGCTCGCGGTCGGCGGCGGTGAGGGAGGCGATCGCGCGGTCCCGGGCGCCGAAGGCGATCAGGTCCGGGGCTCCGGACAGGGCGTCGACGACCCGCGTGGTGAGGCGTCCTCGGGCGGCCGCGGCACGGTGCGCGGCGCGGCGGGCGACCAGCACCGAGCACAGCGGGACCAGCACGCCCGCGACCAGCAGCCCGGCGGCCAGCGCCCCGGCCGCCGGGGCCAGCAGGAACGCGCAGGCGCCGACGGCCGCTCCGCCCGCCAGCGCGGCGGCCGCGGGCGGGACGACGCCGCGGACGAACACGTCCTGGACGGTGTCGACGTCGGAGACCAGCCGGGTGAGCAGGTCGCCCGAGCGCAGCTCGCGCAGCCCGGCGGGGGCGAGGCGGGCGAGCGTCCGGTAGACGCGCACGCGGACGTCGCCCAGCACCCGGAACGCCACGTCGTGCGAGGTCAGCCGCTCGACGTAGCGCAGCACCCCGCGGCTGACGCCCAGGGCGCGCACCGCCACGACGGCGATGGTGAGCGCGGTGACGCTCGGATGCTCGGCGGCCCTGGCGATCAGGAACCCGGACACGCCCAGCAGCGCGATCCCGGCCGCGGTCGTGGCGGCCCCGGCCAGGACGGCGACCAGCAGCCTTGCGCGCAGCGGCCGGGCGAGGGCCAGCAGGCGGGGCAGCGGGGCGCGGCGCGCGGCCGGCGGCACGACGGTCATGACGCCATCACCGCCGCCGTCTCCGGCGGCACGCCCGGTGGCCGGCGGATGGTGAGCCGTCCGCCGTCGATCTCGGCGACCCGGTCGGCGAGACGGGTCCAGGCGTGGTCGTGGGTGACCAGCACGACCGTGCGTCCCGCCATGAGCCGTTCGACGGCGGCGCGGACGCCTTCGGCGCTCTCGCCGTCCAGGTGGGCGGTGGGCTCGTCGAGCAGCAGCAGCGGCGCGTCCCGCAGGAACGCGCGGGCCAGCGCGACGCGCTGCCGCTGCCCGCTCGACAGGCGCGCGCCGCGCTCGCCTACCGGGGTGTCGTACCCCTGGGGAAGGGCCCGGACGAACTCGTCCGCCCCGGCGAGGCGGGCGGCGCGCCGTACGGCGTGGCCGGACGCGCCGGGGTCGCCGAGCCGGATGTTGTCGGCCACGCTTCCGGCGAACAGGTAGGGGTCCTGCGGCACCCACGCGATGCGCTCGCGCCACCGCTCGGCCGGTACGTCCTCGAAGCCGGTGCGTCCCTCGGTGGGGTGGACGAAGCGCAGCAGCAGGGCGAGCAGGGTGCTCTTTCCCGCTCCGCTCGGCCCGACGACCACGAGCCGCTCCCCCGGCGCCACCTCCAGGGACACGTCGGACAGCGCCGGACGATCTCGTCCGGGATGGCGCACCGTCACCCCGTCCAGGCGCACGCGTCCGCCAGCGGCGCCGGCAGCGGCGGCGGTGCCGTCCTCCGGCACGCCGCCGTCCAGGACCTCGAAGACGCGCCCGGCGGCGGTGACGCCCTCCATGCTGGCGTGGAACTGGGCGCCCACGTTGCGCAGCGGCAGGTACGCCTCGGGGGCCAGCAGCAGGACCAGCAGCGCCGTCTCGTACGGCATGCCGCCGCCCAGCAGGCGCAGCCCGATCTCCACCGCGACCAGCGCCACCGCCAGCGTGGACAGCAGCTCCAGCACCAGCGCCGACAGGAACGCCACCCGCAGCGTGCGCATGGTGGCCCGCCGGTGCGCGCCGGTCACCTCGCGGATCACCGCCGCCTGGGCCCTGGCGCGGCCGAACACCTTGAGCGTCGGCAGCCCCTCCACCACGTCGAGGAAGTGGCCGCCCAGCTTTTCCAGCAGCGACCACTGCCGCTCGGTGCGGGCCCGGGTGTGCAGGCCGACCAGGATCATGAACACCGGGATCAGCGGCAGGGTGGCCGCGATGACGCCGGCGGACAGCGGGTCGGCGCCCGCCACCACGGCGAGCACGGCGACCGGCGTCAGGTAGGCCAGGACGAGCTGCGGCAGATACCGCGCGAAGTAGGGGTCCAGCGCGTCCAGCCCGCGGGTGGCGAGCGTCGCCAGCTCGCCGGGCTGCCGTGACGCGTCCGGGGCGCAGCGCAGGACGTGGCCCACCAGCCGCAGCCGCAACTGCGACTTGACCGCGCCGGCCGCGCGCAGGGCCATCGCCTCCCCGCCGTAGGCGGCCAGGGCGCGTCCGGCCGCCACGGCCAGCAGGAGCAGGAACGCGGGGGTGAGGTCCGCGACGCCCTGCCCGTCGAACGCCCCGGCCAGGATGCGGGCGAGCAGCACGGCCTGGGCCAGGACCAGCCCCGTCGTGACCAGGCCCAGCGCCACCGTGCCCGCGAGGAAGGCACGGGCGGCGCGGGCGTGGTGCAGCAGTCGCGGGTCGAGCGGTCTCACCGGGCCGCCCCTGCTCCGGGTGCCGCCCCTGCTCCGGGTGCCGCCTCGGCCCCGGGGGCGGGCTCGGCGGGGGCGACGGCCTGCCGGGTGAGGCGGCGCCGGAACACCCAGTACGTCCACGCCTGGTAGGCCAGGACCACCGGCGTGAAGATCACCGCGACCCAGGTCATGACCGTGAGCGTGTACGGGGAGGAGGCGGCGTTGTGCACGGTGAGGCTGAACGCGTCGTCGGTGCTGGACGGCATGACGTTCGGCCACAGGTCGCCGAACAGCGTCGCGACCGTCGCCGCGATCGCCACGGCGGTGCCGGTGAACGCCCAGCCCTCCCGGCCGCGCAGCCCGGCCGCGATGCCGCCGAGCAGCGCGGCCGCGGCGACGGCGGCGGTGACCCAGGTCAGCGGCCTGCCGTGGCCGATCTGGGTGACGGCCAGGAACGCGGCGGCGAGCACCGCGACCGGCACGGCCAGCCGGGTCAGCAGCGCCCGGGCGCGCCACCGCACCTCGCCGTCGGTCTTGAGGGCCAGGAACACCGCGCCGTGCAGGGTGAACACCGCGAGCGTGGTGAGCCCGCCGAGCAGCGCGTACGGGTTGAGCAGGGTGAATAGGGTCCCGGTGAAGTGGTGGTCGGCGTCGATCGGGACGCCGCGGACGATGTTGGCGAAGGCCACGCCCCACAGGAACGCCGGGACGAGCGAGCCCCAGAAGACGGCGCGGTCCCAGTTGCGCCGCCAGCGCGCGCCCTCGGGGCCGGACGCCGGGCCCTTGCCGCGGTACTCGAACGCCACGCCCCGCACGATCAGCGCGACCAGGATCAGCAGCAGCGGCAGGTAGAAGCCGCTGAACAGGGTGGCGTACCACTCGGGGAAGGCGGCGAAGGTGGCGCCGCCGGCGACCAGCAGCCACACCTCGTTGCCGTCCCACACCGGCCCGATGCTGTTGATCATGACACGGCGGTCGGTCTCGGCGTGCGCGCCGCCGTCGGCCGCGCCGTGGCGCGGCGCCAGCACCGGCAGCAGCACGCCGACGCCGAAGTCGAACCCCTCCAGGACGAAGTAGCCGGTCCACAGCACGGCGATCAGCGTGAACCAGACGGTGGTCAGTTCCATGAGCGTCTCCGGGAATGCGGCTCGGTAAGAGCCTCGGTACGAGCCTTGCTACGGGCTCAGTAGGAGAAGGCGGGCAGGGGCTCGTCGGCGGCGGGCGTCTGGTCCTGCGGCGGCGGTCCCTTCCGGGCGTGGCGGGCCATCAGCGCCCCGGCCACCACCGCCAGCACCGCGTACAGCACCGTGAACACCGTGAGGGAGATGATCACCTCGCCGGTGGCGACGTCGGGCGAGACGCCGTCGCGGGTGCGCATCAGGCCCATCACCACCCACGGCTGGCGGCCCATCTCCGTGAAGATCCAGCCCATGGTGTTGGCCAGGAACGGCAGCGCGATCCCCGCCAGCGCCGCGCGGTGGAACCACGGCCCGCGCGGCACCCGGCCGCCCCGGGTCAGCCACAGCCCGGCCACGGCCAGCAGCCCGGCCAGGAACCCGAACCCGATCATCAGGCGGAACGTCCAGTAGGTGACGGGGATGACGGGCGTGTAGCTGCCGGGCCCGTAGCGCTGCTCGTACGCCCGCTGCACGTCGTTGACGCCCTCGACGGCGCCGTCCGGCGCGCCGGTGGCCATGAACGACAGCACGTGCGGCACGCGCAGGCTCCACAGCTCCTCGCCGCCGTCCAGCGAGCCAATGGTGAACAGGGAGAACGAGGCGGGCGCGGACGTCTCGTACAGCGCCTCGGCGGCGGCCATCTTCATCGGCTGCTGCTCGGTCATCACGCGCGCCTGCAGGTCGCCCGACACGGTCACGCCGATGGCCGCGACCAGGGAGAACACCAGGCCCGCGCGCGTCGCCCGGCGGAACAGCGGCACGTCGCGTCCCCGCGCCAGGTGCCAGGCGCCCACCCCCGCCACGAACAGGCCGCCGGTGAGGAACGCCGCGAAGATCACGTGGGGGAAGGTCACCAGCGCGGTGGAGTTGGTGAGCACCCGCCAGATGCTGGTCAGCTCGGCCCGCCCGGTCTCGGGGTCGATCCGGTGGCCGACCGGGTGCTGCATCCAGGAGTTGGCGGCCAGGATGAAGTACGCCGACAACATGGTGCCGATCGAGGCCAGCCAGATGGTGGCCAGGTGCAGCCGGGCCGGCAGCCGGTCCCAGCCGAAGATCCACAGGCCCAGGAACGTGGACTCCAGGAAGAACGCCAGCAGTCCCTCCATGGCCAGCGGCGCGCCGAACACGTCGCCGACGAACCGCGAGTAGTCCGACCAGTTCATGCCGAACTGGAACTCCTGCACGATCCCGGTGACCACGCCCATGGCGAAGTTGATCAGGAACAGCTTCCCGAAGAACCTGGTCATGCGCAGGTAGAGGGGGTTCCTCGTCCGGTGCCAGGCGGTCTGCATGCCCGCCACCAGGGCCGACAGGCCGATGGTCAGCGGGACGAAGACGAAGTGGTAGACGGTGGTGATCCCGAACTGCCATCGGGACAGGTCCAAGGTGTTCACATGTCTTCCTCGGGGTCGGGGGGTGCGCCGCGGGGGACGGGGTCGGGCGCCGGCTCAGGGCTCGTCGACGATGACGGCGGTGACGGAACGGCGCACGGTGACCAGTTCCGGGCCGACGGGCTCGCCGAGCCGCATCAGGATCTGCGGATGCAGCCCGTGGCAGAAGCGGGACCGGATGAACGCCCGCAGCTCCGGCACCTCCAGCGCCTGCGTGTGGAAGGCGGCCGCCAGCCCGTCTCCGGCGGCGCGCAGCAGGACGCGCTGCAGCGCCTGCCCCGCCCGCAGCCAGTCGGCCGGTGCGTCCCCGGCCGTGACGATCATCAGGACCACCCCGGTCACCGGCTGCCGGGCCCCCTCCTCCTCCGGGCACGCCGCCTCGGGCGGCACGCCCCAGCCGAAGCCGCGCGCGAAGTCGCGGCCGGGGAAGTACGGCTCGGTGTGCGGCTCCTGACGCGGATACGCCTCGTGGTGGACGCCCTCCTGCCGGGTGTTGCCGGGGGCGGGCGCCCAGCGGGCCGCCTCGGCGGCGCACGCGGGGTCGAGCCGCTGCACGTGCTCGGCGACCTGCGTCAGCGCCGCGAGCGCGCCCTTGGTGTGCGGCTCCACGGCCTGGATGAGGCGCGCCCCCTCCGCCTCGGCGTCCCAGCGCAGCGTCGACAGCAGCGCGGCGCGCACCGGGGTCGGACGGAACCCGCCGCGGTGGGTGTGCCGGTGGCGCACGTGCGCCACCAGGTGGTCGGGCTCCTCCCGGTCGGCGGACGGTTCGCCGGGAAGCACGTCCGCGAGCAGGTGCGGCCGGTCGGGGTCGGGCAGCAGCCGGATCTTGGGGGCGTATCCGAGCCCCCGCAGCGCGATCCGCAGGGTGAACAGCGCCGCCCCGCAGCTGATCAGCATCTCGCGGCCGTCGGGGTCGGCCGCGGCCAGCCGCCGGTCCGGGTCGGCGCGCAGGCTGACGCGGCTGCCGTGCAGGGCGAACGTCCACGGCTGGGTGTTGTGCACCGACGGCGCCCACACGGCCGCCTCGATCGCCTGCCGCACGTCAAGGGCCAGCCGTTGGTCCGGAGGCACGGTGGTGCCGGACGGCCGCGTAGGGGTCATGATGGTGCTCCTGGTGCAGTCCTGTACGGACTTTCAGCGCACCACCGGCACCGTCACCCTCGACAGGGACCAAGGTCCATTCTCCGGCGGCCCTCCGGCCGGTTCACACGCCGAGGGCCCGGGTGAAGCCCGGGGGGATCACCACGTCGTCCCGGGTCAGCTCGCGGACCGACGAGCGCCCGAGGCCGAGCAGCGCCGCGTCGATGCCGCCGCGCAGGATGTCCAGCACGTTCTCCACCCCGGCCTGCCCGTTCGCCGCCAGGCCCCACAGGGAGGCGCGGCCCACCATCACCGCCCTGGCGCCGAGCGCCAGCGCCTTGACCACGTCGCCGCCGCGCCGCACACCGCCGTCCAGCAGCACGTCGACCCTGTCGCCAACCGCGTCGGCGATGGACGGCAGCACGCGGATCGGCGCCGGGGTCGAGTCGAGGTTGTTGCCGCCGTGGTTGGACACCGAGATCGCGGTGACTCCCGCGTCGACCGCGCGCAGGGCGTCGTCCACCCGGCACACGCCCTTGAGCATGAACGGGCCGTCCCACTGCTCGCGCAGCCACCGCACGTCCTCCCAGGACGGCGGCGGGGTCTGCATCCACTCGCCGTACGCGCCGAAGAACGTGGGGGCGGCCCGTCCGGGCTCGGCCATGTTGGGCGTGGTCAGGTCGGGCAGGGTCCGGGACCGCAGGTAGCCGGCCAGCCAGCGCGGGCGGGCCAGGGCCTCGGGCGCGAAACGCGCCATCTCCCTCACCGTCAGCCGCTCGGGGACGCGGGGGCTCCCCCAGTCCCGGCCGTGGGAGAAGGACCAGTCGAGGGTGACGATCAGCCCCTTGACCCCGGCCTCGCGGGCGCGGTCGACGCGGCGCCGCATCGCGTCCCTGCCGCCCGTCCAGTACATCTGGAAGAACGTGCGCGGGTTGGCCGCCACGACCTCCTCCAGCGGCTTGCTCGCGAACGAGCTGAGGCCCATGGCGGTGCCGCGGGCCGCCGCCGCCCGCGCCACCGCCACCTCCCCGCCGGGGTGCACGGCCTGCACCCCGGTCGGCGAGATGATCACGGGCAGCGAGATCCGCTCGCCCATGACCGTCGTGGTCTGGTCGCGCTTCTCCGGCAGGCCCGCCACGTGCGGCGCGAACCCCAGTTCGGCGAACGCGGCGGTGTTGTCGCCGTAGGACACGCCCTTCTCCGAGCCGGCGAGCAGGGCGCCGTAGACCGATCGCGGCAGCCGCTTCCTGGCCAGGCGCTGCGCGTGCGCGACCGTCTCGAACCAGCCGCTCATGACCGCCCTCCCATCGGGTGCGCCGGGTCCATCCCGGCCAGCGGGCTCTCGTCGCAGAAACGGTCCGGACGGGCGGCCCGGACGGCGGGCATGCCCAGGGCCACGGTGGGGCGCGAGTGGTCGTTGCCCTGGCGCGGCAGCGCGGCCGGGTCGACCGACCGCAGGGCCGCCTCGCCGTGGCCCTTGACGCACTCGGGGTCGGGGCCGTCGAGCGGCAGGCCGGTGAAGAACTTCGCGGCCATGCACCCGCCCCGGCACGCGTCGTAGGCCGAGCAGTGCGCGCAGGCCCCGCCGGACGACGGCCGCCGCAGCTCGGCGAACAGCGACGACTCGCGCCACACCCGCTCGAACCCGCCGGGCGAGCGGACGTTGCCCGCCCTGAACGCGTCGTGGATGGCGAACGGGCAGGCGTACACGTCGCCGACCGGGTCGATGAGGCACACCACCCGTCCCGCGCCGCACAGGTTCAGCCCCGGCAGCGGCGCCGGGCCCAGCGCGTTGAGGTGGAAGAACGAGTCCCCGGTGAGCACCCGGTCGCCGTGGTCCAGCAGCCAGGCGTAGATCTCGCGCTGCTGGGCGGCCGTGGGATGCAGCTCGTCCCACACGTCGGCGCCGCGCCCGGACGGCCGCAGCCGGGTGATCCGCAGCTGCGCCCCGTACCGGTCGGCGATGGCGGCGAAGGCGTCGAGCTGGGCGACGTTCCGCCGGGTCATCACCACCGAGATCTTGAAGCCGGAGAACCCGGCGGCGGCCAGGTTCTCCATGGCCCGCACCGCCATGTCGTACGCGCCGGGTCCGCGCACGGCGTCGTTGACGTCGCGGGTGGCGCCGTCGAGGGAGACCTGCACGTCGACGTAGTCGGTGGTGGCCAGGCGCCGCGCCCGCTCGGGGCTCAGCCGCACCCCGTTGGTGGAGAACTTCACGCCGACGCGGTGGTCGATCGCGTAGTCCAGCAGGTCCCAGAAGTCGGGCCGGACGGTGGGTTCCCCGCCGCCGACGTTGACGTAGAAGACCCGCATCCGCTCCAGCTCGTCGATGACGGCCTCGATCTCGGCGGTGGACAGCTCGCGGGGGTCGCGCCGCCCGGACGAGGACAGGCAGTGCGCGCAGGACAGGTTGCACGCGTACGTCCACTCCCAGGTCAGGCAGATCGGCGCGGCCAGCCCGCCGGTGAACTGCTCGGCCAGGGCGGGGACGCGCCCGGCGTGCGAAGGGTCGTGAAGGGTGGTCATCACCGCACTCCCGTCGGGCCCCTCAGCGGGGGACGATCATGCCGGCCGCGGCCAGCGAGGCCAGCGCGCGCAGGAAGGCGCCGCGCCGTGCGCCGGGGACGCCCGCGAGGGCGTCCCGGGCGCTGGGGTACCGCTCCAGCGTCCGGACCAGCTCCACCAGTTCGGGCGCCTTCAGGAACGAGAGCCGCCGGTTGCCGAAGTGGTACGCGAGCGCTCCGAACGGCTCGGGCCGCAGCGCGACCGACGGGCTCAGCCGGTACGGCCGTGCCGGGTCGAAGGTCGCGTCGGCGTCGCCCGCCGCTCCGGCGCCGGCCGGAGCGGCGGGCGTGGCCCGTGCCGCGGAGGATGTGGGGGAGGGCATCGTCCGGCCCTCAGTAGACGCCGCACATGCCGTCGATGGAGACCTCCTCGACCAGCAGTTCCTCGGTCAGGTCGTCCAGGTCGGCCACGGCGGCGCCGTCGGCGTCGGCGTCGTGTGCCCGCTCGGCGTCGCGGATGTCCCGTTGCATGGAATGCCTCCCAACGTGTGAGCCGGCCGGGGGTCGGAACCCGGTGGGTCCGGCGGCCGGGACACGACGTTAGGCCGGGCGCCGGCGGGCGGTCGCCCTGCTTCCGGCCGTCCCGTCCCCCTCCGATCGGGCAGGTGCGCCGCCGCGACCGGGGGTCACCGGCCCGAACCCGTCCGGTCGGACGGGGCGCGGCCCCTCCCCCCGCGCCTCCGCTTCCGTCCGGACGACCGGTACCGGCGCGGCCCCGCGTCCCGGAAGGTGAAGCACACGCAGCCCACCCCACGGAGAGGAACGTCACGCCATGCGAGTCGAGGAGCTTCTCAAGCCGTTCCCCATCAAGGAGTTCCACCCCTTCCCCCGGGCACTGCTCGGCCCCGGCGCGCACGAGCTGATCGGCCCCGAGGCCAAGAAGCTGGGCTTCCGGCGGACGCTGGTGATGACCACGGGCCTGCGCGGCAGCGACACCGTGCACAAGATCGTCGAGTCGATGAAGTACCACGGGCTCGAGGTCGTGGTGTACGACAAGGTCGAGTCGAACCCCAAGGACTACAACGTCATGGACGCCGTGGCGCTTTACCAGGAGAACAGGTGCGACTCGTTCGTGTCGATCGGCGGCGGGTCCTCGCACGACGCCTGCAAGGGCGCGCGGGTCTCGGTGGCGCACGACGGCCGCAGCGTCAACGAGTTCGAGGGCTTCAACAAGTCCGAGAACCCGCAGAACCCGCCGCACATCGCGGTGTCCACCACGGCGGGGACCGGGTCGGAGACGTCCTGGGCGTACGTCATCACCGACACCACCACCGACCCGGACAACCCGCACAAGTACGTCGCGTTCGACGACGCGTGCGTGGCCACGCTGGCGATCGACGACCCGACGCTCTACTACGACTGCCCGCTGGACTACACCGCGCAGTGCGGGTTCGACGTGCTCGCCCACGCCTCGGAGCCGTACGTGTCGCGGCTGGACTTCCAGCCGTCGCTGGGCAACGCGCTGCACGCGATCAGGCTCACCGCCCGGCACCTGCGCCAGGCGGTGTGGAACGGCCAGGACCTGGCCGGACGCGAGGGCATGATGTACGCGCAGTACATCGCGGCGCAGGCGTTCAACTCCGGCGGCCTGGGCATCATCCACTCGATCTCGCACGCGGTCAGCGCGTTCTACGACACCCACCACGGGCTCAACAACGCCATCGCGCTGCCCCGGGTGTGGGCGTTCAACATGCCGGCGCACTACGAGCGGTTCGCCGACATCGCCGAGGCGATGGGCGTCGACACGCACGGCATGACCAAGGTGCAGGCCGCCGAGGCCGCGCTGGCCGAGGGCATCCGGCTGCTGCGCGACGTCGGCATCCCGGAGAGGTTCGTGGACGTCCGGCAGGACACCTACGGCAAGAACCGGCTGGGGCAGGGGCCGACGAAGTTCTACGAGCGGGCCAAGGAGATCAAGGGCGACGCGGCCGACATCGACCGGATCACCAACCACGTCCTCGGTGACGCCTGCACCCCGGGCAACGCCAAGGAGTGCACGTTCGAGACGGTCCGGCCCGTCGTCGAGCACTGCATGACCGGGGACCTGGACGACCTGCTCGGCTGACCGGCCGTCGGGCCACACCCCGCACCCCCTGCACGTGGGAGGGGAGGTGAGAACGGCGCCCCGTGCACCTCCCCTCCCGCCCGCACACCCAGATCCCAGCGCCCATCCCCGGACGGAGGAGCCGTGCCCGACACGCCCCAGCATCCCGACGCCACGCCGCAGGAGTTCGGCTCGGTCGACGAGGTCGCCGAGCGGTTCGCCGCGCACGGCTACATCACCGACCGCCGCCTGGCCACGACCGTGTTCCTGCTGTCCCGCCTGGGCAAGCCGGTCCTGCTGGAGGGGCCTGCCGGCGTCGGCAAGACCGAGCTGGCCAAGACGCTCGCGGCGGTGACGGGGCGCCGCCTGCTGCGCCTGCAGTGCTACGAGGGGCAGGACGAGAGCCGCGCGCTGTACGACTGGGACTACGGCAAGCAGCTCCTCTACACGCAGATGCTGCGCGACAAGATCGGCGACCTGACCGCGGACGCCCCGGACCTGGCCACGGCGGTGCGGCGAATCGAGGAGCAGGACAGCGTGTTCTTCTCCGAGCGCTTCCTGGCCCCGCGCCCGGTGCTGGAGGCGATTCGCGGCGAGCGGCCCGCGGTGCTGCTGGTGGACGAGGTGGACCGCGCGGACGAGGCGCTGGAGGCGGTGCTGCTGGAATGCCTGGCCGAGTACCAGGTGTCGGTGCCGGAGATCGGCACGTTCACCGCGAAGGTCCCGCCGCTGGTGGTGCTGACGTCCAACAACACGCGGGACCTGTCGGCGGCCCTCAAGCGCCGCTGCCTGCATCTGTTCCTCGACTACCCCGACGCCGACCGGGAGCTGGAGATCCTGCGCGCCAAGGAGACCGGGCTGCCCGAGGCCGCGGCGCGGCATCTGGTCCGGGTCGTCCGCGGCCTGCGCGAGCTGCGGCTGCGCAAGAACCCCAGCATCTCCGAGACCGTGGACTGGGCCCGCACCCTGGCCATGCTGGGCGTCGAGGAACTCGACCCGCGGGTGCTCGCGGAGACCGCCAACGTCGTGCTGAAGTACGAGCGCGACCTCGACCAGGCCCTCGACGTGCTGCCGCGCCTCGTCGACCCCAACCGCACCCTTCCCGAACCCGGTCACGGGCATGGGCATGGGCATGGGCATGGGCACGGGCATGGGCATGGGCACTCCGGCAACGGCCAGGACGAGGGGGACGGGCGGGCGGTGCGCGTCGCCAAGGATCAACCCGGCCGCCACGACGAGGGCTACTACGGGGCGCCGGGGGCGGGACCGGCGCACCGTGCCGCTCCGGGCGGCGGCCAGGGCGCCCGCGCGTTCGCCGCGATCACCCGCCGCCGCAACGGCTGACCGGAGGAGGCGGGATGCAGGCCGCGGTTCACCGGTTCGTGCGCGCGCTCCGGCTGTTCGGGATGCGCGTGTCGGTCACGGAGGCGATGGACGCCATGCTCGCCGCCGCCCAGCCCGGCGTGCTCGACGGGCGGGCGGCGCTGCGCGAGGCCCTGCGCATCACCCTGGTCAAGGACCGCCGCGACGACGCGCTGTTCGACGAGCTGTTCTCGGCGTTCTTCTCCCTGCGCCCTCTGGACGGCGGTGCGGACGGGCACGGCCACGGCCACGAGCACGACGGCCTGACCGACACCGGCGCCCTGGAGTCGTTCACCGTGTCCGACGAGCCGTCGCAGACGCCCCGGCAGGGCCACAGCCACGGCAAGCCGGCCGACATCCGCGACCTGTTCGACCAGCGGGACCTCGCCCAGCGCTACAACCTGCACCAGGAGGCCAACAAGGTCGACCTGACCTCGCTGACCGACGAGATCGTCCTGTCGCAGGACGGCGGCGCCGCCGGGCCGGGCGGCACGCCGTCGGTGCAGTTGGAGATCGAGCGCCTGCACGGGGCGGGGATCCCCGGGCGTCTCGCGCCCGGCACCGGGCACCGGATCGACTCGGAGCTGGCCGTCGCACAGCACGACGTCCCCGCACGTCCCGACGGCGGCGCCGACGGCACCGACGACCCGAACCCGCTGCTGGCCGGGATCGTCGATCACCTGCCGGAACTGCTGAAACGCCATCTGGAGCGGCTCGCCGAGCTGGAGGACATGGCGGTGGAGCCGGCCCGGATCGCCGAACGCGCGCGGGTCGAGGCCGTGGACGAGCACGAGCGGACGCGGCTCGAGGAGGCGCTGCGCCGGGTGGGCCGGTCCCTGAACGGCGCCCCGACCAGCCGCAGGCGCGACACCCCGCGTGGACGCGTCCACCCCGCCCGCACCATGCGCAGGAACATGCGCTACGACGGGGTGCCGTTCCGTCCCGTGACCGTGACCCGTGCCGAGGACCGGCCCCGCCTGGTGGTGCTGGCGGACGTCTCCCTGTCGGTGCGGGCGAGCGCCCGGTTCACGCTGCACGTGGTGCACGGCCTGCAGGCGCTGTTCGGGCAGGTCCGCTCGTTCGCGTTCGTGGACGAGCCCACGGAGATCACCGAGTTGTTCGCCGAGCACCCCCTGGAGAAGGCGCTGGGGCTGGTGTTCGACGGGCTGCCGGACGGGGGCATGCTCGACACCGACGCGCACTCCGACTACGGCCGGACGTTCGAGGCGCTGCTGGCCGAGCACTCCCCCGCGCTCGGCAGGCGGACCACCCTCCTCGTCCTCGGGGACGGCAGGGGCAACGGCAACGATCCGGCGATCGGCGCGTTCGAGGAGATCACGCGCCGGGTCCGGGAGACCGTCTGGCTCACCCCCGAGCCCCGCTACTCCTGGGGCCTGGGCGCCTGCGACCTGCCGCGCTACGCCGAGCACTGCGACCGCGTGCACGTGGTCGCGGACCTGTCCGGGCTGGAACGCACGGCCCACCGGATGGCGGCGAGGGCGGCGGGCCGGTCATGAAGGACCCCGCCCAGTCCCTCGCCACGGCGGCGCGGCGCATCGACCCCCTGGCGCCGCATCCGCCCGGGGTGTACGCGGACCACCTCGTCCGGGTCGTCCGCATCGCCCCTCCCCGCGACGACGCCGACGTCGCCGACGCAGCCGCCTCGGCCGCCGCGCCGGTGGCCCGGACGGAGCACTTCCGCCTGCGCCGCCGCGGCGGCCGGATCGAGCTGGACCACTGGCTGCGCCCCGGGCGGCTCGACAACGACCTGGCCGGGCTGCTGGCCGAGGAGCTGTTCGCCCCCGGCTGGCTGTCGGGCCCCGACATCTTCGAACGGGTCTTCACCGGGGTCGTGCGCACCTGCGTGGACGGCCCGCTGACCGCCTGGTCCACGTTCTACGCCAACACGCTGGCGCGGACCAGGCGGTACTGGCGCATGCCCGCGCCCGCCACCCCTTCGTCCATCGCCGGGTTCGCCCCCGTGTACCGCCGCGCCCTGGACCTAGTCCCGCCGGGCCCGGTGCTGGACGTCGGCTCCTGCTTCGGCTTCCTGCCCCTGCTGCTCGCCGAGCGGGCCGCCGGCCGGGTGATCGCCTCGGACCTGTCCCGCGGCACCATGCGGCTCCTGGCGGCGGTGGCGGGCGCGCGGGGCCTGCCGCTGGAGACGCTGACCTGCGACGCCGTACGGGTGCCGCTGCCGGACGGCTGCGTGGACACCGTCACCGCCGTCCACCTCCTCGAACACATGGACGGCGCGCAGGGCGAGGCCGTCGTGCGGGAGGCGCTGCGGCTCGCCAGGCGGCGGGTCGTGGTGGCCGTGCCGTACGAGGAGGAACCCACCGCCGCCTACGGGCATGTACGGGTGTTCGACCGCGCCGCCCTGACCGCCCTGGGGCGCGCCACGGGCCGCCGCTTCCGGGTCGACGACCACCACGGAGGCTGGCTGGTCGTCGACACCGGCTGACCCGGGGCTCAGATGACGCCCAGCTTGGTCGCCTCGTAGACGACCTCCGCCCGGCTGCCCGCGTCCATCTTCCGCATGATGTTGCGCACGTGGAACTTCACCGTCGTCTCGGAGATGTACATCTCCGCGCCGATGTCGCGGTTGCTCAGGCCGCGGGCGAGGTGCCGCAGCACCGTCAGCTCACGTTCGGTGAACCGCGGCCGCTCGGGGGCCGTCCGCATCGACCGCATCATCGCCTCGGCCGAGTGCGAGTCGAAGGCGCACTCGTTGCGGGCGACGGCGCGGATCGACCGCAGCAGCTCGGTGGTGTCCACGTCCTTGACCACGTAGCCGCGCGCACCGTGCCGGACCGCCTCCACGACCAGGGAGTCGTCCAGGAAGGTGGTCAGCACCAGCACCGCGGTGCCCGGGTGGCCGCCGGTCAGCCGCGCGCACAGCTCCAGGCCCTCGGTGTCGGCCCCGGTGGACAGCTTCAGGTCCAGCAGGACGATCGAGGGCCGGGTCCGCTCGACCACCACCAGGGCCTCGGCGGCCGTGCTCGCCTCGCCCACGACCCGCAGATCGCTCTCGCGCTCCAGGATCGACCGCAGCCCGTGCCGGACGATCGCGTGGTCGTCGACCAGCACGATCCGCACGGGGCCGGCGCCGAGCGCGGCCCCGGCCCCGGCCTCCAGGGCGGTGTCGGTCCCCTCAGCGTTCATCGTCCGCCTCCCCCGCGGTCCGCACCGGCAGCGGGATGTCGACCCGCACCATGACGCCTCCCATTCCCGACCGGACGATGGACAGCCGGCCGCCCAGCTCCTCCGCGCGGGCGACCATGTTGGTCAGCCCGCGGTGCCGTCCCGACAGGTCCGCCGCCCGCGACAGCCGCAGCGCGCGCCGCAGCTGCGCCGGGTCGCCGCCGCCGTCGTCGGACACGCTGACGGTGACGGCCCGCGGCCGGTACCGCAGCCGCACCAGCGCCCGGCCCGCCCGGCCGTGCGCGGCGGAGTTGAACAGCGCCTCGCCGACCAGCCGCAGGATGGACTGCTCGGCGTGCGGCGGGAGCGGCACCGGGCCGCCCTCCACCCGCACCCGCACGTCCAGGTCGGTCGGCAGGTGGACGGTCGACAGCCGTTCCAGCATCACCGGCAGCGGCCCGGCGGGCTCCTCCGAGGTGTGGTGGAGGGCGTAGATCGCGGCGCGCAGCCGTTCCACGGCCTGCCGGTTGAGGTCCTTGGCGGTGGCCAGGCGGCCGGCGATCTCGGCGGCCGGCCCGCCCTGCGCCTCCAGCTCCGCGCGGCACACCTCGACGGTCATGCCCGCGCTGAGCACGTACTGCGTGACGCTGTCGTGCAGCTCCCGCGCGATGCGGTGCCGCTCGTCGTCCAGCGCCTGCCGCCGCATCGCGCCGAACAGCCGCTCCTGCGTGGCGGCCAGCTCGGCGTTGCGCGCGGCCAGGTCCCGGGCCTGCCGCTCGGCCGCCTCCGACAGCGCCTCGGTCCGCCCGCGCAGCGTGGTCGCCGCGTGGAACAGGTAGGAGTTGTGCAGCGCGACGGCCGCCTGGTTGGCCAGCACCCGCAGGATCGCCAGGTCGGTGTCGGCCACGTCCACGCCGAGCCCGGGGCGCGCGGCGATGCCGCCGACGGGCTCGTCGTCCAGGGTCATCGGGGCCCGCACCCAGGCCCGGTCGGGAGCCGAGGTGGCGGCCTCCCACGGCCGGGACCGCAGCACCGCCAGATGCTCGCGCGGTTCGGCGGGCAGCCGGGCCTCGTCGTCGATCAGCACGTCGTCGGCGTACAGCAGGAACCGGGGGCGGGCGGCGCGCAGGGCGCCGTCCGCGACGACCAGCAGCAGCCAGTGCGCCTGCAGGTGCTCGGCCGCCGCCCGTACCACCGCCTCGACCAGGGCGCGCGGGCCCTCGGCGGTGCGGACGAGGGCGCGGGAGATGCCGTCGAGGGCGGCCACGGTGCGCTCCAGCCGTTCGGTGGACCGCACGTAGGCCGGGTAGAACGAGCGCTTCCCCGAGCGCAGCCCGGTCAGAACGCCCAGGTCGTGCTCGGGGTTCGGGGTGTTCACAGCGCCTCGTGGAACAGCGTCCGGACGTCGTCCACGTCCAGTTCCCTCGGGTTGGTGGCCATGCAGGCGTCCTTGAGGGTGGTGCGCGCGAGCCGGGGGACGTCGCTCTCGGCGACGCCTAGGCTGGCCAGCCCCCTGGGCACGCCGACGTCGTCGGCGAGGGCGCGGATCCGGTCGGCGAGCCGCTGCGCGGCCTCGCGGGGCGGCATGCCCTCGACCGGTATGCCCGCCGCCTCGGCCAGGGGCACGAACCGCTCCGGCCACACCTGGGCGTTCCACCGGATGACGTGGGGCAGCAGCACGCCGTTGACCACGCCGTGCGGCGCGTCCAGCAGCCCGCCGACCTGGTGGCTCATCGCGTGCGTCGCGCCGAGGATCGCGTTGGTGAAGGCCATCCCGGCCTCCAGGGACGCCTGGGCCATGGCGAGCCTGGCGTCGAAGTCCCTGGGCCGCACCTGGGTGCGCGGCAGGTTCCCGACGATGAGCCGGACCGCGTGCAGGGCGTGGTTGTCGGTCAGCGGGTTGTGCGCCCGCGACACGAACGCCTCGACGGCGTGGGTCAGGGCGTCCAGGCCGGTCGCCGCGTTCAGCCAGCCCGGCATGGTGGTCAGCAGCCGCGGGTCGATCAGCGAGGTCTCCGGCACCAGGGTCCGGCTGACGATGGTGATCTTGATCTGCTCGGCGGTGTCGGTGACGACGGCGAACTGCGACACGTCCGCCCCGGTGCCCGACGTGGACGGCACCATCACCGTCGGCGGGATCGGGTGGACGACCCGGTCGACGCCCTCGTAGTCGAGGATCCGGCCGCCGTTGCCCGACAGGATCGCCACGCCCTTGGCCGCGTCGACGCAGGACCCGCCGCCCAGCCCGATGATCACGTCGGCGCCGCTCTCGGCGTACCGCTGGAACCCCTGCTCGATCTCGTGGTCCTTGGGGTTGGGCGTGAGGTCGTGCCAGAGCACGGGCCGCAGCCCGGCGCGGCGCAGGTGGCCGATCGCCTCGTCCGCCCAGCCCGCCTCGATCAGCCCGGGGTCGGTGACCAGGAACGGACGGCGGCCGCCGAGGCGCAGCGCGCAGTGGCCGATCTCGGCCAGCGACCCCGGCCCGAAGACGATCTCGGGGACATGGAACTTGGCCAGCCGCGCGGACGGCTGGACGGCCTCGGCGCCCGCCCGCCGCGGGCCCGCCAGCTCGCCGTGGCGGGCGTCCGGGCTCCAGTCCGCGCTCGGCTCGTCGCCATGAGCGACCGTCATGCCTGCCATCAGCGACATGCCACCCTCCCGAGCCGTCCGCGCCCTGACGCCCGCAACGCGCCGTCATCCGAATCTTACGAAGGGATGGGCCGGATATCGCGTACGTCACATTCAGCGCCCAAGCTAGACGGGTGAGCACGTCCGGGGCACCTGTCCGATCGGACGGGGCGGCCCCCTCCCTCCGCAGGGGCACGGGATTCCGCACCGCGTCCGATCATGACCCTCCCCCGCCGCTTGCGCTCGCTTGCGCAAGAAACTGACCTCCCTTGCGCGACTCTGTCGTATGCTTGCGCAATGAGTCAGTCAGGGGAGTCCGCGCGGACTCGGCGGCTCGCCGAGGTCGCGAAGAAGGTCGGGGTCAGCGAGGCGACGGTCAGCCGGGTGCTGAACGGGCGGCCGGGGGTGTCGGAGGCCACGCGGGCGGCGGTGCTCACCGCGCTCGACGTGCTGGGCTACGAGCGGCCCACGCAGCTGCGCGGGGAGCGGGCCCGCCTGGTGGGCCTGGTGCTGCCGGAGCTGGGCAACCCGATCTTCCCGGCGCTGGCCGAGGTGATCGGGGGCGCGCTGGCCCAGCGGGGGTTCACGCCCGTGCTGTGCACCCGGACGGCGGGCGGGCTGTCGGAGGCCGACTACGTCAACATGCTCGTCGACCAGCACGTGTCGGGCATGGTGTTCGCGGGCGGGCACTACGCCGAGCTCGACTCCCCGCACGAGCACTACTTCCGGCTGATGGAGCTGGGGCTGCCCGTGGTGCTGGTGAACGCGTGCGTGCCCGAGCTGGCGTTCCCCCGGGTGTCCACCGACGACGCGGTCGCCGTCGAGCAGGCCTACACGCATCTGACCTCCCTGGGGCACGAGCGCATCGCGCTGCTGCTGGGGCCCGAGGACCACGTCCCGTCGCAGCGCAAGCTGGCGGCGTTCCGGGCGGTCGCGGGCGAGGTCCCCGACGAGGCGGTGCGGCACGCGATGTTCTCGCTGGAGGGCGGCCACTCGGTCACCACGCGGATCATCGCGGCGGGCTTCACGGCCGTGATCTGCGCGAGCGACGTGCTGGCGCTGGGCGCGGTGCGGGCGGTGCGCCGGGCCGGGCTGTCGGCCCCCGAGGACCTGTCGGTGGTCGGGTTCGACGACTCGGCGTTCATCAACTGCACGCACCCGCCGCTCACCACGGTCCGCCAGCCGATCGAGGCGATGGGCAGGGCCGCGGTCACCATGCTGGTGAACCAGATGGAACGCGGCTCGGTGCCCGCCGAGGAGCTGCTCTACGAGCCCGAACTGGTGGTCCGCGGGTCGACCGCGCCGCCGGCGCGCGCCGACGCCGGCTGATCGCACCGCGCCGTCGCCGAAGCCGGCGCCCTCCCGGGCGGCCCCTTCCGTCGTTTCCGGGGGCGCAACTCACTTGCGATCTTGTTGTCCAGTTTTTGCGTTCTGAAATTCGGGTCTTGCGACGTGATGTACGTCTCTGTATCTTCCTCGCAATCCCCCGAGGAGGAAACCCCCGATGAGACTCCGTCCAGTGGCGGTGCTGCTGTCCGCGGCGCTCGCCGTCACCGGCACCGCGTGCGGTGCCAAGTCCAGCAGGCAGGACGACCGCGGAGCCGCCGCGACGGCGGGGCCGCTGGATCCCGGTACGAAGGTGACGATCACGGTGGGCTGCCAGCCCCCGAAGACGGCCAAGTCCGACCGGGCCGCCTGGGACGCCGACGTCCAGGCGTTCCAGGCCAAGTACCCGAACATCACGATCGTCAGCAAGGACGCCTTCCCCTGCATCGTCCCCGAGACGTTCCAGGCCAAGCTGGCCGGCGGGCAGATGGAGGACGTCTACTACGTCTATTACACCGACGCCCAGAAGATCATCCAGAACCGGCAGGCCGCCGACATCACCCCGTACGTCGGCGCCCTCAAGCGGCTGAAGGACGTCAACCCGCAGTTCGTCAAGGCGCTGCAGGACGGCAAGGGCCGCGTCTACGGCGTGCCCCGCAAGGGCTACACCACCGGGCTGGTCTACAACCGCAAGCTGTTCACCCGGGCCGGGCTCGACCCGGACAGCCCGCCCAGGACCTGGGCGGAGGTCCGCGAGGCGGCCAAGAAGATCGCCGCGCTGGGCCCCGGGTACGTCGGGTACGGCGAGTACAGCGCGGGCAACACCGGCGGCTGGCACTTCACCGCCGAGCTGTACGGGCGGGGCGGCGACGTCGTCACCCCCGACGGCAGGAAGGCCGCGTTCAACAGCCCCGCCGGGCGGGCCGTCCTGCAGACGCTCAAGGACATGCGCTGGACCGACGACTCCATGGGGAGCAAGCAGCTGCTGCGCTGGGAGGACCTCATGCGCATGATGGGCAGCGGCAAGCTCGGCATGATGGTCGGCGCGCCCGACGTGGCCGTCGAGACGTTCCTCAACTTCGGCGCCAAGATCGAGGACATCGGCGCGACGACGCTGCCGGAGGCCAGGGCGTCCCTGCTCGGCGGCGACGCGTACATGATCAACCCGAAGGCGACCCCGGACCAGATCAAGGCCGCGATGCTGTGGCTGGACTTCCGGAACCTCACGCCGGGGCAGGGCCAGTTCGACTACCGGCGGTTCAAGTCCGACGGCCGCCCGGTCGGCGTGCCGGAGAACCTGCTGTGGGGCGCCAACGCCAGCGGCTCGCAGGAACGCGCGCTGCGGCGGCAGTACGCCACCGTGCCCGTGGACAACTTCGCCCCGTACGAGAACGGGTCGCCCGCCGTCGCGCCCAAGGTCGAGCCGCCGAACGCGCAGGCCGTCTACGCGATCCTCGACGGAGCCATGTCGGCCGTCCTGACCAGGAAGGACGCGAACATCGACCAGCTGCTGGCCGACGCCGAGAAGAAGGTCAACGCCCTGCTGGCCCGCAGCAACTGACGCCCGCCCCCGGGGGCGCCGCCCGGCGCCCCCGGGACCACCGGAAAGGGAGACGATGACCGTCTCGCACAGCAGGCGCCTCGGCCCGGCGGGGACGCGGCCACGGCTGCTCGGCCTGGCGGCACGGCGCAACCTCACCGCCTACGGTTTCCTCAGCGGGGCGCTGATCTGCTTCGCGTTCTTCTCGTGGTATCCGATGGCCCGCGAGGTCGTCCTGAGCTTCCAGAAGAACAACTTCGTCGACCCGCCCGAATGGGTCGGGCTCGACAACATCCGGGCGGTGGTGCGGGACCCGGCGTTCTGGCCCGCCTGGCGCAACACCGCGATGTTCACCGTGCTGGCCCTGCTGTGCGGGTACGTGGTCCCGTTCGTGATCGCGCTGGTCCTGAACGAGCTGCGGCACGCCCGCGGCTACCTCAGGTTCGTGGTGTACCTGCCGGTCATGCTGCCCCCGGCGGTGTCGGTGCTGCTGTTCAAGTGGTTCTACGACCCCGGGCCCGGCCTGTTCAACCAGCTGCTCGGGCTGGTGAACCTGCCCGGCCTGAGCTGGCTGGACTCCCGGGACACCGCGCTGATCTCGCTGGTGCTCGTCTCCACCTGGATGAACCTGGGCACCGGCACGCTGATCTACCTGGCCGCGCTGCAGACCGTGCCGGGCGAGCTGTACGAGGCCGCCGAGCTGGACGGCGCCGGCACCTTCCGCCGGATCTGGCACGTCACCATCCCGCAGACCCGGCTGATCCTGCTGGTGATGCTGCTGCTGCAGATCATCGCCACCATGCAGGTGTTCATCGAGCCGTACCTGCTGACCGGCGGCGGACCGGAGGACGCGACGCTCAGCGTCGTCTACCTCATGTACCAGTACGCCTTCAACTACCAGAACTTCGGCGGGGGCAGCGCCCTCGGGCTGATGCTCATGCTCGTACTGATCGTCTTCTCCGCCGCCTACCTGCGCCTTTCGCGCGACAACACCTGAAGGCCGCCACGATGCCCCCTCTCACCGCCACACGCCCGCCCGCGACGTCCGCGCCCGTGCAGCGGCGCGCCCCCGGGCGGCGGCGCCGCCCGAAGCCGTTCCCCGCCGGGCAGCGGACGATCCTGTCGCCGCACCAGCTCGACTCGCCCTGGGGCCGCCGGATCTACTGGCTGGTCCTGGTCGCGACGGTGCTGCTGTTCACGGCCGTCTTCGTGTTCCCGCTGTACTGGATGGTCACCGGGGCGATGAAGTCCGGCGAGGAGTTCGCCCGCATCCCGCCCACCTACATCCCGTCGAGCTTCTCGCTCGACGGCTACCGGCAGGCGTGGACGCTGATGAACCTCGACCGGTTCCTGCTGAACACCCTGCAGTACGCGGCGGGCGCCTGGGCGTTCACGCTGGCCCTCGACGTCGCGGCCGCCTACGCGCTGTCCAAGCTGCGGCCCATGTTCGGCAACGTGATCCTGCTGGGCATGCTGGCCACGCTGATGATCCCGCCGACGGTGATCCTGCTGCCGGCCTACCTGACCGTCAAGGACGTGCCGATCGTCCGGCTGGACCTGCTGAACACCCCGTGGGCGATCTGGCTGCCCGCCGTCGCCAACGGGTTCAACATCTTCCTGCTCAAGCGCTTCTTCGACTCGATCCCCTCGGCGCTGCTGGAGGCGGCGCAGGTCGACGGGGCCTCGCCGCTGCGGATCCTGTGGTCGATCGTGCTGCCGGTGTCCCGGCCGATCCTCGGCGTGGTGTCGATCTTCACGGTGGTCAACGTGTGGCGCGACTTCGCCTGGCCGCTGCTCGTCCTGCAGGACCCGGAGAAGATGACGATCAGCGTGGGCATCGCCTCGCTGCGGGCCAACATGCCGCAGACCACGATGACCGCGGCGCTGGTGATCGCCAGCATCCCGACCATCGTCGTGTTCTTCCTGTTCCAGCGGCACATCATGGCCGGCCTGACCGCGGGCGGCCTCAAGGGCTGACGGCCCGCCCCCTTCCCTTTCCGTCCGGCGGTCCGCGCCCGGACGGCACCGAACACACCGAACAGCATCCAGACAGTTCCGAGGAGCGCGTGAGCATGCCCGAAGCATGGTGGCGGGGAGCCGTGATCTACCAGGTCTACCTGCGCAGTTTCGCCGACGGCGACGGCGACGGCGTGGGCGACCTGGCGGGGCTGCGCTCCCGCCTGCCCTACCTGTCCGAGCTGGGAATCGACGCCGTCTGGCTGAACCCCTGGTATCCGTCGCCGATGGCCGACGGCGGCTACGACGTCGCCGACTACCGCGGCATCGAACCGGTCTTCGGCACCCTCGCCGAGGCCGAGGCCTTCATCCGCGAGGCGCACGCCCTCGGCATCCGGATCATCCTGGACGTGGTGCCCAACCACACCTCCGACCAGAGCGCGTGGTTCCGGGAGGCGCTGGCCGCCGGACCGGGCTCGGCCGAGCGCGCCCGGTTCTGGTTCCGGCGCGGCGAGGGCGACGCGCCGCCCAACGACTGGCAGTCGATCTTCGGCGGCCCGGCCTGGACGCGGGTGCCCGACGGGGAGTGGTACCTGCACCTGTTCGCCCCCGAGCAGCCCGACTTCAACTGGACCCACCCGGACGTGCACGCCGAGTTCCTGGACGTGCTGCGGTTCTGGTTCGACCGGGGCGTGGACGGGTTCCGCGTCGACTCGGCCGCGGTGCTGGTCAAGGACCCCGACGCCGCGCCCGACGGCCTGGACCCGTACACCGACCGCGACGGCGTCCACGACGTCTACCGGCAGTGGCGGCGCCTGGCCGACACCTACCCGGGCCGGATGCTGGTCGGGGAGGTGTGGCTGCCCGACCAGGAGCGGCTGGCCCGGTACCTGCGCCCGGACGAGATGCACACCGTCTTCAACTTCCCGTTCCTCGGCGCCCCCTGGGACGCCGCCGCGCTGCGCGCCGTCATCGACGACACCATCGCCACGCTGGCGCCGGTCGGCGCCCCCGCCACGTGGGTGCTGTCAAACCACGACGTGACCCGCACCGTCACCCGCTACGGCCGCGCCGACACCTCCTTCGACCACGCCGACCGCAAGCACGGCATGCCCACCGACCCGGCGCTCGGCCTGCGCCGCGCCCGGGCCGCCGCCCTGCTGTCGCTGGCCCTGCCCGGCAGCGTCTACGTCTACCAGGGCGAGGAGCTGGGCCTGCCCGAGGTGGAGGACCTGCCGGACGAGCTGCGGCAGGACCCGATCTGGCACCGCTCCGGCCGCACCGACCGCGGCCGCGACGGCTGCCGGGTGCCGCTGCCCTGGTCGGGCGTCGAACCGCCGTTCGGGTTCGGCACCGGGACGCCCTGGCTGCCGCAGCCCGCCGAATGGAAGGACCTGACGGTGGAGGCGCAGCAGGCCGACCCGTCCTCGATGCTGTCCCTCTACCGCGCCGCCCTGCGCCTGCGCGCCGCCGAGCTCGGCGACGGCACCATGCGCTGGCTGCCGATGGGCGACGACGTGCTCGCCTTCACCCGTGACACCGGCCTGACCTGCGTGGTGAACCTCGGCGCCGACCCCGTCCCGGTCGACGGCGAGATCCTGCTGGCCAGCGAACCGCTGCACGGCGACCTGCTGCCGCCGGACACCGCCGTCTGGCTGCGCTGACCCCCCGCTCCTCCCCTGTTGGTGCCCCACCCCCCACACACCGAGGGAGCAGAACAGCGATGAGACGAAAGTTGACCCGGCTCCTGCTGGCCGTGGCCCTGGCCGCGTCCGGCACCCTCCTCGGCCCGGCGGTCACCCCCGCCGCCGCGGCCGAGACCAACCTCGCGGCGGGCAAGACCGTGTCCGCCAGCAGTTCCAACGCCGAGTACGTCGCCACCAACGTCAACGACGGCGACCAGGCCACCTACTGGGAGAGCGCCAACAACGCCTTCCCGCAATGGATCCAGATCGACCTCGGCGCCTCCGTCGACACCAACAAGGTCGTCCTCAAGCTCCCCGTCACCAACTGGGGCAGGCGAACGCAGACGCTGTCCGTCCAGGGCAGCACCAACGGCACCGCCTACACCGACCTGGTGGGGTCGCAGGGACGTGTCTTCGACCCGTCCTCCGGCAACACCGTGACACTGACGTACGGCACCACGCTCACCCGCTACGTGCGGATCCTCATCACCGCCAACACCGGCTGGCCCGCCGGGCAGCTGTCGGAGCTTGAGGTGTACGGGCCCACCAGCGGCGACCAGCAGCCGCCGACCGCGCCGTCCAACCTGGCCTTCACCGAGCCCTCCCCCGGGCAGATCCGGCTGACGTGGAACGCCTCGTCCGACGCGGTGGGCGTCACCGGCTACGACGTCTACGCCAACGACACGCTGCGCGCCAGCGTGGCGGGCAACGTGCTCACCTACACCGACACCCAGCCCGCCACGGCGACCGTGTCGTACTACGTGCGGGCCAGGGACGCGGCGGGCAACGTCTCGCCCAGCAGCAACGTCGTGACGCGGCAGGGCCAGGGCGGCGGCACCAACCTCGCCGCGGGCAAGCCCGTCACCGCCTCGTCGCACGTGTACTCGTTCGTCGCGGCCAACGCCAACGACAACAGCACCGCGACCTACTGGGAGTCCGGCTCGGGCGCCTACCCCGCCACGCTCACGGTCAGCCTGGGCGCCAAGGCCGACCTCACGTCCGTCGTGGTCAAGCTGAACCCCGACGCGGCCTGGGCGACCCGTACCCAGACCTTCGAGGTGCTGGGACGCGCCAGCCGCAGCGGCTCGTTCACCACCATCAAGCCCTCCGCCACCTACACGTTCAACCCGTCCACGGGCAACACCGTGACGGTGCCGGTGTCGGCGAACGCGGCCGAGGTGCAGCTGAAGTTCACCGCCAACACCGGCGCGCCCGGCGCCCAGGTCGCCGAGCTGCAGGTCATGGGCACCCCCGGTCCCACCCCGGACCTGACCGTCACCGACGTCTCCTGGACCCCGACCTCCCCCACCGAAACCGACGCGATCACTCTGCGGGCCACCGTGCGCAACGCCGGAACCGGCGCCGCCGACCCCGGCTCGCTCGACTTCGCGATCGACGGCCAGAAGGTCGGCTCCGCCTCCGTCGGCGCGCTGGCGGCCGGGTCGTCCACCACGGTGACGGCGTCCGCCGGAACCCGTGCCGCCGGCTCGTACACCGTCGCCGCCACGGCCGACGCCGCGGACGACAACATCGAGCTCAACGAGACCGACAACACCCGCACCGCCCGGCTCACCGTCGCGCCGGTGTCCAGCTCCGACCTGGTCGCCGGCGCGGTCACCTGGAGCCCCGGCAACCCGCGCGGCGGCGACACGGTCGCCTTCTCGGTGACGCTGCGCAACGACGGCACGCTGGCGGCCGCGGGCGGCGCGCACGCCATCACCCTGACCGTGCTGGACGGCTCCGGGAACGCGGTGCGCACGCTGAACGGCTCCTACACCGGGGCGCTCGCCGCAGGCGCGTCCACCGCGCCGATCGACCTCGGCACCTGGACGGCGGCCAACGGCCGGTACACCGTCCGGACGGTGATCGCCGACGACGCCAACGAGGTCCCCGTCAAACGCGCCAACAACACCTCCACCCACTCACTGTTCGTCGGACGCGGCGCCGCCATGCCGTACGACGTGTACGAGGCCGAGGACGGCGTGCTGGCCGGCGGCGCCACGGTGGTCGGGCCCAACCGCACCGTCGGCGACCTGGCGGGCGAGGCGTCCGGCCGCCGGGCGGTGCGGCTCACCACCACCGGCGCCAGCGTCGAGTTCACCACCAAGGCACCCACCAACACGCTGGTGGCCCGCTACTCCATCCCGGACACCCCGGGCGGCGGCGGCATCGACGCGACGCTGAACGTCTACGTCGACGGCGTCTTCCTCAAGGCCATCAACCTGACGTCCCGCTACACCTGGGTGTACGGCGACGAGGCCAGTCCGAACGACTCGCCGAGCTCGGGGCCGCCGCGCCACATCTACGACGAGGCCAACCTGATGCTCGGCACCACCGTGCCGAAGGGCAGCAAGATCAGGCTGCAGAAGGACGCGGCCAACACCACCAGCTACGCCATCGACTTCGTCAACACCGAGCAGGTGGCGGCCAAGCCCAACCCCGACCCCGCGAAATACGCGGTGCCCGCCGGATTCACCCACCAGGACGTGCAGAACGCCCTGGACCGGGCGCGCCAGGACGCGAACCTGGTGGGCGTCTACCTGCCGCCGGGCGACTACGAGACCGCGCAGAAGTTCAACGTCTACGGCAAGGCCGTCAAGGTCGTCGGCGCGGGCCCGTGGTTCACCCGGTTCCGCACCCCGGCGAGCCAGCAGAACACCGACGCGGGATTCCGCGCGGACGCGTCCGCCAACGGTTCCACGTTCTCCGGGTTCGCCTTCTTCGGCAACTACACCTCGCGCATCGACGGCCCCGGCAAGGTGTTCGATTTCAGCAACGTCGCCGACATGACCGTCGAGGACATCTGGGCCGAGCACATGGTGTGCCTGTTCTGGGGCACCAACGTCGACAATTCCGTGATCAGGAACTCGCGGATCCGGAACATGTGGGCCGACGGCCTGAACCTGACCAACGGCAGCAGCGGCAACAGGGTGAGCAACGTCGAGACCCGCACCACCGGCGACGACAGCTTCGCGCTGTTCCCGGCCATCGACCACCGCAACGAGCAGCAGACCGGCAACGTCTACGAGAACCTCACCTCCCTGCTGACCTGGCGGGCCGCGGGGCTGGCGGTCTACGGGGGCGGCGGCAACACCTTCCGCAACATCCACATCGCCGACACCCTCGTCTACTCCGGCATCACCATCGGCACGCTGCAGTTCGGCGGCATTCCCGCACTGGGCTTCGAGTCCGATCCGCAGACGAAGTTCGAGAACATCTCGCTGGTGCGGGCGGGCGGCCACTTCTGGGGCCAGCAGACGTTCCCCGCCCTGTGGCTGTTCTCCGGCGAATTCCCGTTCCGGGGCATCCGCATCAGCGACGTCGACATCGTCGACCCGACCTACTCGGGAATCATGTTCCAGACCAAGTACAGCGGAGGGCGGCCGCTCAACCCCATCTCCGACACCGTCTTCACCGACATCGACATCTCCGGGGCGCGCAAGAGCGGTGACGCGTTCGACGCCAAGTCCGGCTTCGGCATCTGGGTGAACGAGCTGCCCGAACCCGGCCAGGGCCCCGCCGTCGGCTCGGCCACCTTCAACGGCCTGCGCCTGAGCAACAACCACCAGGACATCCGCAACAACACCACGACGTTCACCATCACCAGAAACCAGTAACTCCCAACCAGGGGCCGCGGGGAATGCCCCGCGGCCCCCTCGTGATCTCATTGCCGTCACGACCGGAAAAGAGCCCGGCCGGTCCGCGAGAACGCTCGCTATAGTCGGCGGCGTGTCGCTCGTCTCGCACCTGTACTTCGGCGAACTCGGGGAATGGTGTGCCGAACGGTTGACCGGATCGGACGAGGTGGCGCATCGGATTTCCGTGGAGACCAAGGACCAGTCGCCGGTCCGGCCCGCCGAACGGGTCGGCAGACGCCACTGGTCCCAGGTCGACCGGGCCTTCGGCGTTCGCATGGCCACGCTGGTGCAGCCCGCCCCGCCCTATTCGGCGCTGTACGGGCTGGTGCGGGCCGGGCTGGTGCGACGCGACTGGGCACACCGGCAGGCGGGGCTGTACCCGACCCACATCCACCTTCGCGGAACCGAGCGCCGCAGGGCACTGGACCTGCGCCCGACGCTGGACGGCTGGCTGGACCTCGGCACCGAGAACAGTGTCGACGCCTTTGTGGGCGAGGACGGTTCGTCCCCCTTCGCCAGGTTCCCGGATTTCTCGGCCGAACCGATGCTGGGCGAATTGTTCGACAGGATCCGCGCCTACTTCGCGATGCACGCGCCGCTCGGACAGGCCGGCGCGGAGAAGGGGCTGGCGCGGCTGTGCCAGTTGCTGAGCACGCTGGAGTACCTGTTCCGCAACGACCCCGCCGACGAGCCGTTCTTCCGGCTGTTCCGGGACGGCCCGCCGACCGTCGAGCAGGTGCACGGCGCCGCCGACGAGGCCATCGTCTCCGAACTGGTCGAACTGGCGCGACGCCTCCACACCGCCGGCGGCCTGGCGGAGATGCGCCGCCTGGCCGGACACCCGCCGGCGGGGCGTCCCTGGGGGATCGCCAGGCCGGTCTTCGGCTCGCACTGGTCCGACAACGACATCCTGGTCGGCGGCACGGGCGGGGCGACGCTGATCGACGTCAGCTCGGTGATCGCCACCAACAAGCTGAGCCGGTCGCGGCGCTGGATCTGGCGGCTGCTCGCCTGCGCCTGGCTCGACACCGCCGACGCCTACCGGATCCGCAACGTCGCGCTGTACTTCGCCCGGCACGGCGTGCTCGTGGCCTGGCCCGTGCAGGAGCTGGCCGGCGCGTTGCTCGACGGCGAGGATCCCGGGCGCGCCAGGCGGGAGTTCGTGGAACTGGCGGACCGCCTGCGCCGGGAGCCCCCGCGCGGCAGAGCGGACGGGGGCGCCGAGGGCCGGAACGACGGCGGGCACTGACGGCGGGCGCTTCTCGCCGTCGTCCGGCGCGCGTTCTCCGGCAGGTGTCAGGCGCGTTCGAGGACCTCGGGGAAGGGGCGGCGGGGAGAGCCCGGCACGGGCGGCCCGTAGCCGAGCCGGATGATCGCCTGGATGTGGCCGGCCGTGCGCGGCACGCCGGGCCGCCGGTCCCGCATGTCCAACGGCTGTGTCATCGGCGAGGCCGACACCCCGCGCCGCGTGGCGGTCAGCAGCACCCGCTGCAGGGCCTGCCCGGCCCGCAGCCAGTCCTCCGGCTCGTCGCCGCGGGTCATCAGGACGCCCAGTTGCGGCCGCGCGGCGAAGTGGTCGACCTCCCGTCCGGGCAGGGGCCGGGCGAGGCCGAAGTCCCGCACGGGCACGCCGCGTCCGCTGGGGCGGGGCCCGAAGGCGTACGCGGGAACGCCGTCGGCCCGGCCGCCGTCGCAGGTCCAGCGGGCCAGCTCGGCGAGATAGCCGGGGTCGGCGGCCAGTTCCTGGTCGGCGGCGGCGACCAGGCTGAGCAGGTAGGCCGTGGCCTGCGGTCCCGGCAGGCTCAGGGTGACCCCCTCGGCCCTGGCGGCCGCCACCAGTTCCCGGCGGACCTCCTGCGGCACCGGCCGTTCGGAGAACGGCCGGCGGCTGGTGTGCCGCAGCGGGATCGCGGCGTACAGTTCCGCGTCGGTCAGGGACGGCCCGGGCGCCCGCAGGGCCCGTACCGACGCGAGCAGCGTGGGCCGCCGCGACGCGTCGGGGATCGGCTGGACCAGTGGGCGGTATCCGGTCACCCGGATCGCCAGCCGCAGGTTGAGCAGCGCCGCCCCGCAACTGATGTGCAGGGCCCGCCCGCGCGGGTCCAGGACCGGCAACCGGCGGTCCTCGTCGGCGTGCAGTTCAAGGACCCGCGCGTCCTCGCACCGGAACCGCCAGGGCTGGGTGTTGTGCACCGAAGGGGCCGCGATCGCCGCCGTCACCAGGCGCCGGATCCCGACGTGCGTGGCGAATGGGTGAGGCATGGCGCACCTCCACATGCTGCCGCTGTCACCGCACAGCCTCTCCGCGGCGGAGCCGGGCGTCCCAGGGACGAAGGTCCTTGATCAACGGTGCGGAGGCCCGCACGCCCGGAGTGAGGGGTGCCGGGGCGATCCTCTAACCTCGTGATGGCGCCCGGCCGACGGCGAACGGGCGCCGCACCCGCGAACCGGGACTTCACGTCAACCGCGCCCACGGTGAGGACTGGCCGGTGCCCCAGGACGGCGACGAACGCGTCAGGTTGATGCTGCCGCAGCTGCGGCTGGACGACCTGCTGGCCGAGCTGCACGCCCGGCTGGAGGCGGCGCGTGTCACCCGCGACCGGGTGCACGCGCTGCTGGAGGCCGTGGTGTCGATCGGCAGCGAACTGGACCTGGAGACCGTGCTGCGGCGCATCATCGAGGCCGCCACCACGCTGGTGGACGCCCGGTACGGCGCGCTCGGCGTGGTCGGCCGGGAGGGCGAGCGGCTCGCCCGGTTCGTCACCGTCGGGGTGACCGAGGAGCAGATCGAGGCCATCGGGCAGTGGCCGCACGGGCGCGGCATCCTGGGCCTTCTGATCAAGGAGCCGCGGCCGCTGCGGCTGACCGACCTGACCGCCCACCCCGAGTCCTTCGGGTTCCCGCCGGACCATCCGCCGATGCGCACCTTCCTGGGCGTGCCGATCCGGGTCCGCGACGAGGTCTTCGGCAACCTCTACCTGACCGAGAAGGCCGGCGGCGGGCGGTTCGACGAGGACGACGAGGCCATGGTGGTCGCTCTGGCCACGGCGGCCGGGGTGGCGATCGAGAACGCCCGCCTGTACGACGAGACGCGGCGCCGGGAGCGCTGGCTGGAGGCCCTGGCCGAGATCTCCACCGCGCTGCTGTCGGGCACCGAGCCGCACCAGGCCATGACGCTGGTGGCGCGGCGGGCCCGGCAGATCGCCGACGCCGCCGTGGCCGGGGTGTGGCTGGCCGACGAGACCGCCGGCGAGTTCGTGCTCCAGGCCGCCGACGGCGCCCACGCCGACCCGCCGCACGGCCTGCGCGTGCCGATCGACCAGGGCGCGGCCGCCGAGGTGTACCGCACCGGCGCCTCGCTGCGTGTGGTGGACGGCACGGCCGTGTCCCACGGCGCCGCGCTCGCCGCGGGTGCGGAGGCCGGCCCGCTGCTGGTCGTCCCGCTGGGGCTGGGCGCCTCGGCGCGCGGCGTGCTGGCCCTGGTCAACCCGCCGAGCGCGGCGGCGTTCAGCGACGTCGCCCAGCGGCTCCTGGAGGCGTTCGCGGGCCAGACGGCGGTCGCCCTGGAACTGGCCGGGCGGCGCCGCGACGCCGAGCGCCTCGCCCTGCTGGAGGACCGCGACCGCATCGCCCGGGACCTGCACGACACCGTCATCCAGCGGCTGTTCGCCACGGCCATGACGCTGATGAGCGCCATCAAGATCACGCAGCGGCGGGACGTGGCGGTCCGGGTGCAGCGGGCGGTGGACGACCTGGACGACACCATCCGGCAGATCCGCTCGACCATCTTCGCCCTGCAGACCACGCCCGACGAGGAGAGCCTGCGCAGCCGCCTGCACCAGGTCGCCGACGCGGCCACGGAGAACCTCGGCTTCGCCCCGTCCGTCCGGCTGGACGGCCTGCTGGACACCGCCGTCTCCGACGACGTCGGCGAGCACCTGCTGGCCGTCGCGCGCGAGGCGCTGTCCAACGTCGCCCGGCACGCCCAGGCCACCGAGGCGCACGTCGCCGTCGACGTCGGCGACGACGAGGTGGTGCTGCGGGTCGAGGACGACGGCGTGGGAATCCCCGACGGCGGCCGCCGCAGCGGGCTGCGCAACATGGCCGAACGCGCCGAGGGGCTGGGCGGCTCCTTCCGGACACGGCCCCGCCGCGAAGGCGGAACCCTGCTGGTGTGGCGCGCGCCACTCGGCGACGGCGCCTGACCGGCGGCGTGCCGGACATCACGCCGCACGCCGCCCGGGTGTGCCGAAAGGTCTCCTTTTTCGGGACCAAAGTCCCGGCCGCCGCGCCGTGCCGGTGGATCAGGATGTGTCTCGCCACCGTCGATCTTCGGCGGACGGCTCACCGGCACGAAGGCCGGCCCGGGGCGGGGTGCACAGCCGCCGGAGCCGGCGCACCCCGAGGAGGACGTTCCCATGCCCACCGGCCCCGGACGGCCGCCGCGCGGCGCCGTCGGCACCGCCCCGCCGATCGCGAACCCCTCGACCGGCGGCGGAGCCCGCCGTTCCGAGGACGCGCGGGTGCGGGTGCGCCGTGGCTGAGCCCTCCCTTCCGGTCCTGATCCAGGGCGGCATGGGAGCCGGGGTCTCCGGGTGGCGGCTGGCGCGGGCCGTCGCCCGGACCGGACAGCTCGGGGTCGTCTCGGGGGTGGCCCTGGACGCCCTCCTGGCGCGCCGTCTCCAGCTCGGCGACCCCGGCGGTCACCTGCGCCTGGCGCTGGGCCGGTTCCCCGTCCCCGAGGTGACGGAACGGATCCTGCGGCGCTACTTCGTCCCCGGCGGCATCGCCCCCGGCCGCCCGTTCCGGCCCGTGCCGAGGCTCGGCCTGCGTCCCTCCCGGGCCCGCGACGAGCTGATCGTCGCGGCCAACTTCGCCGAGGTGTGGCTGGCCAAGCAGGGGCACGACGGACCCGTCGGCATCAACTACCTGGAGAAGATCCAGCTCGCCACCCCGGCCGCGGCCTACGGCGCCATGCTCGCCGGGGTCGACTACGTCCTGATGGGCGCCGGCATCCCCACGCAGATCCCCGCCCTGCTGGACGCGCTCGCCGCGAACGAGACCGGCGAGCTGACGGTCACCGTCGCCGGTGCCGAACACGGCCGCACCGTCGCCTTCACCCCGTCGGCACTGACCGGGGAGACGCCCCTGGCGCCGCCGGCCCGGCCACGGTTCCTGGCCATCGTCTCCTCCGCCGTGCTGGCCATGTACCTGCACCGGTCCCCCGTCACCCGCCCCGACGGGTTCGTCGTGGAGTCCCCGGTGGCGGGCGGGCACAGCGCGCCGCCCCGCGGACGGCTGCGCCTGGACGAGGCGGGCGAGCCGGTCTACGGGCCGCGGGACCGCGTCGACGTGACGAAGTTCACCGCGCTCGGATCGCCGTTCTGGCTCGCCGGCGGCCACGCCGCCCCCGGCGCGGCCGCCGCGGCCCGCTCGTCCGGCGCCGCCGGGATCCAGGCCGGAACGATCTTCGCGCTGTGCCGGGAGTCGGGCCTCGACCCCCGGCTGCGGCGGCGGCTGGTCCAGGCCGCCGCGGCGGGTAACCTGCGGGTGCGCAACGATCCGGCCGCCTCACCGGCCGGGTTCCCGTTCAAGGTCGCGGCACTGCCCCACAGCCTGTCCGAACCGGACATCTACCGTGACCGCCCGCGCCTGTGCGATCTCGGGTATCTGCGCACCCCATACGTCCGGGCCAACGGCGCGGTCGGCTACCGCTGCCCCGCCGAACCGGTCGACGACTACATCCGCAAAGGCGGAGCGCCGGAGGACACCGCCGGACGGCGCTGCCTGTGCAACGGGCTCGTCGCCGGAATCGGCCTCGCCCAGCACCGCCCGGACGGCTACACCGAACCCCCGCTCCTGACACTCGGGCAGGACCTCGGCTTCCTCCCCGACCTGCTCGGCGGGCACGGCGGTGACTACACCGCCGCGGACGCCGTCGACTACCTGTCGAACCGTTGAGAGGAGTCCCATGCTGTCGCCCGACCACGCTGAGATCGTCCGGGCCACCCTGCCCGCCGTCACCGCCCACGGCACCGAGATCACCGCGAAGTTCTACGACGCGATGTTCGCCGCGCACCCCGAGCTGCGCCACATGTTCAACCAGGGCAACCAGGCCAACGGGGAGCAGCGCCAGGCCCTGGCGATGGCGGTGGCGGCCTTCGCCCAGCGGCTCACCAGCGCGGACGGGCCCGCCTCCGTGCGGCTGATGCTGTCGCGCATCGCCAACAAGCACGCCTCCCTCGGCGTGCGTCCCGAGCAGTACGCGATCGTCGGCCGCCACCTGATGGAGGCGGTGGCGGACGTGCTGGGTGCCGCGGTGACGCCCGAGGTGCACGCGGCCTGGTCGGAGGTGTACTGGCTGTTCGCCACGCTGCTGGTCGCCGAGGAGGCACGGCTCTACCAGCAGGCGTCCTGCTCGCCCGCCGGGCCGTTCCGCCCGTGGCGGGTCGTGGCGCGCCGCCCCGAGACCGACGACGTGTTCTCCCTCGTCCTGGAGCCCGCCGACGGGCAGGGCGTCCCCGGCTACCGCCCCGGCCAGTACGTCAGCGTCGCCGTGACGCTGCCCGACGGGCTCCGCCAGCCCCGCCAGTACTCGCTGTCACGGGTCCCCGCCGACGACGCCATCCAGATCACCGTGCGCCGGGTGCGCGGCGACGGCGGCACGCCCGACGGCGCGGTGTCGTCCTTCCTGCACCACGACGTCGCCGAGGGCGACCTGCTGGAGGTGTCCCCGCCGTTCGGCGACCTGGTCCTGGACGACGAGTCCGACCCGCTCGTGCTGATCAGCGCCGGCATCGGCGTCACTCCCGTCGCCGCGATGATCGACCACCTGGCGGCCACCGCCCCCGACCGGCGCGTCCTGGCCCTGCACGCCGACCGTTCGCCACGCACCCACGCGCTGCGCGACCAGATCGCCACCGCCGCCCGCGCCATGCCCGGCCTGCACCGGGTCACCTGGTACGAACAGCCGGACGGCACCGCGTCGGCGGCGGGCGAGGAGATCCGCACCGGTCTCATGGACATCACCGGGCTGTCCCTGCCGCCCAAGGCCCGTGTCTACATGTGCGGCCCCATCCCGTTCATGCGCGGCGTCCGCCGGGCACTGCTCACCGCGGGAATCGCCGACGAGCGCATCCACTACGAGGTCTTCGGCCCCGACCTGTGGAACCAGGCCGACTGACCCGGCACGAAGATCCGGCCGCCAGAAATCGGGCGCGTTTCAGCCCCCGCGCCCGGCGGCCGGCTGCGGCTCAGGCCCAGGGGACGGTCTTCACGTCGCCCAGGCGGTCGAGGGCCACGCGGTCCTCGCGGGCCAGGACGGCCACCAGGTCGTCGGCCTCGTCGGGGGTCACATGACGCCCGCGTGAGCAGCCGGCGGCCGGGTCGGGGCTCTCCAGCCACAGCCGGCGCCCTTTCTCCCAGCGCATCTGGACGACCCCGCCCGACCGGCCCTCGAAGACGGCGAAGTTGTTCTCCCTGGGGGTCAGGGCGTGCAGGACGGTTCGGGCCTCCGCCAGTGACACCGGCACGGGACGATCCTCGTAGCGGCCCCGGCGGTAGTCGCAGTAGCTGACGGACAGGCCGCCGGGGACGGGAACGGCCGGCGCGGGGCCGTCAGGCCAGGCGGCGAACCGGCCGAAGCGCCGGCGGCGCCAGGTGAGGGGCACGCCGATCCGCTTGGCGGGATCCCCGTTCCAGTCCACCTCCAGGCCGTGGCGGCGAAGCGCCGCGGCCACCTCCGCGCCGATGCCGGCCTGGTCGGCGGCCAGTTGCCGGGCGGCGTCGGTGAAGACGCCGTAGGAGAGGAACAGCCCGTCGCCGCGCACGGCGCTCTCCATGTCCTGCCGGTGACAGAAGACGTAGCCGCGGTAGGCGTGCCGCTCGTCCTCGGGCACCTCCCCGCCGATCTCGCCGACCCCGCAGTTCTGGCAGCAGGCGAAGTCGGCCCGGGCCACGATCCCCGCGAGGTCGAGGTCGCGGAACGCGCGCAGCAGCCGGTCGGAGTCGAGGACCTCCGGCCAGGCCCGCTGGTCGGCCAGGTGTCCGGCGAACTCCTCCTCGGCGAACCGCCGCGCCAGCGACCCGGCACCGGGAGCGTCCTCCAGGTACTGCGCGCCCTTCTCCACGACGCCGTCGAAGTCGTCGTCGCCCAACGCGAGCAGGAGCCGGACGTACTGCCGCAGGTCGCCCCGCTGAATCTCATCGATCACGCCGCCGATTATGGCGCCTCGCACCGACAAATGATCACCTCGCCGTCCCCGTTGACCTCGACCAAGGTCGAGGTCGCAGACTGGTGGCAGAGACGCCGGCCGACGGAAGGTGACGATCATGTCGGTACAGCTCAACCACATCATCATCCCCGCGCGTGACAGGAAGACGTCGGCGGAGTTCCTCGCCCACGTGCTCGGCGTGGAGACTGGCCCGCCGATGGGCCCGTTCGTGCCCGTGACGACGAGCAACGGCGTCACGCTCGACTTCATGGACTCCACCGACTTCCGCTGGCACCACTGCGCGTTCCTGGTGACCGAGGAGGAGTTCGACGAGATCTTCGGCCGGATCACGGAGGCGGGCATCCCCTACTACGCCAACCCCGACCACAGCGGCCCCGGAGAGATCAACCGCCGGGACGGCGGCCGGGGCGTGTACTTCGACGATCCCAACGGCCACAACATGGAAGTGCTCACCGTCCCCTACGGGGGCTGGAAGTAGGGCCCGCCTGGTCAGGGGCCGGGTGCGCCGGCCCCCCGGGAGGGTGTCCCGCACCGTCCGGCGGGAAGGCATCCCCTACCACGACGAACGCGTCGGGTCGGGGGGTGCAGCGATGGTCTTGAAGCAACCGCGGCACAACGGGCGGGGCAGCCGTGATCTGGAGGCCAATCCGATCTTCAGCCGGGAGCCGGTGCGGGTTCCCCGGTACGCGCTTCCGGCGCGGGAGATGGATCCGCGGACGGCCTACCAGATGGTGCACGACGAGCTGATGCTCGACGGCAACGCACGGCTGAACCTGGCGACGTTCGTCACCACCTGGGCCGAGCCGCAGGCGCAGCGGCTCATGGCCGAGTGCGCCGCCAAGAACATGATCGACAAGGACGAGTACCCGCAGACGGCCGAGCTGGAGCTGCGGTGCGTGCACATGCTGGCCCGGCTGTGGCACGCACCGGACCCGCGGCGGGCGGTGGGTTGCTCGACGACCGGGTCGAGCGAGGCGGCGATGCTGGGCGGGCTGGCGCTCAAGCGGCGCTGGCAGCACCGCCGCCGCGCGCAGGGCCGGCCGGCCGACCGGCCGAACCTGGTGATGGGCGTCAACGTCCAGATCTGCTGGGAGAAGTTCGCCGACTACTTCGAGGTGGAGCCCCGGTACGTCCCCCTGGAGGGCGACCGGTACCACCTGAGCCCCGAGGCGGCGGTGGCGTTGTGCGACGAGAACACCATCGGCGTGGTGGCCATCCTGGGTTCGACGTTCGACGGCAGCTACGAGCCCGTCGCCGACCTGGCCGCGCGGCTGGACGACCTGCGGGAGCGGACCGGCCTCGACGTGCCCGTCCACGTCGACGGGGCGTCCGGGGCCATGATCGCACCGTTTCTCGACCCGGAGCTGGAGTGGGACTTCCGCCTGCCGCGGGTGGCGTCGATCAACACCTCCGGCCACAAGTACGGGCTGGTCATGCCGGGCGTCGGCTGGGCTCTGTGGCGGGACGCCGAGGCGCTCCCCGACGACCTGGTGTTCGACGTCACCTACCTGGGCGGGCAGGTGCCCACCTTCGCGTTGAACTTCTCCCGCCCGGGCGCCCAGGTGGTCGCGCAGTACTACAACTTCCTGCGGCTGGGCTTCGAGGGCTACCGGCGGGTCCAGCAGACGTGCCGGGACGTCGCCACCCGCCTGGCGGGGCACATCGCCGCCCTGGGCCCGTTCGAGCTGGTCAGCGACGGCGGCCAGGCACCGGTGTTCGCGTTCCGGCTGCGGGAGGAGATCGGCGGGTTCACCGTGTACGACGTCTCGGCCGCGCTGCGCGAGCACGGCTGGCTGGTGCCCGCCTACACCTTCCCGCCGAACCGCACCGATCTGGCGGTGCTGCGGATCGTGGTCCGCAACGGTTTCAGCCACGACCTGGCGGACCTGCTGCTGGACGACCTGCGCCGGGTCCTGCCGCGCCTGCGACGGCAGACCCGGCCGTGCCGGACCCCCGAGGACGCCGCCTCCTTCGCCCACGGTGCCGAGACCAGGCGACCCCGGCGCCACAGCGACCACTGACCGTTCACCCGACGAGGAGCCCTGTCCATGTGCCGTCTCTTCGGGATGAGCAGCTCTCCGCGGCGCACCCGCGCCACCTTCTGGCTGCTGGACGCCCCCGACAGCCTCAGCGACCAGAGCCACCGGGATCCGGACGGCACCGGCCTGGGCTTCTTCGACACCGACGGCACCCCGCGGCTGCACAAGGCGCCCATCGCCGCGTACGCCGACAGGGCGTTCGCCGAAGAGGCCGAGCAGGTGAGGTCGGCGACGTTCCTCGCCCACATCCGCTTCGCCTCCACCGGTGGGCTGGAGCGGCGCAACACCCACCCCTTCGAACAGGACGGGCGGCTGTTCGCGCACAACGGGGTGATCGAGGGCCTGGACCGGCTCGACGCGGAACTGGGCCCGGCCCGGTCGCTGGTCGGCGGCGACACCGACTCCGAACGGTTCTTCGCCCTGATCACCCGCGAGCTGAGGTCCGGTGACGGCGACGTCGCCGGCGGCATCGTGCGCGCCGCCCGCTGGATCGCCCGGAACCTGCCGGTGTACGCGCTCAACATGGTCCTGACGACCCCGCAGGGGCTGTGGGCCCTGCGGTATCCCGACACCCACGCGCTGTACGTGCTCGAACGCCGGGGCGGCGGCCACCACGGCGACCGGCATCTCGACCACAGCGGCACCGCGGGCCGCATGCGCGTCCACTGCGCCGACCTGGCCGCCGCGCCCGCGGTGGTGGTCGCCAGCGAACGCATGGACGACAACCCCGGCTGGCGGCCGATGGAGTCCGGCGAGCTCCTCCACGCCGCACCCGACCTGCGCGTCACCAGCACGATCGCGCTTCCCGACGAGCCCGCGCATCGCCTCGGCATCCGGGACCTGCGCCCCGAGGCCGCCGCCTCCCAGAAGGTTCGGTAGCACCGCACCGTCGCCCGCATTGCCGAGGTCCCGTCGTCCGGGTTGCATGATCATGCATTGGTGTGCATATACTTGTACTCGTGTCCAAGGTGCTCACTTCTCTGCCTGTCGGTGAACGTGTCGGGATCGCCTTCTCCGGTGGCCTCGACACCTCGGTCGCGGTCGCGTGGATGCGCGAGAAGGGCGCGGTCCCCTGCGCCTACACCGCCGACGTCGGCCAGTACGACGAGCCCGACATCGCCTCGGTGCCCGGGCGCGCCACGGCGTACGGCGCCGAGATCGCCCGGCTGGTCGACTGCCGGACGGCGCTCGTCGAGGAAGGGCTGGCGGCGCTGGCCTGCGGAGCGTTCCACATCCGCTCCGGCGGCCGCGCCTACTTCAACACCACCCCGCTCGGACGGGCCGTGACGGGCACCCTGCTGGTGCGCGCCATGCTCGAGGACGACGTGCAGATCTGGGGCGACGGCTCCACGTTCAAGGGCAACGACATCGAGCGGTTCTACCGGTACGGGCTGCTCGCCAACCCGTCCCTGCGCATCTACAAGCCGTGGCTGGACGCCGACTTCGTCAGCGAGCTCGGCGGCCGCACGGAGATGTCGCAGTGGCTGCTCGCCCACGACCTGCCCTACCGCGACAGCACGGAGAAGGCCTACTCCACCGACGCCAACATCTGGGGCGCGACCCACGAGGCCAAGAGGCTGGAGCACCTCGACGCCGGCATCGAGATCGTCGAACCGATCATGGGCGTGCGGTTCTGGGACCCGGCCGTCGAGATCGCCGCCGAGGACGTCACCATCGGCTTCGAGCAGGGCCGGCCGGTGACCATCAACGGCAAGGAGTTCGCCTCGGCCGTCGACCTGGTGCTGGAGGCCAACGCCATCGGCGGGCGGCACGGCCTGGGCATGTCCGACCAGATCGAGAACCGGGTCATCGAGGCCAAGAGCCGCGGCATCTACGAGGCGCCGGGCATGGCGCTGCTGCACGCGGCCTACGAGCGGCTGGTCAACGCGATCCACAACGAGGACACCCTCGCCATCTACCACAACGAGGGGCGGCGGCTCGGCCGGCTGCTGTACGAGGGCCGCTGGCTGGACCCGCAGGCGCTGATGCTGCGCGAGTCGCTGCAGCGCTGGGTGGCGGCGGCGGTCACCGGCGAGGTGACGCTGCGGCTGCGGCGCGGCGAGGACTACTCCATCCTGGACACCTCCGGGCCGGCGCTCAGCTACCACCCCGACAAGCTGTCCATGGAGCGCACCGAGGACTCGGCCTTCGGGCCGGTCGACCGCATCGGCCAGCTGACCATGCGCAACCTCGACATCGCCGACTCGCGCGCCAAGCTCGAACAGTACGCCGCGCTCGGCATGGTCGGCAGCGCCCACCCGCCGCTGATCGGCGCCGCGCAGGCGGCCTCGACCGGGCTGATCGGGGCGATGCCCGAGGGCGGCGCCGAGGCGATCGCCTCCCGCGGCGCCGTCCCGACCACGGTCCCGGCCGACGACGAGATGCTCGACCACGCCGCCATCGAGTCCGGCACCGACTGACCCGCGCGCCCCGACGCGCCACTCCGGCCCGGACGTCCCGCCTCACAGCGGGACGTCCGGGCCGGACGCGCTCTCGGGGACGGTCCAGGGACGATCCTGACGCCGCCCCGGTGACCGCGCGACGACGATCGTCGTCATGAGATCCGCAGGTGCACGGCTCGTCCTAACGGTGGTCACGGCCGTCGCCGCGCGATCGGCTACGTCACCGTCCGGCGCGACGGCCGTGACGTCACCCTCGACATGACGGCGCTCAGCGGCGGTGTCGTCCGGAGAGATCCTGGCGACCATCGCCGACCTGAACCGGTTCCCGGTCGCGGTGGTCGGCGGCCGCCTCCTCCGGCCCGGCCTGCCGGTCGCGATGACGGCGGGCGACGACGCCTCGGGCGCCGAGTCGATGCCCCTGGGCTGTGGCCTGCGGTGCCACGGTCACGGCGGCGGCGTCTCCGGCTGCGTCACCGTGGCCTTCACCTCCTC